>RFOD01000048.1 GCA_009926865.1 Gammaproteobacteria bacterium | reverse complement strand
ATATCGACTCCTGCCACTCGTAGGCCTTTGATGTCGATATTGGCTTGTGCAGGGGCACTCGCCCCGCTCACCGGGTCGATATCGATCTGCGCGATGAGGCGCTCGATCGCCATACCCGCGACGGAGATATTTTTGGCACTCGCCGAGAGTCCAACTTTCATGGACTCGGGTGATCCGCGTATTTGTCCTTGTGCGCGCAGTTGCCCCCGACCATTCGGGCCAAAGACACTTAAATCATCAGCATTGATGCCAAAGTCGAGATTACGTCGTTGGCGATCGAGGATTCCATCTAGACCGATGGCCAGACCCCCTGCCGCGAGGCGTAATTGTCGGAACTCGGCAAACGAACCCTCTCGATTAAACCGCGCTGTGCCGCCGCCCGACGCGCTTGCGCCGCGTAGTACCCCACCGACTTGAGCAAGATCTAGCTGCCAAATATCTCCAACGCCGAATCCGTTTCCCTGTAGTTGGAAATCCGCGTTGAGCTTGCCCGGTAGCCGTTCCCAAATCGACTGCGGGTTGATGTTCTGTATACGTCCCGCGATGTTCAGCCCCGATCGCGGACCTCGCGTTAAGCGACCTGTGAGTCTGACCTGGCCCCCCAGCGTGGCAAGTTGCGCGTTATCCACCGTTAAGCGTTGCGGTGAGAGTACGCCGGTCGCGCGGGCGTCGATAGGCGGGCCCACTTGAGGTCGCAATTGGGCGTCTGCACTCAACACATAGACTTTGTCGGCTCCGGTACCTTGATCAATGACCGTGAAACGGCCTTGAGGGCTTCGTACGCTCGGATCTTTGGCGCCCAATGGCCAAGCCAACCGTTGCCAGCTGCCGGCCAAGGCCACGCGAGGTAGATTTTTGCCAATACCGAATGAGCCAACCAAGTCTATGGTCAGCGCATCGTTGATGGCTTCGAATGTTAATTGTCGAGCTTCGATACGTCCTTCTCGGGGCTGACCTTCGTATGTGATTTGAAATTCTTTGATTCCGAGATCAGCAGCGCGAAGCGGCCCCGAGACACGCCAACTATCCGCATCGAGTGCGATCTGCAGGTCTCCCGTTAGGTTATCAAAGGCGGTGTCGGCACCAAATCGTGAGGCATCAAGATCACGCAGCTGGACCGTTCCCGTGAGATTCCACGGGGGCAGCGCGCGTAGCTCTCCGAGTTCCATCTCTGCACGAAATGGCTCAATGAGTCGCGCATCGACATTTAATTTTTCAAGATCACCGGTGACCTCCGCCTCGGCTAACCAATCCGGACTATCCTCGGCATCCAGTCGTGCTTCCACGGAGCCCGCCAGAATCAAGGGTCGGTTGGCGGTGAGGGTGGCTTCACCCGTTAGGCGAAGTCCCAGCAAGGTGCTTTCAACGTGTTCAATTTTTGCTGAGCGCTGACGAATCGTGCCATGAGCGCGAGTGTCGTCCAACGTGACCACCAAGCCCGAGCGTTGGGTAATGATGATGCGGCCAATCTCAACCTTATCAATCTCAGCAGTGACTAAGCCAGGCAAGAAAAATGGGGGTCGATTGGGCGGGGGGATATCACGAGGTTGAGGTTGAAGCGCAAATTCCTCGATAGAGAAGTCTTTGGTTTCGAGAGACTGCCAAAGGAGAGGCCATAGCTCGAGTCGGGCTCGAATGCCACGGATCTGAATGTGCGCAAGATCATGGCGAATTTCGATGCGCTCAATCTGTAGCCCACCGCCTATCGACCCACTCACGCCTTCTACAGCCAAATACTCCACCGGGCCGATTCTTTGGGGCAAGCGGGCGACCAGTGCCTGTAGCGCGGCAGGCGAGTGTCCGAGCGCCCACAGGGCACCTATCGGTAGCGCGGTCAGCACGCCGAGCAGAATCAAAGTGGCAATCGAGAGGCGACGCATCAGCATAGCTACAACTTCGGAGAGAAATTCAGATGTAGCCGAGGACCTCCATTGGAGTCGAACCCAGGCTCCAGCGCACAGCGCGGATCCGGTGTCACACTACGGCAGATGGGATTGGTGAGCGGCTGAGCAATATCAACACCGATGGTGACCACGGGTAGCCGAAAACGCAGACCGATGCCCGCTGAGTACTGCAGCGGATCATTGAAATCATCGATGGCATTGCCAATATCAAAGAATACAGCCAATGCTAGATTGCGAGGTAGATCGCGAATCAGTTCGACGGTACCCGTGAGTAGATGACGGCCGCCGATTTTTGCGCCTTCATCGTTGAGGGGTGAGAGTTCCGCAAAACCAAATCCGCGCACGCTTCGATCGCCGCCGGCGAAAAAGCGCTCGGTACCGGGTAGATCCTCTGCCTTACCGATCACCGTGGCGCCCACTTGTCCGCGTAGCAGCACATGCCACTGCTTAGCGACATTCAATACGCGCTCGGCTTCGAGACGAACTTGTAAAAAATCATCGACGGCGCCTAAGGCAGCACTTGAGCCTCGAAGCTCGCCAAATAGCGAGCGTGAAAAAAGGGCCTCTCCCAAATACCCGCGTGGAATCGAGGTGAAACTAATACCCGGGATGAGCAGGGTGCTACTTTCTTCAACAGTAAGACGCGTTGCAGAACCGTCGGTTAAGGTTCGCACACGATCTAGCGCGACAAAGGCGACTCGCTGCCAGTCGCCGCGTACTTGGGTCACCGAGGGCTGGAAGCGGGTGGTTCGCGTATCGAGGTCGCCAAGCTCATCGCGTGCGTAACTGAGCTCAAAGCCCAAACGCTCTAGCGCAGGATCACCAATGGGGACAAAGTAGCGAGCTTCAAAAGACTGCTCTACTTGCGCCGCTTTCAGTTCCGCGCGAAATCGGTGACCACGGTTATTTAGTCGACGGTTTTCCCAAGATAAACTGCCGCGAGCGCGGCTATCGGTGGCATAGCCTGCGCCTACCGAGTAACGATTACGTCGGTTGGGCTCAGCGATGACTTTGACGGGGATCGTGCGGCGCGCGGCATCGGGTTCACCTGCCAGTACTTCCACGTTAGCAAAGTATTGGCTGTCATCCAGGGCGAACTGACTACGAAGCAGTTGGTTCGCATCAAAAGGTTGTGCTTCTTCAAAACGTAGATAGCGTCTCAATAACTCATCACGAATCGATCTTTGTTCGATCGCAAGAGATCCAAAGTGATACCTTGGTCCCGTGTCCATCACCAAGCTGATGGTCGCTGAATAGTTATCCGTATCGATCAGAAGCTCATTCTGTAAAAGCCTAGCTTCAGCAAAGCCATGGTTATTGGCAATACGCTGTACCTGATCTTTGAGTGTTTCATATCTTGCATGGTTTAGTCGCTGGCCAATTGTGACCCCGGGGTTTTTCAGTAAATCTTTGAATGCAGGATCATCTCGTCCTTCACCTTGGATTTTAAAGACTAAGGTTCCGATGGTGACGGGCTTGCCTGGAATGATATCCACCCGTGCGCGCCACGCATCGCCATTCACTCGTTGTAAGTCGACGCTCGCCGCCGCTTCATAGAAACCGAATGGGCGTAACGCGGCGATCGCTTCGGTTTCCGCGCGCTCTTGCAATCTTTCGAGTAGCGCCTCATCGAGATTGGCGCGATTTTTATAGCGTTCGAGACTGAGAAACGCGAGTACGTTGCGTCGCAGTTCGGCATCAACCCCCGTCACCTCGATTTCGATGGCGGCGTGTGAGATGCCAGCCCCCAGCCACGCCAAAAGCCACACCCATAGCGCCGCTCGCCAGTCGCTGCGACGGCGCTTGGCGGAAGCTACAACAGGATGCTGCGCGGGATCGAACATGGGACATGCGTATCTCGGCGGTGAAACTACCTCGATTCTACGCCAGTCGGTCGACCGAGTTGGGTGCGGGTGGCCATTGAGTCAGGTGGCCCTGCCAACATTGGCGCGCGACGACCTCGCCGTCACGACCGTAACTGCGCTCCTCTACCTCCATGTGGTTCGCATGATCGACCCGGAGCAAAGTTGAGCACCGAGTGCCGTACTCAGGATGCACGATGAAAGGCGGGGATAGGCGTCGTTCCCACTCCAAGGAAATACCGGTCTCAGGCAGGCGGTGGTCATCGGCCGGCGTGCGATCGGTCAGCGCTTGCCACAGGGGCTCGACGTCCTGGTGTGTGTCTGCGGGATCGCTGAGCCAATGCTCTAATGCATTGCGTAGCCGCGAAAGCTTGGGCCAAGGGGTATCGAGCAGATGATTACTGAGGGCGAAGACGCCGGGTTCAAGCGGTCGCAGAAATCCTCTCTGTCGGTTAGAGGCGTACCAGAGGGATCGCAAATCACCGAGCAGTAAATTAAAGCCCGCATAGCGCGCAGCGCTCGGAGCGAGTGCCGCCAGATAGTCGCCAGGAGCCTGTGGGCTATCAAGGAAATCGGGAATCAGGGTGCCTCGTGTGGGGGCATCCTGAGGGCTCTGTTGATCGCGATAGTTGGTGATGAGCCCAAAGCGGCCGCTTCGATGCCAACCGAGCCAGGTGCCGCCCGCTTGAAGATCACGGCCTGCCAAGACGCCCTCACGGTCCGACCACACATTGAGCGCTTCCGTCGGGCGCGCATGAAACTCATCACGATTGGCGATGAGGACTAATCGGTACCGCGGATGCGCTTGCCAGGCGATGGCAGCGAGACACATAGCTGGATTTCTTAGCCTGGCCGCGGAGCTGCGGTCCAGGAAGCCGTGGGGTAGTGCGCGAGCGGCGGTCCGGGGTAGTCGTTGAACCAGGTTTCGATCAGACGATGAGAGATCGAAGTGGCAGGCGGTAAGATGACTTTTTGTTGAATGATGTCATCACGACTGAACCAGCAAGCCTCGGCAAGTTCACATCCAACTTTAATCGTGGGGGTCTCGGCTTCGGCCATGAAGCCGAGCATCAAAGAAGACGGAAATGGCCAAGGCTGAGAGGAGTGATAGTGAATATCGCGTAGCGTGACGCCCGTTTCCTCACTGACCTCGCGCTGTACCGTATCCTCTAAGCTTTCGCCCGGCTCTACAAACCCTGCGATGGTTGAGAAACGTCCTGCCGGCCAGCTGGGTTGTCGACCCAGCAAGGCATGATCGCCATGACGAACCAAGACGATCACAGCAGGATCAATACGCGGAAAAAAAGCTTCGCCGCAATCCGGTGATGCGCATTGCATCAGATGCCCCGCACGCTGCGCTCGGTTGGGTCCGCCGCAACGACCACAGTAGCGATGGCGTCGTTGCCAATAAATTAAGGCCCGCGCATAGGCCAAAAGTCCTGCCTCCTCGCGATCGAGGATGGCGGCCAACGGCCGTAGTTCTTCAAAACGCCAATCGGTAGGTGGTTGTAGGCGAGAAGGCGCCTCGTCATCCATTGAGAGCAGTAGGCAAGCCTGCTCTTGGTACCAACCCAATAAAATAAATGCGTCGTCTTCGAAGTCGACCAATTGCGGATCACCACTCGATAGAAACGCGGCACGGGGTGGGTCCCCAACGACACCGATCGCCGTCCCGCGCGTGAGCAGTACACGGCTACCGGACTGTTGGCGAGCGTTCGCTACGGCGGTGGGCTGTTCGCGCTCGTCGCTACGCCGATCCAGATAGGGACCAGCTAGAAAGTTCGTGATCGCAGGCGAGTGAAGAATAGTCATGGTGGGTGCGAGGTTCGCCGCATTCTAGCAGCAGGGCTCCATGGGCTGGGCAAGCTTGCGCCGCAGACTCGGCAAGGTCCGCTACGAAGGCGGATGTACTCCGTGAGATTGAGTGATTCGCAGCTTGGACACCAGCAGAGTTGGATTTCGTCGCCACGTTGTAACACCTGCAATAAGAAATCAGCATGTTCGAGATCAATGCACGGTGAGGGCAGCACGCGCTGATAACACTCAAAAGCATCACAGAGTAAGACGCCGCGTCGGAGTGATGGCGCGCGTAAGCGGGTTGCTCCGGGTTGATAGGCTCCAAACAAGACAAATAGCGCCGCTAAAGCATGCGCGTGCGCCAGAATGTGCTCATTACGTAAAAAATAATTGACCTGTTGCGGCGACTTGCCACGGTGGCGCTGTAGGCCGCTGTCTTGGCGAATGTAATCCCGGATGAGTTTGCGTACCCGGTCATCGCTGAGACCGGTCCAGCGGCGGACCGTTTGGGTGCGTGCGTCGTGACCGACCAGCCGTAAGGCGAGCTCCTGTCGATAACGATCTTTGTCATAGCGTTCATCAGTGACGCGCATGGCGAATTTCCCCCGCTGTTGTCGTTAGTTCTCTCGACCCTCGCCATGGCGCGAAGGATCGGTAAAGAGCATTACGGGAGAGACCTATGGCAGAGGACAAGGGAGGCATCGCGGCGGTTACCACCCATGTGGAGTTCGCGCGCAGCGTAGATCGCAACATCTTGCAGCAGATCGCCACATTAAATTCGCAAGGTTTACAGGCGCTGGTCGAGGCGTCACGGATGAATCCACACGAGCGCGTGAGTGGTGTGACCCGACTCGACACCTTAGTCGGGCAGCCCGAACCTTGGTCGAAAGTCAGTCAAGCCCCTTTCTTATTGTTCGAGTGGCGAGCACTCGAAGGCGGGTGCGACGATCGCGAGCAGGATTGGCAAGTACACGAGCCACACGACCCGCAGGGGGGCTGGCGCAAGGCTGAGGTCTGGCGGCGCTTTGCAAGACTGGCGACCCACCTGACGGCTGAAATTTGTCGACATCGAGAGGTTGCCGCGCGCTTATTACTCGGGATGCCCCAACCCCAATGCGAACGCTGGGCGGCATTGAGCCTGTCCCAGATTGATCGCTACGCGCAGCGAGCCACTCACCAGATCGATCTGCGTTGGCGAGACGATGGGTTTTGGCAGCGGCGAGTCGAAGCCGCGATGAATGAGGGCGATGAATCCGCGCTGTGGCGAAATACCCTGGAGGGAATACAGCGCCTTGCGGTGCTCGGGCGATCGAGTCGCTGAGCATGGTATCTTTCACCCACCATGCAGGCACTCGAGGTACGCGGGCTCGTTAAGCAATACCGTAACGGCGTTCAGGCGCTTAAGGGGATTGACTTGTGTGTTGCCGAGGGCGATTTCTTTGCACTCTTAGGTCCTAACGGCGCAGGGAAAAGCACCTTAATTGGGATCTGTACGTCGCTCGTCACTAAAACCGCAGGCACCTTAGAGGTCTTCGGCCACGATATGGATCGCGAGCTCGAGGCCGCCAAGGCCTGTATCGGCGTGGTTCCGCAAGAGTTCAACCTTAACCAGTTTGAGACATCGCTGACCATCGTCGTTAATCAGGCGGGTTTTTATGGCATTCCGCGCAAGCAGGCACTGGCTCGCGCCGAAGAGGTTTTGACGCAGCTCTCTCTCTGGGATAAGCGCAATCAAATGGCGCGTACGCTCTCAGGTGGCATGAAGAGACGATTGATGATCGCGAGGGCGTTAGTGCACTCGCCGCGGTTGTTGATATTGGATGAGCCCACCGCAGGCGTCGATATCGAAATCCGCCGCTCTATGTGGGATTTTTTGCGTCAGTTGAATGAGCAGGGCACCACCATCATCCTGACGACGCATTATCTTGAAGAAGCCGAATCACTCTGCCGGAATATCGCCATCATTGATCGCGGACGGATCGCAGAGTCTGATCGTATGGATCGTCTGTTGCGCAAGCTACACGTCGAAACTTTTGTGCTCAGTCTGCAAGAGGCGGTCACCGAGCTTCCGCGGATCGATGGTTACGAGTTGCGTCGTATCGATGAGCATACGGTAGAAGTGGATATCAGCAAGGAGCGTGACCTTAACGGGCTTTTTGCCAAACTTTCAGCGGATGGTCTGCACGTACTTTCAATGCGTAACAAGGTTAATCGGCTCGAAGAAATTTTCATGCGTCTTGTGGATCGCGCGGCGAGTCCGAGCGCAGATTCAGCAGCAGGGTCGGCGGTCTAATGCACGCCACATCTAATCAAGTGACGATACCGCAAAGCGTTGCACGCACGCGCTGGATTGGTTTGATGACCATTCTGCGCCGAGAATTCGGCCGCATTTTGCGTATTTGGGGTCAAACCATCGTGCCGTCGGCAGTGACGGCGGCGCTTTATTTTGTGATCTTTGGCAGCCTGATCGGGCGGCGTATCGGGCAGATGGATGGGGTCGACTACACCCAGTACATCGCTCCGGGCTTGATCATGATGGCGGTGATCACGAATTCCTACGCCAATGTCTCGGCGTCTTTTTTTGGCGCTAAGTTTCAGCGATTCCTAGAAGAGATCTCTGTTTCGCCTTTACCAGATTGGATCGTGGTGATTGGCTATGTGGGTGGAGGTGTGTTGCGTGGGTTGCTGGTGGGCTTTGCGGTAACACTCGTCGCATTATTCTTTACACATCTCCCCGTACAGCATGCGTTTGTCATTCTTGTAGCGGCGATTTTGACGGCCATTATTTTCTCGCTGGCAGGGTTTATTAATGGAGTTTTCGCCAAAAATTTCGATCAGGTGAACTGGATTCCCACGTTTATTTTGACGCCGTTGACGTACTTCGGTGGGATTTTTTATTCAGTCAAAATGCTGCCATCATGGGCGCAGGATTTGTCGCTCGCTAATCCTGTGCTCTACATGGTTAATGCATTCCGCTACGGCTTTCTCGGTCGTTCGGATGTCGATGTCGGCTACGCGTTTGCCATCATGCTGCTTTTTGCGGGCGTGCTATTTGCGATTTCGCTTTGGCTGATGCGGCGCGGTATCGGCTTGCGTGACTGAGCGTAACCATGGCGATTTCTCTGCCCCCGCAGGATTTTGTCGCGCCGGGTTTTCTAAGTAACGCCCACCTGCAATCTATTTTGCCGAGTCTCGCGTTACGGCGGCCTTGGGTGGAGCGCCGTGCCGCGCGACTCTTGCGGCACAGTCGACCGTTATTGCTTGCCGCCGGCGATGGTGTACGTTTACAAGGATTTTATAGTCCACGGAGTGCGGCAAGGTTACAGCAGGACTCATCGACGGCCCCGACTCCAAAGTTAGTGGTCATCGTGCACGGCTGGGAAGGCAGTGCAGAGTCGCTATATGTGCTGTCTCTGGCAGCGGATCTACACGCTTGCGGATATGACGTGTTACGCCTGAATCTACGTGATCATGGCGAGACCCATCATTTGAATCAGGGTTTATTTCATTCTTGTCGATTGGCAGAGGTAGTCGAAGCGCTACGATCGATTCAACAGCTCTTCCCTGCTCACGGGCTATATCTGACTGGTTTTTCTTTGGGTGGCAACTTCATGCTCCGCGCTGCCGTGCAGGCGCCTACAGCAGGCTTGAGCGTGACGAAAGTCATCGGGATCTCTCCGGTGTTAGATCCGGCGACCACCCTCGATGCGCTCGAGCAAGGCTGGTGGCTTTACCGTCGATACTTTGTTCTCAAGTGGTCACGCAGTTTGAGGCGCAAGCAGAATCTTTGGCCTCATGATTTTGTCTTTGACGGGCTCTTGCGTTCAGGTGATCTCAGGCGTATGACCGAGGAGCTCGTGTTAGAGCACACAGGATTTGCGACGGTAGAAGAATATTTTGCAGGTTACGCCTTGGTCGGCCAGCGGCTCGCGGCGCTCAGCGTGCCAGCGGTGATGGTGAACGCACTCGATGACCCGATTATCCCGGCTGTGGATTTGGCGCGGATCGCGCGGCCTGCGTCGCTGCGCGTGCTCGCGCCACGCCATGGCGGGCATTGTGGTTTTTTCGATTTCTCAGCGGGTCCGGGCTGGGTGTCACGGCTTGTTTTACAGGAACTCGCGGATCCGCCGGTCATGGCCTAAAATCATGCCTATGCGTTGGCGCTTAGCGATTTCATTGTGTTGTTTGACGGTGCTGGCTGCCTGTGGTGAGCTGCAGGATTGGCAGGGCACCGAGAAAGCCGACACCTTGGACGCGTATGAGTCTTTCCTTGAGCGCTATCCAGAGAGTCAGTACGCGCCCGTCGCCGAACGGCGTATCGCGATCTTAGTGGAAGAGCGTGACTGGCGGCTCGCCTCAGAGCGAGACACGGCCGAGGCTTATCGCCAATTTGTGGATGCGTACCCCAAAGGTCGTTGGGCGAGTGAGGGTCGATTGCGTTTGCAGAACTTCATGTCGGCCCCTGGCGTATTGGGGCCAGCCGCGGTCGAGCCCATTGAGCGCCCTGTGGAACCCATTCCGACGCCAGAACTGAAACCCACGACGACAGCACCGCCCCCCTCGACTGAAACGAGTGCGCAGAGCAAAGGGGTTCGGCACCGTATACAGCTTGGCGCATTTTCAACGCGCGATAAGGCCGAGCAAGGCTGGCGGACCGCTCGCGATCGTTATCCTGACTTACGCGGCCTCGTCCCACAGATTATCGGCACGAGCTCCGATGAGGGATCGATTTATCGGCTGCGGGCGGGCGTGGTGAGCGAAGCGCGCGCTCGAGAGATTTGCGGCAAGCTAAGCGCTGCCGGCCAGGCTTGCGTTTATGTTCCGCCAGGGCGATGAGCTCATCCTCGGCGCTGGCTGATGTATCACTCATTCTTTGGTTTACTTGAACCGCCGTTTTCGATCACACCGGATCCGCGTTACTTGTTTCTCAGCGTGCGTCATGCTGAGGCGCTCGCCCACCTAGTCTACGGCGTCAGCGAAGCGGGCGGCTTTATTCAGCTAACCGGTGAGGTCGGTACAGGAAAAACGACCGTGGTGCGCTCGCTCTTGGCGCGCGATCTGCCGGGGGTTGAGATCGCTCTCATTCTCAATCCACGACTAAACGTCAAAGAATTTTTACAAACCCTGTGTCAGGAGCTCAAGATTCGTCTGACGCCCGCGCGGCGCGGCAGCGTTAAGGCATTAATGGATGTCATTGCCGAGCGCCTTTTATCAGCGCATGCAGAAGGTCGAAGGGTGGCGCTGCTGATTGACGAGGCCCATCTTCTTGATCGCGAAGTCTTGGAGCAGGTCAGACTGCTGACTAACATCGAAACCCCGACTCGCAAGCTGTTACAAATTATTTTGATCGGTCAGCCAGAACTACGCGATCTCTTGGCGCGACAGGACTTACGACAAGTCGCCCAGCGCATCACCGGTCGCCATCATTTGCAGGCCTTGTCAGCGGATGAGACCGCGGCCTATGTGCGCCATCGCTTGCAGGTGGCGGGTGCGACCACGGATATATTTACGCCGCGTGCGCTCGCTGCGTTGCAGCGGGCGAGCGCGGGGCTACCTCGACTCATCAACGTGGTCGCCGATCGCGCGCTACTCGGCGCGTATGCGCGTGAGCAGCGCACCGTGGATGCCGCGATGGTGCGCCGCGCCGCGGCGGAGATCTCGGGGCGTGAGAGCTCCCGCCGCGCGTATCTTTGGCCCTGGTTGGCCGCGTTGGGCGTGTTGTTAGTGCTGATTACCAGTCTGATGTGGATTACGGGGAAACTATGACAATCATTCTTAAAAAGTCTCAAATCGTATTCGTCGCGATGGTCGCTGGGGTCGTGTCGTTATCGGCCATCGCCGCCGACAATGCGACTCAGAAAAAACCCACCGACGCATCGACGAGTGACTGGGCATTCTTTGGGCACGATGCGGGGGGCAGCCAGCATTCGCCTTTGAAAGCGATCAACACCGGCAATGTGCAACGACTCAAGCAAGCCTGGGTACACCGCTCGGGTGATTTTGCGGATGCGCCTTTCCCGCGTGGAACGGCCTTCCAGGCGACCCCACTACACGCCAATGGCCTTCTTTACTACTGCACGCCATTTAACCGAGTCTTTGCCGTAGATCCTGCAACGGGTGCCGAGCGTTGGGTGTTTGATCCTCACCGTCCGGATCCCCAAGCTCGGCGCGCTGCCTTAAGTCCGCCCCTGCAGTTCGCCTCGCGGTGTCGCGGTGTTGCGTATTGGCAAGAGGCTTCGACGGCAGACCAGACCAAGGCTTGTCAGCGAAGAATCTTCAAAAATGGTGATGCGGCACGCGTCTATGCGCTTGATGCGGATACCGGTGCGCTCTGTGATGACTTTGGGGCGAGCAAAGATCATGCGGGTTGGGTGACCCATGCAGACTTTGAAAACCATGGCGAAGGCTTATTGGCCTCGGCTTCATCACCGCCGGTCGTACTGGGCGATGTCGTCATTTCGGCGGTGATGGTTGACGACGGTGTGGCCAATGCGCACGACGGTATCGTACGCGCATTCGATGTACGCACGGGCGAGCTACGTTGGGAGTTCAATCCCATCCCTGAGCAGTACCGCGAACAAAGCGGTGCTGCCAATGTGTGGTCCACCATGAGTGTGGATCCCGTACGGAATCTGGTCTTTTTGCCCACCACGAGTCCTTCGACGGATTATTACGGGGGCGGGCGTCAATTCGATATGCCGCTCGCGATTGTCGCGCTCGACGGAGCGACCGGTGCGGTCGTGTGGTCGCAGCAAGTGGTACGTCATGATTTATTTGATTACGACTTAGTGGGACACCCTCTACTCGTCGATATTCGGCGAGACGGGCGGCGTGTCCCTGCTGCCTTATTGCAGACCAAAATGGGCTGGCTATTCGGTTTTGATCGGGCGAACGGTCAGCCGCTGTGGCCCATCGTGGAACGACCCGTCCCCGCCAGCGACGTGCCGGGTGAGCAGGCAGCCAAAACACAGCCCGTGCCGGAGGGCATGGCTCCGTTTGCTCGGCAGGTCATGACGCGCGATGAGCTCTTTGGTTTGACGCCCATCGATCGAGCGGCCTGTCAGCGACAGTTCGACCGATTGCGCTATGACGGGATGTACACCCCGCCGTCAGTGCAAGGCTCCATCCTGTTTCCGTCGGCTTTAGGCGGGGGAAATTGGGGCGGCGCCTCTTATGATCCGGCTAGTAATTTATTGCTCATCAAAGCGGAAAATTTGGCGACGGTCTTACGAGTCGTTCCCAAAGATGACCCTGAGGCCGAAGATGCTCTGCCACCCAAAGATTATCTAACGCGTCCGCTTCGGGGGACACCCTATCGAGTGGAAGGGGAAATCTTTCGCTCTCCGCTCGGTATTCCTTGTACGCCGACGCCGTGGGGGACGCTGACGGCGCTCGACTTATCGAACGGGGAGGTGCGTTGGCAGATTCCCCTAGGGCAGATTCGTAAAGCCGGTATCACGATCCCCAAGAGCGCCAAATGGGGTTCACCCAACGTCGGCGGCCCGATGACGACTGCCGGTGGGCTGACCTTTATCGGCGCGAGCATGGATAACAAGCTGCGTGCGCTCGATACCGCGACCGGCAAAGAATTATGGTCGGCAGATCTACCCGTTCCTGGGATGGCCGTGCCGATGACTTATCGGGCGAACGGCAAGCAGTATGTGGTGATTGCCGCGGGCGGCAGCGTGACGGCAGAAACCCCTGTCGGTGATTATTTGATCGCGTTCACGCTTGAAGACTAAATAAGCCGATATCAACGAGGTTGGCGTCTGCCGCCGAGTGTCGCTTCGAGTAAGGCGAAGCAACCCTCGGCGTCGGCCCGTACAGCCCAGTGCACGTTTTGGACTCGCCGCGCCTGAGGTCGAAATTCGACGGCGGTGTGACCGACTGTCAGCGGTGAGTCACACTCAACATCCACAGCGCACAGTCGAAACTCGAAAAGCTCAGGCGCCAGCAGCCATGCAATGGGGCAGGGGTCATGTACCGGTGAGCCGGCTTCTTCTGAATACGCGGGTAGGCGACTCGCAAAGTCGAGAAGTCTAGCTGCCGCCTGTGCAGGGGGGGTGGGGATCGCCCTCAGCCGGGCAATGCGTGCTGAGGTGGCCCGTACTTGGTGGGTGGCATCCAAACCAAAAGCATAGACCGGTAGACCCGTATCAAAGATACATCGGGCCGCATGAGGGTCTGCAAAAATATTGTATTCAGCGGAGGCGGTGATATTGCCGCCCTCACTACGCGCACCGCCCATCACTACAAATTCTTTGACTGCGCGCAGTAACTGTGGCTCATTACCAATGAGCGATGCCACATTGGTCATTGGGCCGGTAATCACCCAGGAGATTGAATTCGCTTCAGCATGCCGCAATTGCTCGCTCAAAAACGTTTGTGCCGTAATCTCAAGGGATCCGTGTTCGGGCTCGGTGAACGGTAAATCGCCGAGTCCGGTCTCGCCATGGAAATGACTCGCCGCAATGGGCTCGCGCTTAAGTGGACGCTCGGCACCGGCTATGACGGGGACTGCAAAGCGACCGGCAATCTCGCGCATCACACAGGCATTACGGGTCGTCTGCTCGATGTCCACGTTCCCGGCGACGGTGGTGATGCCGAGTATCTCGAGTGCATCCCCCGCACAGAGCGCGAGCAGCAGCGCCACGGAGTCATCGACTCCGGGATCGCAGTCGAAGAGAATTTTCTTTGGGGTCACAGTGCTAATCGCATTGACGCGTACTTAGGCGTCGCCGATATGCGTATCCCACCACGCTTCCAT
>RFOD01000047.1 GCA_009926865.1 Gammaproteobacteria bacterium | reverse complement strand
AAACAACTCAAAGTTCTGCTTGATGAGATAGGTCGTCTGCCAGTCAAAGGTTAAGCGGCCGATTTCGAGATCTTGGTCATAGACCAAGTTGACGTCGACACCCTTGGATTCTTGCGAACCGATGTTAATGAACGAAGCATCGACAAACTCGAGCTCGCCCGTGTTCGCGCTACGCGGGCCCACACGTGGGCAGTACGGGCTCGTGAATCCCGGCGAGTCGTAGCAATCAAACAAGATGAAGAGGCGACGGTATCTTGCAGCTTGATGCGGAAGTAATCGACCGCGATCGACACATTCAGTGCCTCAGGCTTGAAGATGAGACCCACCGTGAAGGCGTCTGAGGTCTCGGCCTTCAGGTCAGACGCACCACCGGTGATCTGCAAAATCGAGCTCGTCGCACGATAGGTCTCTGGATCGAGTCCCAGCGACAAGCAGTTATCGTAGATCGCATCGCCCGGATCGTAGATCGACCCGAACTGGCTGCAGGGATCGTTCAGGTTGCTGATGAAACCCGTCTGATCACCCAGGAACTGCTCATAGAGATCCGGCGCACGGAACGAAGTGCCGATGCTCGAACGCAGCGCGATCGACGGCGTCAGCACCCAACGCAGCGTGCCGCGGTAGGTCGTGTCATCGCCGTAGGAGTCATAGTCCGTCCAACGACCCGAGAGGTTGATGGACAAATCTTTGACGAGCGGCAGATCACGCAGCAAGGGGACTTCTACCTCGGTGAAGACTTCCTGCACGGTGTCCGTACCGCGAGTGATGCCTGCAGTGGAGAATCCCCAGAAATTATTGCGCTGGGCCTCAATATCCGGCACGTCGTCGATCGACTCTTCGCGCCACTCAGCACCGAATACCGCCTGCACTTCGCCCGCCGGCAAGTTGAACAACGGGCCGTTGGCATAAGCAGAAATCTGCTTGCCCTTGTAGACGGTGGAGCCTTCGGTGTACTTGCTGATGAAGCTCACCACGTTCTGCGGCAGGATACCGCGCAACAAAGCGTCTGCGGTGACAAGGTTTGCCGGCACGCAGTCCGGGAACTGAGCGAGCACCTCAGCGGCGCAGGTCACAGCCCCCGTCGCAGGATTCACGACGATGCCGTTGACCGCTGCCTCGACGCGATCGTCGAGCCACTGGTCACGACGGTAGTAGCCCTTGGAGTGGCCATAACCCACCGTCACGTCGTACTCCCATCGCGCGCCGATATCGCCCTTGATACCCGCGAAAAGGTTGTACCGATCAACTTCGATCTCCGATTCCGGGTTCTGGATGTTCCAGCTCGGCACCACGGGTTGGAACCCAGCAAACCCCAGCAGACCCCGCTGGAAGAAGGGCAGCGCGAACGGGTTATAAGGATGTAGTGCCGCCCCGTCGTAGGTGACCGGGTTCACGAACGGGAAGAACTGGCGGTAGCCCGAGGATGCGCGCGTGGTGCGCGAGTTCCAATAGGCTTCGTAATAGAGCTGGCTCTGGCCGCCGAAGGCGTCGATATCCAAGGTACCGAACGAGGTCAGCGACAGCAGCTTGGACCCCGTTGAGATCATTTGGATGCTCGGGCTTAACTCATCGCGATAGTATGCGCCGTCGTTGTCCCAAAGCGGATCGGGAGCTGGCTGCGAACCGGTGCCAGGTCGTGGCGAGTTCGGATCCAAACCGCGAACCGGTAGGCGGGTGTACCCGCGAACACCAAATACGCCGTTTACCCGTGGATCAAAGAAAGGATTCGCCGGATCCGGGTTCTCAAGACTCGGCTCGTAGCGCAAGAAACCGAGCGCAGAGGATGCCAAGCCGTAGATGAAACCAAAGCACAGTGGGTCGTTGTTCACCGGTGAGCGGTTATCGAGCGTGCCGTCACCGTCTTGGTCGGTGATACGCGGATCAATCGGACACTGCGCCCACTCGCGATCGGCGGCATACACCGGATCACGCTCAGAATACTGCGCGCCAAAAGAAATCGAGCCGCGCTCACCCACGCGACCCCAGGACAGGTCCACCGTGTTGGTGGTGCCGTCGCTCTGCTCGGTGGTGAAGCCCGAATAGTTCACTTGGAAGCCGTTGAAGGCTTCTTTGGTGATGAGGTTCACGACACCTGCGACCGCATCCGCGCCGTAGATGGACGAAGCGCCGTCTTTCAAAATTTCGACGCGCTGGACCAAAGAACTCGGAATCGCCGAGAGGTCGACCGAGTTAGTCGAACCCTGCACACCCGAGGGCGACCAACGACGGCCGTTGACCAGCACCAACGTACGCTGGGCACCGAGGCCGCGCAGCGAAATCGTGTTGGCACCCGGACCACCGTCGGTCACAAAGCCTTGGAAGGAATCATTGATCTGCTCACCCGAGGCGATCGTGGAGGCCCGCAGGATTTCTTCGGTGCTCACGAGACCCGCTAGGGTACTGCGCTCAGAGGTGATGATGGTCACCGGCGCCGCCGCGTCAAATTCGGTACGGCGAATACGCGAACCCGTCACCACGATTTCAGCGACTTCCGCTACGGGCTCAGCCGATTGAGCCTCAGCGGATTTGTCCTCTTCTTTGGACTCTTCCTTGGACTCGTCAGCAGACTGCTGAGACTGCGATAACACCGTCTGTGGCGCCAGCGTGGCCAAGGAGGCGGCCGCCACCAGACCCAGCCAGGATTGCAGCGAATGCTTCATTCTGATTCACTCCCTATTAAGATCGTCGTAGTGCGACAGCGCACACGATCGATTCAGATTGCGTAGATTACGAAGCGTTGCGTACTGACGTCAAACCTCCGTGGTGAAATACACGAAATTCGGAGGAACTCTGGTGTGAGATGCGCAGTCGATGAGTAAATCTGTGGCGTGAGCGCGACATCAGCGGTGATCCACGGGGTGGGATGCGTTGATGGGCCGCTCCGAAACCAGGTCCAGTACTCAGGGGATAGTAAAGCGATGCGTGCAATGACAGCTCACATGGTCATGGGGTTTTGGCTCTCGGGAAAAGGTCGCGTGATTGAGGCACTCCGCCCAACGCGGCTCACGCGAGTCGCGTGGGCGCCCTTACTGGGCGCTTTGCTGGTGGGGCAGACCCCCGCACAAATCCCCTTGCAGGCTTGGGTACACGACCCGGTGATCAGCGGCGTCTCCATCTCGCCCGATGGCAAGCACATTGCGGCGATTTCACTCCCAGACATTAATTCCGTCCCCCAGATCACCGTCTGGTCAGCGGACAACCTGGACCAGCCACCCCTGCGCTTTGACCTTGGCGATAAGGACGGTGGGCGCTGGAAGCCACAGAGCGTCTCCTGGCTCAACAACGAACTCTTGCTCACGAGTGGCTCACAAACGCTCGATGCTTCGTTCGGCGGACGCATGATCAAAACGTTCACCGGAAACACCTTTGTGTACCGGTTGCGCTCGATCACGGACCCTAAAAAAAATCGCCTGCTGGACCCATTCGTATCCTTCTACACGGGTCAAAATCGGGCGCGCGGAGTCAGCATCCAAAATACTTTTCCGGATGATCCTAACCGCGTGATTTTGCGCGTGGTGAACGCCGATGGCGCACCCGATCTCTATGAATTCGACCTGCGTAGCCTGCGCAGCAAACGCGTCTATCGTGGTCGTCCGGGCGACTCGCTCGATACCGATTTGGATGGCGATGCGCGACTTCGAACGCGTTTTCGCGGCGACGGTGATGCGCGTATCGAGGGCGAGATTCGGGTCAAGGGGACGGATAGCTGGCAGGAGCTCCCCGCCTTTACCGCCAAAGAACGTCAGGGTATTCAACCCGTCGGTGTCGGCCCCGATCCCAATATTCTCTACGTCACAGACAACACCGACCGTGAGTTTCAGGTGTTACGTGAATACGATGTCCGTACGGGCAGCATGAGTTCGGAAATTCTCTTTGGGCACCCGAAGCATGAAGCGCGCGATGTCATCATCGGCCGCAACAAAAAGAAGTTTGGCCAACTGCTCGGCTTCGTGTACGACGGGCTCTACGGTGCAACGGCTTACTGGATCGACGAGGATCGAGCTCGGCTCGAAGCGGCACTGCGGGCGACGTTCAAAGGCAAAGAAGTCACGCTCGGTAGCTTTTCGAATGACGACCGGCGCGCGATTGTGCTCGTCTCGGCGAGTAACGACCCGGGCTCGTACTATCTCTACGATGCAGGACGCGGCTTGGTACCGCTCGGTGCGCGTCGGCCGCTGATCGATCCTACGCAGGTGCCTGAGACGAAATTTGTCACCTACAAGGCGCGTGACGGCCTCGAGATCCCGGCTTATCTGACCGTGCCTGTGCGCGGCAAGGCGCCCTACCCCGCCGTGGTGATGCCGCACGGCGGTCCGTGGGCCCGTGACACGCAGCGCTTTGACACCTGGCGCAATTTCTTAGCCGATCGCGGCTATGTGGTGCTGCAACCCCAATTTCGCGGCTCTGATGGCTGGGGGCAAACCCTCTGGCGCGCAGGCGACCGTGAATGGGGTCAAAAAATGCAGGATGACAAGGACGACGGTGGTGCATGGCTGGTTGAACAAGGTCTCGCCGCCGCCGATCGCTTAGCGATTTATGGCTTCTCGTACGGCGGCTATGCGGCGATGGCTTCCATCGTGCGGCCGAACCCACCCTGGCAGTGCGCCATCGCCGGTGCGGGACTCGCGGAGCTTCGAACCTTTGACAAAATCACCTTCGGTAGTCGCTTCGGTCGAGATTTTCAAAATCCCACGATCGCAGGTCTCTCACCCTTAGATGTGATCGATCAGGCCTCAATTCCGATCATGGTCTTCCATGGTGATCGTGATCAGACCGTCCCCATTGAGCAATCTGAGAAATTTGTCGATGCACTGCGCAAGTTAGGCAAGGACGTTCAGTACGAAGAGATCAAAGATTATGGTCATGGCCCCTCGCTCTCGACCGCGCAGCAGGCCAAAGTACTCGAGATTCTCGAGACTTATTTAGCCAACGGTTGCGGACCTGGCGGGCTGTAGCCTGCTGCTTGTAAACGAAATAGTCGCGCGTAGAGGCCGTCCATCGCCATCAGGCTCGCGTGATCACCGAATTCGGTGATCCGTCCCTGATCGATGACGGCAATCTGCGCAGCCAGACGCACCGTCGAGAATCGATGCGAGATCAAGATCAATATTTTGCCGATCGCGAGCTCACGAAAACGTGCAAAGATTTCGGCTTCGGCTTCCGCATCCATGGCCGAAGTCGGTTCATCGAGGACCAAAATATCGGCCTCACGACGCATGAACGCTCTTGAGAGTGCGATTCTTTGCCACTGCCCGCCTGAAAGCTCGCGCCCGTCTTTAAACCACTTGCCAAGTTGAGTGGCATACCCTTGCGGCAAGCTGTCAATAAATTCCTCGGCTCGTCCCTTGCCTGCGGCCTCTCGCCACCTCGCGGCATCTTCGAATGAGGGCTCATCACCCGCACCAATATTTTCACCCACCAAAAACTGATAGCGCACAAAATCCTGGAAGATCACCGCGATCCGCCGACGTAAAACCAGTTCGTCCCACGCCTGAACATCGAGCCCATCCAATACGATGCGCCCGCTGGTTGGCATGTAAAGACCTGCCAAGAGCTTGATCAACGTCGTTTTACCCGCGCCATTTGCCCCGACGAGCGCGAGACTGGTGCCTGGCGGAACATGTAGCGAGACGTCACTCAGCGTGGGTGTCTCGCTGCCAGGGTACGTAAAGCCCACCCGCTCAAAACGCAATCCATCAGCAGGATCGGGCCCGCTCGTCGCACCCTCTCGCAAAGGGGGCGAAGGCGTCTCCAGAAATTCATAGAGCGTACTTAAGTACAGTCGATCTTCATACATGCCGCCGATCGCCGATAGCGAGGCCGATACCGCTGATTGGCCCTGTCGAAAGAGCATCAAATAAAGCGTCATTTCACCGAGCGAAATACGCCCCGCCACCGCCTCAAGGGCCACCCACGCATAGGCACCGTAAAAGGCAAGTGTGCCGATTAGCCCAAGCGCGAGCCCCCAACTATCACGCCTGAGCGTAAGCGCCCGATCTTCACGATACAGACGCTCAAAGATTTCACGGTACCGCCGCAGTAGACGCGAGCCCAAGCCAAAGAGCTTAACTTCCTTGGCATGATCTTCGCGCGCAAGCACCGTCTCCAGGTACATTTGCATACGCGTCTCAGGTGCGCGCCAACGGAATAAGCGAAAGGCATCACCGGAAAATTTGGCTTCCGCGATGAAAGCGGGTAGCCCTGCGAGTAACAAAATCCACACCGCCCACGGCGAGAACTGCACCAGTAACACGCCGAAGGTGGTCAAAGAGATGACGTTTTGAACGAGACCCAACGCTTTGCTCACCAGCGCCAAGGGGCGACTTGAGGCCTCGCGCCGGGCGCGCGTCATCTTGTCGTAGAACTCTGCGTCCTCGAACTGTGCCAACGAAAGCGTGAGGGCTTTTTCGAGAATGAGCTCGTTGACACGCTCACCGAGTCGCGCCCGCAACAACGATTGGCAGAAACTGAGCCCGCGTTGGGCAGCAGCAAGTAGGGCAACGAGGATCGCTTCAAGACCCACCCACTCGAGCACCAGCCTCGCGCCAGCGCCCGGCGCGCCCGCCGCAGCGGCCACCACCGCGTCCACAATCTCGCCACCGACCCAAGCGACGGCGGCGGGCAGTGCGCCCGCGACGACGGTTAAGGAGAGTAAGCCGATCGAGAGGGATTGGCTGGTTTGCCACACGAGACCAAAGGCGCGCTGTAGGAGCACCGCGCCTTCACGCCAAGTGGACTGGGCACTCGAAGGGGTCGCCGTCGAGTCAGACTTATTCGGCAGGCCGAACACCCTGGCTCTGCTCGGGCGCCGCGCCCCGCCGCAGGTAGTACTCGAATGCGCCTGCGATGTCTCCCTTGAGATACGGCACCATATACAACACCGCCATGCCCTCGAGATGGCGCGCATGACGTAGGGGCCCTACATCGACCGCCTCAAATCCCATCGCTTGAACCACGGCAGCGACTTTTTCTTTGGTCGCAGGATCATCGCCCGCTAACGGCACCGTCACGGCACCCCCTGCCGCGGCAGGCTTCGCCATCACATGAAAGCCGACCGTGTTGAACGCCTTGACAACGCGCGCCTCGGGCGCCAGCGCCTGAATCCGCTCACCGGCGGAGGTGTCAACGACTAGCTCCATCATGCCAGCCGCCCCAAAGCGAATGGCATTGGTGGGATCGAGGATGATCTTATCGGCAAGCGGTAAATCTTTGAGTGTCGCCTCGGTGGCGTTCCAAGGTAAGGCGATGACCACCCAGCTGGCCTCGGCAACCGCCTCGGCATAGCCTTTGATCGACGCCCGCTCGGCACCCCCTGTACGCTCAATGAGCGCCTGCAAATCCGCTCGGCCTGGCTCTCGTGAACCGTATATGACTTTAAAGCCGAGCGAGGCAAACCGCGGCCCTAGGGCGCCGCCCACCCGCCCCGTACCGAGGACGGCGACTGTCTCTCCCTGCCATGCGGCCCGCACGGCCTCGGTCGCCTCAGCGCCTGTTGTCATCACACTCATCCCCCATAAGCACAAGAGCCCAATTAGCCTACGCACGAGATCAGCCGCTCGCCATTAAAACCGTAGGCCGCCATCCACGTCGATACAACGACCCGTGAAGTAATCGTTCTCGACGATGAACATGGCCGCCATGGCGATCTCTGATACGTCGCCCAAGCGACGCAGCGGAACTTGATCGGTCAATTTTTCGAGAATCTCTGGACGCATTGCGGACAAAATTTCGGTCCGCGTGTAGCCCGGCGCGATCGCGCCCGTGCGAATACCGTAACGCGCCAATTCTTTGGCCCATACGACTGCCATCGATGCCACACCAGCCTTCGTCGCCGAATAGTTCGTCTGACCGATATTGCCCGCGCGCGAAACGCTCGAGATATTGATAATCACACCGCCCTGCTTGCCCTGCACCATGCGCTCGGCAGCTTCACGACCGCAGATAAACACACCGGTCAGATTGATATTGATCACCGCCTGCCACTGATCAAGTGTCATCTTGCCAACGACGTTGCCTTCTTTGACTTTGAGCAGAAGACCATCTTTGACGATGCCCGCGTTATTAATCAGCACATCCACACTGCCAAAATCACGTACCACCGCGTCCATCGCAGCGCTGACCGCGTTTTCATCGGTGACGTTCGCGACGTAGCCCGCCGCCTTGACGCCGAGCGCCTGGCATTGCGCCGCCGTTTCATCGAGATCGGCTTGGTTGAGGTCAAACACGGCGAGATTGGCTCCACGCGCGGCGAAATTCTTAGCCATCTCACGACCGATACCGCGGCCGCCGCCGGTCACAATGACTGTTTTTCCCTTCACCTGCATGAGCCTCTCCCTCGCGTTAGGATGTCTGTGGGTGACGAGTATAACCGGAGGCAATCATGCTCAGGCTTCGTGCTGCGCAAGAAGCAGACTGCGACATCATTTTGCAACTCATTACGGAGCTCGCCGAATACGAACAGCTGCGTGCCGAGGTGGTCGCAGACCGAGCTGCGCTGCAATCGGCCCTGTGCGCGCCCTCACCGCGCGTCTTTTGCACGCTAGCCGAGTGGCAGAACTCGTTAGAGGACACCTCGACGGCAGGGTTTGCGCTGTGGTTTTACAATTTTTCAACCTTCAAAGGCCGACATGGAATTTATCTAGAGGATCTCTTTGTCCGACCTGAATTTCGTGGCCGCGGGATTGGTCGTGCGCTACTGCAATCGCTCGCACAACGTTGTATGACGGAGGGACTCGCGCGTTTGGAGTGGGCCGTACTCGACTGGAACAGGCCGGCACTCGACTTTTACGCGGGGCTCGGCGCGCAGGCGCTCACTCAATGGGTGCCGCACCGCGTGACGGGTGAGGCCCTTGCGCAGCTCGCCGCTCAAGCGACTCACGCGTCGCCATCGCGGCCTCAATCGTAAACTCTCCGGCAGCGAGTGCCGCCATCACCTCAGCTGGAGCCATACAAAGAAATTCTTCGACTTCCCCGTCCCGACCCTCGGGGGTGAAGCTCGCCGGTAAATCGATATCGGCAACAATCACCCGTTCATCATGTATCCCAAATTGGGTCTCGCGAACCGAATGGATCACCATGCCGGGGAAATCTACTTTGGCGGCCAGATGACGCGGGACACCGGCCTCTTCCCAGAGCTCACGCAACGCCGCGCGCTTCAAGCTCTCGCCCGCACTCACGCCGCCGGCGGCAAGATTATCAAGCTTGCCGGGGTCTGCCCGTTTTTGCTGACTGCGTCGGGCGATCCAAAGCCGCCCATCTGGGCGATAACCATTGATATGAACTGCCCGATTTTGCAGACCCAGCGTGCGGAACGCACCACGCTCGCAGCGCGCAAGTTCCAAGCCCTGCTCATCCAGCACCGCACAGCGCTCGTTACGCCAGTCAGCGATCAAGCCGAGCTTACGCAGTTGCTGCGCAGCCGACTGCAGAAGACGGCTGCGCTCGCTGCGTGAGTCACCGCGTTCAGCCAAACGCCAGCCCAGCTCCTGTAAATCGAGCTCGGGTAGTCCTGCGATTGCCGGCTCTAAGTCACGGCGAATCCGACCGCGCATCGCCCCGGCGATCCACAGGGGCCGGTATTGATGAGGCGGATCCGAGGGTGCGCCCATCATCGCTAATCGCGCCAAAAATCAAGTAGCGCGGCTGCAAAGTCCTCGGGCTGCTCCACCACCGCAAGATGACTGGCATCGAGCACCCAAAGATCTGCGCCTGATATTTGTTGTGACCACTGCTCAGCATCTTCCACGCGCGTGGCTCCATCACGCGCACCTGCCAAGACTCTTGTCGGTACCCGAAGCGTCGCGAGATCTTGGCGACGATCAAAGATTTTGAGTGCTGCACAGGCCTGCACGTAGCCCGCCGGAGAAGTCTCGCGGATGCGCTTGGCGAGCGCCTCGATCCGCTCTGGATGCTGCGCCTGACAGTCAGGGGTAAACCAGCGCTGCGGCATCGCCTCAGCGATGGCACTCATTCCTTGCTCGCGCACAAGACGCATGCGCTCATCCCAGGTATCTGCATCGGGAAAGTGCGGCGCGGTATTCGCCAGCACTAAGCGCTGCACACGCTCGGGCGCCGTCAAGGCCAGCTCAAGCGCAATCGCACCACCCAAAGAAATCCCGCAGAGGTGGGCACGCTCAATGCCGAGCGCATCACACACGAGAAGCACATCGGAGGCGTAATCCGCCATGGAGATATCGGAGCGGGACGGGGACGTAGAGGGCTCTGCGCTCAGAAGACGCGACCCTCCGTGACCGCGCAGATCCAAGCGCAGCACCGCAAAAAACCGCTCAAGCTCGGGTAGTACTTCGTCCCAAACGCTGAGATCGGCGCCGAGCGGGTGCAATAACACCACGCTCGGCGCATGCAAGCGCCCTGAGAGCGCATAGTGCAACGGCCCTTGCGGACCTGTGATCTCCCCCCGTTGCATCGACTCAGTCGAGCTTGTACTTGTCGTGACAAGCTTTGCAGGTGCGCGTCGCCGCCACAAAGGCGGGTCGGACGCTCTCGAGCGTGCCGCCTTCGGCAGCCTTCGCTAAGGCTGCCGTCTTGTCGCCAAAATCAGCCATCAACGCTGTGAAGTCCGCACTGTTCTGCCAAAGCTCCGCTTTCGCCTTGCTGTTTGGCGCGGTGGAGCCCGCTGGAAAGACATCGGGTGCGATACTGGCCATAAATGCAGCGCGCTGCGCAGCCGTTTTAAAGCTCGCCGCGTCAAACGGTGCCCGGCCCGAGGCCATCGCGCCCATCATCGTCACTTGCGCACCGAGCACGGTATACACCGACTGACGCAGTTTGATCTGTTGAGCGGTCCGATCCTGCGCAGCCGAGACGCTCGGCAGCAACAATCCGATCAGCGCAAGCGCCGCGACTGGGGCGGAGACGGATAACGCTCGTAAGGGTCGTTGAAACATGGGTAGCACCTCCTTGTAAACGAGCGATTTACGCACAGGCACGGTGACCATCGCAACCGCGCCTGCGCTCTGGTACGCTGCGCGCCTTTTTCACGCCCCGGCATTCGCCGTTAGACCCCAAGGCCACCATGCGCCCAATTCGTAACATCGCCATCATCGCGCACGTCGATCATGGCAAAACCACGCTCGTTGACTGCCTGCTCAAACAATCCGGCACGTTCGCCTCCCACGAAAAAATGGGCGAACGCATCATGGATTCCAATGCCCTAGAGCGCGAGCGCGGAATCACGATCCTCGCCAAAAACTGCGCGATCGACTTTGGCGGCACGCGTATCAACATTGTCGACACCCCGGGGCACGCGGACTTCGGCGGTGAGGTCGAACGAGTGCTCTCCATGGTCGATGGCGTCTTGCTGTTAGTCGATGCGGTGGAAGGTCCGATGCCTCAGACCCGCTTTGTGACCCGCAAGGCACTCGCGCTCGGGCACCGTGCGATCGTGGTGATCAACAAAGTCGATCGCCCGGGCTCGCGGCCCAACTGGGTCATCGATCGGACCTTTGAACTCTTCGATAAGCTCGGTGCCACCGATGCCCAGCTCGACTTCCCGATTATTTATGCCTCGGCCTTGCAGGGCTGGGCCACCCACGACCTCGAGCAACCCGCGACGGATATGAGCGCCCTCTTCGAGGCGATTTTGACGCATGTCCCCTCGCCGCCCTCCGAGCTCGATGCGCCGCTGCAGCTGCAAATCTCTCAACTTGACTACAACTCCTATGTCGGCCGCATTGGTATCGGCCGAATTCGCCAAGGTCATCTCAAGACCGGCCGTAATGTGGCGCTGCGATATGGCGATGAATCGCGCGGCACCGGACGAATCGGTCAAATATTGAGCTTTCGCGGACTCGAGCGCTTTGCCGTGGATGAAGCGAGCGCAGGCGATATCGTCGCAGTCACGGGTATCGATGAAGTCAATATCGGCGTGACCCTCTGTGACCTAGAAAACCCACAACCGCTACCACCGATTGCGGTCGATGAGCCCACGCTCTCGATGACCTTTCAGGTCAATACCTCACCGCTCGCAGGACGCGAGGGCAAATTTGTCACGAGCCGTCAAATCCGCGAACGCCTGCAGCGCGAGTTGCAAAGTAATGTCGCCTTACGCGTTGAAGACACCGGGGATGCCGATGTGTTTCGCGTCTCCGGTCGCGGCGAGCTGCATTTGACGATTTTGATTGAGAACATGCGGCGCGAAGGGTTTGAGCTGGCCGTTGGCAAACCACAGGTGCTGCGACGGATGATTGGCGGCGTGAGTCAAGAGCCTTTTGAAGCACTGACCATCGATATCGACGAAGGGCTCCAAGGGCCTATCATGGCCGAATTAGGCGAACGCAAGGGTGAGCTGCTCGACATGGTGATCGAAGGCGACCCAACCGGCCGCGGTCAAGGCCGGGTGCGACTGGAGTATCGAATCCCCGCGCGTGGCTTGATCGGCTTTCAGGGCGAGTTTTTAACCCTCACCCGTGGCACGGGACTCATGAGCCATATCTTTGATGGCTATGATGTGGTCAAAGGCGAGATCCCCGAGCGTCATAATGGCGTTTTGATCAGCAACGAGAATGGCGAAGCTGTCGCATATTCACTGTTTTCGCTACAGGAGCGCGGCCGACTCTTTGTCGGGCATGGCACCAAAGTCTACGAGGGCATGATCATCGGCATCCATAGCCGTGACAACGATTTGGTTGTCAACCCGATCAAAGAAAAGAAACTCAGCAATGTTCGCGCCTCCGGTAAAGACGAGGCCCTCATTCTCGTGCCACCGATTCCACTCACGCTGGAATACGCAGTGGAGTTCATTAACGATGATGAGCTTGTCGAGGTGACGCCGGAGTCGATCCGCCTACGCAAGAAATTCTTGAAAGAGCACGAGCGTCGTCGCGCCTCACGGGACAGCGACGACTAAGCGACGGGTCGCTGACCGAGTCAGGCTTTCGGCCAACCTGGAAAAAATGCGTTGGTACGGCGAATGTATTCCGCATATGCCGGGCGTCGCTCGGCGATATCTTTTTCCAGCAGGGCAACACCCGAAATCTTCAGCAACAACCAGCTCATGATCAGCGGACCGATGAGGCTCCACCAAGCGCCCGCAGACACCGCGATCAAATAAAAGCCCCACCACACACAAAAGTCACCGAAGTAATTGGGATGGCGCGTAAACCGCCAAAATCCACGATCCATCACCTTGCCTGCATTGGCAGGGTCACGCTTGAAACGCGATAGCTGCCAGTCACCCCCGGCCTCGAAGGCGAATCCGATGACCCACAGCGCCAAGCCCGCATAGTCCAAAGGCCCAAGCGGCGAGGCCCCCTGCGCCGCTCCGTAAAGTGGCAGAGAAATGAGCCATGCTAAAACGGCTTGGAAGATAAACACCCGATAGACACTACTCACCGCAAAGTTCGGCTGATTACGCGCGCGAATAGCTTGGTAACGCCGATCCTCCTCGTGGCCCCAATTGCGCGCCGTGATGAAGATCGACAAGCGCAGCGACCACAGTAAGACGAGCACAAACACCAAACGCCCTCGAACCGTCTCTGGCGGAAACCCCGCATAGAGCACAAAGGCCAATAAAAACATTAACGACCACAGCGTATCCACATGATCCACGTTGCGTCGTGGCAGGGAAATCAGCCATCCCAATACCGCTAAAGCGATCAAGCCCGGTAAGGCTGACAAGAACGATCCTGTTTCCAACACGCTCGTGAATCCTCTCTTGGGTGGCTCGTGCCGCTTTAGTGTGGTCGGTCTGCCCGACCGAGATTGATGCTAATTACTCCATTTTGGAGTGAATTGCACTCCGGATACAACCCGCGGGCAGTCATCATTGTGCGCATGATCGCTTTGTTCGGTTCTGTGGTGGTGGTGCTCTCTGTCATCGTCGGCTTCAAGATGGCGGGCGGTAATCTCTTGTTGCTCTGGCATCCCTCAGAAATTGTCATCATCATGGGGGCGGCGCTCGGCGCCTTCATCACCAGCAATTCTCTGAAAGTACTTAAGGCGGCCTTCGCCAATGCACTCGGGCTCGTGAAACCCGCCCGTTATGGGCGTGAGTCGTACGTCAACTTACTCAAATTGATCTTTGATCTGCTCGTTAAGTCTCGGAAAGAAGGCTTGCTCGCGATCGAAAATGACATTGAGGACCCCAGTAAGAGCGCGGTCTTCAACAAGTATCCCGAGATTTTGGCCGATCATCACATGATGGAATTCATCACAGATTGTCTACGCTTGATGGTTGGGGGCAACCTAGATCCCAACGAGCTTGAGACCCTACTGGAGTTTGAGCTGGAGACTCACCACAACGAGGCCCATGCGCCCGCCCATGCTGTGCAGGTGGTCGCAGACGCCCTACCCGGCTTTGGTATCGTCGCTGCGGTGCTCGGCATCATCAACACCATGGCGGCGGTCGGCGACTCTACGACCGCTGAACTGGGCGCCAAAGTGGGTGCCGCACTGGTCGGCACCTTCCTCGGGATCCTCGTCGCCTATGGTTTTGTGGGCCCAATTGCGGCGGCTATGAAGGCGCGCGCAAGCGAGGAAGGGAAAGCCTTCGAGGTGGTT
>RFOD01000046.1 GCA_009926865.1 Gammaproteobacteria bacterium | reverse complement strand
TGACTGGTTGATGGATCGCGGATTCGCGCCCCTCGATGAGCATCCCATTTTAGGGCTGGGACATGAACCTTATTCTGAGCGTCGTTATTATTGGGGTGCCGAGGGCGGACGCACGATTCTGGCGACCCTGCGTCGCGATTTTGATCCGCTTGTCACGAGCGGTAAGGTCGATTTGTTATTGCAGACTCCGGTGACCGCGCTCCTGACCAGTGATGCAGGCGCGATAGAAGGGGTGCGTATTCAATCCGCAGATCGCGAGCGAATCGTGCGTGGGCGCCATGTGCTCTTGACTTGTGGGGGTTACGCCTCGAACACGGAAATGTTTGAGCGCTTAAGCGGGTATCGTGATTATGCGGATACCGCCTATCCGTACTCGATGGGGGCCGGACTTGAATTAGGGGTTTCCGTCGGTGGCTTTTTGCGCGGCCGAGAAAATTATCTGTGTAATTTTGGTTCGATTCTGACCGATAGTGGCTTCCCAGGGAAATTTTTGGGGCGCTTCACCGTCGTACCTCAGCGGCGTCAGCCCTGGGAGGTCTTTGTTAACGCTTATGGTGAGCGCTTCATCCGCGAAGATGAGCCGAGCTTTGATAAGCGAGAGCACGCTTTGCTCAAACAGCCGGACATACGCTACTGGATTATTTTTGACGAGCAAATTTTTTCCACAGCGCCGCCCGGCGTCGGTGGCTGGTCGCGTGAGCAGATGCGCGAAGCCTTTGGCGTGCATAGTTGGTTCCAGAAAGCCGATTCTTTGCAGGCACTTGCTGAGGCAAGTGGTATCGATCCGCAGGGGCTGGCCCGAACGATCGAAGCGTACAACGCGGGAGTCAGCTCAGGAACCGATCCGTGGGGGCGTGAGCATAATCCTTTGCCCATCTTAAAGCCGCCGTTTTACGCGATTCGGCACCAGGGGCACTCGACGACCTCCACGGTCGGTCTGGCGGTGGATGGGGCGTTGCGGGTCATTCGCCCAGGGGGGCAACCGATCACTAATTTATACGCGGCCGGCGAGCTCCTCGGTGCGGGTCAAACTCAAGGTAAGTCATTTGTCGGCGGTATGATGATCACGCCTGCTTTGAGTTTTGGTCGCTTATTAGGGCAGACCTTACCGCTCGGGAGTGCATGATGCCTGTTATTAATTCTTTGAAGTTGATCATTCCGGCAGTGGGTTTGACTCTCACCTTAGTCAGTGGAGCGCAGCGGGCCGCATTCGCTGCCGATGTCGCGGATCGTCCTGCGAACCTCGCGCTCGGCGAAGTGCCGAACGCCGATCAAGCGGTCGTGCGACGGGGGTATGTCGACTCGTCTTTAGGGCAGATTCACTATCAACGTGTGAGTCCGAGTAAGAGCAGTGCCCATCAGCGCCCAGCGAGTGCGCATCCAACCGATACGCCGCCACCGATGTATGTGCTCTTGCACCAAGTCCCGTGGTCGCATGTGTATTACGCGCGGGCGCAGGCGGCACTCGCTCAACGCGGTATTCACTCGATTGCTTTTGACACGCCGGGCTATGGGCTATCCGCGAAGCCGGCGAGTGAGCCGACCATTGCTGAGTACGCGAGCGCGCTTCGCGAGGCGATAACTCGACTTGAGCTCGGCCGTGTGATGTTGGTGGGTCATCACACCGGTGCCACCTTATCGGTCGAGATTGCCCGCCAGGAATCTAAGGACATAGTCGGTCTGGTATTACATGGGGTCCCTATTTACACCGCTGACGAAGCGCAGGCGCGACTGTCGGCGCCTCATTGGGACCAGACACTGAAGGCGGACGGGACGCATTTGTCAGATCGTTGGTTGGCGCTTTCCAATCGGGTTGCTGGCACCCCTGAAAGCCTGCATTGGTCGGTACTCTCGTTATTTTTGGCTGGCGAACAAGAATGGTTCGGTCATCATGCAGTCTTTAAGTACCCCATGGCGGAGTCTTTGCGTGACTTAAAGGTTCCGGCGGTGGTGTTCACTAACCGGGATGATTTGCTCGATTTCACGCTCGATCGAGTCAAAGAAATTAGGCCTGATTGGCGTTACCGCCGATTGGACGCTAGGAGCTCCAATATGGCCTTTGATCAACCACAAGCTTGGGTTGAGGCACTCGTGTCAGCGACCATAGGTGATCAACTGAAGCGTTGAGTTCGCCCTGTCCCTTGGGGTTTCGCGTAGGAGAAAACGTAATGGATGCACATAACGCATGGACTCGTCGGCAGTGGTTGCAGGGAGCCGTGCTCGGTACGGCGGGGGTCATGGGGTCGGCAGCCGCCTCGAGTGGTGAAATCGGGCAGCCATTGGTAGAGCCGCCCGATCTGTCTTTTTTGAAGCGCGAATCTTTGATGAACGCAGATCGCTTGCGATTTTTCATGGAGCAAGCGGGGCTCGACGTGTTGGTTGCGGCCTATCCCGCGAATGTCTACTACCTGACCAATCATTGGCCGCAAAGCGATCGAATGGGCTGGCAACACTCGGGTATTGCGATTTTCTCCCGAGATCCCGCGCGCCCACTCGCAATGGTGATGCGACAGTTCTTGTACTACTACACGCACTCGCCAGAGTCAGAATTCTCTGATCGGCTGATTTTTCCGTTTACCGGCCCAGTCGAAGAGTCGAGCGCAGGCGGGAGCGACTCTGACGAAGAGCCTGTGGCAGCGCCTGCGCGGATGAAGCGCGTATTGGACCCTGCGCGTATTTCCGCCCGCGATCAGCAGCGTATCGATTCCATGGCTAACACTCAGCCCATGTCGGCGGATGCTTCATGGGCGTTGCGTCGGGCCTTGCGTCATTTAGGGCTTGAGCAGGCACGGATTGGGATTGATGATCCGGCACTCGAGCGGGTGCTACGCGAGCGCGGCTTGGGCCGAGAGATCCGTCCGGCAGAAAACACGTTACGTCGCGCGCGTCTCGCTAAGACCGCGACCGAGATTAAGCTGATTCGACTGGCCGCCACGCAGAATGTCTTGGCGGGATTAGCGGCTGCCAAGACCGTTCGACAGTCGGGGTCTACTCGCTTACTGCGCGCCCAATTCTTTGCGGAAGCCGCAGCGCGGGGAAATGCAGGCACCTATATGGTGATCGATGGTACCTCAACGGAAGTGCTCGATGAGCCGCTACGTGAAGGGATGGCATTCTCCATCGATTGCGTCAGTACCTGCCGCTATTACTACGGCGATTTTGGCCGTACGGTATTCTTTGGCGAGCCAGCACCGGAGATTCGGCGTGCCACCACGGCGATTGCTAACGCTTGGAACGAGCTACGCCCGCAGTTAAAGCCCGGTATGCGCTTTGCTGAAATTCCCGAAATCGGTCGAGCCTCCTTGCGTCGTCAAGGGGTGAAGTTAAATGTGAGTTTTACGCCGCATAGCGTGGGGCTTCATCACACCGACCATCCTCAGGCATCTTTTTTAGATCCTCGTGTACCGCAAGATTTACGCTTAGAGGTGGGGACGGTGCTGAGTGTTGACTGTCCGGCGCTGGACGCAGGGCTCGGTGCAACCACGCATCTTGAGGATCTCATGCTGATTACTGCGGATGGAGCAGAACCCCTGCACCCCATTCCTGAGCCCGTCTTGATGGTGTGAATTGATAAATCTTTGGTATAGCAATACGTTCTGATGAATGACCGGATACGAGGAATTTCCATGATGCGAAGCGGCTGGCGTTCGTTAAGGGTAGGGGCAGTATTTGGCTTTTGGGCGATCGGGGGCGTGGCCTTGGCTGGCTATTCCACGACGGCGAGCTCATCGGCCGAGGTAGCTGCTTTAGTGGCAGAGTGCGATCGACTCGCAGCACACCCTGAAGACCCTGCACGAGTGACGGCGGGGGTGTCCCAATCGAAGATGGAAAAGCCGGTGGCGCTAGCGGCCTGCGCGAAAGCGGCGGAGGTCGCTCCCGATAATGGTCGGGTGCGCTACCAGCATGCTCGAGTGATGTTTTACCTTGGCCAGAATCAGCCGGCAGTGGCCGAGATGCAGGCGGCAGCCGATCTCGGATATGTGCAGGCACAATATATCTTTGGGACATTCATCGCGCGTGCGCGGCCCTATGCGCCAACGGATATTTGTCTAGCAGAGCGTTATTGGCGTGAAGCCTCGGACGGTGGGCGACAGGCAGCGCGAGTGCAGTATTTGCGTTTTTCCTTGCAGGGGCGGTTTGCAGATTGCGAGGCATCCTTAAATCGCGAGGGGCTAGAGGCGCTTTATGAAAAAAGCGCCGCTGAGGCCAAAGATTTTTATGAGCGTATTACGCTTGAAGATCTACGCGCTGAACTGGATGCGCGCATGCCCGATTCGGCCAACGCGTTATGGCAGCGCTGCGCGAGCTCGATGGACGATGGAAGTTCCGATTACGCAGGCCGTCCGTGTCCGTCGCTTTGGCGACACTGACACGATGACCGACGCACTCAATACATTGATCCTCTCAGGTGAAAAGACGATTACAGCCACCACGCCCTGGTTGACGGCTGTCGACCCGTCGCGTCGCGGTTTCGTAGGCGCCTATTGGGTCTTGGTCAATCCACGCGGGGAGCCGGTCGGGGTGCTACGCACCACCGAAGTGAAGCAAACTCGTTTCGATGCGGTGACCGCAGAAGATTCTCAATATGAGGGCAAACCGGTACGACCGATCGAAGCTTGGCGTAAGGTGCACCGAGACTTCTTTGATCGCGTGCTACAACCGCTTGGTAAAGCGTGGGCATCCGATATGCCCGTGACGCTTGAGCGCTTTGAGGTGGTATGCCGCGCCTAATCTAGGCGCGGCATTTTGTGAGCGCTCGAGTTTAGAGTCGAGCGATGTTAGGGGCGCTCGATCAGTTCAATCAACTCGCCCGCAGGCCCACGGACGGTCGCCGCTCTCGCCTCATTCGGATAGGCGAGACCGCCGTAGCGTGTAGGCGGACTGATCCAATCGAGATCGAGGGCATCCAAAGAATCCACGGCAAAACTGGTGCCGACGATACCCGCTGGCAGATCCCCTTCTCGTTTCGCACGGGGGGGCGTGCGCGCGGGGTTATAGCCATCAAATTCAATCAGATTCCCGTGCTCGGCGAGCCGCGCGGTGGCCAAACCAATCGTTTCATCCTCCGGTAATTGTTGCGCGCGGGCGACGACACCGACGCGCATTTGTCGGGCGGGATTACGTTGGAGTTGGAAGCGACTGCTGTAGAAATCTAAAAGGGCATCGATGTCACCACCGGCAACCACCATGATGAAGATACGACCAATATCGCCATTCGGGAGGGGTAAGGGGGATTTGCTGCGATCACCCGTTTCAGCCGTGAAATAAATCACTTCACCGCTCGGCCCAACTACCTGAAACGCTCGAATGGTTGGATACGCGCCCAGCGGGGCGGGCTCGCCAATAATGCGAAAGGGCGAGGTCTCCAGTTTTTTCCTGAGGCCGTCTGGGTCATCCACAATGATCTCGATCGCGTTCCAACCATGATCGGTGAGCGCGCGATAGTCAGGCGTCGGTGCAGTCGCTTGAATGGCGCGGATAAACACCTCAGGTGCTGCATCGGAACTCATGAGTACATACGGCTGGCCCGCGATCTGGGGTGCGTCCCAGCTGCGCGCTAAGCCCTCACTAATGCGACCCCGCTCGCGCACTTGGTAGCCGATCCACTCACCATAGTGCGCCTCGAGCTGCTTGAGGTCAGGCGTCGTGAGGGTGGCCATTTGGATCCGCTTTAACGTCGGTTGCGCCCGTAGATCAAAGGGGAGCAAGCACAGGAGCAGTGCCGTGAGAGAGGCTCGCATCCAGAGGACTGGTTGTGAGCGGTGCGGCAACCCTGATGGCGCGTATTTCAGTCCCTGCGAAAAAAGTTTCATCGAATGCATGCTCCGTGGACGGCTCAGATGATTACGTCCGATGCTACCAAGACCGTGGTGATTTTTCTGCGTGTAGACAGGCTAAGATGCAAACGAGGATGAGCAGACAGAAGGAGTCAGGTGATGCAAGCGGATCCCACCAAGGTCGTGCTACCACGCACTTCGAAGGGCAAGCGCCCTGTATTTTTTGATGATCCATCTGTCGATCAGTTGATGACCTTCGTAATTGAGCTGACGACTGAGGTCGCGGTATTACGTGAGCGGCTTGATACCGTCGAACAATTATTGGAGCGCGATGGGCAGGTGACGCGCGCCTCGATCGAAGCTTTCCAGCCGAGCGCTGAGCTTGAGTCAGAGCGAAACGCATGGCGAGATGCCTACCTCAAGCGCGTCTTTCGCTTGCACTCCACCGATCAGATTGAGGGCTGATGTCGACCGTCAACGAAAAGCCGTGGCCGAACCCACTCTACGCGTGGGTGGTACGTCGTTGGCTTACTAGTGATTTCTTACGCCAGTGGCGTCGTCGACCGTATTGTCCTCGGGTTATTGGTGCAGCCCATCAAGGCAGATCTCAGTCTCTCTGATACCCAGATCGGGATTATTCAAGGGCTCGCGTTCGCACTCTTTTACAGCCTCTTCACGCTACCTGTGGGGTTCCTCATTGATCGCTGGAAGCGAATGCCAGTGATTTGGGGTGGCTCTTTGGTGTGGTCGATGGCGACTATTTCCGGCGGGTTTGCGCAGTCGTTTGGCGCGCTCTTTGCGTCGCGCGTGGTGATGGGGGCGGGTGAGGCCACCATCACACCGGGCTCCGGCTCGCTCATTGCCGATTATTTTCCACCTAAGAAAAGACCGCGTGCGTATGGCATCTTTGCCATGGGCGGGTCGATCGGGATCGGTATCGCCTATCTGCTCGGTGGGATCGCAATCGGTTTTGCAGATACGGTAAAAAGTTGGTCGCCTGAGTTGCTGGGCGATTTTCGTAACTGGCAAATCGTATTGTTTATTATTGGTGTGCCGGGCTTATTGCTCGCAGTGCTCATGGGTTTGACTATCCGCGAGCCCGAGCGTCGCGGAGTCGTAGCTGAACAGGGGACCAAGATTTCTTTGTTGCCCTTATGGCGCGAGCTTTCTACCAATCGAATCGCGCTGACCGCAGTGATGATGGGCTCGATCATGAACGTGATGATCGTCAATGCTCAGCTCGCCTGGTTCCCCACTTTGTTTGTGCGCGTGCATGAATGGGAGCCCAAACAAATCGCGATGGCGCTGGCGTTAGTGGGCGTTCCCTTTGGGATTGTGAGCGCGATTACGGCGGGATGGTCGTTGTCATGGTTAGCCAAACGCGGCCGTGAGGATGGGCCCATTTTGGTCATGATGCTGCAGTGTCTGGCGTGGGCGATTTTTGGTACGGCGAAGTGCTTGGTGCCTTCGCCCGAGTTGGCGTTGGCGGGGCATATCTGCACCTCGCTTTTCGCTACTTGGTCAATTACCGCGGCGCTCACCGCACTGAATCAAGTGACGCCCAACCAATTAAGGGGCCAGGTGGTGGCGGTGTACACCTTGTTAACGGGTCTCGTCGGTATTGCGGTGGGCTCTGGAGCGGTCGGCTTGTTATCGGATTACGTTTTTAATTACGACACAGGGATCGCGCCGAGTCTCGCGCTTGTCTGTTTCTTGGGGGGGTCAATTGGTATTGCCATTCTGGCCTATGGCCGCGTGGGCTATACCGGTGCGGTACAGCGCGCTGCGCGCTGGGGTGAGGGCGTTTAAGGCGCATTCTTTGGGGGATAGCCATGCGACAGAAGCCGTGTTTGACCCATGAGGATGTACGTATCCTCGCCGAGGCGTGTCGGCAGAAGGCGATGACGCAACAATTGGCGGTGACGATCGCCATTGTCGATGACGGCGGACATCTCTGGCATCTTGAACGCTTGGATGCTCGTCCGAGTACGATTGAGGTCGCGATCGGTAAAGCGCGAACAGCGGCCTTAATGCGCGCGCCTTCTGCGGCGCTTGAGGATTTGATCAAGGACATGCCGGGGATTCTTGCACTGAATGCCATGCCGCTTCGGGGCGCGCTGCCCGTGATGGTGGGCGAGGATTGTGTGGGTGCGATTGGGGTGTCCGGCGCGCAGCCCGTTGATGATGAGTCGATTGCCGAGGCGGGGCGCACCGCGCTGACTGCATACGGGCCACTGGGGGCGGGGTAAGTCACCGAGGGTTGGCCATCTCGACACCCATTGCGTCAACGACGGATTGCATCGCAGGGGTGTCCTGCGGTATCAGAGATGTTGTAAATAAGTGTACGGTTTCACACGGAGAGGGCAGGTCATGGCTGCACAGATGGAAAGTATCGCGGTACCGAATATTGAGGAGCTGTTCCGCCCCACTCACGATGAGCGCGCACGCCAGTCGCTGGTCAGCATGTTGCGTAAGCACGCGATCATCGATCTTCGAGCGAAAGTGCGATCGGAGTACGAAGACAAAGTAGCGCCCGAGTTAAGCGCCCGAGGTCAGACAGTCAAAGATTGGCGCGATATTGAATCCGCGATGGCGGATGATCCGGTACATCGGATTTACAGCAGTCTGCGCTACAACGCGCAAGAAATGTGCTACCAGTCGGTGCAGCCGGCGGTCGAGCGCGCCTTGCCATCGATGATCGATCTCGCGCGCGACTTGGCCGCGCGAAATCCGACCGGCGGTTCATTACAGCTTGACCCCTCATTGCCGATCCCGCGTTATCTCAACGCGTTAGATGTGCATTTGGCACCTGGCTGGGTCACGGCTGAGCATACGCACGATGACGTCGCACAAGGCGCGGTCGTGGCGTTTGGCGGCAAGGTCTTCACCGGCCAGCACCCGTATCGTAAGCGACCCGGCGTGGTCGCTGAGTCCATCGCATATTGGATTAAGAAAACCCGACCGGGCTTTAACCCGCGACGGATTCTCGATCTCGGTACAACAACGGGTAAAAATTTGTTGCCATACAAGACGGCGTTTCCGAAGGCAGAGGCGCATGGTATTGACTGCGGCGCACCGGTGCTGCGCTATGCCCACGCGCTCGCCGAGCATGAGGGGATTGCCGTGCACTTCAGCCAGCAGAATGCGGAACATACAAATTTTGTAGATGGGCATTTCGACCTCATTGTCTCAAGCTTCTTTCTGCATGAGATTCCGGGGAAAGCTACCCGCGCGGTACTGAATGAATGTTTCCGTCTGCTCGCGCCCGGTGGCTTGATGATCCACATGGAGCTGCCCGATGCAGCCTCGGTGACGGACTACGAAAACTTTTTTTGGAACTGGGACACCACCAATAATAACGAGCCCTTTTATACGAGCTATCGGGATCAAGATCCGATTGCCTTGGCAGCGGGGGCGGGTTTCGATCGCGCTAAAGCGTTCAAGCTTACTATTCCGGACTCGGCGAGTTTCGGTGAAGAGCGCTATGCGAAATTCTTAGCGGGTGAGATTCAAGCGCCTGCCCATGGAAGCGGCGGTTGGTTCATCCACGGCGCCGAGAAGTAGTACTTTTGCTGCAAACAAGGGGAGCCAGAGGCGCCGCGGCGATCGGCGAAACCTCGGGCCTGCCCGACACAGCAATATCGATCTAGCCATATGAAGCGACGATACTTTTTAGGGGGTGCCTTGGGTGTTGCTGGAGCAGCGGCACTTGACGCGAGTGCCGCTGCGACAGCGTCATCGCCTGCGCCCTATGATTTGATTGTGATTGGGGCGGGTACCGCGGGCATCCCAGCGGCGATATTTGCCTCCCGGCGTGGCGCGAAGGTGCTGTTAGTCGATGCCGCGGACGACATCGGCGGTACGCTGCATTTGGCGAATGGCCAGGTGAGTGCAGCCGGTACTCACGTACAGGTGGCTAAAGGCATCAAAGATTCGCCGCGCCAACATTACGAAGACGTGATGGCCTTGTCGCGCGGATTGGCCGATGCCAACGTGGTTCGGTTGACAGCCGAGCAGGCGCCCGCCACGGTGAATTGGCTGCTTGATTCGGGTCTAACACCCTTGCCGGATCATCCCGTGACCGGGGATAGTCCAGGTCGCAAAGCCTATTCTGTCCCCAGATATCTTTGGGGGGCCGGTGAGGGACGCGATATCTTGGCGGTGTTACGGCGTGAACTCGCGCCTGAGGTGGCGAGCGGTCGAGTTCGTTTAGCGCTTAAGACTCGTGTGGAACAGCTGATCAGCGACGGTTCGCGGGTGGTCGGTGTGAGAGCGGCTGGGCTCACCGCTCATGGTCGTCATGTGCTCGTCACGACGGGCGGCTATGCGATGAACGCGGGGTTATTCCAAGAACTTAGCGGCGTCCCCGCCTATGCCGCCGCTTCTTATCCCCATTCGCAGGGTGATGCGCTTGGCTGGGCACGCGAAGTGGGGGCGCAACTGCGAGGCCAATCTTTGCATCGCCCTGGCACGGGCTCGGTACTCACGAGCTTTAGCTATCCTGCCAAGGTCTATGTTCGATTTGAGACTCGGCCGCAGCGTCGGTTGCCGTGGGAAATTTGGGTGAATGAGCAAGGCCGTCGATTTATTCGTGAAGATGAGCCCCTCGTCAACAACCGCACGAGCGCGTTGTTATCGCAATCCAATCTCCGCTACCACATTATTTTTGATCAAGCGATTCTGGATGCGGCGCCTCCGGGGCTGCCCGCCTGGGATCGCGCCACGTTAATACAGCATTTTGATAATCATCCGATGTTCGTGCGCGCTGACTCTCTTGATGCCTTAGCTGAGCGGGCGGGGATCAGCGCAGCGGCACTCAAAGAAACAGTATCGAGTTACAACCGCTCGGTTGCTCTGCAGGGAGATTTCCTCGGTCGCGAGCATTTACCTATGGCGATCGCGAAACCCCCGTATTTCGCGATCTGTCATCTTGGACATTCGGCGACATCGTCCACGGGCTTAGTGGTAGATGAGCAGCTACGCGTGACCAACGCAAATGGCGAGCCCATTCAGGGTTTATATGCAGCGGGCGAGGTGCTCGGTAGTGGCGCGACGCTGGGTGATGCGTTTGCGCCAGGCATGATGCTCACGCCCGCCTTGGCGCTCGGTCGCTGGTTGGGGCTGACACTGTCGTTGGGTTGATGCGGTCTTAGTTCTTAGACCGTATTTCAGCAACTGCTGAATTCTTTTATCTGAAAACTTAATTTCAGCCAGACAAAAAATTTGGCCGCGACACGAAGCCCGATGAGGACTTCGCGCCGCGGCCAAGGTTTACGCGGTTACCGTTCGCTTAGAACTTGTACGCGACCGTCATACCGACTTGACGCTTGTCTGCCAGCGGATACTGGAAGCCACGGACGGACGATGACGTACGCGTGGATTGGGTATCTGCGGGCGTTGTCGGTACCACCGTGGTGGTGGGTAGCGGGTTCTTGAAGTCGACGAAACGAATCACCGTAGAAGGCGTACGGTTGTCGAACAAGTTGTCGACGAACACGCTGAACTTCCAGTTGGCGGTATCGAAGCCGAGCTTCATATTTACGAGTTGCTGCTCACCCGAGTGGGCGAGGTTAAACACCTGCGAGAACTTTTTGGACGCGTAGGCGTAGTCGACTCGGAAGTAGCCATCGACGGCGTCGCTGACGTTGAAGTCATAGCGACCGAAGGCCGTGATCTGGTTCTTCGGTGAGTTCGGCGTTTGCTTGCCCGCCAAGGAGCCTCGGTTGAGGAAGGTGAGGTTGGTGGGCGGTGCCGTGGTGCAGCCCACTGCGCGGCCTTCGCTCGCTGGGGTGTTGAACTGGCACTGCTCTGCATCGTACGCCGAGGTGATCTCAGCATCGTTGTAGGAGAAGCCAAAACCGCCGGTGAAGCTGTCGGTGAACTGGTTGCTGAGCTCAAACTCAAAACCCGTGACCTCGGTTTCACCGATGTTCACCACGACCGTGACCGGTGCACCCGTTGACAAAGTAGCGCCCGTGGTCAGCTGCTGGTTCGTCCAGTCGATGTAGTACACCGCTGCATTGAGGATCGTACGACCATCGCGGAAGGTGTTCTTGGTGCCGATTTCATAGTTCCAAGCACTTTCTTCATCCGCAAACAGTAGGCTCGGGTCAAGCAACGGGTTCGAGTTGATGTACCCAGGCTTATTACCCTTGGCTGCTGCGATGTACACCAGGTTGTCGTCGGTGAGTTTGTAGTCAAGCGACACACGCGGTGAGGTGCTGGTGAAGGTGTTTTCGATCAGCGTCAGTGCCGTTGGGCGCGCCGCGGGATTGTTATTACCGATCTTATCTTCGGCGTAACGCAATTCGACCCGACCCGTGAGTCGATCGGAAAGGTCCGCTTCCAACGCACCGAACACAGCGATGTTATCAATACGTTGTTCACCTTCATTGACCGTGCTGCCGTTCAAGCGATCCTCACGGAAGTCACGACGACTTTGGTACATGTAGACACCACCCAATCCGCGAATGCGTTGGGTTTCATCGGTGCGGAAAATCAACTCCGAAGAAATCTCGGTACGATCGCTGACAGCGATGCGATTGAAGGTGCCACCGAGTGCCGTCGAGTTAGATGTGACATCTACGTCGTAGCCATAGGTGGAGTCGGCATTGAAGTAGCCGGTATTCCACGCAAGTGACCAAGGACCTCCGTCATATTCGACCTGAGCCGACAAGCGAATGGCGTCTTTCTCAAGACCAATACGGTCGCCGAAGAGATCGAGGTTCTGCTCAGTGGACTCAAGGGTCACCACTTCGCCGCAGTAATATTGACGAGCGACGTTGAGGTAGCAGTTGTTATAGGTGCGATCCTGTAGCGCAACCGCCGCCGCGCCGTCATCGTCGGTTCCGAAACCGGCGTTGAGACGGATCATCCACTCGTCGCTGGGACGAAACTCCAGCGAGGCATTGAGGTTGACTGATTGCTCAGAGCCCACGCTCTGACCATCGAGCGAGTTCTTGTACATGCCGCCGAATTCATAGTAACGCGCATGTACCATGTAGAACACTTTGTCGTCGACCAAGGGGCCGCGGCTGAGAGCGTTGACTTCGTAGTCACCGTACTCGGCAAGTTTGGCAGACACCGTGTTCTCAAAATCATTGGTGCCTTTCTTGGTGATCAGGTTGATCGCGCCGGCAAAGGTCGCGCGACCGAACAGAGCCGCCTGCGGCCCTTTGATCACTTCGACGCGTTCGATGATGTCAAACGGCAGCGACAACACTGAGTCGCTATAGAGCAGACCATCAATGAAGATCGAAGCGTTGGCTTCGCCGAGGATGTTCGACTGACCACGGATCACGGGTCGGCTGCCGCCGCCCTGTACGCCGAAGCGGTTGAGCTTTTCGAACGAGAATCCTGGTGTGGATGTGCTGACTTTAAACAGGTCATCCATGCCACGCTCTTCCAGTTCGGCCGCGCCAAAGGCGGCAACCGAAAGCGGAATGTCTTGTAGTTTTTCTTCGACCTTACGTGACGTGACAACGATTTCCTGTAAGGTGCCCGCGCTTTCTTGAGCGATGGCGACCCCCGAAGCCGCGACGATAGCCGCGACGATGAAACGAACTGGTTTCATTCAACCCTCCGAAGTGTTCATGCAAAACACGCGAGCATTTTGCTTCGCGTAGCGCGAAACTTACCTCAGTCTTGATGTCTGGTCATCATGTTTTAGTAACAATTTGTTACTTGGCGCTCAGTCGTCGCACCAATCTCACATTCGCTGTTGCTTAAGCGCAACGTATTGGCCTCGAATAGGAAAATTTCTGTGCTCAGTCCTGTGGCGCACAGACGTCTCAGCGACCGCTTTTTAGTGTGCTGCCTGCCAAGGACGTCTTGGTTTGTAACGTTTCAATCTGAGGTAGCACAGGTGAGCAACATGAAATTTTTGGATGAGGGACAATTAATCCGACTGGCGGTATTAGCTGCCATGGGTGTGTCAGCTCTCGGCGCCCCGGCCGCGATGGCCCAAGCTGTGACGGTGATTGAGGGTGATCTGGAGGTCACCGGCGATGCTCAAGTCGATGGCGACCTGCAAGTGGGCTCGGCCACCACCACCACCGAGACCGAGACGACTGAGGGCGAAGCCGATGAAGGCATATTGCCGTATGTCGTGGATAACGGCGATGGCACCAGTACGGTGTACACCGTGACGGCGACTAACGCCACGAGCACGACCACGACCACCACGGTCACCACGGGTGACGTGCTGATCGAAGCCAATGGCAACATCACGACCGTGCAAGGCTCGACGGCAACGACCATCGCCAGCACGACTTTTGATATCGCGACGGAGGTCCTAATCGATAACGATACCGGCTTGCCGATCGGCGACGCGATCGAAGGCGTGGTGGGTAGCTACGATCCTGAGACCGGCGCCTTTGTCGCGGGAGAGCCAGATCCCGTCGTTGATGAAACCGTCGAAACCGCAGAAGGTGGCAACCTTACGATTGCGGGCACCGGCAGCTTCGGCGGCGATGTCGCGATGAACGGTAATCGGGTGACAGGGCTTGCGGATGGGGTGGCAGCTGCTGATGCGGCCACCGTCGGCCAAGTCGCCGCGAGCGATGCGTTGTTGCAGTCGGCCATTGATGCCGAGGCTGCAACACGTGCGGCGGCTGATCTGACCCTGCAATCGAATATCGATGCCGAGGCAGCCCTGCGTTTAGCTGGCGATGCGCGTCTCGATCGGCGTGTCGACACCGTAGAGAAAGGCGTGGCGCTCGCGATGGCGATTGCCGCGGTACCGACCGTGGACTACGGTCGTTTTTCTTTGGGTGTCGGTCTCGGTAACTTTAAAGGGGAAACCGCAGGTGCTGTTGGCCTTGGCTTCAAGGTGGGCGAGCGGGCGAAGTTCAGCGTCAACTTTGCCTCCGATGGGGATGAGAGCGGCGGTTCGATCGGCTTTGCCGTGGGGTACTGAGTGACGTCCACGCTGGCTCTCGTCGGCTGAATGGGTT
>RFOD01000045.1 GCA_009926865.1 Gammaproteobacteria bacterium | reverse complement strand
GGCCGGGTTAACCCGGCCGTCTTTTTTGTCCCTCGATCGGGACAGATCATTGCCAGACGCTTCCGATTAGAACTCGTAGCGCAGACCGATCTTGGCGTACCACACCGACTGCGACGTGCTCGGCAGATTGTCCGAACGCGGCGTATAGCGGTTATAGCGATAGACGCAGGCGCCCGGCGTGGTGCAAGCCGTACGCGGCGCATCACCCGTGAGGGCAGGCGCAGCATCGACACCGACCGAGGCCACATCGGATGCGCGCACCAGATCAGCAATCACCACAGCCTGTTGACCAAAGCCCGGCGCGTTGGCGTACGTACCCCAATCGCTGTTGAGCATGTTCAACACGTTCTGGATGTCGATCTCGAGCTTGAAGCGGTTGTCACCCAAGAAGCCCGGCAATTCCTGCTGGAACTTGAGGTCCCAACGACGCTGCCACGGACCCGACAAGGAGTTGACCTTGTGGATTTGACCGCGATCGACGCCCTTCGAGTCGATCAAGCTGTTGAACGCTGCCTGATCAAAGGTCGAGGCGTACACCACTTTTGAGTCACCCGAGGTCGGCACATAGATCGGATTGTTGTCGTAGGGGCTCTCGAAGTTACCCGCGCGACCAAACAATGCGTTCGTGCTGCCGATGTCGTAGGTGAGCGTATATGGCGCACCCGAATTGACCTGACCGAAGAGATCGAAGCGGGTCGTGAGATCCGCAAAGAACTGCTTCTCGTAGGACAAACCGAACTTGAAGGCGTGCTCGATCTGATAGAGCGAGGTACGTGGCTCAGGGAAGTTGCGATCCGAGGTCAGCTGACCGCGGAAGGCCGAGATACCACGTGAGGACGAGCCTTCCGTGATCATCTCCACATCCTGATAGCTGTACGAGGTGAAGAATCCGAAACCGTTGTCGAATTCATTGGCCAAGGACAGCGTGAAGACCAAGCTCTCATCACCCGAGGCATTGCCTAAGATCGTACGGTTTGAGACGCGCAAGGCATCCAAGTCCGCGTAGATCGTACGGCCATCGGGAGCCACACCAAACGTGTTGTTCGGGGCCTGCAGAACCTGCGCACCTTCATACCACACGAACGAGTCTTTGGACTTGGAGTACAGCAACTGAGCCGAGGCCACGTAGTTGCTACCCAGATCCAAATTATCGAACTTCAGGTCAAACCCTTGATCGATACGGATCGAGGCCTTCCAGTCGGAGGGGATTTCGAAGTCCGGATCGATCGCATCAATCGCGAGCGGCGTGCCCGAGGCCACCGCGGCGATCAGGTTCGCCGGCACATCCTTACCCGTCACCCCGGCAACGTTGCTGGCCGAAGCGAGCACTGCCGGTACCTGGAAGGCGTTCGACGTCCACACGCCCGGCTCGCCACCGGCGAACAGACCAATACCACCCGTGACGGTCGTGCGATCCAGCGGCTCCCAACGCAGACCAATACGCGGCATCAAGAGATCCAGGCCGTCGGTCGTAGTGGTGTTGGCAAAGCCCACTGCCTGCGCGAAGGTCGGATCCAGCGTCGGCTGATCGCTCGTGCTCAAGCGCTCATAGCGTAAGCCCGCTGACAATTCAAAGGTCGGCGTGACTTGCCAGCGCACCTGCGCGAAGGGCGTGAAGCGCGAATAGCCCCACTCCGCCGCGCCATCGGTCGCGACGTTGGAGGGCACATTGCGATAGCCCAACGAGTTGGCCGTACGCGAAAGGATGTTGGCTGCGTTATCGAAACGGAACTGACCGCGTGAGCGCTCGACGAAGACGTTGAAGAGATCCAGCGTCTCGTATTCCATACCGGCCGTGATCACAAAATCATTGACCCGGTAGTCAACCTTACCGAAGAGCTGCAAGCGCTCATCAGCATAGTCGTTGGCGTGACGGAAACGATCGCAACCACCGATGACATCGATGGTCGAGGCGCGATCGATCAAGCCTTCCAGCGGCGAGCCTGCAACCGTTGAGCTACGCAGGCGGAACACGAGCTCACCCACACCGGGTTCAGCACGGCAAACCTGGCCGCGGCTGAAATCGATGAAGCTTGCGCGCAGTTCGCTCGAGAGTGACGGCGACCAGTCCGAGAACAACTGGACGGTGTAGTTCTCGAGCAGCACGGGTACGTCGTACCAAGCCGAACGGAAGTTGGTCGCGCTAATGTTGGAGACGCCAAAGTCCTCAGTGCGCTGATAGTTCAATTGCAGACGGTTGGTGTCAGAGATGTTCCAGTCGAGGCGCAAGAAGAAGCGCTCGGTCTCCTCAGGCACCGCAGCCTGACCCGGACGACCCCCCATATCGATACCGTAAGTCGTTTGGACCAACTGGTTCAGAGTATCAAAGAATTCTTGGGTCAAGCCCGCATTCGCGGTGGCAGCCGTCAAGTCGACCTGAGAGGCCGTCTCGAACTTGTCATAAGAGGCCGAGAAAAAGAGCTTGTCTTCGATGATCGGACCCCGTACCGAGAGACCGAACTCTTTCTCTTCGAATTCGCCGGGATTAAAGCGACGGTCGCCGCCATAGGCCTTGGTGCCGACGAAATCCGGATCGCGGTAGTAATAGAACGCCGCGCCGTCGAATTCATTGGTACCGCCTTTCGTGACCACGTTGACGAGACCACCGGTGAACCCTGAGGTCACAACCGAGAAGTCCGACGCCACGAGCGATACCGACTCAATGATGTCGATGTTGATCGGCGAGCGCGCGGTGGCGAAGGTGTTGGAGCCGAGACCAAAGTTATCCTGTTGGCGGGCACCATCAATCGTGACGCCGTTGAAGCGAGGGTTCACACCGGCCACAGACAGGTTGTTCGGGCCACCGGAAATCGCGAGCGGATCACGCAGCAGGGTCGAGACCACATCACGCGCGATGGAGGGCTGGTTGGCGACATCGTTCGAAGTGAAGTTCGAACCCACACCGCTATTGAGATCAAGAAGATTGATCGCCTGGCCAGCAACCAGCACTTCCTGCAACTCGGCGGTGCTCTGCACCGACAAACGCAGCAAAGGCTGCGAGCCTGGGCTCAGGTTCAAATCTTCGACGGCCGTACCTTCAAAGCCCGGCGCATTCACCGTGACTTTATAAGGACCGCCGACGCGCAAGCCGGACTGCAAAAACGCGCCCGAATCACCCGTCGTTGCGGTGTTGGCCGTGCCCGTCGGCACGTGCAATATCGTGACCGTGGCGCCACTGATCGGCTGCCCATCGGCACCGGTGACCTGACCACGCAACTCCGCTGAGGTCTGTTGCGCTAACGCGGGCATCGTGACGGAGGCCATGGCGCCGAGCACAATCGCTCGCACCAAGTGACCTGCACGCGCCCGGCTCCCTTGAACCGTACCCTGGCTCTTCATTTGGTTATGTCTCCATTTCGCGACCGGGGGATCGCTTTAAATAAAGGGGGTTGATCAAGCTGAGTGTGAAACCCAACCCGTCGGATGCGAAATGTAACCTTTTTAGGTGAAACTTTTCTTGCCAAGTTGAGAAAAAATAGCCCCCCTGATGAGGATCCCTCCCATGCCTGGCCCATGTGTCGCAAATTCACAACAAACCAGCCCCCTTCCGTACCTTCGGACGTCCAGAGTCCGGCTATTTTTCTCGGCGGGCCTGATGGCAATGGGCGCCCTTCTGGCTACCCTCGCGTACGGGACGGCTCAGGCACAGGAGGTCATCCGGGTCGCCACCTACAACGCGAGCCTCTATCGCGAGAAGGCCGGTGGGCTACGGCAAGCGCTTCAGGATGACAGCAACCAAGCGGCTGCGATTGCGGCGGTCATCCAACGGGTACGACCACAGCTGCTATTGATCAATGAATTTGATTACGACCCCGAGGCCGCGCAGCTATTCATGTCGCGCTACCTCGAGAGAGCGCAGCCCAAAGGCGGTGAGGCGATTCACTACCCCCACCATTTCATCGCACCTTCCAATACTGGCGTGCCGAGCGGTATCGATCTCGATCGCGATGGACGCATTGGAGGGGGTAACGATGCCCTGGGATTCGGGCAATTCCCGGGTCAATACGGCATGCTGGTGTTATCGATGTACAACTTTGATCAGGAAAATCTCCGCAGTTTTCGTCGAGTTCTTTGGAAGGACATGCCTAACAATCTCCTGCCGCCGGGTTGGTACACGGATGAAGCACTACGCATCCTTCCGCTCTCCTCTAAAAGTCATTGGGATCTCCCCATACGCTTACCGAACGCAACCGGAACCGGAACCGTGCATTTTTTAGTGAGCCACCCGACACCCCCAGGCTTTGACGGCCCGGAGGATCGTAACGGCCGGCGCAATCACGACGAAATTCGACTATGGGCCGATTACATCACCGGCGGGGCGGCGGCTGATTATCTCGTCGATGATCAAGGCAAACGCGGCGGCTTACCCATCGGCGAATCTTTTGTCATTGCAGGCGATCTCAATGCGGATCCTGCCGATGGCGGCAGTCGATCCGGCGCTATCGCTCAATTGCTAGAGCACCCCACCGTAAACTCGGGCGCCGCGAAGGGTCTCCTCGCGCCCAGGAGCAAGGGAGCGGCAGAAGCGGCCGCGCGACAAGGCGGCCAAAACCTTACGCAGCAAGGAGACGCAGCGCTCGATACCGCCGATTTTTCTGAAGGACCCCGCGGTATCGGTAATCTACGAGTCGACTACGTTCTTGCTTCCAAAGATTTAACCGTGTGTCGCTCGGGGGTTTTTTGGCCAGCTTCCGACGACCCCGATTTTGTACTCGTTAACGACGACCCGAAGATGAGCTCAGATCATCGATTGGTGTGGCTCGACATCGCCTTGCCTGGGAAAGCCTGCCCCTCGCCGAGTGACGTCGTCGCCGAGTGATGGCGTCAGACCGATAAGTTAGGGGCGCAAGGCATGATAGCGCGCATCCAATGTTTTTTGAGCGCAGCGCTCAGCCGTGTCACCAGGCTGACAGGCATTACCGACCAGCGCTCGATCCCAAGAGCCATACATCGGGTTCGGTAATAGGAACCATCGTTCGCCAAACCAGCGCGATAACTCCGCCTCGTGTGCCGCAAATTCGGTCCGATCGACAAAATCATTTAGGTCATCTCCAAAGAGCGCGATGATGCGATAGCGCTCAGCCACCCAAGCGCGGCGAATACGCTTATCCGAGCTCGCCCACGCGGCACGCGCGCCCCGCAATAAAAGACTTTCGGGATCATCCGCAAAGGGTAAGTCGAGTTTCTTCAAATTCGCCTGCGTCCAAGACTGCGCGGGGCATGGGTCGGCGCCGAAGCCTTCCGAGTGAGCATCAGAGGATGGCGGCATGGGCAGACAGCGACGATTGGTCAAATAAATGATGCGGTGGCCCGCTGCCGCGGCCGCCTTCAAAAAGGCTTGCGATCCGGGCACAGCCGGTGCGGCGGCCTCCCGCATCCACGATTGCCAAGAGGCTTCATCATAATCCGCACCCTGCAGCACATTGCGCGCCTGATAAGCAGTGTTGTCGAGGACGGTTTCATCCAGATCCACCACGATCGCCGTGGGCAAAGAGGCCAGCCGATCCGCCGAAAAAGTGATCTGCTCCAATGCGGCAGTGCCGGGGGCGGATAATGCGCTCGCGAGCTTTTCGCCCGCCAGTCGCCAAACTTGTGCCGCCGCAACTCGATATTCGGCCGCGCGCTGCATCCAAAGCGTCGAGTTCATTTGCTCCCGAGCGGTCACGGATCGCGCGGGGTACTCAGCGTCTGTCGCTAAAGCGCTCGTACTACCTAACAGACTGCAGGCGACAGCGAGCAGCACGCGTTTTTGGAGACGACAAAATAAAGCCTGGTTCATGGCAGCCTCAGCACGCAAACGGAGCAAGGGTGTCATTATGACGCGCGGTTAGCCGAAATAGGCAGCCAATCCCCGCAGGCTGGACACCTCCGCAGGCTTATCGAAATGCGATCAGCATGACCACGATCGCAAGCCCAATCAGAGCGCTAAGCCCTTTGAGTACCGGATCCGCTTGCCGCCAGCTCTCGCGTCCACCCGCCTCAGCCAGCATGTGAGTGTACCCGCCACTAGCCATCACGACCAAAGAAAATACAAACACCACCCCTGCTGTCTCAAGGAAATGTAGTGGCCATAGACCATAGTTCGAGCTCAGCGCCAGCACCATGGCCAACACATGACCACTAATCATTGCCGTCAACGCTCTTGAATCGCCGAAACCGGGCTTCAGCGCGGCAAGCAAAATGACCGCCGCCACAGGCGGCGCAGCGATGGCGAACATCTGCTGCAAATAATTGAATAAGCCCGGAAAGCTCTCGATCACCGGCGCCCACACCACTGCCAGTAGTAACAATCCACCGGTAATCAATCGCGCCTCAAAGAGACGGCGTTTCGGGGACTGGCGAGTTTGACGGTCCAGACCGACGAAGTCATAACTGATCATCGCGGAGGCGGCGTTGATCGTACTGTCAATGGTCGACATGATCGCCGCGATGATGCCCGCGATCGCTAAGCCCTTGAGGCCCGCTGGTAAGAGCTCTCGAATGAGCGTGGGATAGACCTCATCACCTCGCGCGAGATCCGGAAACATCTCGATGGCTAACGCGCCTGGGAGTACCATGATGAATAGCGGCGTCAGCTTCAGCGCCGCACCGAGAAGTGCCCCGCGTTGAGCGCTCGGCAAGTCGCGTGCTGCGAAAAATCGCTGCGCGATGTAGTGATTCATGGTCCAGTAGTAAAGCCCAAGAATCGGCACTCCCGTCAGGAGGCCCGTCCACGGCATATTGGGATCATCCCTCGGCCGGATCAGCGATAAATTCTCCGCCGGGATCGCTGCGCGCATATTAGGCCATGAAAAATCAAACTGCGCGAACACGAGAGCGGCAATCACCACCGAGCTCATCAATAAAATAAGCGCTTGAAGGGCGTCGGTTAACATTACCGCGCGTAAGCCCCCCGTGATCGTATAAACCCCAGCGAGTAAGGCCAACGCGAGCACGGTAGCCATCATGTCGATACCCGGGATAAACACCTGTATCACCAAAGCTCCCGCAAAAAGGCTGCCAGCCGTATCGACTAAGATGCTGAGCAAAATCATGAGCGCCGCGACATATTTTTGCGCAAACGACCCAAATCTTTGTCCTACAAATTCGGGCACCGTTTTGAGCTTGCCTCGCAGATAAACAGGAACCAAGAAAAAAGCGGCAAATAACAGTACCAGCCCTGCCATCCACTCATAATTAACCACCGCGATCCCTGACTCGTAAGCAGCGCCAGAAAGCCCGATCAACGTCGTCGACGAAATGTTCGAGGCAAATAGCGATAGCCCGACGACTCCGAACCCCAGTCCCCGTGAGGCGAGAAAAAGATCATCCGGATCATGAGTGCGCTGGGCACTAAGCCAGCCGATATACACGACGATGAGTGCATAAACAGCAATGACGCCGTAATCGATCGCGTTCACGCTGCGGGTCTCCTGGCTGCGGTCAACCCAAGACGACGCATCATTTCGCTCGTCCAATGTCCGATACTGTTGCGACACACCCGGCGAAACATCAAGTGACTATCGTGCGCAGCCTGCTCAAAGGGTGTCGATAGCGCTTTATCGAGTGATGCATCCATATTGCGAGAGGAATAGGGATTGCAATGAATCGCTTCATCGAGCTCGATCACGCTACCTGCGAAATCCGATAGGACTAGCACGCCCGCCTTACCACCTTTGGCTACAATAAATTCTTTGGCTACGAGATTTAGGCCATCGCGGAGGGGCGTCACCCAACAAATATCCGCAGCGCCATACCATGCGACTAACTCGTCAAAGCGGAAGGGCTGTGTGAAAAGCAAAATCGGCGTCCAAGTCAGGGTGGAATAACGCCCATTGATCGCGCCCACGCGCTGCTCAATGTCGCGCTGGATATCTTCATAGACTTCGATGCCGCTCGCCGGTGGCACACAGGTCAGCACTAACTTAACGCAGCCGGAGAGCTCGGTTCGACGCGCGAGTAATCGTTCAAATGCTTGGAGTAATTCCACCACGCCTTTGGTGTAATCGACTCGACCGACCGAGAGAATAACGGTCTCAACCGCCAGCTCTTCGCGAATTTGCGCGCTGCGTTTACGGGTCGCGACACGCTCGCGGATCTGATGAATAAGGGGAGCATTGATTCCAAGCGGAATCGCATCGATATGGGTTTTTTGGCCTCTGAGCTCAAGCTCGGTCACAAACTGCGGCTCGTGGAGCACGCTCCCCTCTTGCGAGAGTAGGTCACTCGCAGAAACGCGATGACTCGCCTTAGCGCCACATAAGGCACGGGCGCAGGTGACAAAGTTTTGAGAATAGCGAGGAATATGAAAGCCCAGCCGATCACAGGACAAGAGACTCTGCAAAATCTCAACCCGCCAAGGCAAGATTCCAAACACGTCGGGCCCAGGGAAAGGCGTATGCAAGAAAAAGGCGATCTTTAAATCCGGGCGCTGCGCGCGTACAAATCCGGGTACTAACCAAAGATTGTAATCGTGAATCCAAACCACAGCACCGAGTGCCGCGCAAGCACACACCCCTTCGGCAAAGATTCGATTGACCTCGCGAAAGGTTTCCCACTCGGCCGCATCGTAATCAAAGCGCTCCGGAAAGGAATGCAGTATGGGCCACAACGCCGCTTTAGAAGTGACGTAATAAAATGAGGTCACTTGCTCAGGTGTCAGGCCAACACGCTGAATATTAAGCGGCCCTTCTGGCGTGGGAACGACAATTGGTTCAAATAAATACCCAATCGAGCCTGGGGTACAGCGACTCCAGGCGACCCACATAGCTTCATCGGGATTGTCGAAACTACGACAGACGCCGCGCAGGCTCGGAATGATGCCATTCGGGCTTTTGTGCTCGCGGTACTCAACGCCTTGAGCAGTCTCCACCTCATCGAATGGCTGGCGGTGATAAACAATCACGAGCTTTGCCCGCCCGGTGATGACACGACTGGGCACGTCGGCCCCGTTCATCGACTCCACCCGTAAACCGTAAACGCCTCAAGAATCCCACCCGCACCGGTGCGCTCAGCGAGATGCGTGGTAGCGTCTAGTTTGAGCTCAGCACAGAGCTGCTCGTCGGCATTACCCACGGCCACCGCAGGGATAGGAAGCTGCAGCATCGCGAGATCATTCAGGGTGTCGCCCGCGACGAGCACACTCTTAGCGTCCAACCCCCAAAGATTCATGAGGTATTTCACCGCAAAACCCTTGTTCACCCCGCGAGGTAGAACATCAAAGTACCGTCCCCCTGAAATCAGCGTATCGAGTCCAAGCGGTTCGATTCGGCGCGCTGCCTCTTGCGCAACCTCCATTCGTTCGTACAAAAATGAGCAGCGCGATGGTCCTGTCTCGTCTTGTAATCTTAGACCGTCTAAATTTGCCACCTGCTGTAGGACCTTCTCACGCGCGCCGCCCCAGCGACCCGCCACTTCGAGATCAAAGCGCTCGCAGAGCGACTCACCGGTGGCGCTCCAAAGACCGCAGCCGACATCGCCAATAATGGCGTTCGGCTCAGGCAACACGCCGGTATCAATATCCCGTTTGATTTTGGGATAGGCGCGCCCTGAGCAATAAACGAGACGATGTGGACGCTCACGCTCTGCGAACATCGTATGTAATCGGGTGCGGTCAGCATCCGGACCACCCAAAAATGTACCGTCTAAATCTGTAATCAGACAGCGGCTCATAGGCACCCCCTATTTTCGTACTTAGGCCATAGCGATAGGAAATCGACGCTAAGGCGTATCAGGCAAGCTTTTGCCCACCTCCGTTGCCTTTTCGGCATAAATCGTCAAATGCGGGAACGGAATTTCGATTCCTTCACGATCAAATCTTTGTTTGATTAAACGCAGAAACTCTCGGCGCACTGTCCATTGCTCAAGCGGCCTGACTTTGAAGCGACCCCGCAATGTCACTGCGGAATCACCGAGCTCATCCACACCGGCAAATTCAAATGGCTCAAGCACCTTGTCTTTGATGGTCGGGTGCTCAAGAAATCGCGCAGCCTCATCCAGCAGTACCGGAATCACATGATCAAGATCCTCGCGATAAGCGACGCCGACAGTAATCACGGCATATGCGTGACCACGACTCATATTGGTCACGGTACTGATCAAGCCATTCGGGATGTAGTGAACATTACCGTCGTAATCCCGTAATTGGATGTAACGCAGCGTCAGATCCTCAACCGCACCCGTTAAGCCTGCGACCGTCACAACGTCGCCCTTAGTCAACTGATTCTCCAAGAGCAAAGAAATCCCCGTGAAATAGTCACGTACCAGTGACTGTGCGCCAAAACCGACGGCCACACCCACCACGCCCGCGGCACCCAAGATCGGTGCAATAGAGATTCCGAGTTGGCTCAAGACCAACAGCGTAGCGAGCACAGATACCGTCACCGAGACGGCATAGCGCAAGATTCGGCCTAAAGTTTCGGCGCGACGAACCTGCTCCGGTATCGCAATTCGCGCGACCACGCGCGAGTGCAGACCGCTCACCAGTCGCCCACCAATTCGCGACACCGCCCACGCTGAGACGATGATGAGAGCGATCCGCAGACCGTCGGCTAACAGGGTCGGATCAACCCAATCCGTGATGTCAGTTAACTGTGGCAGAGTCATATTGGTGGGCAGCCCCCTGCGTGGATCGGCGATCGATCTAAGGACGTGAGCCCGTCAGTCAGAGGCGGGGCGCAGCCCCAATCCCTGAAAAATATTCAGTAAATATAACAACTTAGCCGCAAAAGCGGCATTAGGGAAAGTCCGTACGGGTTAGACGATGAGCGCTGCTTCGCGCAGACTCTGAATCATCGAAGTCTTTAGCAGAAACGCCCGCGCGAGCCCGTGATCGTTAGCGGCTCGCATGAAATCGGCCTGCCGCTTGCGTTGCACTTCAGGATCTTTGGACTCCATCAGGGCTTTATTATTCTTAGTGTGCTCCTGCACAAAACGCACACAAATGCCGCGTCGTTGTCGATCATAGAGATCGAGCAAAGGATCCATCGGCTCACCTGCATGGATTTGAATCAACTTGTCGCACAAGTTCCAGGCATCGTGGATGCCACCGTTCATCCCCATGCCACCAAGGGGGTTATTGATATGCGCAGAATCACCCGCCAGTAATACCCGACCACGACGATAGGTCACCGCGACACGTTGATGTACACGGTAAATACTTCGATGGATGATTTCATAGTCTTCATCATGCGGCGCCATATGATGCAGCCGATCCTGAATCCACTGATCGGAGAGCCACAGCGCATCGTTCTCAATCGCGGGATCGGTAGGAATCAGTACGCGCCACAGCGTCGGCGTCCTGAGTAACACCAACCATTCCTCAGGATCCGAGACGTAATTCACCAGGGCGAGACGCTCAAATTTTTCCTCAAGCGGAAAGGGAGTCGAAGCGACCAAAAATTTCTCTGGATACGTAAAACCCTCAAACCGAATGGCTGCGGCTTTACGAACCGCGCTATCTGCACCATCCGCACCAATCAAAAATGAGCCTCGTAACACTTTCTCTTCGCCGTGATCGGAAACGAGAATCTCTAGACCATCCGCGGTTTGCCAGACACCCTTGATGGCGTGATTAAACAAACACGTCGCGACATTTGAATATTTGGCTTGCAGCTCGTTCCAAACGAGACGTGTGTACTTCCACTGCTCAGCCTGCAAACGATAAGGATGTCGCGTGTCGCCCTCCAAAACACTGAGATCGAACTCGGCGATTTCGCCCGTCCGCCGATCGCGATACTGATACTTTTGGCAAATCAGCCCCTGTTCAATGAGCGGCTTGGCCATACCGAGCTCATCGAGCATATCCATTGAGGGCGGATGAAAGGTGGAGGCCCGCAGAGTCTCGGGCAAATCATCGAGTGCCTCGAGCAAGATCACTGGAATACCCGCCTGAGCGAGACGCAAGGCCGCTGTACAGCCCACAGGGCCCGCACCGGCAATGACGACAGGTTCAGTAATAGCCACGACTTCTCCCTCGACAACAGGCTAAATCAAAATGTCTGATGGCTTATTCTAGGTGCATGAACAAAAACCCCACCCTGAAGCAAGGCCTGCAGAGCGCCTCTGATACAAAGCTGCTCACTGTGCAGACACTCCCCCGACGCCCCATAGTCTGGGGGCTGTTGATCACGGCACTCTCTTGGGTAACCGTCGCCCCCCTCGCGGCGGAGCCCAAAACTGAAAAACCCCCTTTACATGCGCAATCGTGGATCGCCGTGACGGGTAAACCGCTCGGTGCGACAGCCGGTGCGCGTATGTTTTGGGCTGGCGGGAACGCAGTCGATGCGGCCTGCGCCATGTTAGGGGCCACGGCAACGATGTGGGACACGCTACACTGGGGGGGAGAGACCCAAGCACTGATCTGGCACCCGGGTGAGCAACGCGTGATTGCGATCAATGGACTCGGGGTCGCGCCCACCGGTGCGACGCCCGAGTTTTTCCGGGAGCGCGGATTCGATTACCCCCCTGAATACGGCGTGCTGTCAGCGATCACACCGGGAACACCGGGTGGTCTTATTATGGTGATGCTTGCCCGTTATGGGACGCTTTCGTTGGCGGAGGTGCTCGCCCCTGCGATTGAGCTTGCGGATGGCTTTCCGATCGAAGCGCAGCTTGCTGATCGAATCGAGCGTGACAAAGCCAAAATTAAATCTTGGCCCAACACCGCACGCGTCATGCTGCCACACGCTGCTGCGCCCCTTGCAGAGGGTCGGGAGGCACCGCAGGCCGGCGAGATTTTTCGAAGCTGGTTGAGGCGGAGCGCGTCACGATCGAGCGAGGAGGCTCGCGCGTCGAAGGAATCATGGCTGCTTACTGGCGGTTCTATCATGGGGATATCGCTGAGGCGTTGGTGGATGCAGTACAAGCGGATGGAGGCTTAATTACCCGAGAAGATCTCGCTAATTGGGAAGTCAAAATCGAAGCGCCCCGTCAGACACGTTATCGCGGTATTGATGTCTACAAGCTCGATACCTGGGTACAGGGCCCCGCGATGCTGCAGACGCTCAATATTCTCGAAAACTTTGATCTCAGAACGATGGGCTACAACTCCGCTGAGTATTTGCACACGCTGTATCAAGCCATGAATCTCGCCTTCGCTGATCGAGATTTTTACTACGGGGACCCCGCCTTCCCCCCGGCTGAGCCCATCGAGGGACTACTTTCCAAAGAATACGCACAGACGAGGGCGCAAACGATCGGTAAGCGCAATAACTCGGCCGCAGCGCCGGGCGATCCGTATCCTTATCAGGGCGATAAGAATCCGTTCCTAGACCTATTGCTCGCTCGTCAAAAGGCTTATGCCGAGGGAGCCACAACGCCGAGCTCGAGCCGCAAGCACATTCCTCGAGACCCAACGCGGCCATTCACCCCAGGCGGGGTCGCTCCCATCGCGCAGAGCACGATCACGGATAGCAGCGGTGTCGACTACGACGCAGCTTTTTGGCGTGGCACGACTTCAATCGCTGCGGCTGACAAAGAAGGCTGGATGGTCGCTATCACTCCAAGCGGCGGTTGGGTGCCCGGATGGATTGCCGGTGACACCGGGATCGGTCTCTCGCAACGTATGCAGTCTTTCGTACTCGACCCCAACGAGAATCCTTATAACGTCGTTGCACCCGGCAAACGCCCGCGCGCGACACTCACTCCCAGTATTGCCGTCAAAGAGGGTAAACCCTGGATGGCGTTTGCCGTCCAAGGCGGTGATAGCCAAGACCAAAATCTACTACAGTATTTTTTGAACCGAGTGGAATTTGGGATGACACCACAGCAGGCCGCGGAAGCGGCCAATATGAATAGCTTTCAGCTACACGACTCGTTTGGCGAGCACAGCATTACACCAGGAAAAATGCTGCTCGATGATGAGACGCCCAAATGGGTGCGAGAAGAACTTCGCGCGCGGGGCTACACCTTGCAATTTTCGGAGCGTACTTCGGGCCCCATTACTAGCGTCGAAATTGACCTCGAACACGGGACCATGCGCGGCGGAGTGAGCAATCACGGCGAGGACCACGGTATCGCGTGGTAAAAGAAAAACGGGGTTTCTTTGATGAGGACCCTGACAGTGACCTACTCTAGCGTAGCAACAGGCTAAACTACCATCGGCGCAGAGCGTTTTCACTTCCGAGTTCGAAATGGGATCGGGTGGTTCCCGCTCGCTATGGCCGTCAGGGAATTCTTAAAAATCGGATGTTTCTTTGATAGACGCTTGTCGCATTCGACAAACATGAGATGGATCGCTCCATCAAACTTCTTGAGGTTATATGGTCAAGCCTCACGGGCAATTAGTACTGGTTAGCTGAAGCCATTACTGGCCTTACACACCCAGCCTATCAACCAAGTAGTCTTCTTGGGCCCTTTAGGGGAGTCAAGCTCCCTGGGAGATCTAGTCTTGGGGGGGGCTTCCCGCTTAGATGCTTTCAGCGGTTATCCCGTCCGCACATAGCTACCCGGCAGTGCCACTGGCGTGACAACCGGAACACCAGAGGTGCGTCCATCCCGGTCCTCTCGTACTAAGGACAGCTCACCCTCAAATCTCCAACGGCTACGGAAGATAGGGACCGAACTGTCTCACGACGTTCTGAACCCAGCTCGCGTACCACTTTAATCGGCGAACAGCCGAACCCTTGGGACCTGCTACAGCCCCAGGATGTGATGAGCCGACATCGAGGTGCCAAACTCCTCCGTCGATGTGGACTCTTGGGAGGAATAAGCCTGTTATCCCCGGAGTACCTTTTATCCGTTGAGCGATGGCCCTTCCATACAGAACCACCGGATCACTATGACCTGCTTTCGCACCTGCTCGACATGTCCGTCTCGCAGTTAAGCACCCTTATGCCATTGCACTCTGTGCGCGATGACCGACCGCGCTGAGGGTACCTTTGCACTCCTCCGTTACTCTTTGGGAGGAGACCGCCCCAGTCAAACTACCCACCATACATTGTCCCCGATCCAGATAATGGACCTGGGTTAGAACTCCGACATTGCCAGGGTGGTATTTCAAGGTTGCCTCCACAAGGGCTAGCGCCCCTGCTTCGCAGGCTCCCACCTATCCTACACAAACAAGGTCAAAGTTCAGTGTAAAGCTGTAGTAAAGGTTCACGGGGTCTTTCCGTCTTTCCGCAGCTACGCCGCATCTTCACAGCGATTTCAACTTCACTGAGTCTCGGGTCGAGACAGTGTGGCCAGCGTTACGCCATTCGTGCAGGTCGGAACTTACCCGACAAGGAATTTCGCTCGATTACTCCAATCCGTTTCCGGACAGGTCGGACTTTATCTTGAGTGCTTTGCGATTCATTTGCTCAGCGATCGTGCGGATATGCTCCACACCACCACGTGTCAAATGCTCACCTTGGTTCATCAAGTTCACGATTTCTCTGAACTTCATGAAATCAACTCGCTTGCGTGTCTTCAATGGATGCTTCTCAAAGAAACTAATGATGTTCTTTGAC
>RFOD01000044.1 GCA_009926865.1 Gammaproteobacteria bacterium | reverse complement strand
CCCGGAACATCGATACCGATAATTCGCACACCATTGATTTCTTTGGGTAGCAACTGCAACGGCACACCCGATGCAGTCGGCACACAGAGACTGGTGATCACGATGGCATCGTAATGAGCAGGGTCTGCCAACTCATGGACGGCGTCACGAATATCTTCAAATAACTTACCCGTGACCAAACTCTCAGAATTAAATGGTACGTACCCCACTGTTCGGCGTGCGCCGTAGAAATGCGAGGTAAACGTCAAACCGTACACACAACACGCTGACCCCGAGAGGATCGTCGCGGTTCGACGCATCCGGAGACCGACACGCAGCGAACCAAACGCTGGACACATACTTTGCGGCTGGTCATGCGGGCCTACGGGATAATCTTTGGCGTACTGCTGTAAGGTTTCGCCCTTACCCGCTGCCGCAGCGGCTGCGCGCAGCGTCGCCCTGCCACCATGACAGTCGCCCGACACGGCGCCGGCAGGCGCTGCGCTTTCGGGTAGATCAGTATGATGGAGATCGTTCATAGTGCCTGATTGCAGACGCCTCAAACGGCGTCGTAAATCACCTCCAATGAGGGCTTATGCAGCGCGCTAACGCCACACATGTCTTCGAGCGTCGCAGGCTGTAAAACCACATCTCGACCGACGGCTTCACCTTTGAAAAGCCCCAAGAGCTCATCTTGAGATAAGGGCTTGGGTCGAACCGGCGGCGCTTCAGCCACCTGCGTTGCGAGACCGGCGAAGAGCGGGCCCCAGGTGGATTCGGGACGGCCGATGATTTCGTAGTTCGCACTTTTACGCCGGATATCTTCGTGCGCAGGGATCGATGCGAGGACAGGGATGCCCGCTGCCTGCGCAAAGGCTTGCGCCTCGCCCGTATCGTCGTCTTTGTTGACGACGAGCCCGGCGACCCCAACGTTACCGCCGAGTTTGCGAAAATATTCCACCGCGGAGCACACGTTGTTCGCGACATACAGCGACTGCAGATCGTTACTGCCGACGACAATGACCTTTTGACACATGTCACGTGCTATCGGTAAACCGAAACCACCGCAAACGACATCACCCAAAAAGTCGAGTAGTACGTAGTCAAAACCCCAGTCGTGAAAGCCAAGCTTCTCTAGGGTCTCAAAACCATGAATGATGCCGCGACCGCCGCAGCCGCGACCCACCTCGGGTCCGCCTAATTCCATGGCGTATACCCCATCGCGTTTGAAGCAGACGTCGCCGATTTCAAGCTGCTCGCCGGCGAGTTTTTTACGCGAAGAGGTTTCAATAATCGTCGGACAGGCCCGCCCGCCAAAGAGTAGCGAGGTGGTGTCACTCTTAGGATCACAACCTATCAGCAAAACCTTCTTACCTTGCTGCGCCATCATGTAACTCAGGTTGGCGAGCGTGAAACTTTTGCCGATACCGCCCTTGCCATAGATGGCAATGATTTGCGTCTCGCTGGTGGTCGGCGCTGTACTGACTGGCGCGGGCTCATCAGCCGCCTCGGCTCGTAGCGAACGCTTTAGTCTCTCGACCGGAATCGATACGGTATCGCCTTGTGGGCTCATGCGGCCTGCCTCCAATCCAAAACCATCTTTAAACACTCGGCATCGGCAAACGCTTGCCGATACGCATCGGCCGCCGCGGTCGCAGGTTGTCGATGCGTGATCAATCCATCTAGCGACAAGCGACCTGCCGCAATGTGCTGCTGAACAGTGAGTAAATCTTGGGGCTGCCATTCGGCGGCGACTCGGATACTGGCCTCGCGTAAAAAGGCAGGCACGAACGGCAAGCTCAATGGCTCGGAGTAAAAGCCCGCCAAGACAATTTCACCTTGTGGCGCAAGTCGGTCTAATAATTGCGCCAGAATTTGCGAGTCACCCGACACGTCGTAAACGGTGGCATAGGCCCGACGCGCGTCATCCTCAGGATGACAGACACGGTATCCTTCAGCGCCGACGTGTCGACGATGATCTACCTCCCACACCGTCGGCGGTTCAGCGCCCGCGGCCAGCGTCAAACGCGCCAAGAGTCGACCGAGCACTCCATGCCCCACAATCAACTGCGGTAAGCGAGCCGGCGCTCGATCTAACGCATGCTGGGCCGTCGCCGCTAAGGCCAATAAAATTGCCTGCTCACCCAAAGATTCTTCAACTCTCAATACTTTGTGCGCCGACACTCTCAAGTGCGAAGCCGCTCCACCAAATAATCCGCGCACTTCACCGAAACAATTCGCGCCGGGGACAAATACGCGCTCACCTAGACGCGCGGGGTCGACATCGCCACCGACAGCCACAATGCGTCCCACCGATTCATACCCAGGCACCAAGGGGTACCCCAATCCAGGAAAGACAGGCATCCGCCCCGACCACAAGAGCCGCTCGGTACCCGTGCTGATACCACTCCATTCGACGGCCACGACGACCTCGCCCGCATGGGGGGGCTGCAACGGCAGGGCCGCCAGACGCAAGCGCTCCGGCGCATCAATCACCACAGCATGTGTCTTGTGATTCGTCATGGTCCTCCCGCCGACTGGCCTCCTCCGTGGACCCTATTACTCAAGTGTCAGTCTACGCTTACGCACATAAGTGTCAATCTTTTTAGACACTTGAGTGGAACATGCTCATCTCACGGGTCTCGCCGCTACCACACTGGTTTGCAACGGAATATGGGTGGGATATTTCCGCGGCTGAGAAAAACCAGTCTTTTCAAGCAATTCGCCTATTTCTTTAATCGTTCTTGGACGACCACTTCCCATGGCGAACAAGTAAAAACCGAAGTACGGGTGGCCCATGCGTTCCGCGCCAGGTGTCTCGGCCAGGGGCTCAGCGATCAACAGCGTTCCGTTCTCAGGCACCACCCTGCGAATAGCGCGCAGCAATTGCAGGGCTCGCTCATCGTCATGATCATGAAGAATGCGTACCAAGGTGATGAGATCGGCCCCGGTCGGTAATTCATCGCACGTGAAATCACCTCGACAGAGAGCGATACCCGTGTCTTGTAAGCGTTCAGAGGCGACGTCAATCACCGCAGGCAGGTCAAAGAGCTGTAGCGCTAAGCTGGCGTGACGGGCTTGCACCGAGCGCAAAAAACTACCGTCGCCACCGCCCACATCGAGCACGCAACGGTGGCCGCCGAAATCATAGGCATCCAAGATTTCCGCGGCGACTAAGCCTTGTGAGACGGCCATGAGCTCTGTGTAGCTCGCGACTCCCTCAAGCGGACTTTGGCCAGGGGTTTGATGGGTCGCATAGGGCCAGTAATGTGCTAACTGAGTGTCGCCCCGTGTACCTCGCAGCAGCGCCAACGGATCGGCAAGGTCCTGATACAACACTGCATGGTGCTCGATCATCGCGAGCACGCCAGGGTTACCGAGCAAGGCGGCCCCCTTCGCGCCAAGCGCCCATCGATCCGGTGGCCGGTGCGCCAATAGATCGAGCGTCGCGCCGGCCCTGAGCAAGGTGTTTGCCGCGTCAGCGCCCATACCCAGAAGCGACTGTAATTCGCTCTGGGGACTGGGACCTGCGCGCAGCGTCTGCAAGACTTGGCTACGCACCAACGCCAGCAGTGTTTGGCTATAGATAAAGCCTGCAACCAAATCAAAGATTTCACGCGCTTCACGCCGCGATCTGGCGCGAGTCAAGGGAAACCTAGACGCCCAATACTGAAATTTTGGATCCTGTAGCTTTCGATTACGCCAGTCCGCCCAACGCTCTCGCCACTCGAGGGTCATGCTGCGCGATGCAGCAGATGCGCCGGTAATAGCCGCTGAGACTCCAGTTCGATTAAATCACGTAAGAATTCTGCTCCGCGACACGGTGGAATCGAATCAATGGCTTGTTGGATCAAAGATTGGAAGCGCTGTACCGCGCCCGCGACACCGAGCTCAACGAGCGCAGTGGGACGGCCCAACAACTCGTCACGGCCCGCGGGCTTTCCGAGCTCACTGGTCTCAGCAAAAGCATCACGCACATCATCGGCTACCTGATAGGCCTCACCCAGCGACTCGCCAAGCGCGCGCCAAGGAACCGCATCAACACCTGCGCTTAACGCGCCGCCCACCGTCGCAGCGACAAATAGGGCACCGGTTTTTTGGCGTCGATACTCTTCGAGCGGGGTACCCGACTCACATTCCCATGCCTGCCCGGCCACCAATCCAGATGGCGCGCCGGCCGCTCGACCCAAGGCCAACACCAAGGCGGGAAAGTTGTGCGGGTGATCCGCGAACACCCGCGCCACATTTTGGAACGCCAGCACGATCAGCGCATCGCCGACCAAAAGGGCAATACGTTCGTCAAAGGCCTTATGTACGCTCGGACGATGCCGGCGAAGGTCAGCGTTATCGAAACACGGCAAGTCGTCGTGCACCAACGAGGCGCAGTGCAGTAACTCAACCGACGCGGCTGTCGCGGCGACGCGTGGCGAATCGACCACCCCCGAACACGCCGCCACCGCTAGGGTGAGGCGCGGGCGAATCCGCGCGCCAGCAGGAAATACCGCATAGCGGATCGCTGCGGCTAACTTCGGTGGACAACCGAGTGCGTCGCAGGATTGAACCGCGGTCTCCAGAGCCTGCTCGATAACGGAGGTACTATCCATGCCTGCCCCTGCTCGGCAATTTGCGCGACAACGTCGGCTGGCTTGTGTCAGTCTACGTTGTCACCCGTAAATGTCACGCAATATAGACAGCCTGAAATAGTGAGTCAAACCCAGTTAGCCAGCACACCCGTGATGAGCTCGAGTAGCCAGTCGAGGCTTGTCAGTGCGAACGGTCCCAATTTCGCCGTGCCCATCGCCGATGACGGCTATGCCTGGTGGTATATCGACGCCAGTAGCGACTGTGGCCAGTTTGGGCTCACCCTGATCATCATGTTGGGCTGCGTGTTTTCACCGTGGTATCGCCGTGCACGTAAGCAAGGCGCGGCAGATCCGTTGAATCATGCGGCCTATAACCTGGCGCTCTATGCCCCCGACAAGCGCTGGTGGACGATGACCGAGCGTGATCGCTCGGCAGTCGCACGCGAAGCTCACCGCTTAGCAATCGGTCCGAGCGAAGCACGCTGGGAGTCGGGAACACTACATATTGAAATCAAAGAAATCACAGCGCCTTGGCGACGACCGGTCAGCGGCCAGATCAGACTGACACCACCTCCCCTACGGACGCAGGCCTGGCAGATCGATGCCCAAGGCACACATCGCTGGACCCCCATTGCACCTCGGGCCAAGATTGAAGTGGTTTTTGAGCAGCCGCGCTTGAACTGGCAAGGCCACGCCTATTTCGACGGTAACGAAGGTGACGCGCCACTTGAGCAGGATTTTCGAAGTTGGGAATGGACGCGTGGCCATGATGGCGAAGACAGCGTGATTTTCTACGATGTGCAATGGCGCCATGGCGGCAGTCGCGCACTCGCCCTGAGGATACCGACCGAGGGGGCAATGCAGGCCCTCGACACGCCCCCTTTACAAAGATTGCGCAGCACCCCTTGGGGCATCGCACGGCATGCGCATTGTGATCAACATCAGACAGCCAACGTGCTCAGAACCCTAGAGGACGGACCGTTTTACGCGCGATCGCTAATGAAGACCTGCATAAACAGTGAGCCCCTACAGGTCTGGCATGAAAGCGTCTCCCTCAAACGTTTCCAGTCACGCTGGGTACAAGCCTTGCTGCCGGTACGCTTACCTCGAGTGACGAGTCGCTAGCGCGCTCACGCTGTTCACGCTCCAGGCGCTCAAAGATTCCGAGCACCCAGATGACGTCGCGCGCAAAGGCAGATTCCCCTGCCAGCGGATCTGGCACCCAGCCGCGCTCTCGATCAAATTGCGCCACCGCCGTCAGCAGATATTCAGCCGCCGGCTCGACCGGCCAATCCTTCGTGGAGGGTGTACCGCGTACCGTCTCCGACAAGGCTTGGGCGATCAGCAGCGTTTTACGACGCGCCGATACCACGGCACGCTGACTCACCGAATCGCCCGCGCGCCGCGATACCTCCCGGCCAATCTCCGCATACATTAAACGTGCGGCATGAATCGCAGGCCGACAATCTGCGGGTAACTCGGAGATTCCCGATACGGCGCGTACGTAGAGGCTTTCCGCCTCCCGCACCAAACGATCAACCACGTTCCCTACCGCCGGCTCAAATCGTGGATTCGCCAACCATTGCTCGGCGTCGACTCCCGCTTCGCTGAGCCACCTTCGTGGCAAATAGACTCGACCTAACCGCGCATCTTCACCCACATCACGCGCAATATTGGAGAGCTGCATTGCAATGCCCAATTCCGCCGCACGCGCTAACGCTTGGGTGGAGCGAACCCCCATGAGTAAGCTCATCATGACACCAACCGTACCCGCCACACGGACTGCGTATTCTTTGAGCTCATCGAGATTTGTATAACACCGACCCTCGGCATCCCACGCAAACCCCTCGAGCAATGCCGCGGGCAATTCGTACGGAATGGCGTAATCGACCACCACATCGGCGAGGGCTCGGTCAGCCGCATTATCGATTGGTGCACCCCGGTAGGCCTGTTGTAGGCGATGGGTTAATTCCCGCAACGCTACGCGCGGAGCCGACGACTGATCAATCGCGTCGTCCGCCTCACGACAAAACGCGTACAGCGCTAACGCACTCTTACGTACTCGCGGAGGTAGTAAAAAAGATGCTGCATGGAAAGTCTTAGAGCCTACCCGGATGGCTGCTCGACATGCCGCATGATCACTTTCCGAGGCCCACATCGCCCTGACTCTACGCTAGCTTTCCCGAAGACGGCAAGCGGGGCGGCCACATGAGATCGAGCATGGCGACCTCACCAAAGGAGCAGCGATGACGAACCGCCTGCTCAATAATCGGCCACGAAGTCCACGGCATGCTGAGCGCAGGCCAAGGGTCGTCAAGCCGCCAACTCACATCGCGCGCAGACCATAACGCCGCGAGATTTTTTTGAAATGGACCGCTTGTGAACAGAGATTTTTGGGTCTCTGTCAAACAGGGGTAAAACTGTTGCAAGAGTCGCTCGGATCGATAGCCCATACTGACGGCCTGAATCGAGTCAGCGGAGCGTGCGCCCGTGGAGCGCGAGTCATCGAGCACAAAGCTCGCCAGCTCACTGGGCTCCACAAAATGCAGGCCACTGGTCGCGCGCGGGTTGCACTCGATGCCGAACACTTCTCCCAACTCCGACTCGATAAAGTCAAAAGAAATAAACCCGTCAAAGTGTGTGTGTGCAACGATTTTTGCAATCCACTCGATAATTTGTGGCGATAAATCAAGACGCTCGAAGGCGACCGCAACGGTCCCTTGCATCACCGCGCCTTGATAGAGCACCGTACCCAACACCCGACCTTGCCGCGCGAGACTGAAGCTACTCAGCACACGACCCGGCACATATCGTTGCAGGATACTCGGCTCGTTCACTTGAGGTGCGATCGCGCCCTGCGTCAGGATACGAACTCCACGACCGGAACAGGAGATCGTCGGCTTGAGTACACACGAGCCCGTCGACAAGAGATTCCTTGCCTCATCGGAACCCACGAGTGCGGTCTCAGGCGCTGAGACGCCAGCTTCAATACAACGCCCAATGAATTGGTATTTATCATGCAAACCCTGAAGGACATCGATCGGCATCGCATGCAGGCGAACATCAGAAGGCAAACGTCCGCGCAACAACGAGACGTATAAGATTTCTTCAGAGATTGGCACTACATCATCGACCGATTCACGCTCGATAATATGCTGTAGCGCAGCCAGGTACCCTTCTAGATCCTCGACCGGCGCTGGCACCACAAAGGATGCGGCGACCGCACGTGAAGCACCTGTCAAATGACGCGAGAAGGGCTCAGCAACCAACACACGACAGCCCGCTTCGTGTAGAGCCCGCGCGAGATCCAAGGCTTTAGGTAGTCGGCCGAGCGTCAATAAAATCGTCCGATTTGCGGATTGGGGTCGACTTACCATACTCATCCCATCGCTTAGGAGACGGAGTCTCGACGATGTACCTGACACATCAATTGTGTCGCTGGCCGAGTGGTTAGTCGTGCGACGGGACGAACATGTTTTGCATCCAATAATTGAAAATCGTAGCGACGACACAAACGCGCGAGAATAAGACTGGCCTCTAACTGTGCGAAACCTGCGCCGACGCACACCCGTGGCCCGAGTCCGAACGGCAGATAGGCACCTGGGACCAACTCATGCTCGCGCTCTGCACTGAAGCGATCCGGATCAAAGACATTCGGCCGCTGCCAATAGCGCTGATGGCGATGGATGGTCCAAGGCGCAATCATCAGCATGGCGCCGCGCTTGACTCGATGACGACCAATTTGCGCAGCCTCAGCCGCCACCCTCGGTATGAAAGTAATCGGCGGATAGAGTCGCAAAGTTTCTTTGAATACGTTGCGCACAAATGTCATTTTGCGCACTTGCTCAAGCTCGATCGGCCCGTCACCCGCGATGGCGCACACCTCTTCGCGTACGCGCCGCATCACTTGTGGTTGCTCTGCCAGCATCATGAAAGCCCAGATCAATGCGCTGGCAGTCGTTTCATGACCCGCTAGAAACATCACCCCGAGCTGATCGAGTAGCTCCTTGCGGCTAAAGCCCTCTCCCGTCTCAAGGTCGCGAGCGCTCATGACGGCCGCCGCAATATCGTCATATTGATTGACGCCCGCCTCGAGGTGGGTATCGACCAGCTCACCCAAGTGATGTCGGATACGCGCACAGGCTTGCAACACCTGCTCATGCTGCGGAATGTCGGCAAATGGAGGATCAAAAATCAGACGTTTAAGCTCTACCTGAGCACAGGTGCGCTCAAATACCGTGAAAGCCTCGAACACATCCACCGCTGTGCGCGACTTTAGAGAGGTCGAAAAGACGGTGCGACAAATGATATCCGCTGTCAGGTGACTCATCGCGAGATCAAGCGATAGCGCCTCACCATCATGAGCGCACCGATCCAGATGCTGCTCATAATCATCCACGGCCGCCGCCATCGACAAAAACGCCTTATTGAGACGCATGTGCGAGAACGCAGGATCAATCATCTTGCGCTGTCGTCGCCAGACCGACCCGCTCGAGACAAAGATCGAATTACCCACCAAGGGCTCGAGAGCCCCCACCATCAGATCATTCTTTGGATAGATATCGGTAGGATCAGTCAGCACATCGCGCAGCAGATGCGGTGCATTGACGATCAAAATAGACCGTCGAGAGTAACCAAGCCAGCCGGTTTCGACACGATAGGCTTTAGCCGGTAACAGACTCAGCAAATCGCCATCGCCGCGCCAAATCACTCGCAATAATGATACGAGCGCAGCAAGTGGCTGCGGCCTCGGTGGCTCGTACATGGGCGTTTGCATGTTACGACCTACCCTAGCAGTGACATCGCCCGCCGTGAAGACGTCACGGCACACCGCGACCGCTAATGCCTTTACAAGCGTGCGTAGCTGAGCGCAGCATGATCGCTGCTATACGTCATCGGGAGTTGTATCGTGCCCGCTGAGCCTTTGACACCGACACTGATTGCCACGCTGTTTTCAGGCTTTATCGTCCTGCATATCGCGTTTGGTAGCGTGGGCTTACTGGCTTTTTGGGTTCCTGTAATCGGTCGTAAAGGGGCGACCGCCCACCGCCAATGGGGTCGGTTATTTACTTGGACGATGATCATCACCGGCTTTGCAGCCATCGCTGTGAGCACCCTCACCCTGATTGACCCCATGAGTACACACCCCCACCTGGAAAACCCAGCTTGGATCCGCGGGGTATTTGGGTGGATGATGCAAGGGCTTGCCCTGTTAACCGTTAATCTCGCGTGGTATGGGTGGCTTTGCGTACAGCACAAAACCGATCGGCAAGCGTTCTTTGAGTGGCGTAATGTCAGCTTGCAGATCGCGCTGACTGTCGTGTCACTACATTGCGCGTGGCAAGCATGGCTAATACGCGAACCAATCATGCTGGGCATGCCTGCAATTGGTCTTGCCACTGTCGCTACTAATCTTTGGTTCATGCTGAATCGACGTCCAGCACCCATGGATTGGCTCAAAGAACACATCAAAGCTTTAGTGGGCGCGGGGATCTCCGTTTATACAGCGTTCTTTGCCTTTGGCGCCGTTCGCACCTTGCCCCAACTTGCCCTACATCCGGGCCTATGGGCGATTCCGCTCGCGGTGGGCCTGAGTCTCATCATTTACCATCGGCATGTCGTAGGGCGATACGCGCGCTGACATGACGGGTTGTTAGCAAATATGACACGTCGTGTCGCCGTGATCGGCGCGGGCATGGGCGGCCTCGCTGCAGCGATAGATTTGGCGCGCGCCGGCTGTGATGTGCACCTTTTTGAAAGTGCCGACCTACCCGGTGGGAAAGCCCATCGCCTGATCGTGAGCGATACCTGCGAGGGCATCGACGCCGGACCGACAGTATTTACCTTCCGTGAGGTATTTGAACAGCTTTTTGCGGATGCAGGCACCTCGCTCGAACAAGAAGTATCTTTGTATTCGACCCCTCTACTCGCGCGTCACCTCTGGCGCGATGGCGGACAACTCGACTTAATGGCCGATAGACAGGAATCTGCAGCTCGTATTGCTGAATTCGCCAACCCCAAATCCGCGCAAGAATACTTAGAGTTCTGCGCTGAATGCGCGCAGATATATCAAGCTTTACGCGATAGCTTCATGGTTCAACCGCTACAAGGTAGCGGCCGCTTCATGTGGCGATTACTACAAGATCAACAGCGCCTACAATATCTTTCGAGTATGTGGCGCGCGCCACCGTGGCAAAACTTGTGGTCTGCGCTCGGCCAACGCTTCACCGACCCACGCTTGCGACAACTCTTTGCGCGCTATGCCACCTATGTGGGCTCATCACCTTTGGCGGCGCCCGCGACCTTAATGCTCATCGCGCATGTCGAGCAGGAAGGGGTCTGGCTCATCCAAGGCGGTATGCAGCAATTAGCTATTGCGATGGGACGGGTCGCCGAGCGTTGTGGCGCGACAACTCATTACCAGACGCCTGTCAAAAAAATTATTATCGAACGCGGTCAAGTCCACGGTCTCGAAACCATGGCGGGCGATACCCTCCAGTGCGATGCCGTGATCTTTAACGGCGATGCACAAGCCTTGGCGACCGGATTATTAGGTGAGGACGCTCGTATGGGCGCGCGAGCGATCACCCGTGCTCAACGAGGACTATCCGCCATCACATGGTGTCGCTACGCCCGCACTCAAGGGGTGGACCTGGCATATCACAACGTGTTCTTTGCCAATGATTACCCGAAAGAGTTTTTAGATATCTTTGAAAACCGAAATGTCACCGATACTCCGACAGTATATTTGTGCGCGCAAGATCGTGGACTCAGAGCACCACCCGACGGTGCTGAGCGTATGCTGCTACTCGTTAACGCACCCGCAGATGGCGATCAAGCGGGTATCGATGAGGGAGAACTTGAGCGCATTGAAGCCAGCGTAACTCGCCTGCTGGCCCAGTGTGGGCTGACGATTGATACGGGGCCCTGCACAATCACTCGCCCTCAAAATTTCGCACAACGCTTCCCGGCGAGCGGAGGGTCACTCTATGGTCAAGCGAATCACGGTCCGTGGGCAAGTTTCAACCGCCCATCTGCTAGCACCCGGATCGGCGGATTGTACTTAGCGGGGGGATCGGCTCACCCGGGCCCCGGCGTACCGATGGCCACTTTATCGGGACGGCTCGCCGCAGCGGAATACTTAGGGCGCCGGCACGATCTGATCTAAGATTCGTGCTGATGATAAGACACCAGGCAGCCCCGCACCAGGATGAGTGCCGGCCCCAACCAGGTAGAGACCCTGCAACTCTTCACTGCGGTTATGCGGACGAAACCACGCACTTTGTAACAGCCGAGGCTCCATCGCGAATGCAGCCCCTTTGACCGAGGACAAGCGTTCCTCAAAATCTTTGGGCGTCAACACATGCGAAACGGTGAGCGCCTGATCAAGACCCGGCAACATCGTCTCCTGCAAGCGACGCTCAACCGCTTTGCGGTAGGGTTCAGCATGCTCTCGCCAATCCGTGCCACTACCGAGATGCGGAACCGGGGCAAGCACATAGAACGCATCGCATCCTGGTGGCGCCAAACTCAAGTCCGTCGCGCTCGGTCGGTGTAGATACAGACTGAAATCGTCCGCTAATACTTTGCGCTTAAAAATATCATCCAATAGTGCGCGGTACCGCGGCCCGAGCACCATGGTGTGGTGGTACACATCTTCATAACGCCGACGGGTGCCGAAGTACCACACAAAAAGACTCATGGAATAACTCGCCCGCGCTAGGCGGCGATCAGTCCAACGGCGCCGTGGGTGGCGCGACAGGAGCGTACCGTAGGTAAAGGCGGCATCCGCATTAGAGACCACGATATCCGCCTCGATCACTTCGCCACTCGTTAACCGTACCCCCGACGCGCGATCGCCTGACACTAAGATTTGCTCGACTCGCGACTGGCAGCGCACACGACCACCTTGCGACTCCAACAAACGTACCATGCCATTGACGAGTGCGCCCATTCCCCCTTCGGCGTAATGCACGCCAAAACTTCGCTCTAAATGAGCAATCAAGCAGTAGTACGCAGTGGTCGTAAACGGATTGCCCCCAATCAATAGAGGATGAAAACTGAAGAGGATGCGTAGCTTGTCACTGCGGAAATAGCGACTGACCTCGCGATACACCGAGCGATGTCCGCCGAGTCGCAGCATATCGGGAGCTGCCCGAAGTAAGGTACCCACCTCATGGAACGGCTGTTCGGCAAGCCCCTCGAATGCGACTTTATAAATATCGCGACTCGCCTGTAAGAAGCGTTCAAAACCCTCTACATCGCGTGGCTCGATGGCGGCGACCTGGGCGCGCATCGACTCATGGTCGGAGCTGTAGCGGAACACCGTGCCGTCATGAAAGCGCACATCGTAAAAAGGATCGAGCGCGCGTAGCGTGACATCATCCTGCAAGCGCTTACCGCAAATGGCCCACAACTCTTCAAAGAGATAGGGTGCGGTGATGATGGTGGGACCCGCATCAAAGGTGTAGCCATCAATATGATGTACATAGGCCCGCCCGCCTGGTGCATCGAGCGCCTCAACGACCGTGACATCATAGCCGCGGACCGCCAAACGTATGGCGGCCGCCAAACCGCCGAAACCACTGCCGATGACGATCGCTTTTTTCATGCCTCCACCTTACCCCCGATACAACCTGTAAGGATAGTGTGTCGTGAATCACCCGGCCGACGAGTGCTCGCGAATGAATTTGATGATCTCCTCGGTCACCCGCAAGGCATCTTCCTCATGAGCAAGATGACCGAGACCGATCAGCTGCACCACGCTGCAATCTTTGACAAGGCGTCGGACTTTGAGCGCCTCGCCCGGCAGGATCATGCGATCCTCTGAGCCGACGAGTAATAATAAGGGCACCGACAAGGACGGCAAATCTTTCTCGAGTGGACGTGGATCCCACACGGCCATCATCGCCATCGCCGTCCCCGTGTGCGCTGGCGTCTTGGCCAGACGCGAGTACCAACGCAGACCCGCGGGCGAAAGGCGAGACCCTGTCTGCGCGAGTAAGCGCTCGACCGCCCCACCGTGCTCCAGACGCCGGGCAAACCAGTTGGCCACCCAATCGCTGCTAGCAACTTTGCGCAGCCAAGGTGTAATAGCGGGATGTTTGAAGCCACTTAAGGGCAGCAGCGCCCCGTTGATACTGATGACACCACGCGGTCGAATCAAACCATCAAGGGTCATGCGACAAGCAATCGCAGCGCCCGCCGAATGCCCAATGATCCATTGCGGGTCAACGTGTAGCTGCGTCAGCAGCGCGTCCAACGCAGCCGCCATACCCGGCATGGACAGCGCTGACAACTCAGTAGGCCGCGAGCTGAAACCGTGGCCGGGCAGATCCACGGCGAGCACATCAAAGTATTGCGCGAGCTCGGGCATCAGATCTGCAAACGAATGCGTGGCGGCGCCCGTACCATGCAACAAAAGGCAGACGGGCCCCTGCCCCATCCGCTGTAGATGCCAGCGCACCCCACCGGCTGTCACAAAAGTGCTGTGTGCCCGATGAGGCCAGTCTGCTGCGTCCGTCTGCCAATCTAAAGTCGACAGCGACGACATCGCTTACTCGCGCACCCGCAGGCCGTCGCGAAACGCGCGTGCTTTGGCCACGTAGCGCTCGGCGGTACCTTGTAGCCGAGCAATATCCGCATCGCTCAGCATGCGAACGACCTTGCCGGGTAGACCCATAACCAACGATCCGTCTGGAATCACGGCATCCGGGGGCACCAAGGCGCGGGCGGCAATGATGCAGTGTCGACCAATCACCGCCCGATCAAGCACCATCGCACCGTTACCGATCAAGGTCTCATCGCCTACCGTGCAGCTGTGCAACATCGCCTGATGACCGATCGTGACACGCGCACCGATGCGGGTCGGAAAACCCTCATCAGTATGGATGACAGCAGCATCCTGTACATTCGTCTCAGCGCCAATCTCGATCCAATCATTGTCACCGCGTAACACGGCGCCGAACCATACGCTGCTTTGCGCAGCGAGACGTACGCTACCGATAACGGCAGCCGTCGGTGCGATCCACGCGCTTTTGTCAACGTGAGGCTCTCGTGCCTCAAAGGCATATCGAGTCATGCAGTCTCCGTGCGACCAGCTAAATCTTTGACCAGCGATAACCAATCGTGATCAGTCGGACCAAAAGCGATAAAGTAGGGATTTACCCAGTCTCGCTGAGTGTTGTAGAGCAAAGATGCCCCGTCGATCCGCCGTACTTGACCGCCCGCTGCAGCGAGCACCGCATGCCCGGCCGCGGTATCCCACTCGCTGGTGGGACCCAGGCGTGGGTACACATCGGCTCCGCCCTCGGCCAGCAAACAAAATTTAAGCGAACTACCGATCGGAAAAAGCTCATTCGTACCGAGTCGCTGCAGAAACCCATCCAGTGAGGTGCCGCGGTGAGAGCGACTGCCCGCTACGCGCACCGGCGTCATCGAGCGCTCAGCAATGTGGATGGCTTGCGGCGTTGCGCCTGGCGAATCGCGCCGCCAAGCACCTGTCCCCACGATGCCGCTGTAGCACACCCCAGTGGGGGGTACCTGAACCACGCCGAGTATCGGATGATGACCCTCGATCAAGGCAATATTGACTGTGAAGTCATCGCGGCCTGCGAGAAATTCTTTGGTTCCATCCAAAGGATCCACCAACCAGAAGCGTGACCAGCTACTGCGCGTCTCAAAATCAACCTCTGCCGCCTCTTCAGAGAGCACCGGGACGCCGGGCGTCAAACGTCGAAGCTCCGCGGCGATGAGTTGGTGGGCCGCAAGATCTGCCTCGGTCACTGGAGAGTGATCGGGTTTGCTCTGTTGGGCGATAGATCCGCCGAGTGCCGCCCGCCCGCGTACTTGCATGATGAGCTCTGCGGCAGCGGCGGCAATACGACCGACTTCTCGGATGAGCTCGCCACCTGGATGTCCGTTCATGTGGCTCGCCAATTCAGTAGGAACGCGGCAGATCGAGCAGATGCTCGGCCACATACGAGAGAATAAAATTGGTTGAAATGGGCGCAACCTGATAGAGGCGAGTTTCGCGGAACTTGCGCTCGACATCGTATTCCGCTGCAAAACCGAATCCGCCATGAGTTTGCAAGCACGCGTTACCCGCCTCCCAAGAAGCTTTGGCCGCCAAATATTTCGCCATATTTGCTTGGGCGCCGCAGGGCTTACCGGCGTCATATAGATCGCAAGCCCGAAAGCGCATGAGACTGGCCGCCTCCGTTTCAATGAAACTTTCTGCCAGAGGGAACTGCACGCCTTGGTTCTGACCTATCGGACGCTCAAAGACGACTCGCTCACGAGCATAGCGACTCGCCCGGTCAATAAACCAATAGGCGTCTCCGATACACTCGGCAGCAATTAATACCCGCTCCGCGTTCAGGCCATCAAGAATGTAGCG
>RFOD01000043.1 GCA_009926865.1 Gammaproteobacteria bacterium | reverse complement strand
GACGGCTGCGCGTCCCTCGACCAGCGTAATAACTTCAATATGTTTGGCGGCTGCTTGGAACACCTCCCACTGCCTGGTGCCGGCATTGACGTTATCGACAAGCAATCCGCCACTTGACCAAAATTCAAGCGAACCTTGTTTTGAAAGGGTTCCTTCTTTTTCCGACAGGTTGTCCGAGGTGTATTGAAGGTTGCTCACTATTAGTTCTTTTATCTCTTTTTCCGTATCGGCAAGCCCTATAACCGGAAAGCTCAAGAAAAATATGCTCAAAAAAATGGAAGGAAATTTCATTGGAAAGTACTCCTCGATTGGGGGCAAATCGTCAGTCTTCATAGTCCTGTAGGGTAGTGGCATACGTTCCGCCAAAATTAGCCCCTGAAAAATGCCCTGTTTTTTGTTTCCACTGCCCATCCTCCCGAACCCACACACTTGTCACTCTCGTCCGATAGGGTTTGGGCGCCCCCGCAGCACCGGTCATACCCTCTAGGTAATAACGGGCATAAACGATAGACGGACTGAGTTCAGTCAGCTCAAGCGCGAAAATTTGGACTGATCCCTCTGTGCCGGCCATATTTTTTTTCCATTGCTCCGCGGTTGATCGGGTCAAGGGCTTGTGGAAGCTACCATCGGAGTTGGTTGCCAAAACGCCTGTTCGGCTTTCAAGGCCAGCGACTACTGCATGATCCCTAGTATTCCGCGCAACCCAGTACGACTGAATGGCCGCTTCTAACGCGGAAAGGTGCGTAGCGTGATTGTCCGAGGACGCTGAGGAAATCGTCCAAATTAGGAGTGTAAACAAGTACAAAAATTTTTTCATTTTAGAGCCCCAAATAAATTAATTTAAAAAATTCGTAATAAATAGTTTTAATTTCTAATATTTTTTTATTTCGGAATGCATTTGATTAATCGTTAGACCTCTATCGCCGCCGACCAAGAGCGGCGTCAGTTTAGAAGACACAAAACTATCTTCGTTTAATCGCCATTCAAGATATTGGTCATAGGCTTCATTAGAAACCCAGGTGGAGCTAATCCAAATGGTATTGGTTTCTGGTTGGACGTAGCGCTCCAGTGATAGACAGCCTTCATAGGCTCTCGTTGCGGGAAGCCCCTCGGGTGAGTCGAGTGTGCCAAGGGCCGTGTCGAGCAAGCCGTCTTTAATCTTCAACGACACGAGGACGGGCGTCCCAGCAGTTCCTACCGAATCGAATAGCCCGGTGATATCAAAAAAATCCCCGACAGCGATGACTTGTCCGGCGGTATCAAAGTCAAAATAATGATAGGCGAGCAAGTCTACTTGTGATCCGGTCGAGTCATGAGTGCCAGTCCATCGACCATAGACACGTACGCTTCCATCCGGTTGACCTGTCTCGTCAGTACCAGGAAGCCATGTCGGGCTATTAAATTTTAAATCAGAGAAAAGGTTTTGATACGACGCTACCGCTTCTTTGTATTCATTATAGCCAGCAATATCGGAACCATAGGCTGGAGACTGCCACTCCATATCCAAGGAGACAGACGCCATGAAGTTATCAAGGTCCTCCGCCTCGTGTGCAGCCATCATCTTTTTTGCCGTTGTGAGATTGGCCTCGTAGTTTGAATGTTGATTGGAACACGCCGTTAACGACAGGCCAATGATAGCTACTATTGGGTACGCTAGCTTTTTCATCTATAAAGCTCCTTGATAGAACAGTATCGCGGTATCAGGTAAAAAAAGACCCGCGCCTAATGAGGGGCGGGTCTATAGCTCTTGCTCTCTACATCAAAGGTTCAGGCCTTTTTTCTTTACTTTAGAAACTCGACACGTCTTACTTCGGCCTCGTTTACGAACTGACGGAACTCATCATAACCTTGAACAATATTTTCGCGTTTGTCCTCCGCTAGCTTCGCGCGCCACTTGGTCATAAATTCATCGTAACGAGTCTGATCGGGATCTGACGCGGCGGCCGATGGAAACTGAATAACAGTCATAACATTCCAAGGTGACTGTGCATTGAGTGTATTCACAAAAATGCTACAGGATTTAACAGTCTTCATCTCTTGTTGGATTTCGCAGCTAGATTGCCAAGTCTGTTGTAAACCAGCCAAGTAGTCATTTATGCGATTTGGGTTGACCTTGATGAAGGTAATGTTCCAAACGTCGGTACTAAATTTGTAATCTTTGAATAATTCAAATGCTTGTGCATTTGAGATTGCAGATACAATTAATACCGCCAGTAGCTTTTTCATAGACTCACTCCATTTATAATTAAGTTACTAGAATAACTACGTCATAAAAAACTTAGTCCCGAGCGCCCGACGCGCCTTTAAAAACATCCGTGGAAGGCAACATCCGGGGGGGCAGCGTCGCCGCTTGGGCCGGGTGAAGTGAGTCCTATTCTTCGACGGGAGCCTGACTACGCTAAATTGAATCGATCGAAAAAAGCTTTCAAATCCAGACGATTTTCCGTATGGTCGTGAAAAATAGTTTCACAGTAATTGCCCCATTTTGGTGCAATGGAGTGTCGGTGTCGGGTGTCACAAGACGGTCTTGTGGATTTGTTTAATTAGGTAGCGCCGCTTCGGTGGGCGGCATGGGGACAGCTGTCTTACCAGAGGACGATAGCTCGGTGGATAAGATCGACAAACGAATATTGCGATTGCTACAGAAAGATTCGGAGATGAGCCTCGAGAACATCGCTCACCTTATCGGAGTTTCTACGGCAACTTGCTGGAGACGAGTTGAGGCCTTAAGACAAGGGGGCGTGATATTGGGATCGAGCGTTCAACTCAGTGAGGACGCTTTGAATCTGAAAACGACCGTCGTTGTACTAATTCGGGCTTTGCAGCACACACAACGGTGGCTAGGAAATTTGGCGGGGAAAGTGGCTGAGATTCCCGAGATCGTTTGTTGTTGGAGGATATCCGGTGAGCATGACTACTTGCTCGTAGTCAAAGTTCCCGACCTTGACCATTACGACAAAGTTTACAAGAGGCTTCTTCCGATTTTGGATGGCGATCAGGTAACAACGATTGTTCGTTTAGAAAGTTTAAAGGATCAGAAGACGCTACCTCTCGAATATCTTTGAGCCGGTAAATTAGTATCGCGTTGGTAACCGACCGGATTGAAATAAAGAAAGCGACTTTATCTTAGGTAGCGTATGTATAAATGTTGTTACTATGGAAAGCTAAGATAAAATTATGGTCTCTTTCGTCAAGCAAAACTGACAAATGGAGCAGAACATGATCACGGGATTGTACGCAGGACTTTGTGGGCTACTGCTCGTTGTCCTGTACGTCCGGATAGTTCAGCGCCGTAGGCTGGCGAGGATTACATTTGGTTCGGGCAGCGATGAGGAGCTCGAGCAAAGAGTCAGAGCTCACGGCAATCTCGTCGAGTCGGCACCGCTGGCTCTCATACTGCTCTATCTAATTGAGCAGACAGGGGTGGGTTCAACGTATATTCATGTGCTCGGTGTAGCATTTTTTGTCGCCCGTCTTGCTCATGCGCAGGGAATGTCGAGTACGACCGGCCGATCGACTGGCCGGTTCTACGGCGCACTCGGGACGGTGATTTTGCTTTTTGTGATGTCCGTGCTTCTCATCGCGAGGACTATTGGCGTTTAAGTCGTACTTGTACGGGTCAAAATAGCCATCGTTACCTACACAGTCTCTTACACACCGAATTTAGGACTGCGTAAGCGATTGATGGCCAATGGGATTGAGGGGATCCTCTCTTTTCGTAACCCGCAGGGGGACAACTGACCCCGATCGAATTGAAGCTGGCGTCAGAGCGCTTTGCGCAGATGGGCGCTGCGCTCTATATTCCACAACATGGCGTCGATAATTCTCCGCACTAGCGCATGCGCGGTGGGGTCTGTGAAAAAATCTCAGCGTTACGCAATCGGCATCGGTCAGGTCAACCAGAGGAATCTTCGGATGGATCGAGCGCCCAACAGAGGTTCCACCGATCATTCACACAAGCGCTCGCTCGCTATTGTTTTCTTCGGTGTTTTGTTACTAGGCGGCCTTGGCTCAACACCCAGTATCGCTTCAGATCGGGAATTTAAAGATTGTCAAAGCTGCCCAGTCATGGTGGCGATTCCGGCTGGCGAATTTTATATGGGTTTTGATGGTGGCGAGCCCTTACGGTATGAAGGGCCGGTACGAAAGATCAACATCAAACAAAGCTTTGCCATAGGCAAGTTCGAAGTCACTAATGCCCAATATCGACAATTCATCAAAGAAACGGGGCATCGCTCGGGCCGTAACTGCAATCTCTTGCTCAATGGGTCCTACGGTCCCGTCGCCAATACGGATTGGTCTGACCCGGGTTATGAGCGCCCCATTCAGGACGATGAGCCGGTGGTCTGTGTCGATTGGAACGACGCGCAAGCTTATCTGACATGGCTGAGTCGCATCAGCGGTCAGCGATACCGACTGCCGAGCGAAGCCGAATGGGAGTATGTCGCTCGCGATAATCGCCCCGGCCATCGCTTGATATGGGGTGAGAACGCTACGCAAGCTTGCAGAGAGTCCAATATCTTTGACCAAGCGGGATTTCGAGATCGATCAGACCACAACATCGAAGTTGCGCCCTGTGATGATGGGTCGCCCGAGGTGGCGAGGGTGGGTAGCCGAGCGGCTAATCAATTTGGTGTCCATGACATGATCGGTAACGTCTGGGAATGGGTCGAGGACTGCTACGTCATGCCGGTACCGGACACGGCGCCGCGGGACGGATCAGCGCAGCTGACCCTCGGTTGTGATCGCAGAGTCGCGCGCGGTGGCTCTTGGCTCAGCGCCTACTCCCGTCAAAGTCCAACGTTTCGTGGGCGGGATCCCCCGGGTTTGGTCAGTCAAATATTTGGTTTTCGTATCGCACGCGATTTAGACCCTCACGTACCCGCTGTTGCGACTGTGGATATGCGAAACGATTTCTCGCGGTGATCGGGTGTATCTTGCGCCCGGTGAATGGTTAGTGTGTTGATGTCAGTGCAGGAGTTGTTCGATGCAGAGCCGATCGTTAAGTAGACGCCGCCAGTTTGGCGGCCAATTCAGAGCCCTGAAGACCCTTGGTCTAGCGATGATCCTTTTTGCTGTCGGCCCGCTATCTGCAGCTGATAAGCCGATCATCTCCTGTGAAGGCAACGAGAAAAATCTTCAAATTTATCTGCAAATTCACAAAGTGTTGTTTTCAGACCGTGATGGCTCTCGAGTCAATGAATTCTACGCAGAGGAAATCATCTCGCATAACACCGATGGTGGTGGGAGCGTGTCACGTACGGTGCCCTCATCCTACCTTGCCAACATGTGGAATAACTCGCGACAAACCACACCGGAGCGAGTACTCGATGATGAGTTGATTTTATGCTCAGGCGATTTTGTGATCGTGCGTACCCGTGTACGTAGTCGAGATAACGTCGGTTTACCACCCTATCCTCCGACGGGAAAACCCTTTGATATCAGCGCGATTGATATCTACCGCTTCGAGAATGGTCGTGTGGTCGAGCGCTGGGGTAACTCTGACGTCATGAGTCAATATCGGCAGCTTGGCTATACCTTTGTACCGGCGGAGAAGGCACCGGCGGCCCAGACCGAAGTGTCAGATCAAAAGTAATCGCGCATTATTATCGTTCGATGCCTGTATGGATTTTGTTGTATTACAAAAATTCACAACGCAGTAAAGTCTGCGCACAGCATGCTTAAAAGGCTTTTACATGCGTTTATACGCTTTGTGTCAAATAGCCACACTTTATGTTTCATAAAAACTAAAGCTGATGACATCCATATTTGATTACTCACGGAATTTAGGAAGATATGATTACTTGATGAGCAATGGACTCCTTCGAGTCCATTCTGCTCATACTACTGGGATCTACAGATGTGAACCCAACCGGGTCCGGATTCACTAATCAAGGAGTTAGATTGTTATTGATTCGGCTTGATTAATCCGGCGATAAAGTAATGCGCTGAAGTGAGCGTAAATCTATCAAGCGTTGATTACTTAAGGTCGAACAGCGGCTATACACCACTTGTATACTTACGTCGCTCTATAACTCTTTCTCAACAATATCTTAAGTCGCGTTACATTACGCAACCTCTCATTTGGTGTCGTTATAAACCTATCGGTATCTGATTGACTGGTGACACCTTCGAGTGGGCGCTTGCGCTGAGCACGCTAGTTCAAAAGTGCTAGCGCTGGTTAGCGCTGTTTATCGAGATCCAATCCTCTCGTTCGGAAATAAAGATCACGTAATCGCGGACCATCTTTCGATCACCATGTAACGTGCCGGTGAAAAGCAAGGCATCTAAGGCGCCATCGCCTGTTAAGTCAACGAACACTAGCTGCGGAGTCAAAGCGTCGTCGCCCGGGTCAAGTCTAGAAGCATTCAACGAGAACTTCTCTTGTAACGCCAAATTTAGTGACCTGGGAAGGGTAGTGCCTTCGGGAAGTATTATCAGACGCTGACGCCACGCCGCATATCGCGCTGATATAGCAGCCGGGTCTCTGACTTGTAGCGAACCTTTCTTTTTCAGGGCTTGAATTCGTCGGGCTTGGTCTCGCAGAACTGGGTCAGCATAACGGACTTCATCGCTGACGATCCGATCAAGAGCAACTCGTCCTGCGGTGCCAGCATCAAAACGTAGAAAGTGAATCGCACCCTCGCGCCGCTCTGTAGAGGATAGCGTTGTCGCCAAGGATAGTTGATGGGCAACGCTCCAGCGTATCGGGCTACCGAACGGCGTTAGGCTGAAAAAAAGCACGGAAAGAAGCATTACCGCAATCGTGGGATTGACTCGTCGGATATCCGCCATCCACGGCCCGCTTCGAGCCGCGGAAATTGTGTAACCCAAAGAAAATAGCAGTGCAAAAACTGCGACGACGAGTCCCCAAAAACGTGCGGGAGTGAGGCCGAGATAGGTTGTGCGGATAATGATCGACGCGAGGGCTGTGACTGCGATGACGGAAAGCAACGGAGGAACGATGCGAAGGGCCTGCCGCAATAGCTTTCCGTATCCCGGCTCGCTCACCCCATCGCGATAGGCGGCGTTAATCAACAGGAGGGTTAGCGCAACGAGTGAAAGCAATATCGTACTGTCGATGACGCGTTCGCCGCTTCCAAAGAGTGCCGGTATCTTCGGGAGTAACGCAATGGTGAACAGCGCTACAATCAGTCCCGCGAGCGGTGTCAGCCATTTCATGAGTCCAAGAAGCTGGTCGAGCATGCCGTCTAGAAGCATGTCGCTGCGACCGATAAGTTGAATAGCCACCGAGGCTGCGAGAGTGGTGGCGGGATAGACGAACCGGGAATCGGTAAACAGTAATTGAAAAAAGTTGATGCCGAGCATGTCGAAAAGTGCGGCCCAAATCATCAGCAGCACCCAAAAAACACCAGTGAAAAAGGCAGTCTCCGCGAGAGTTAGATAAGTGCGCCATGCTCCGCGAAACAGCGATGGATAATTATCCTTCCAACGGCCCGTTTCGAGTCGCGCTCTCAGAATCGGAACGGCGATCAGCCAAGCGACTACAAACGGCAGAAGATAGTTGGCAATGGCGTTGTCCTCGTCGAGCGTGCTGGCTGAGACGGGGCCCGTAACGCCGTCGAGAATGTAACGGCCGCTCCACAGAAAAAAGGCCGTAAGTAGACAGGTAAAAATCCATAATATTCGTTCGCGTCGGTACGACCAGAACAGCAAGAGCGTAAGTGGAATGACGATGGTGATGAGATACAACGAGGGCAAGATGGCCGAGTCATTAGCAGGCCACGAGCCGGACTTTAGTGATTCGTGAAGACCCCAAAGGACACTTGCTTGAAGTAGCGCGAGGATCAGCGCGCCAAGTGAGCTGTACGTGGTTTTGTTTGGTTCGATCATTGAAACGGTTTGCTCTATACAAAAATGCATTAAAAAATCAGCGCGATCGGTTACCAATAATAAGCCTTCGAAGGCTGATCAAGTGGTTTCACAATCTCTCCGTCCGTAGGCCTGAATCCAAGCTGGCCCAGTCCAAATCTTCCATTAGTGCGTAGCACCGCCTAGCCCCGTAGCAACACGCTGCTGCCAAGGTGCGCCACTGTGAGGCCAGTGTTGTTGGCGGACGCGTAAAGTCAAACTGCTCTTTGAGAATATCACTAATATAATTGGCATGTTATAAAAAGCGTATCTAAGAATTATACGATTGCTGGTAATGAAAAACCCCATCGCTAGCAAAATTCATAGGCAAAACAACAACTATATTGTCCTTATAGGTAAGGATTCGCTTGGCTCGGTCGATTATAAGAATTTCAAATTTATAGGTTGAGAAATCGTCTGCGCCTGTCGTTCTTCACCACGGTAAGAATCAGAAGCTTCGGTAGTATTTTCTGCTCGAGCCTTGATCTGCGCCGCATAATCAGGACTCGCCCCAGTGTGAATTCGATGTAGCATCGAGCCGTTCAAGTTGGACGGCCAGCGGAGGAAAAAGCGTTGAGAATTTTCAGAAGATCCCTCCTAAAGGTTCTGCCGGCGATGGGGCTAACCGTGGCCTCGGACGCCCTAAGTGCCACGCCGATAGTTAGACCCTACCGTGGCGAGGGACTGTTCCTCACCACCTGGCGCTTCGGCTTGACCTCCAACGAGGCGGCTTGGCAAACGCTGGACTCTGGCGGCAGCTTGCTCGACGCCATCGAGCAAGGTATCCGCACCTGCGAACTTGACCCGGCGGAGCGGAGCGTGGGCTTAGGCGGCCGCCCTGATCGTGATGGCGTCGTCACCTTGGACGCCTGCATCATGGACCATCTTGGCAATGCGGGGTCGGTTTGCGCGATGGAGGGAATAGCAACCCCGATCTCGGTCGCGCGCGCCGTCATGGAAAAGACGCCCCACATCATGTTGGCCGGTGACGGGGCGCGGCGGTTCGCTCTCGAGCAGGGCTTTGCATCGCAGGACCTCCTGGTCGAGGACAGTCAACGGGAGTGGCAGGATTGGCTAAAGGAGGCTCGCTATCGACCGATCGCCAACATCGAAAACCATGACACCATCGGCATGCTCGGCCTAGATGCCGACGGTCGGCTTGCGGGTGGTTGCTCGACCTCGGGCATGGCGTTCAAGATGCATGGGCGGGTGGGAGACAGCCCGATCATTGGCGCTGGACTGTACGTTGATGGTGACGTGGGTGCCTGTACGGCAACAGGCCATGGAGAAGAGGTTATGCGTACCGTCGGCGCGTTTCGCGTGGTGCAGGGTATGTCACTTGGTCTGTCACCGCAGGCGGCATGCGAGGCTGCGGTCGAGGCGATTGCCGCCTTTTTTCGGCGCCGCGCCAAGGACTGGTCGGATACCCAGATTGGGTTCATCGCCCTCAACAAGAACGGTGATATCGGCGCCTACGCCCTACGATCTGGGTTTGATTATGCGGTGAGGGACCAGTCACGCACGGAACTCCTCCGCGCAGAATCCTTGCTGGGTTAGCGTCAACTGGGGGGCGAGCGCGCGATCTATGCGGGCAAGATCTCCTTGGGTTCTTACAGCATGCCGACCCACAAACCACGATTTTTTAGCGAGGTGATAAAAGGCTCAATACATACTGTTGAGATTGGTTAGCTTGTACCAGCATGGCGGTGCTTGCCTCGCTCAAAATCTGTGCAGATGCAAGTCGCGCGGACTCTGCTGCGTAATCAGTGTCTTCGAGTGTAGATCGGGCCGCGCGAGTATTCTGACTGACATTGAGCAAATTACCCGTCAAATATTCGATACGGTTACTTGCTGCCCCCAGGCGCGCACGAACACCGACTACTTTTTCGGCTGCAGTATCAATGAGTGAGAGTGCAGTTAGAGCTTCCCTAACGGTCAAAAGTCTCAAGGTATCGCCATTGATTTTGAGATCAAGTTCCCCTTGATTTGTGACGTCATCCCAGGCCACAACAAGGCGCGAGTCGTCTGTGTAAAACTTGATCCCAGTCGGCAAGTCCCTTAGTAATTCCGGATCGTTCAGGCGCCTGACCAGATCATCAAGACTGATCGCATCCTCAATGAAAATAGTCTTTCCGCCTGCAGTGAGCTCAATGTCTTGGCCTATTCCATAGGCACTAGTGGAAATATCAAATTTTTGAATTGCCCACGGTGTGTCATTGCCCGTGTACTGATTATGTCCCGTCGATCGTGTTTCACCATCGCGAGTTAGAACAGCTTGCGGGCGAAAGCCGATGGTGTTCCACGTAAGCGTGATTGAGGGCGGCGTGTTTGTCAAAGAAAAAAGTGGATCTCCCCCTGTAGCCAAATTTGCTGCATTGAGCTTAGCGACGAGGTCCGCTCGGTCGGTGACCTGGGTGACTGCGAGGCTACGTTGATAATTCGTAAATCTCGGGTCGTTTGAGCTCACGACGAGCGTGAAATCGCCCGAGTACACGCCAGGATCAAGGGTTTGTACTGCAGTTTCCTCATAATGGCCTGCCGGAGAGAGTTGTGCGTAATAGGGGTAAGGGCCATTACGAATCAGCGTGCCGAGTACTTGAGGGCCGTCTGTTTTCCACACTAATTTGAAGCCGCGAGGAGAGTTCGAGAGAATCTCAAAGCCAAGATCGGCATAGCCCGGTAAATTTTGAAACTTTGTAACTACATCATCTCGACTCGTCGCTCCCGTGACTTGATAAGTACTGCCGTCTATCGTGAGCGAAAAGTCTCCTGTGAAGTAAACCGTGTCGAATACCTGTACCTGCTGGCCCGTGATGCCATTTGTAATGGTGCCGGTGATGGACGTTTGAGTGGTTTGATCAATCAAACTCACGGTATTTTGGGGGCCAGTGCTATTCCAGATAAGCTTTAAATTTCCATTCTCTTCACCGAGCGTAAAACCAGCGTCCGGTGGTAATTGAGTTGACAGGCTTTGCACTAAGCTCGGTAGGTCCGTCACTCCAGCGCTTGTCACGTCAACGTTACCAACGCTCAATCGATAATTGCGATTGGCCAGAACAGGAAAAGTTTGGAGCTGCTGCGTCGCAGTCGTACCCAGTGTATTGGCGCCTGCGTAGGGAAGTTCACCGGTACGCGTTAGCACACCTCGCGCCTGAGGTCCTTTTCGATCGACCCACGTGAGCTTAATGCGAGTTGCATCCTGGGTGATTTGAAATGTGTTGTCATATCCGGCGGCGGTGGCTGCGGAGCGTAACCCATTGACGATGTCATCCAACGAGTTCGCGGCGTTCACACTGAGGGTGCGATTTCCGACGGTCAGGGTGAAGTCTCCGTCATAGCGCGGCGGTGCAAAGGTGGTGACCTCAAATATTCCATCATGACCATCATCGAACGTATTGATCGGTCGCGTGGGTGCGAGACCTTCGATACCAGTGAATCCAAGTGCAAGGGGCGTGAGAGATTCAAGTGGAATGACGACTGTGTCACCTGATTGCATCCCCGCTTGCACCGCAATTTGGGTCTGGCTGCCATCAAATAAATTTAGCTCGCGATCCCAGCGGGTGTGGGTAGAGATTCGACGGATTTCTGAAAGGAGAGCGGCTGACTCGGCATTGAGCGCGATACGTTCGGTATCCGCATAGCTGCCGTTAGCCGATTGGACAGCGAGTTCTCGCATGCGCTGCAGGATCTGCTGCATCTCCTCGATCGCGTTTTCTGCAGTTCGGGCAAGCGAGAGTCCGTCCTGCGCGTTACGTAGCGCCATGTCGAGCCCACGGATCTGGTTACTCATACGCGCAGCCACGGCGATCCCTGCCGCGTCATCCGCCGCACTATTGAGGCGTACCCCCGTCGCCAGGCGCTGCATCGCGACTTCTTGTCCGCGTCCAGCTCCGGTTGTGGCACGCTGCGCCTGTAAAGCGCCAACGTTCGTATTGATCGTGAGCGGCACATCGCCCTCGGAATGCCGATACCCTCAGGATTCAGCAAAAAAGGTGCCAAACCGGGTTGGAGTAACGCAAACCCGGCAAACTCAAGACGTAAAAGGTGAATGGGTTAGTTCGGTTTGGCGCCGAGACCCCCGGTGGTTGCGAAGCTTGTGCTTCGATGAACGCAGTGCCCCCAGCCTTGAAAATTGACGCTGCCACGAAAACGGTGTGACTTTTGCAGTCAATATCCGAAGTCCACGCTAAGACTCTTTTTGCACTTTCGCTTTTTTTATAGCACTCGCCGCGAGCGAAGCCATCTTGACGGCATCCGCGGCGGCGAGCGTTGCTCTGCGCGTTGCTTCTGCCGCCTCCGACGCCGCGTGTAGTGCAATATCCTCCGCCTGTCGTGCCGCTGCTGCCGCTGCTGCCGCAGACGCTGCGGAGGCAGCCGCTGCCGCTTCAATAGCACTCTGCGCCGACATTGAAGCAGCTTCCGCCGCCGACTCGGCCGCTGCAATCGTCGTTGCCTCGTCCGATAGCGCTGCGATCTCCGCGGATCTGCGAGTTGACTCCGCAGCCAATTCTGCCGCCCGGCATGCTTTCTTTGCCGCTTCTGTCGCCTGGGATGTCAAAACCTTAAGAGAGGCGAGTGTGTCGGAATAGCGTTGATCAGTGACTATTTGTCGCTCACGCAGCTTCGCAACGTCGTCTCTCAAAAGATCCAATTCAGCTTTTACATCATTCAGGGTGGTCGCCATGGTGAGTTCTACACTCAGTTGCTCGTTGACGGTTGAGGCCTAAGTTCCAAGAGTTCGACAAGTCTATCGTAACATTCGCACGACTTCTGCTTTAACCCCGAAAAATCAGTTATCACTGTACACCCTCTCTCTTGTCTCACAAGATGTGAACGAGCAAGATCGATTATCGCCAAGGAAACGGCCTCCCTTCGCAACCCAAGAATTGTGGCAATTCGTTGATGAGTCATTGATACTCTTCGTCCGCCGATACGGTGAGCAGTCAATAGCAAAGTCTTAGCTATTTGCTGTTGGGGAGAATGATGCCGGTAGCAGACACAAGTTTGGTTTGCGTAGTGTACGAGACTGACTGTATTGTCTAAAACCAAGCGCCGAAAAGTCGATGAACGAATAAATTCAAGCCTTAGGAAGGCGGTAGGTATAACGATTCCAAAGCCGCCAGTTTGGACAAAAAAACTAATTCTGTAAGGAGCGTCCTCCAAAATATTCCAGGCGCCTACTATACTTTCATTTCCTATCATGCTTGACTCAGCTAGCTCATTACACTGAGACTCGCCTGCGATCGAAAATATAGCCGACGTCGGGAAAATAATCTTCGAAGAACTAAATCGAAAAACGCTGCCCGGAAGATCAGGTTCAAACTTCTCTAGCCGGCAATGGCGATACCAATTCGCCCAATCAATGTTGGATAGTCGACGGATAACTGAATTCTTGTCTTTATGGCGATCTAAAGCTGTTAGCGCTGGCATTATCTGATCTTGCTGAATTTATTTTTTTGTTATGTGCGATTTAGCACAAAAGTACTCAATCATCGCGCAACCACGCATCAATTTAGTTGTCGATCATTAGGTTCCAGTAGTCCTGCCGCTTTTCACTCCTTCCGTGGCACGCCTGAACCGCTTGATTCGCCACCCGGCGCGTTCAATCAAGAGCCGCTCGTGACCAGTGTGCGACGGGCGATATCGTCCATACGTCATCACCCTTGGACTCCAGTCGAGGGTGACAACGCGGTCTCTGTCCGCGGGTTTATTTATAATGTCGATACGGGTCAATCGCAGGAAGCCACTGCGTAAGCCGGTGTATGCGAGCGACTTATAGCCCGAGTGCTTGAGCAACAGGGCGGGATACAACCTGACCTGCACTGATGTTAAGTCCGGCGCGAAGGCCCGGATCAGCCGCGAGTGCAGCATCGAGGCCGAGGTTCGCTAATCGCTGAACATAGGGAAGAGTCGCAGCGTTCAACGCGAGCGTGGATGTTCGGGGTACAGCGCCTGGCATATTGGTCACGCAATAGTGGGTGACACCATGAACTTGATAGGTCGGCTCCTCGTGTGAAGTGGGCCGGCTGGTTGCAAAGCAACCGCCCTGATCGATTGCGATATCGATCAGCACAGAGCCAGGTTTCATTGAGGCCACCATGGCTTCACTGACCAATTTGGGCGCAGCAGCTCCGGGAATCAGAACTGCACCGATCACGAGATCTGCATCACGAATTTCTTTCTCGATCACATCCAGAGACGCGGCAAGGGTGCGAATGTGGCCGCCAAATCTTGCATCCAACTCACGCAATCGAGGTAACGATTTATCAATGATAGTCACGTCCGCTCGCATGCCGACGGCGATTTCCGCTGCTGCCGTTCCGGATGCGCCACCACCTAAAATCAATATACGCCCCGAAGGAGTTCCCGGTACACCGCCAAGCAAAACTCCCGCGCCGCCCATATTTCTTTGTAGTAGGCTTGCGCCCACCTGTACTGACATGCGACCTGCCACTTCACTCATTGGTGTTAGTAAGGGGAGAGTCCCGAGCGGTCCCTCAACGGTTTCATAGGCGATCGCATGAGCGCCTGAACGGATGAGCGCTTCGGCTTGTGGTCGGTCGGCAGCGAGGTGTAGGTATGTAAAAAGGAGTTGCCCGGGTCGTAATTGGGCGCACTCGCTGAGTTGGGGTTCTTTGACCTTAACGACGAGATCAGCGTTGTTAAAGACGACGTTTGCAGAGTCCGCGATACGGGCGCCCGCCAAGATGTAGTCGTCGTTAGTGCAGCCAATGCCTCGGCCCGCCTCTCGCTCGATCAGCACCTCGTGCCCGCCTAAGACCAGTTCGCGAACTGAGCTAGGGGTTAGCCCAACGCGATATTCATGATTTTTAATTTCTTTTGGGACGCCGACTCTCATACGACGATAGCCTGCGCTTCCCTCCGCGCTGAAAACTTGCAAAATATGCAGATAAAATGTTAGAAAACGCAATAATCTACGATTAAATAGCGCATTCTTAACATAATATGCCAATCGATAAAATGGATCGCCGGATTCTGCGCGAGCTGCAACTGAATGGGCGCGTCGCGAATGCAGAGCTGTCAAGCAAGGTGGGCTTGTCTGAATCGGCTTGTTTACGGCGAGTCCGGCGACTTGAGGAAGAGCGGTATATCGAGCGCTATACCGCGAAACTGAACTTATCGAAGCTCGGCTGGGGGATGAGTCTAATGGTGATTATCACGCTCAAGGCTCAAACCGACCGGGACTTACGCGCATTCGAGCGCGCGGTCAGCGCCGTCCCAGAAATTACGGAATGCTTTCTCACAACCGGCGCTGGGGACTATATCTTGCGGGTGCTCGCACGCGATGCGAGCGACATCGAGCGACTGCACAGTACTGTGCTGACGCAGCTGCCCGGTGTCGCCCGAGTTGAGTCTAGTTTCGTATTGCGCGAAATCGTCAGCGCCGGTTCCCCTCCGATCGAGCGGATTAGCCCGCCCGCTTGAATTCCACTTCTGGAAATCCGGCCTCGACCGACTCACGCATCTTATCGTAATAGGCATTCGCCCCGCCAAAGTAAATTAGCACTCGTGGCGTTTTATCTTTGAGGTTGGCGCCCATCATCCATGAATGGACCTTGTCACCTTGCGCCATCAGGGTCATGGCGTGAATCTCGGCGGTATGTGCGGTCCACGCATCTTCAGCGTCTTGCTTGGGTTCACAGCGATCGTAGCCCTCGCTTCCCATCTTCTTGATGCAGTCCACGATATACATGATGTTCTGCTCAATGGAGGTCGGAAGATTTGCAAACGGCGCTTGTGGCCCAGTGATCATAAATAAATTTGGGAAGCCTGCGACAAACACTCCCATGATAGAGCTTGATACTTCTTCCCATTTATCTTTGAGTAGAGTTCCCTGTTGGCCTCTGATTGGTAATGCCTCTTGTGCGCCCGTGTAAGCCTGAAAGCCAGTTGCAAGCACGATAATGTCAAATTCGTAATGGCCTTTCGTTGTACGGATACCTGTTTCGGTAATCTCGACAATCGGCTCTCGTTCGTTGATGTCAACGAGCTTCACATTGTCGCGATTGAACGTTTCAAAGTAACCATGGTCGAGTGGTGGCCGCTTGGCGAAGAACGGGTAGCCTTTGGGTGTCAATATCTCTGCGACTTCCGGATCTTTTACTTTTTCTTTCATCTTACGGATGATGAATTCGCCAACCACCCGATTTGATTCTGCATTGACGACGAGATCGTCAAAAGTTTCAAATACAAAACGGAAGCTGCCTCTCGGCCAATGCTCTTCAAGAATTTTTTCTACTTCATCAGGGGGTGTATCAGAGAGGTTCCGTCCAACCGGGCTGTCAAACGCCATGCCAAAAGAGTGATTACGACATTTCTGGATGATGGCGTCGTAGTTTTTTTGATTTCTTTGTCCCATTCAGGGGTCATGGGCTTTTGTACGGCCGGCATGATGAAATTTGCCGTCCGCTGAAAAACCGTAATCTGGGCTGCTGTCTGCGCAACCACTGGGAGCATCTGGACAGTGGTGCCGCCACTGCCGATGATCGCCATGCGCTTGCCCGCGTAATCCAGTCCTTCAGCCGGCCACCGCGCGGAGTGGAAGCAGGGTCCCTTGAACTGGTCTAAGCCCTTGAAGTCTGGGATGACCGGTTCAGAGATCATTCCCATGGCACTGATGAAATAACGACAGGTAAAGGCTTCACCACGCTCCGTGCGGATTAACCATAGACCCGTATCCTCTTGGAAGTCCGGCGCCAATGATCTTGGTATTGAGCGTGATGTGAGGCCACATGTCGCACTTATCAGCGACAAAGTGCATATAGCGCAGGTTTTCTTCCCAGCCGGGATATCGGGTGGACCAAGTCCACTCCTGCAAGAGCTCTTTTGAAAAGGTCAGGCAGTAGTAATAGCACTCGCTATCGCTGGCTGCGCCCGGATATCGGTTCCAGGTCCAGGTTCCGCCGATATCGGAGGCTTTATCGAAGACGCGGATTGATAGGCCGGCCTCTCGGACGTAATGGATAAGACCGAGTCCCGCAAAACCCGCACCGACCGCAATGACGTCGTAATCCGCCTGTTTATTGC
>RFOD01000042.1 GCA_009926865.1 Gammaproteobacteria bacterium | reverse complement strand
GTCGGCGTAGGAACGATAAGAGAGTGGATGCGGTGAGCTCGGCGTGATCGAGATTCGGTGAGTGGCCGGTCGCGAGTGTTTCGATGCTGACCTCGGCAGCCGGCAAGTGATCGGCGAGTCGTTGTGCCCAGTTGGGTTCCAATAACGGATCCTTGGCGCCGGCAATCAGCAGTACCGGCGTCGTACGTTCTGTAAGCGTCGCGGGATACGAATCCGCAGGCGGACTCGTGCGCGCGATCGCGGGATTACGTAGACCCATCGCAGCGATCGCTTCAAAGTGACCCGGGATCAAAGTATTCTCATATCGACGCTGTACGAGTTGCTCAAAGCCGGCATAGTGTCCGGTGACCTGCTCGAGAAGCGCGCGCATTTTGTCGAGATCGGGTTCGGGGTAGTCGTTCAAGGCGACAATCCCTGCGGGGACTCGCCAAGGCCCCCCGGTACCGGATATCGCGACGACCGAGGCGATCGATACGCGATTTCTTTCCAAGGTTCTCAGAGTGAGCGAGGCGCCGAATGAGGTGCCCACGATATGGCAAGGCTGTGTGAGCGAAAACGCCTCAATGAGCGCTTCGATTTGATCCAGTCGGGGAAGGTAAGGCGAGCGATCCAGGAATACCACCTTATCGGATTGCCCAAAACCCAGTAGATCTGGCGCGATTACAAAGTATTCGTCAGCTAGGATCGGCGCTACCTGATCCCAGGCTGTGAGCGCATCGGCGCCGTACATCCCGTCGTGTAATAAGAGTAGCGGAGGCCGATGACTTTGACCCCACGTATGCACGCGGCTTTTGAGTCCGTTGAGTGTGAGTGTGATGGGCATTCGAGGCGCTCTCCGCTGTTCGCGAATGAATCAATGGCTTGGCTGCGTCCCCTCTTGTCCATTCGTCGGTGATGGGCGTCGGCCGCGCAAGGTCAGTCTTCCCTTGGCCGAGTAAGGTACGCAACGGTCTCTCCCGTTTCAGTCCGTAAGGTGGTGCGCCGCGGTGGTAGATCGGCAGACAGCGTCTGATTTTTTTCCGCTTCATCCCGAGGCGTTACGCGATCAGTCTGATGCGTCGCTGTGGGAGAGCGTGTTAGCAGCGGAGATTCATCCGCTGCTCTGCGCCTTAGCGCTCGTGACGAGCGATGAAGCGTTTATCGATCCGCGCTTTGCGCCACGTGTTGAACTACCGGCGGAAGGCCCTCCGCCTCATTGGGGTTTAGATGACGACTTGGTGGACGAGGCGCGTCGCTTAGCCTTTGATCGCCTGCGTTTACTCAGGGATCAGGGTAAGACGCTCACCGATGACGCAGAGCCGCCCCTCTTAGAGAGAACGATCGAGTTTGCCATCGGTCGCGATCACGGCGTCTCGGAAGGCCTGATCCGCCGCGAACTCGACCTGCCTCATGACCCGAGTGCGCCTGCTTGGCGTTTGGAGGAGGTTGCGCCCGATCGTCGTTTTCACGTCGCCATCATTGGCGCGGGCATGTCGGGCATTCTGGTCGCCCATCGCTTGCAGCAGGCAGGGATTGATTACACCGTCTTTGAAAAGAACGCCGATATTGGCGGGACGTGGTACCAGAACACTTACCCTGGCTGTCGTTTGGACACCCCGAACTTTGCCTACAGCTATGCGTTTGCACAAAACCCGTATTGGCCGAGTGAATTCTCTGAGCAGCGCGATATTCTGTCTTTTTTTAAATCGTTGAGCGCTGAGTTCTCGATCACTGATCGAGTACGACTCAACACGGAAGTGCTACAGGCTCACTATCAGAACGACGCCGGTCTTTGGACGCTACGAGTTCAGTCACAGGGGGGTGAAATCGAAGCGCTCAAGTTCGATGCCGTGGTGAGCTCAGTGGGTCAGCTCAACCTCCCAAAGATTCCTGATATTCAAGGCGCTGAAGAGTTTTTGGGCTCTGCTTGGCACACCGCGCGCTGGAACCCCGAAGTGAGCTTAAAAGGCAAGCGTGTGGGTGTCATCGGCACGGGCGCGAGCGCCTATCAAGTGGTGCCGGCGATCTTGTCAGAGGTCGAGTCTTTAGTCATTTTTCAGCGTAACCCACCGTGGATGTTACCCACGCCTCGTTATCACGAGCGCATCTCAGACGCGCATCAATGTTTGCTAGGGTCGCTGCCGCACTACGCGCGATGGTTACGGTTTTTTCAGGTGTGGGCTACGGTCCGGGGTCGCTGGGACTTGGTGCGAGTTGATCACGCCCATCAACATCCGGTGTCGGTCTCTGCGGCGAATGAGGCCTTACGAGTCGTCTTGGCGCAGCATATTGAAGCGCACTATGCCGATCGCCCCGATCTACGGCAATCACAGGTACCGAACTATCCGCCGGGCGCCAAGCGCATGCTGCGTGATAACGGCGTATGGCCCGCCGCACTCAAAGATCCGAGAGTACGAGTCGAAACTCGGCCCATCTCAGGGATTTGTGCATCGGGGATCGAGGTGGGCAATGAGGATCATCATCCGCTCGATGTCATCATCTATGCCACGGGCTTTCGGGCTTCGGAGTTTTTAGCACCCATGGAAATCGTCGGGCTCGGAGGCAGAAAACTCCATGAGTGGTGGGATGGCGAGGCGCGCGCGTATCTCGGGATGTGCATGCCAGGGTTTCCGAATTTCTTTTGTATGTACGGCCCCAATACGAACCTAGTGGTACACGGTAGCCTGATCTTATTTGCAGAATCCTCAGCGGATTACATCATGCAGTGTCTGAGAGCGCTGCTTATTGGCAAGCAGCGCTCTATGGTGGTGACTGACGAAGCCTTTCAATCGTTTAACGAGATGATTGATCGAGAGAATGCCTTAATGGCTTGGGGAGCTTCATCGGTCAGCAGTTGGTATAAAAATGATCAAGGCCGGGTGACGCAAAACTGGCCACTCTCGATTGATGCGTTCTTTAAGATGACAGAAAAACCGTGTCTCAATGATTTTGAGTTTATGGCGTAGGGGGTCAAAGTAAGGGGAGGAGACTGACATGTACAATGCAGGCGATATCATCAAACACAATGCCCGCGAAGCGCTTTCGGTCGCGCCCGACGTGCCAGTGCTCGAGGCATTGCGCTTCATGGCGACGCACAATATTGGCGCCGTGTTAGTGATTGAGCACGATCAACTCGTTGGCATTTTTTCAGAGCGCGACTATGCGCGAAAAGTGGTCCTCCAGAATCGCTCGAGCGCGACGACTCGGGTTCGGGATGTGATGGTGAGTCAACTCATCACTGTCGAGGCCTCCGCAACCTTAGCCGACTGTATGCAGTTGATGACGGATCACAATATCCGCCATCTGCCTGTATTTGAGGCGCAGTCTTTGATGGGTGTGATTTCGGTGCGCGATGTGGTGCGCCACCTCATCGAAGAGCAGCGACATTTGATTATGCAGCTGGAGGCTTATATTCACTCTTAGGTTTTGAGTTTTTTTCCTTTGGCGATGAGGCGATCCTCGGGTGTCCGACCGGCACGTAGGGAGAATCGCTCTTCAAACAGGGGCTTCGGTTTTCCGGCGCGATACCATGTGACGAGCATGGGAATCTTGGCGAGCCGAAACAACCCTAATTGGGGGCAGCGGCGATGGGTTTCGGTGGCGAGGGCTTGAATGGCTTTCGTCGTCGCGCGTGTCTCAAGTGTCAGATCGAAGTTCAGTTGCTCAAACTTCGGTTGCAGGTGTAAATCAAAGAAAAAGCCGCGGATATCGATGAGGGAGCGCAGCTTGGTTGAAAGCCTCGCATACTTAAGTCCCTGATCTCGCGCTACCACGGCGATCGTGATCGAGGTGCACCCGGCCAAGGCAGCAAGCTGCGCATGCACGGGCGTCCAGCCTCGCGAGCGTCCCCGAAGCTCCGGCGGGTCGCCGATGTCAAAGCCCTCTGGCTCGTCGAACATGAGGGAGGGCTGGCCCTCGAAAAACCCTTCGACACGCATTTGCTCGTGAGACACAGTCGTGACATCCGAGATACCGACGTAGGGTGGATACACTTGGCCTTCTTTCATGACGCCTCCTGCAGAATGTTGGAATCATCAAGATCTGTGAGGGGTGATACGCTTGACGGACTAGGGGTGTCAATAGAGGAGAGGACGCGCATGCGCACACGGACCATTTTGGGGGGAGTGCTTATCTTGCTCGTCATCGGCGCAGGGGGCTGGTATGCGAGTTTGGACAAAGAAACGCGCGGGTTAATTGCCGCCTTACCCACCAATTCTGAAGTGCTCAGTTGGAGCCAGCGAACGCGCGACGCAGCGTTTCGCGCCATGGATCGGATGCCCATTTTGGCGAAGGCGGCGGTCATCACGCCATCGCCGACCCCTTTGGAGCTGCCAATCGGAGCGCCGCTTGCGGTACCAGGACTCGACGATTACATGGCCTCGCAGCGCACCGCGGGTCTGGTGATTATTCAGGACGGACAAGTGCGGGTAGAGCGCTATGGTCTTGATTTTGATGCCGAGGGTCGATGGACCAGTTTCTCGGTGGCGAAATCGTTCACATCCACTTTAGTTGGGGCGGCGATTCAGGATGGTTACATCCGAAGTTTGGAAGATCAGGTCAGTGATTATCTGCCTGGCTTACAGGGCTCGGCCTATGACGAGGTGAGTATTCGTCAATTATTGACGATGAGTTCAGGCGTGCAATGGAACGAGGATTACGAAGATCCGAATTCCGATGTCGCCCAGTTCAATAATGCGCAGCCAGAGCCTGGGATGGATGCGACGGTGAGCTATATGCGCAGACTCCCGCGCGCCCATCCACCGGGAGAGGTCTGGCACTACAACACCGGTGAAACGAACTTAATCGGCGTGTTGGTATCGACCGTCACCGGGCGTTCACTCGCGGAGTATCTCGAAGAGCGAATCTGGCACCCAGCGGGCATGGCGTCGCAGGCGACTTGGCTACAAGGTCAATCAGGCCATGAAATCGCCGGCTGCTGTATCCAAGCGAGTACGCGGGACTTCGCGCGATTTGGACTCTTTGTGTTGGCCAACGGACAAGTGGGGGGACGCGCGATCGTGCCAGCAAACTGGTTCGATGAGGCCATCCAAAAGCAGAAAGATATTGGGTCGCCCGGTCGCGGTTATGGCTTTCAGTGGTGGACCTACGATAGTGGTGCCGTGGCCGCCCAAGGAATCTTTGGCCAAGGGATTTTTATTGATCCTGCGCGCCGACTGGTGATCGCGACCCACTCTAATTGGACGCGTGCGAATTTGGGACCCGAACCGGCCGCAAGAGAAGCGTTTTACGCGCAGGTACAGGCGTTGTTAGATGCCGAAGCGGCGGTCACTACTGCCGAATGATTTGAGGCTTCACTTTAAGCGCGCGCCGCGTACCTGATCCAGCAACTCTTGTGCATCGGCGGGTAATTGCTCCCCCCGCCAGGCGACATGCCCATCGGGGCGCACGAGTACCAGGCGTCGCGCATAAAGCGTCCTGAGCTCAGGCTCCTGAAGACACACTGTCTCAAGCGGCAGCCTCAAGACGGTAGCCGCATCGCGTAAACGAGCATCATCCGGATCGGCTCGACCGAGCTGCAGGAGCACGAATCCCGCCCCAAAAATATCGAGCATTGAGCGCCCATCATCCAGCCAGGCATGCGGCGCACGCGAACCCGGCCATGTGGAGGGCACAATCTGTGAGGGGTCATCGGGCGGCTCGGGTGTCCCGTCAGGGATCACAATCGGTGAGTCGACGTAACGATATCCCAGATGCGTCCCGGCGCTATTGAACTGCCGAGCCAGCCATTTGATTTTTCGGGCGAGCAAGGCGCGTGCAGCGTGTGCGCCGGCATCATCACCCGCAATCCCCTCGGGCGTCTCATCCATCACCATGTCGATCTTGTCGGAATTCGTAGCGGAGATCAGGCTATTACGAATCGCGATCGGCTTGCGCTCGATTTCATAGGTGTCTAGTAGCGCGGGGTCTGCCCACCCATCAAGTACACCCGCGAGCTTCCAGGCGAGATCGTAAGCATCGCCGATACCGGTATTCATGCCTACGCCGCCCGTGGGGGCAAAGAGATGGGCGGCGTCACCGGCGAGAAACACGCGATCCTTGCGCCATTCGCGCGCGACGGATTGATGGTGATGCCAGTGCATCGTTTGTAGTAACTCGAACTCGAAGGGTTTGCCCATGGCGCGATGCAGAATACTGGTGGCATCAGGCTCAGTCGTACTCCGCGTCGGATCTAAAAAATAATATTGATAGTTCCAGAGTTCCTTACCGTCAATCGCAGTAAAGACGCCGAAGCTCCCCGGATTGAAGACAAAATAAAGATTAGCAAGCCCAAGTCCATGCGCCTCCAGAAAATCTTTACTACGAAAAAAGAAACTGACGTTGGAGCGCATCCGACCGCGACCATTACGGCGAATACCGAGCTCACGACGGATATGACCGCTGCCGCCATCACAGGCAATCAAATATTGAGCGCGAACGGTTTCGCGTTGCCCACTTTGTTGATCGACGATCGTGGCCTGCACATGATCGGAATGCTGAGTAAAGCTCTCAAAGCGCCAGCCGTGACGCATGTCTAACGAAGCTAACGATTCAGCATGTTGGCGTAAGACGGGTTCGAGCGCTTGTTGGCCGATCTGGGTTTTGGAATAGGGCGACCACTGTAGCTCTCGGAACCGCGCGAGCGCCTCAGGATCCCGATAACGGCCCTCATTGATAGAGGGGGAGCGAAACCGATGTAATTCCTGCCCCGCAAGCTCCGTCGTGAAGATGATGTAGTAGGGGTGATCGTTGGGCACCGCCGCGTCAAAGATGGGGATATCGAGTCCCCAGCGACGAAACAGCTCCATGGACCGAGACCCTAAGAGGGTCGCTTTGGGGTGAGCGCTCGGCTCGGTGCGCTCTTCAACGAGCAGTGCGCGTTGTCCGCGATGGGCGAGATCAATCCCTAAGGTCAGCCGCCTCCGACAATTAAAATAGGGGTCTCAATCACGGGTAGCTAACAGAATAGAGACTCCATTCTGCGAGATAACCTCACTGCGAGTGTTTACCGATTTGGGATCTGGCCTATAACTCAGCTCCGCGAGCCACAGTCGCTCTTCGGTTCCTTCGCAATGGATCGGCGTCAACCCACAGGATAGACGGGCTCCTTCCGTGTCACGTAACAAGAGTGAGCTGGCTTTGCCTTCACGCTGAGCGCTTTGTGTACGCTCAAGTTGTTTCAGGTCGGCATTAAATGTTTTAAGGGTGGCCCAAAGATCAAGTCCTTTGGCATCACGTGGCTCGGAGATACCGCCGAATCGCAATTCGGGAGTCCGCATGATAGCCCATGGCCCGAGTACTTCTCCCCACGCGGACTGCGCGCTGATCACGAGGCCAGTGTGATCGCATACAAGCCAAGTACGATTGTCTACACGCGGAATATGTGTCCAGATGGACTCCAACACGTTGACGCTGCATTTTACGGGACGCAAGGCGAATACCCACTGCGCGACTTCAGTGTCCCCATCGACGCCGCTCACTTCAATCGCCATCGCGCGCGTGATAGCGGAATCTGGTTGTCGTATCAGTACATGTCGCGCTGCTGTGAGCGCGAGAGCTCCTTGGTTGCGGAGCCCTATTACCCAGTCAGAGAGTTTAATCTTTGAGTCTGTATGGTCGCCGAATAGTCGTCGGGCCTCTGCATTGAGATACAAAATATCGAGTGACGGATGTGTGACTATGCAGGCGACAGGAACCACATGCATGGCTGAGGCAACTTCGGCATTTTTACGCGCTAATTGCGCAGCCTGAGCCTGAATAATCTCGGTTTCGCGCGCCAGTCGTTCGCGGACTTCTTCGTAGCGCAGAGCAAAATATGCGACGGCTTTGATAATGCCTAATAAACAAAGAGCCGAGAGCAATATCTCATTGATCACGCTCGGCTCCCATAGGCGTCGCTCGTCACCTTGCATGACTTGTGGGATACGAAAAAAGATCACGGTGGCTTGAGCGCCAAAAACGAAGATCAGATGATTAGCGAGCTGGGAGGGTTGTCGCTGGCTGAGGCGGATCGCTTCCTGAGCCGCCCATGCTGCCGTGAGTCCATTACCAAGAGCAAACAGGATGATTTGTGACCCAGCCGTCGCTTTGACCGTTGTGTACGCGAGGAGCAGTGCGTACACCGGAAAGATGATCGCAGCAACGAATAAATACTCTTTGACCCATAAACTGGGGTTATTAAGTGAACGAAGTGAGACACCGAATAAAAAAAATGAAAAAGCGAGTAGCGTGCTCGTCAGCACAAAGGCCAACGCTCCTTCGGGTCCACCTAAGACGGTACCCAATAGCGGTGCGACACCCGCTATCACAAAACCAAGCATCCAGAGCTTGGCGGATACGTCACGTTTTGGAAATAAAAGCCAACCGACAAGACCGATCGCCAGAAAAGTCGTGCTGGCCAAAAACATGATTCCGTTGCTGGGCGTTATGAGCATTTGAAGCCCCCCTCTTCGTTCCGAATATATCAGCTGGGCATATTGATCGGTTAGCAGGGCGCCGCAGGGTCCTGTAGCGAGCAGGGGATTGCAGGTTTTTAGCGAATCTCTACGCTATGCGTCTCGGTTACGCTCTGTTATCGCAATCGCGAGATGAGGCATGTTGCAATGAAGGGGTTAGCCCGCGTTTGGCGTACGCTCATCCGCGGATGTGTGCGGCTAGTTTTCGCATTTGTGGTGTTGTCACTGCTCATTGTGGCGCTTTTTCGCTACGTCTCGCCACCGAGTTCGGCCTTCATGCTTGCGGCGCAGTGGGACATGTGGTGGCACCAAAACATTGATCGGCAGATTGAGTATGAATGGGTGGCAGCTGAGCAAATATCGCCGCAGGCTTACCGCGCCGTTTTAGCGGCTGAGGATCAACGGTTCTTTGATCATCATGGATTTGATTGGCAAGAAATTCGTAGCGCGATGCGTGAGCGCACACAAGGGGGGCGTTTACGCGGCGCGAGTACGATTAGTCAACAGACGGCAAAAAACTTATTTCTGTGGCGAGGACGCAGCTGGCTGCGTAAGGGACTTGAGGTGTGGTTCACGGGGCTGATTGAGCTCTGTTGGCCTAAGGAGCGCATTCTTGAGGTGTATTTGAATCTCGCTCAATTTGGACCGCAGACCTACGGGGTGCAGGCGGCTGCGCGCACTTATTTTCGTAAAGACGCGAGGGCTTTAACCCGTGATGAGGCGGCGTTGCTCGCCGCCGTGCTGCCGAACCCGACAAGGCTCAAAGTGACAGCTCCCTCACCATATGTGGCACGTCGAGCGCGAGCGATCGAGCGTCAAATGAGCCACATATCTTTTAGATAGAGGCGTGCGCAGTCCAAGTTCTAATCAGATGATAGACCGACACATATCTTAGATCTCTCGGCCTTGATAGCGCCCACGCCTCACTTTGCCAAAAATGACATCACCGCTATCTAATCCACTTCTGTAATGAGGAAGCCAACTATCTGACAGGCTTATGAGCTTTAAGCCAAGGTACTCAAATACTCTTTCAAAGATCTACCGGGATGACCCATGATTTTTTCAAAGGTGTCCGTCTTATGTCCTGGCGTTTGTCCATCCGCAATTTCCGCAAAGAGTCGCGCGACCGCATCCGAATGCCACTGATTACGGTGGAAAGGACGAATCGCCTGTTGGAATGCGACTGGATCGCAATTGTCATAGGTCACGGGTTGTCCAATGACTTCGCCAATGATGCGAGCAACGTCATGGAAAGTCAGCACCGGATCCGGCCCCGTGATGTCGTAGCACTGTCCATGGTGCGGGGTCGTATCGGCGTCGGTGAGGATATGCGCGAGGAAATCACCCGCATCGTTTGAATCGGTTACCGCAATCGTGCCATCACCCATCGGCATCGAGAGCTTACCCGTCGCACGTGCGCCTTTAACGGCGCCGCGGAAGTTCTGCATGTAGAAGCTCGGCCGAACGAACGTCCACTTCATGCCCGATGCCATGATGGCATCTTCGGCTGCGATATGAGCAAGCGGGATTGGACTCGTCGTACCGCGTACGGCTTCAGGTGAGGAGAGTTTGATGATCCACTCGAGCCCACATTCTTTGGCCGTTTGAACAAATGCGCATTCGATGCGTTCCTGTTGCTCGCCGTTCGGCATCACGAGGACTGCTCGGTCAATGCCGACGAGCGCGGCACGAACCGACGCTGAGTCGTCGAGGTCGCCCTGAACGACTTCGACACCTTGCTCAGCCCAGGGCGCGGCCTTATCCAGATCGCGCGCGAGCGCGCGAAACTTGACCCCTTTGGCGAGCAACGCTCGTGCTGTGGCGCTACCGATGTTGCCTGTGATCCCCGTCAATAAAATCATGTCAGTTCCTTAATGTTGATGTCTAAGAATCGTTAACTGATGAACCGAAGTTCAGAAGTGCCGCAATTTATTTATTAGGTGGAAACTTAAGCTGCCTCGGGCAAGGTAGTGATTTATGCTGCTGCACCAACTGTTCTTTGCCGAAAACGTCATATACGCAAATCTTATTGGGGTCTTCGCCTTTACGCTGTCCCTTTAAATAGCCAACCACTTCTTTATCACGCATTTTTTTGCGTTCTTCCGCGCTCATTTGGGCTGATGCCAGCGGTGCACTCAGTGCCATCGTGAGCACCCAGAGCCACGGGGTATTCCGCAGGGTATTTCTCATGACTGCGATCTCCTCAGGGCGAGAAAAATGCTTTGGGATTGTACGGGTAGAAATCGGCTTTCAGCAAAGTATCAGCGCTGCGCGTCGCGATCGGCTCCGTTGAGTGGCCGCGCGAGTAAGCGCTCCTCCACCGCGTAAAACGCGGATTGTTGGCCCAACTCGGTCAGATCACCACCGGTGATGAAATAGGCGATACCGAGACCCTTTTCACGGTCCAGCCACAGGCCGGACACGAGTCCGTAAGCATCTCCGCCGTGACCTACCCACGATCGCCCGTCACCGATGGGGTCATCGGCACAGCGTGGATCCGAGGTCGAGAGCGATTGGGACGCTAAACCGTAGCGGCAAAAGAAAGCCCCTACATTGTCGCCGAGGTCGCTTTCATATGTGAGGCCGTTTGCGCCATCAAAAACCCATTGCGGTTCAAAGATTGTGGCGACTGAGCTCGGGTGCAACAGCGTCACACCCTTCCATGAGCCTTGGTTAAGCAGTAACTGACCAATTTTGGCTAAATCGCGCGCGGAGATGCGCAAGCCACCTTGCGGTGAGAAAAGCCCACCATTTTCACCGGCTCGCCATTGGGTGAGTGAACAGTCGTCTCCCGGCGCGACAAGGACCGGGCACGGCGATCGGTTGCCTGGCCAATCATCCACGCCGACCTCGCCGTTGCTGCGATAAATGGTAACGGCTCGTGCAACCGCTCGGTCACTACACGTGGTCCAGTTGAAGCAGGCATCGATGTCGAGGGGAGCAAACACGAGTCGCTGCATGAGGCGATCGAAACGCTCGCCCGTGACCCGCTCCATGATGGATGCGATCACCGGAAAATTGAGATTGGTGTAGCGAAAGTAAGTTCCCGGTGGGTGAGCAGGATCCCACGCGTCGCGTCGTTCGACTTGATCGCGGATTCGCGTCTGCGTATCGGCTACATAGCCTGCTTCATCGGTCAGCCCAGATTGGTGCGAAAGTAGTAACTTCAAAGAAACAGGGATCTCCGGGTAGTTTGGGTGACGCAGCGGCCAGCCCAAATACTCCGAGACGTCGCGATCGAGGTCGAGTGTCCCTTGTTCGACGAGTCGCATCAGACCGAGTGTCATCACAAGTTTTGAGATCGAAGCAATCCGTACGGGGTCCTCTGCGCGGATGGGGCGCTGTGTCCCTTGATGGGCAAGTCCTCGGACATACGTGCCGGTGATCGCTTGCGATGTGAAGTCAACGCGTACTTCGGCCACCGGTTGAGCGGCGATGGCGAGCGATAAAGTGCCGCTCGCGAGGGCGAGACAAGTCAATCGCTGAACGTAGCGAGCGAAGAGGCCTTTCATGACTTTTGCTTTAAATCAGTGAAAGCGTGTAATAAACGCGTGGTCTCCGTCTCCGTACCCACACTAATGCGGCAATAGTCCTCGCGAGGGGCAAAGGGTCGTCCGACTCTGATGCGATGCTCTGCCATATGACTTGCGACTTGCGAATGGGTGAGGCCCGTGCGGACAAAGATGAAATTGCCATGTGAGTCGCTAGGATCAAATCCCAGCGTCTGGCAGTGCGACTGCAGCTGCTGCCGAGCGCTCTGTATTTTTCGTCGACAGTCGCTCAGGAATACTTCATCTTGTAGGCTGGCGCGAGCCGCTTCTAACCCTAACGTATTCGGAAACGCCATTTGTAGTGACTTGAGTTCATTGATGGTCTCGGGGTGGCCTATCGCATAACCCACGCGTAGACCTGCGAGACCATGAGTTTTGGAAAAAGTGCGTAGGACCACAATATTCGGGGTGGTGGCCGCTAATGCGCTCATGCTTTCGGTGGTGCCGGGTTCAATGAGATCGATATAGGCCTCATCCACCACCACACACGACGATTTCGCGTGGGTGCGACAAAAGTCTGCGAGAGCTTTCGCATTGACGACGGTGCCCGTGGGGTTATTGGGATTGCAGATGTAAACAAGCCCTACCGATGAATCAATCTTTGTCGCCATCGCTGGCAAATCATGGGCGAGCTCACGATTAAGCGGTACGGCATCGATGGTGGCGCCAAGCTTGCGTGCGTAAGCTATCAGCTGATTGTAGGTGGGTGAGGCGCACACCACGCGTCCGGTGCGTGCCCAGCGTAACGCAGCCATATGTAAAAGCTCGCCCGATCCCGACCCGATCGCCAAGTGCTTGGCTTCCACTTGTTCATCCGTCGCCAAAGATTGCGTGAGGGCGCGCAAAGCGCCCATGCCGTAGCGACCGCCCTCGGCGATCGTAGCGCGAATCGCCTCGCGAGCCAGCGGTCCGGGTCCCCAGGGGTTTTCATTGGCAGAGAGTTCGGCCCACGAGGTCGGCTCATCCAGTCGGGCCGTGACGGGCGTGGCAGCCAGAAGACCGAGCGCCAAGAGCGTTCGACGGTTGATTGAAGGCATGGCGGACTCCCCCCTCCAGTTTCAGGGAAGTGAAGCGAGTGCCTGCGCGCAAGTCAAGAGACGGTGATGTTCTGAGTCACGAAGCCTTGGCCGTCTTCACTGACCGAGGGGTCTGCATCCACGCCAAAGCGGCATGTCAAAGCGAGCGTGTAGGGCCCCGTTTCCAGATAGTGGATCCGGTAGGTGGCGCGGGTCTGTTCGCGCATGGGGTCTAGGGGTAAATAAACGACGGGGTCAGCGCCGTCGGTCGGGTCACCATCCATATCGTCAGGGTTTTGATCAGCCCCAGCGAAAAGGTACAAGCCCGCATCACAGGCGGAGCGGGGTAAGTCGAAGCGTGCGGCGAGCTCACTTAAGTTGATTTCACCCTCAAGGGTCCCCGTACGAAGGCGATCCATCAGGCGCATGCTGGGGCGTAAAATCCAATTAGGGGCTTGTCCTGGCGGCATGACCAAAGATTTGCGTAGATCGAAGTCAATCAGTAGGCGGGTGATACCTCCTTCGGCCACCCTGAATCGACGCTGTAGCTTTAAGCCCGTCTCGGCGCCGCTCGGGATAAAGAGCGGGAATTGCCGACCGTCCCGTAAGCGGATGTAGGAACCGTCTTGGAGGTTTTCTTGCGCACGAATGCGCAGGCGAATCCATTCGTACTCCTCAGCGCGCAAACGGGTTTGTTCGAGTAAGTTGAAGGTTTCGCCGTCGCGATACTGCAGCAAGTTAATCCGCCTTGCGGGGGCGAGATTGAAGATGATTTCATCGCCTTGTAAGGGTTTGACTTCGATACCGTCGAACACGATGACGACTTCGGCGGCGTCATCAACCGGCGCGTCCGTTAAGCCGAGCTCAAAGAGACCGGTACCGGTTCCCGTGGTGGCGCTTGAGACGGTGTCGCCGCCAGAACAGGCGCTGAGCGCAGCGAGCGCCAGCAAGAGCATTAAATATCGAGCTGCGATCGTCATGTGGGCAGCTTGCGCCACCCAATTCGCTCATGTCCGTACGCTGGATCACTCCGGAGTCGGCGCGATCGTTAATCGTCATGCCGACGGAGTTTCAGTTTTTCTAAGCTCAGTTTGTCTTTGTAGCTAATGAGCAAGGCTGCGATCGCAAGGATAAGAATGCCGCCAGCTTCAAATAAGATATTGATCGGGTCGATATCTTTGCTTTGTAAAATGATCATACGGCAGAGCGCCGTAATCGCAATAATGATCGGTAGAGTCACGGGAATGCGGTGGCTTTTGTAAAAAGCCCCCACCATGCCGAGTACCTCAGCGTAAATAAACAATAAGAATAGATCGCTCAAGGCGACTTCTCGAGAGGCGATCAAGCGCATCACCTCCACACCGGTGGCGTAGAGTGTGGCGAGGCCGATGATCAAAAGAATGATATTTTCGGTCAAGGTGATCAGGCGCGAGCTGATAGCTTTGACATCATGATTCATGACGGGGAACTCCGGGTGGTAGGTGAAGTTGCCTTGGGTTCGAATGCGCGGCAGGGATGACCGTCTGCACGTAGCACTTCGATGCAGGGCAGTATGTGGCTTTTAAAGCCCATAGTGTCACAAGCGTAAGGGAAGTTGGGGTCCCAGGACACCTTGAAGTGTCGGCACTGCCAACAATTAGGCGCTTCGTTCATCCTGAGAAAATAAACCAAATCACCCCACAGCAGACAGGGCTACTGCGGGGTGAGCGTCTCAGAGGGGGCGATAGGGTATCGTTAGAACGATTTTGAAATAGAAATAAACCCACCGTTCTTGTCGGGTCCAAAGGTTTGATAATCATCTTCGGTCGCGACAAAGGTGGCTCCCAGAGAAAAGCCGCCGCCCAAATCGTAAGAGAGGCCGATCGAGTAGTCGTAACCCTCGGCGGTGTCGAGATTCGCGTGATAGCCGACGCCCGCGTCGAGCGTGAGGGCGTCGCTTAACGGGAACGAACCCGAGAAGTTGTAGTAAAGGTTGCCATCGCTATTGTCGACACCGAAGTAGTCGGTGGTCGCGTAGGACGTTTTAAACGTGAACGGGCCATAGGAAAGACCGAGATAGAGCTCATTCGTGTTGGCGACCGTCGCGCCCGGGTAGTAGTAAAAAAGGTTGCCGATATCGACACCGATGCCACCGATCTCAGTTGTGTAGCCAACGTAAAAATCGCTTTCAACGCCTGCGCCCGCGCCGAGCCAGCTGATACTGGAATTCCAGTTACCCGCGTAGAATCCGTTATCGGCTGCGAAATCAAAACCGCCTTGTAAGGCGAGTTCCTCACCGGTCTGCGTATGACCACGGAACCGATAGTCGGAGAACAAGCCGACATTGGCCGAGATGGGGGAATCTTCGGCACGGATTTCGGGGGTCAGCAGGATCGATGCGGCGGTGATTACGGAGACCGCCAGAATTTTTTGAGGTGACCGTGACAGAACAGAGGCGGGGTGGCGCGACATGGGGCTCTCCCAGTGATGTTAAGTTATTAAAGGGACAAAATTCACAGAGCAAGACTTATGCCAAGCTAGAACAAAATTTTTGGGCGGGTTCTACGCATGATTTAAGACTTTGGTGCAGTGTCCTGTGCGCTATTGGTGCGACGCCCGCAGCATCTGCCAGTTTTTGGTGCCACACAAGCGCCCCGAGCATGACGCGCAACAGGATTTTTATACATAGGATGTTGATGTGGAGACGCTGATTTGGAAGCTCACACTGGTCCCGGTGCTGATCGCCGTTGTCACCCTGGTAGGCCGGCGTTTTGGGCAGTCGATTGCCGGCTGGTTAGGCAGCTTTCCCATCGTGGTGGGTCCCGTACTTTGGATTTTGGCGCTTGAGCAAGGCGGTGTGTTTTTGTCACAGGCTGCACTCGCAGCCCTCGCCGGCATCTTACCCGCCATGGTGTTTTTTGTGGTCTATGCGCAGTTGGCTTTGCGCCTTCATTGGGTGGGTGCGCTGATGGGCGGATTGGCCGCGTGGCTCGTGTCCGTGGTGATACTCGCCAGTTGGCAGCAGCGTCTTCCTATGGGGTGGAGCGCGGCACTTGCCATCGCCTTAGTGGGTCTATGGGCGGCCCCTAGGCTCATGCCGCGCGTAGCGCCCCTGGTGAGGGGCTCAGCTCATCGATTCGAGTTACCGGCGCGGATGATCGCGGGCGTGATGGTCACCTTGATCGCGAGCGAGGTCGGCGAGCGCGGAGGGGCAACCTTAAGCGGATACGCCTCGCTCTTTCCGTCGGTTGGCATCATCGTGGCGAGCTTCAACCACGCGCAACTCGGTGCGGGGGCAGCCGTGCATTTTCTGCACGGCATGACCTATGGCATGTGGTCGGTGGCGAGCTTTTGTTTGGCGCTGACGCTCGTGGGCGCGCAATCGGTGCCCGCCGCGTTTGGTTTAGCGATCGCCTTAGCGATCGCCACCCATGCCGTTAACCGCTGGCGCCAGCGTCGCGCTGTAGCCGGTTGAGTTCCGCCAGCACCATCTGCGAATGCCCCTCGGGATTCACGTTCGGATAGTGCCGAGCCACCCGGCCTTGCGGGTCAATGATGAACGTATCGCGGCGCGAAATATTGAATAACTTGAACTGCGGATAGCTCGTCAACGCGCCATACGCTTTGGTGACTTCTGTGCTGGCGTCTGAGAGGACCGGGAAAGGCAGGCTATGTTCTTCGGCAAAGTTAGCCTTGGAGTCAACCGCATCCACACTGACACCGAGCACGACCGCGTTGGCACGGCGGAACGCAAAGATATCGTCGCGTAGCTCGCAGGCTTGGGTGGTGCAACCTGGCGTGTTGTCTTTGGGGTAGAAGTACAGCACCACCCACTTGCCACGATAATCGGCCAGCTGTCGCCATTCGCCCGTTTGATCTTGGAGGCGAAACTCAGGGGCGGTCGAGCCGACTTCGGGCGCGTCTGCGGCCCACGAAATTTGGGGGGCGCTGACGAGCGTGATCAGCGCGATCAGCATCGCAGCAAACAAAGAAATCAAGCTTTTGGATACCGAGCGACGGATTGAGTGGGGGGCAGGCATGACAGCTCTCCAGTAACTCGCGTTTTCAGAAGGGCCTTTGATTATGCCCGAGTTTTCGGTAACCAGGCGGCTAGCTGATCAAGATAGGCCGCAAAGGCTTGTTTCCCTGTGTCGGTGAGGGCGTATCGGGTAACGGGTTTGCGATCCTGGAACTGTTTATCGGCTTGTATATAGCCCGCCTCTTCGAGCTTACGTAGGTGCATACCGAGATTGCCATCGGTCGCATTGACCTGTCGCTTGAGCGCACTGAAGTCGGCGCGTTCCACCCCCGCGAGGGCCGCCATAATGGCGAGCCTCAGTCGGGAATGGATCAGATCATCTAAGCTCGTATGATCAAATTCGCTCAAAGAGAGACTCCTGCCTCAGTGGCGAGCAAGCGCCGACGCTCTTGGGCGAGTACCCAACCGGGAATGACCTGAAGCCCGAATAATAATACGGCATAGGCGGGTAGGGTATGCGCGCCCGTCCAAAGATACAGAGGGATTGCTGCTAGCCACCAAAGAATTCCCACATTACGCAGCCAGCCGATTCCGGCCAGAGACCCATGCAAGAAGAACGCGGCGCCGGATAAAGTGGCGAAAAGCCCAGCCAGAGCCCGACTCGGGATCACCTGAAACCAGAGGTCCGCAAGCAGCACTATTAGCGAGCAGATACCAAAACATAGCCAGACGAGCCCGATCAAATAACCATCGCGTGATTCTGCGCCTTCGACGGCTCGGTCTCGTCGCTGTGCCCAGAATGTGTAGGCGTAGCCCGCGACGATCAATGGCCCCCAGATGAGCGCAGGGGTTAAGGCGAGCTGCCTCTCGAAACTCAGCCAGCTCAAAAGCAAGCCCACTTCCACCAAGAGGCCCCAGACCACAAAGTAATGCCCCCCAAGCACGGTGACGCGCCGGCTGCGTTCCATGAGTTGCCGGATAAAGGCGAGATCTTGCTCGGGCTGGCGTTTCTCGGCGTCCCCCCGAGGCGGGTTCGTTGACAGGGTGTTCATAAAGGCGCGGTCCTTCATCTAAAGGTTATTAACTCTGAAATACAGAGTACTCTGTGAATAGAGAATGGTCAACACCGTTATCTGACGCACGCTGGGCTATGCTGTGCCGATGAAAGTCATGAGTCGTGTCGTCGCGGGCGCCTTGATGGCGGGTTTGATATTGCTGATGTTCGCTCCCACCTGGGCCGAGGAGAGTCGGGATCTGGCCGTGAGGTTACCCGCGCAGCCTTTTGGGGGGCTCGATCATGCGCCCGCGCCGGATTACCGCGAGCCAGAATACTGGGCTGCTCGGCCTGAGCAAGTGGATGCCGCCGATGCGGTGCCGATCGGTGACGTGTTCGGTGATCGACAGGCTGCCGCTGAGGTGGATGTCTTTTATATCCATCCCACCACCTATCGCGGAACGGCGTATTGGAATCAGCCCTTGGATGATGCGGCCGTGAATGCTTGGACCGACGAGTCGGTGATGGCGAGACAAGCGGCGATCTTCAACGCGTGCTGCCGGGTCTTCGCGCCGCGTTATCGTCAAGCGACCGCGGCGGCTGTGTA
>RFOD01000041.1 GCA_009926865.1 Gammaproteobacteria bacterium | reverse complement strand
AAGGCGCGGGCGACTTGGCAACTCGAAGATGACTGTATCGTCATCGAGACGCTACCGTGGCAAGCGTCAGGTGCCAAGGTGCTCGAGCAGATCGCCGAGCAGATGCGGGCCAAGAAATTACCGATGGTCGAGGATTTGCGTGACGAATCCGATCATGAAAATCCGACTCGTTTGGTGATCGTGCCGAAGGGACGCAAGGTCGACACCGAGCAGTTGATGGCGCATCTCTTTGCGACGACCGACCTTGAGCGTAACTATCGCGTCAACCTTAATGTCATTGGTCTCGATGGTCGCCCACGGGTGATGGGCCTTCGCGACATCCTTACGCAATGGCTTGAGTTCCGCATCGGTACGGTGCGACGACGTCTTGAGTGGCGTTTGGATCGAGTCACTCGACGCCTACACATCCTCGATGGTTTGTTGGTGGCCTACCTCAACTTAGATGAGGTGATCCGCATCATTCGTAGCGAGGATGAGCCTAAGCCGGTGCTGATGAAGCGGTTTAGTCTGAGCGAAGAGCAAGCGGATGCCATCCTCGATACCAAGCTGCGCCACTTAGCCAAACTCGAAGAGATGAAAATCCGCGGCGAGCAAGCGGAGCTCGCCAAAGAAAAAGCGGATTTGGAATCGATTTTGGGTAGCGAGAAGAAACTGCGGAAGTTGGTATCGACCGAGCTCACCGCGGATGCCGAAAAATTTGGCGATGCGCGACGTTCAAAGATCATTGAACGTGAAGCAGCGCAGGCGATTGATGAGACCGCGCTGCTCAGTAATGATCCTGTCACGGTTGTCTTGTCAGCGGGCGGTTGGGTCCGTGCAGCGAAGGGCCATGAAATTGACCCCCGCAGTTTGCAGTACAAGACGGGCGACAGTTTGCAGGCGGCCGTGCGAGGCATGTCGCTGCAGCAGTCGATTTTCTTTGATTCGACCGGACGGAGCTATTGCTTGCCCGCGCACTCCTTACCCTCAGCGCGGGGACTGGGCGAGCCGCTGTCAGGTCGGCTGAACCCGCCCGATGGCGCAAAGTGGGTGAGCGTGCTGATGGGTGAGCCCGAGAGCCTCTGGGTGCTCGCCTCGGACGCAGGCTATGGCTTTACCGTGCGCTTGCAAGATTTATTGACCGATCGCAAAGCCGGCAAAGCGGTGCTGAGCGTGCCCGCACGAGCCTGGGCCATGCCGCCGGCGCCAGTGCTGTCGCCGAAAGCCTTGATCGCGGTCGCAGCGGTCGATGGCAAGGGTGAGAACGGACGCTTACTGGTATTCCCAGTGAGCGAGCTTCCCGAGATGCCGAAGGGCAAGGGTAATAAGTTATTCAATATCCCAAGTGCCGCAGCGGCGGCGCGCAAAGAAATCTTGGCAGGCATGACCGCTGTCGAGCCGAATGGGTCGCTTAAGGTTTATACCGGCGGCGCTGACAGCGATCGACATATGACCCTGTCCTGGGCAGAGCTCAAAGAATACCTCGGCGCTCGCGCGCAGCGTGGCTCTGTGCTACCGCGTGGCTGGCGGCAGGTGACGCGGTTAGAGGCGATGAAAGAGTCGTAATTGCCTAAATTTACAAAGCGTATTTCTGCTGATATTGCCCGACGATTCGGGCATGAATTGGTTACGGAATGTTCAGAGCTTTGAATGGGACTCGGGTAATGCCCGAAAGAGCGAAAAGCACGGCGTTTCAGCCAGAGAGGCTGAGGAGGTGTTTGCTAACGAGCCCTTAGTAATCGTTCCAGACTGGAAACATAGCGTCAGCGAGCTGCGATTTCATGCGCTTGGACGGACACTGGTTGGTAGACGATTACATGTCACCTTTACGCTGAGAGCATTTGGGTCTAAATTGAGGGTGATTTCTGCCCGCGATATGCATCGCAAAGAGCGGAGGGTCTATGACCGAGCGTAGGATCAACGAGGCCACCCCCGAGCCTAAAAAAATCAAAACTGTTCCCGTATTCGCGAACGAGCAGGAAGAGCGCGATTTTTGGGAATCGCCGGATCGCGATTCGACAGAATATGCCGATTGGTGCAAAGCGCAGAAGGTCGTGCTGCGAGATCTCAAGCTCACTACACCTCACCCGCCTATCGCGGACACGCGCTCAGGCTAGTCAGTTGGGTCGTTATCGGTATCCTGTCGGAATCATCATTAATTTCGCTGGATCCCCGCTGCGACGACGACTTTAGCGTCCTCGCCGGGTAACTCACGAGCAAGTTTCGGGACTAAAAACCCAGGTAGCGTGCGGGCGATTTGGTCGATCAGTTCGATGCCGCGCTGCTCGGGGACTTCGAAGTGCGCGCTGCCACGCACTCGATCGAGTAAGTGCAGGTAGTACGGTAATACGCCGTGAGCATGCAAACGCAAGCTGAGCTCCGTTAACACAGCAGGATCATCATTCACACCGCGTAATAGTACGGTTTGATTCAAGAGCGCGACGCCCGTTTCTTTGAGTGCACGGATCGCGTCCAGCGCGTCCCCAGAAAGTTCATGGGGGTGATTACTGTGCAGTACGATCGTGACGCGAAACGGTAGCGAGCGAAGCCAGTCTATAAATTCGTCATCGACCCGCGAGGGTAAGACCACCGGTGTTCGCGTGTGTAAGCGAAGCATCGTGACATGTGGTGCATCACGTAGGGCATCAGTGATCTGTCGAAGACGACCGGTGCTCAAAGAAAGGGGGTCGCCGCCACTTAAGATGAGCTCACGGATACTCGGATCCGCGCGAACAGCGGCGAGGGCATCGCTCCAGCGTGCGCCGTCGCTGAGGTGATCCTCGTAGGGAAACTCGCGACGGAAACAATACCGGCAATGTACGGCGCAGGCTTGGGTCGTAATCAACAACGCGCGGTGAGCGTATTTGTGTAAGAGCCCGGCGGCTGCTCGAGCGGCCATCTCCCCAAGGGGGTCAGCGACAAATCCGGGTGTGGAATCGCACTCTTCGACGATCGGCAATACCTGTCGCAAGAGCGGATCGGCGATATCCCCCGCGCGCATGCGAGCGATGAAGCTTCTCGGGACTTTTAAGCCAAAGTGCTCAGCGGCACGACGCGCAGGCTCAATCCATTCTCGTGGCAGGTTCAAGAGGGCCGCGAGCTCCGCCGGGTCTGTCACGGCCGTGGCGAGGTCCTGTTGCCAGCGTGGGGCAAGGCTCTGGCGGGCGAGGGGGGTTCCGACTATCATGCGCTACCTTTTTTGGGCCCAGGTATTCTGGGCCGCCGAGGGCACGAATGCAAAGCGCTGAGGTTTTGCATGACGGCTCTCGAGATCGCACGGGAAGCAGACATGGCCAGCTACAGCACCAACGAATTCAAGTCCGGGCTCAAGATCCTGATCGATGGCGATCCGTACGTCATCGTGGAGAACGAGATGGTGAAGCCCGGTAAAGGCCAGGCTTTCAACCGCGTACGAGTGCGAAATCTCAAGACGGGCCGAACGGTCGAGAAGACTTGGAAGTCGGGCGATTCCGTTGAGGCGGCAGACGTGATGGACGTCGACATGCAGTACCTCTACCAAGATGGGGAGTTCTGGCATTTCATGGTGCCTGAGAACTTTGAGCAGCACGCCGCGGGTAAATCAGCGGTGGGTGATGCCGAGCAATGGCTGAAAGATGGTGTGACCTGCATCGTGACGCTTTGGAACGGCGTGCCCTTGGTCGTGACACCGCCACAGCACATTGAAGCGACGATCGTTGAGACAGACCCAGGCGTACGCGGTGATACCGCAACGGGTGGTCAAAAGCCCGCGAAGCTTGAGACGGGTGCCGTGGTACGCGTGCCGCTCTTCATCAACCAAGGCGAAGTCATTCGCGTCGATACCCGCACGGGTGAGTACATTTCAGTAAGCTCGTCGCGAGCCTGCGCTCGCTAATGCACACTCCTCAGCAAGATCGCACATAAGGCCTCGAGGCCAGCTTTATCGCGTTCGTCAAAGCGGGCGATGAGTGGGCTATCAAGATCCAGGACGCCGAGGAGCTCCTGCTTTGTGGTGGGCGTCGTGTGCAGCAAAGGAATCACGATTTCCGAATTTGAGGCGCTGTCACAGGCGATGTGACCGGGGAAGGCGTGTACATCCGTGACGAGCTGCGTTTGGCGTGTCGCCGCCGCGGTCCCACAGACGCCTTTACCGAGTTCAATCCTCACGCATGCGGTTTTTCCTTGAAAGGGGCCGAGTACGAGTTGCTGACTCGTGGGGTGCCAAAGATAAAACCCCGCCCAGTTGAGATTCGGCAAATTGTGATAGATGAGTGCTGCGGTATTCGCGAGGTTAGCAATGAGATCTCGCTCACCCTGCAAAAGGCCGGTGAGTTGCGCGGCCAGTTCCGCGTAGCCGCGTTCCTTGTCTGAAAAATCAATTTGCGAGTGCTCAGCGTCGTGAGTCATTAGGCACGCTCCGTCGTAAAACTCATCACATCCCACTGCAGACCATGAGGGCGCGATCAAAGCCCAGCGCCACCCCGGCACATTTTGGGATACCCGCATCGAGTGCCGCCAAAAGGCGTTCATCGAGTGCATAGTCTGCCAAACCGGCTTGGCGACGGACGAGATTATCTCGCTCAAAGCGTTGACGCTGCTCAGTCACATCGGTGAGCTCGACAAAGCCGTTCGCAAGCTCAATACCATCGGCGTAGATCTCAAAACGTAGCGCGACCGCAGGGTCTTGCGGGTCGAGCTCGGCCAGCGCGGCTTGAGAGGCGGGGTAGTGGGTGAGTGCCAACCAGCTGCCCTGTCCCAGTGTTGGACCGACGACCGAGCCCACTAAAAAGTCGAGTAACTCATCACGACTGAGCGCTTTTGCGCTGACCGAGTCAAGACCATGTTGGCAGGCGAGATCGCGTAACGCCGAGTGTTCGATCTCCAGCGGGTCGATCGCGAGTTGTTCGCGTAATAAGTCTCGATAGCGTTGCTGAATACGGGGTCGAGCGGGTAAGTCAAGGGCTTGCGAATATCGATCAAGTAGATCCATGACTTCCGCGATCAAAGATTCCATATCGAATCCCACTCGATACCATTCGAGCAACATAAATTCTGCATTGTGGTGTCGGCTTTGCTCTTCGCCGCGATAAACATGGCAGAGCTGATAGATGTCTCCGCTGCCGGCCGCCAGCAAGCGTTTCATCGCATATTCGGGCGAGGTGTGTAGGTATTTTTTATCACTTCCGAGCGCGACTTCGAGGGGTCTTAGATGGATGTCTGTGACAGCGGTGTTGATGAGTGCGGGCGTGTCGACCTCGAGCACCTGACGTTCTTCAAAGAAATGACGCGTATGTGACAATAGCCTCGCTCGATGACGCAGGATCTCAAGGCTAGCGGTCGGTTGCCAGTCAGAGACGCTCGCCAATGGTCTCTCCCATGCGGACGATATCACCGCTTTTTAGCCCCTCGCGCCAACGGATGGAATCTTTGGGGAAGAGCAGGATGACGGTGGAGCCCATGTTAAATCGGCCCATCTCATCACCGCGCCGCATTTCCCGATTAAGCTCGGTTAACGGTAATCGTGTGAGGGTGCGAGGTCGACGAGGCGCGACTTCGCCGTGCCAGATCGTCTCAATGCTCCCTACATTGAGAGCACCCACCATGACAAGACCATGTGCAAGCCCTGCTTCTTCAAAGAATACGTTTACACGTTCATTGCGCGCAAAGAGGTTAGCCACTCCATCGGCGGTGACTCGATTGACACTGAACAGGCGTCCCGGCACGAACCACACATCCTGTAGCGTGCTGTCACACGTCATATGGATCCGGTGATAGTTATAGGGTGCCAAATAAATCGTTGCGAAGCGACCGTGGCGAAAACGCTCGATCCATTCTTGGCGCCCCGCGAGCAACGCATCTAAGGTGTAGTGCCGACCCTTGGCCTGTAGCAAGCGATCCTCGTCAATATCCCCGATCTCACTCACCGTGCCATCAACCGGTGAGGCGAGCGCGAGGGGATTGTCGGGTAAGGGGCGCGCGTCGGATCGCAAGGCACGCGTGAAAAACGCATTGAATGAGTCGTACGCATAGGGATCCGGTTGCAAGGCATCACTCAGATCGGGTCGGAAAAGACGACTGAACTCGCGGATGAAAAGATTCTTGATCCAAGGCGTTTGGCTGCGAGCGAGCGCATGAATGAGCCGTGAAATCGCATGTTGCGGTAAGACATGCTGCAGGGCGATGAACGCGCGCGTACCGAGCCCCGGTTGACGCGGCGCAAAGTCGGGCGAGCGAGGGGGGTTCGGTGGCACAATCTCCGTAGACATGCGCAAAGTATCCCACAAGGTAGCCCCCACTGAGACCGTGCTGGAGGCCTTACGTCGCGGCGCAAGGCGTTTGACCCGCGCGCGGGTGTTCTTTGGTCATGGCACCGATAACGCAGGTGATGAGGCCGCTGCGCTACTCGCGTATGCGCTGAAGGTCACAGGGCCGATATCGCCCCGCACGCTGCAGCGTCGTTTGCGACCCGCTGAGCGATCAGCCTATGAAGCGTTACTGGAGCTTCGCATCGAGACCCGCCAGCCGGCCGTGTACCTGACGGGCGTGACCTGGTTTGCCGGTCTGCCCCTCAAAACCGATGCGCGTGCGCTCGTTCCACGCTCGCCGCTCGCGGAATTGATTGAGCAGGAATTTCGTCCCTGGATCGATCCAACGCGTGTGCGTCGCATCCTCGATCTCTGTACGGGGGGCGGTTGTATCGCGCTCGCTTGCGCGCATTATCTGCCTCAAGCTCGGGTGGACGGCACCGATATCTCGCTCGAAGCGCTCTCGTTGGCGCAAGAAAATCGCCGAGCTTTGGGGCTGAGCCGACGCGTTCGGCTACGTCAGTCGGACCATTTCGAGGCTTTGTCGGGCGAGCGGTACGATATCATCGTCAGCAATCCGCCCTACGTGGGCGCTCGGGAATTCAAGTCGTTACCGGCGGAATACCGTCACGAGCCAGGTCTCGGGCTCGCAGCGGGGCCGCAGGGTCTCGACTCGGTTCGTATTATTTTGGAACAGGCGATCGATCACCTGAATCCGCGCGGCATCTTGGTGGTCGAGGTCGGTAATACCGAGCGCGCAGTACGACGCACTTGGCCGCGTTGGCCGTTCATGTGGCTCGAGTTCGAGCGTGGTGGCGGCGGCGTGTTTTTGTTGACGCGTGAGCAAATCGCGCAAGCTCTAGAGCGTAACGGTGGGTAAAACGCATGTCCGGTAATAGTTGGGGGAAGCTCTTTCAGGTCACGACCTTTGGTGAAAGCCATGGGCCGGCGTTGGGCGGGATTATCGATGGCTGCCCACCAGGGCTCGAATTAAGCGAAGAAGATTTCGCCCAGGATATCGATCGACGTCGCACCGGCACATCCAAGTTTGTGAGCCAGCGTAAAGAAGCCGATGTGGTGCGTATTTTGTCCGGGGTCTTTGAGGGCCGCACAACGGGAACCTCCATCGGGCTTTTGGTTGAAAATACCGATGCTCGCTCGCGCGACTATGACAAGATCAAAGACCGTTTCCGCCCCGGTCACGCGGATTACACCTACCAGCAAAAGTATGGTTTTCGAGATTATCGAGGTGGCGGGCGCTCTTCAGCGCGCGAGACGGTCATTCGGGTCGCCGCCGGTGTCATCGCGCGTAAATATTTGGCGCAGCGACTCGGGATAGAAATCTTTGGTTACCTCAGTAAGATCGGTGATCGCGAGCTTGAGCCGGTTGCGCCTGAGACCGCCTATGACAATCCGTTTTTTTGCCCTGATCCAGCACGGGTTACGGAGCTAGAGGATCTCATTTGGGGGATTCGCGGTGAGGGAGATTCGCTCGGCGCACGCGTGACAGTGGTCGCGCGCAAGGTGCCGCCGGGACTCGGCGAGCCCGTCTTTGATCGGCTGGATGCCGATATCGCGCACGCCATGATGGGTATCAATGCGGTGAAGGCGGTTGAGATCGGCGCGGGCGTACGATCCGTCGAGCAGCGCGGTAGCGAACACCGCGATGAGCTCACGCCAGACGGATTTGTCACGAACAACGCAGGCGGCGTGCTCGGCGGTATCTCCAGTGGTCAAGACATCGTGGTGCATGTGTCGCTGAAGCCGACCTCGAGTATTCAGGTGCCGGGGCGTACGATCAATCTCGACGGCGAGCCCGTTGAGGTGATTACGACGGGTCGACATGATCCCTGCGTGGGCATCCGGGCGACGCCGATCGCTGAGGCCATGCTCGCCATTGTATTGATGGATCATTACCTGCGTCATCGGGCGCAGAACGCCGATGTCACGTCAATGACACCGGTCATCACCCAAAGATAAACCAAAGATAACGAGGAGTACGACGTCGATGAGTCGAGAGTGGCGAGTAGCGGTGCTCGGGGCGACCGGGCTCGTGGGTGAAACCATGATCAAAGTATTGGAAGAGCGCGAATTTCCAGTCGCCAAGCTCATTCCGCTCGCGAGCAGCCGCTCCTTAGGTAAAGGCGTTGAGTTTCGTGGCAAGGATATCCCCGTGGTCGATGCAGAGACTTTTGACTTTGCGGATGCGGATATCGGGCTTTTTTCCGCAGGCGGTAGCATCTCGCGAACGTATGCGCCGAAGGCGGCGCAGGCGGGCTGCGTGGTCATCGATAATACGTCCGAGTTTCGTTACGAAGATGACATCCCACTGGTCGTACCCGAAGTGAACCCCGAGGCGATCAAAGCGTTCACCAAGCGACGAATCATTGCTAATCCGAACTGCTCGACCATCCAGATGCTCGTTGCGCTAAAGCCGCTGCATGATGCGGCGCGGATCCAGCGAATCAACGTCGCGACCTATCAGTCGGTTTCGGGCGCCGGGCGTGAGGCGATCGAAGAGCTCGCGAATCAGAGCGTGGCGTTGATGAGCGGCAAGGGGCCTGTGAAGCCGAAAAAAATAGCGACTCAGATTGCCTTTAATGTGGTGCCGCAAATCGATCAATTTCAGGAAAACGGCTACACCAAAGAAGAAATGAAGATGCACTGGGAGACCCAGAAGATCTTTGGAGATCCTGAGATTAAAGTGAATGCGACAACCGTGCGCGTGCCCGTATTCTTTGGTCACTCCGAGGTCATTAGCATCGAGACCGAGCGATTAGCATCGAGACCGAGCGTAAGCTCACCGTTCCTGAGGCACGCCGACTGCTGGAGAATGCTCCAGGCGTTAAGCTGATCGATACTCGCAAAGCGGGTGGCTATCCGACTGCTGCGATCGATGCGGCAGGTAACGACCTCGTCTATGTCAGTCGCTTGCGTGAGGATCTTTCGCACCCCCATGGCTTGAACCTCTGGGTGGTCTCGGACAACATCCGTAAAGGGGCGGCGACGAATAGCGTACAGATCGCTGAAATTTTGACACGCGATTATCTTTGATTATCCGTTGATAAGGGTGAATATTAAGGAAGTCGTCTAGCGTGCGAAGTAGGGGGACAATCATGGCGTGGATGGTCAAAAGGGATCACAAAGAGCCCGCTATCGGGGCGCGGTCTGCGGTGCTCGCAATCACGCTCAGCTTGACGCTTGCTGCGGCTAGCGCACTCGCTCAGCAGCGGGTCATCACCACCGCGACGCCGGGGCCCCAGGTGACCACTCCTGCGGCACCCGCCGTACCGACCGCACCCGCGACGCCGCAGAGCGCAACCGAGTTACGCCGAGTGCGCCCCGGTGAAAGCTTGATGGCGATTTCGCGCGAGCTTGCGGCCTCCCGCGATGTCACGCTCGCTCAGGCGATGGTGGGGCTTTACCGGGGTAACCCAGCGGCGTTTGTCGGTGGCGATATGAGTCAATTGCTCGTGGGTGCAGAGCTTCGACTCCCCGCCCGCACGGAGCTGGTCGCGATATCGCGCGTTGCGGCGTTTCGTGAAGTCCAGCAAAGATTAGGCATCTGGGGTGGGGCACCGACACCCGCGCCAGAGTCTCCGGCTGCGCCTGTCGCCGAGTCCGCTGCGCCAACGGCTTCCGATCCTACCGACACCGCTTCTGAGTCACCCGCTGAAACGGACGACGTCACCGCACAACTGGCTGCGCAACAAGCCGAGATCGCCTCACTCAAACAAGCGCTCGATAAGGCGCGTGCGGAGCTTGAGACGCAGATCCCGTCGCAAGCATCCGCTCCCAGTGCATTACAAGAACGCTTAGGAAATCTTTGGTGGTTGTGGGGGGTCGCGCTAGCGGTGATCGCGCTACTCTCGGTTTTATTGCGCGGACAGTCGCGTCGGGCAGAGGAAGCGGAGGCTCAAGCCCAGCAGGCTGACATCGCCCTCGCTCGTTTACATCGTGAGCGCGACGGGGGTGTCTCGGAGGCCCCCGCGTTGACAGCGACCCTTGATGGCATAGCCGCTGCTGATCAAGAGACGGCCGCTGCAGGCGCAGAGGTGTCAGATGGCGTAGCGGGCGCTGATGGCGTTGACGGGAACGAGAGCGAAGAGGCGACCGAGGTCGAGAACCTCGCTGAGCCTGCGATCAGTGCGCAAGCGGAGTCGAAGCTCAGCTTCAATGAAATCATGTCGGCAAATGCAGAGGATCTAGAAGGCGATCCGCCACCGATCGAGGAGGCGGGGAGCATGATAGATCTGGCGCGCGCTTATATCGAAATGGGTGATCACAACGCCGCGATGACCGAGTTACAGCTCGCGCTCAAAAATGGCAACGAAGCCCAACGCGCCGAGGCACTACGCTTACTGGATTCTTTGCCGAAGTCATGACCCGCTGGGCGCTGGGTGTCGAGTATGTCGGCACTCACTATGTAGGCTGGCAGCATCAAACGGGCTTACGCAGTATCCAAGGCGCGCTCGTTGAGGCGTTGAGCCAAGTGGCCGATCACCCTGTGGAACTCACCTGCGCAGGGCGCACCGATGCGGGCGTCCACGCATTGGGTCAGGTTGTGCATTTTGACAGTGACGCCGCGCGTAGTGCACGAGCCTGGGTCCTCGGCGCTAATGCGCATCTGGAGCGCTACATTAGCGTCGCGTGGGCGCAAGCGGTGCCCGAGCATTTTCATGCGCGCTATAGCGCATTGCGTCGTCATTATCGTTATCAAATATTTAATCGCGCGGTGCGATCAGCGCTTGAGGTGGAGCGTTGCACTTGGGTGCGTGAGACACTCGATGCAGAGCGTATGCATATGGCCGCTCAGGTGCTGGTGGGCGAACATGACTTCAGCGCGTTTCGCGCCGCTGAGTGTCAGTCAAAAACGCCCGTGCGTCGGGTCGAGTCCATCGAGGTTTCTCGAGACGGTGAGCGGGTCTATCTCGATATCTGTGCGAATGCGTTCTTGCATCACATGGTGCGTAATATCGCGGGCCTTTTGATCAGTGTCGGACGCGGGGAGCGCGCCGCGACGGATGTAGAGAGGATCCTCGCCGGCCGCGATCGCAAGCAGAGCGCGCCCACTGCAGCGCCCGAGGGGCTTTATCTGCGGGCCATCGATTACCCAGCCGCCTTCGGTTTGCCGATTCGGCTATAGTCGCGCCATGGCGTGGTACGACAAGATTGTTCCTTCTCGTGTGCAGACGGCACGGCGCTCGCGCTCGGTTCCCGAGGGCCTGTGGATCAAGTGTCCGGCCTGCGATTCGCCGCTCTACCGAGCGGAGCTTGAGCGCAACCAAAATGTGTGTCCCAAGTGTGGCCATCACATGCGCATTGGTGCGCGCGATCGTTTGCTCAGGTTTCTCGATGAGGGCACAGCCAAAGAAATTGGTGAAAACATTACGCCCACTGATCCCCTGAAGTTCCGCGATAGTAAGCGTTACAAAGATCGTCTCGTCGCCGCCCAGAAGAACACCGGTGAACAAGATGCCCTGATCGCTATGACGGGACAACTTGAAGCCATGCCCATTGTCGCGTGCGCGTTTGAGTTTCAGTTTTTGGGGGGCTCGATGGGCTCAGTCGTCGGTGAGCGATTCCGTCGCGCGGTCGATCATGCGTTAGCTCACCGCACGCCTTTGATTAACTTTAGTGCCAGCGGCGGGGCGCGAATGCAAGAAGCGCTGCTTTCGCTTTTGCAGATGGCGAAGACCAGTGCCGCACTCGCCGAGTTATCGCGGGCGCGTTTGCCTTTTATTTCGGTGTTGACAGATCCCACCACGGGGGGGGTCTCGGCGAGTCTTGCGATGTTGGGTGATCTCAATGTGGCCGAGCCCAAGGCTTTGATCGGCTTTGCCGGCCCTCGGGTGATCGAGCAAACAGTGCGTGAAAAACTCCCCGAAGGTTTTCAGCGCAGTGAGTTTTTGCTTGAGCATGGTGTGATCGATCTCATCATTGATCGGCGCGAGATGCGTTCGCGATTGGCGTCACTGCTGCGCATGCTCATGAAGCAAGCCGCTCCCGCCGATGCGGCTCCCTGAGTGGCTTGCGCACCAACAGGCGCAGCATCCCGAAGAAATTGAATTAGGTCTCGCGCGAGTTCGCGAGGTCGCAGAGCGCTTAGGCGTTTTACCTTGGCGCATTCCCAGCATTCTGATTGGCGGCACCAATGGTAAGGGCTCAACCGTCGCCTTTTTAGGGTCGTTGGCCCGGGCGGAGGGCATCGACTATGGTGCTTATACCTCGCCTCATCTGCGGCGCTACAACGAGCGGATCACACTCAATGGCGATCCGGTCAGCGATGAGCGGCTGGAGAGCGTCTTTGCCGAGATCGAGGCGGCGCGACTTGGGTCAGAGGGCAAAGCGCCCATCGCCCTGACTTTTTTTGAGTACGGCACCTTGGCAGCGCTTCTGATCTTTGCCCAAGAAGCGACTGCAGGGCGTTTGCAGATGGCCTTGATCGAGGTGGGACTCGGCGGACGTTTAGATGCGACCAATATCATTGATGCGGATGTCGCGGTGATCACGTCTATCGGTCTCGATCATACCGATTGGTTAGGGCCGACGCTTGAGCATATCGGTGCGGAAAAAGCGCCGATTGCCCGTCGAGATCGACCGGTTATTCTCGGTCAAGCCTCCATGCCAGAGAGCGTGCATCGGATACTCAAAGAAATCGGCGCTCGTCCACGACAACTGGGGGTGGATTTTGCGCCCTTTGAGTTACCCGAATCGGCGATGCGTGCTCCCATTCAAGCGAGTAATGCCGCCTCCGCACTCGCAGCCTATCGAGCGCTACGGCCGGCGGCATCGCTCTCTGATGAGGCGGCGCGTCAGGCGATGAGTGAGGTCACGGTCCCAGGTCGTCTACAGCGCCATCGCGATCGGGCGGGGTTGGGGTGGATTTTGGATGTCGCGCACAACGGCCCGGCCGCCGAGGCGCTCGCCGCCGGGCTTGCCGCCACGGCACGCCCCCGGTACCGATATGCCGTCGTCGGTATGTTTGCCGATAAAGACGCGGGGGCGCTTTTTACCGCGCTTCGCGATCAGGTGGATGGCTGGATTCTCTGTGGCTTAGCGGGGGAACGGGGAGCGGGGCCCGAGGCGCTTCGGGTGCAACTGGGTCCGGATCAGCGCTGTCTCGCGCTCGTCCCCGATGTCATCGAGGGCTGTGCGCTCGCGCGAGCCCTCGCGGAGTCCGAGGCCGAGCCTGACGCCGAGGTCCTCGTCTGTGGTTCATTTCAAACCGTGGGGCCGGCACTCGACTGGCTTCAGTTATAATTCCCAGCTTGGACACCGCGCTGAAACACCGAATCACAGGAGCCGTCATCCTGGTGGGTCTGGCGGTTCTGCTGCTGCCTGAGCTCTTTTCGGGCGCGGGCCAGCCGCCCTCGGCTACGGTTGGGCTTGAGGATGACGAGATCCCTATTCGACAGCTGGAAGTCGATCTCACCGACGGTCAAGGGACGAGCGATGCGCTCCTGATCGACGAGCCCGTGCCGGAGGCTGCGCCCTCCACCGCGCAAGCTGAGAGCACGGTTGATCCGATCGAACAAGCTCCCATTGCGGTGCAGACTCCACCGCCCCCTCTCGCGACGACCACGCCGGGATTCTTTGTACAGGCGGGGGTGTTCAGTAATCGCCAAGGCGCCGAGCGCGTTGCTGCGGGCTTACGCGCCAAAGGCTTCGCAGTGCGAATCACGGCTGCGGAGAGCGCTCAACCCTTGCACCGCGTGTGGGTGGGTCCGGCGAAAGATCGAGCGGCCGCCGATGCGCTCTTGCGTCAAGTGAGGGCCGCAGGCTTTCAAGGCATGGTGGTCTCATCATGACGGCTGTCGACTACGCCATTATTTTGGTGTTCGGCGTGTTTTCGATCTGGGGGCTCATGCGGGGTCTCATCGCTGAGGTCTTTAGTCTCGCAAGTTGGGTCATCGGGATCTGGGTCGGTATTCACTATGGCGCGCTGGGTGAGTCGTGGTTGCAGGGGTGGATCACCGACCCGATGCTACGCTCGGTGCTCGGTGGATTTTCGATTGGGGTGCTTGCCTTTGCGGTGGTCTCGGTCGTCGGCGCCTTAATCAGTCGACTCATCAATGCCTCTATTTTTGGGCCGGTCAATCGAATGCTCGGGCTTTTCTTTGGCGCGGCTCGGGGTCTGGTCGTGATTTCATTAATCGCGCTGATCGCGCTGCAGTTTGAGCTTGAGCAAACCGAGTGGTGGCAGGCTTCGCGTTTGAGACCTGCTGTCACGATGGGTGCTGAGCTTTTAAACAGCCTGGTCGACATTCAAAGTTTGGTTAAACGTCCCCCACTCGTCATTTAAACGTCTAGAGAGACAGAGGATCATCACATGTGCGGTATTGTCGGCATCGTTGGAACCTCCCCTGTCAATCAACGACTGTATGACGCCCTGACGGTGCTCCAGCATCGGGGTCAGGATGCTGCGGGGATCGTCACTGCCGCGGGCGGTCTCGTGGCGATGCGCAAAGGCTCGGGGCTCGTGCGCGATGTCTTTGATCAAAAGGACATGCTCGATCTCAAGGGCAATATCGGTATCGGGCACGTGCGCTATCCCACTGCGGGCCATGATGGTGCCGCAGAAGCGCAACCCTTTTATGTGAATGCGCCCTACGGCATGGTGCTCGGGCATAACGGTAATCTCACCAACGCCGCGGAGCTCGCGGACGTGCTCATTCGCGAAGAGCGACGTCATCTCAACACGAGCTCGGACTCAGAGGTACTGCTTAACGTGCTCGCCTCCGAGCTGCAGCGGGTGGGGACCCCTCGCGTGACGGCAGCGGACGTGTTTGCTGCGGTGACGGCGCTCTATCGTCGTTGTCGGGGTGGATACGCCGTGGTGGCGATGATCATCGGCCATGGGATTTTGGGCTTTCGGGACCCCAATGGCATTCGGCCGTTAGTCCTTGGGGTGCGTGAGACGCCGAAGGGCAGCGAATACATGCTCGCGTCGGAGTCCGTGGCGCTCGATATGTTGGGCTTTAAGTTTTTGCGCGATGTGGCTCCGGGCGAAGCGGTGTTTATTGACGAGCGTGGCCGCTTACAAAATCAGCAGTGTGTGTCGACCACCCACCACACGCCTTGTATCTTTGAGTATGTGTACTTCGCAAGACCCGATAGCATCATCGACAATATTTCAGTGCAGCGCGCGCGGATGCGAATGGGCGATCGCCTCGCCGAAAAAATCAAACGCCTGCATCCCGATCACGACATCGATGTGGTGATCCCGATTCCTGATACCAGTCGGACCGCAGCGCTACAGCTTGCGCAAGGGCTCGGCGCCAAATACCGCGAAGGCTTTATCAAAAACCGTTATATCGGCCGAACCTTCATCATGCCAGGTCAGGATCAGCGTAAAAAATCCGTGCGCTCAAAGTTAAATGCGATTGATCTGGAGTTTCGGAATAAAAACGTCTTGCTGATCGATGATTCGATCGTTCGCGGGACCACTTCGGCACAAATTATTGAACTTGCACGAGAGGCGGGGGCACACAAGGTCTACTTCGCCTCGGCGGCCCCACCCGTGCGCCATCCCAATGTCTATGGCATTGATATGCCGGCGGCGAGTGAGCTTGTAGCGGCGGATCGTACCGAAGAAGAAGTCCGTACTTTGATCGGGGCCGACTGGTTGGTGTATCAGGATCTTGAGGATCTGGTGCTGGCCTGTCAGCATGATGATGCCGCTGTCAAAGAATTTGATACCTCCTGTTTCTCAGGGCAATACGTGACCTCAGATGTGACGCCTGATTATCTTGCCCGACTCGGAGTCGAGCGTTCCGATGCGGCCAAAGCGAGTCGACGCACTACCCAAGGCGCACTCAAGGTGGTGCAGGGCGTCTGAGGCGGGACGGTGAAGAGGGTAGCGCGTGCACATCCTACAAGCGGCGACCCCGCCTGAATGGGTCGATGAGGCAGTCCAGCGCTGGGACGCGTTGCTGGCTGATCATGCCAACTGCGAGAAAAAAGCGGCCTCGACCGCGCTCGCGCTCATGTTTGCTTATCCTGAGGATCGGGCGCTCGCGACGCGTTTGTCGAGACTGGCGCGTGAGGAACTGCGGCACTTTGAGCAGGTCGACAAACTCATGCAGCAGGCGAAGTTGCCGTATCTGCGACAAAAGCCGGGCCGTTATGCCGCGGGTTTACGGGCGGAGCTTCAAACGCATGAGCCGCGGCGTAAGCTCGATCTCCTGTTGATGGGGGCGCTGATCGAAGCGCGTTCCTGTGAGCGCTTTCGGTTACTCGCCGCGCGGGATGCCGCTCAACAAACGGTATTACCGACGCCGGTGGCAGAGCTTTATCGTGGTCTTGAAGCCTCTGAGGCGCGGCATTTTGAATTGTATTTGCGCTTAGCAGAGCAGCACGCGAGTGCACTCGGGATCAAAGATTGGCATCTGCGGCTTGAAGAGCTTGCTGCCATCGAGGCGGGTTTGGTGACCGCGCCCGACAGCGAGTTTCGCTTTCACTCGGGTCCGCCGCCGCGTTAGCCTGACGGATTAGACGGACTCACTCGCCTACGATGGAAAGGGGATGGTGTATCGGCGCCACCCTGTTGCCACCCGCTCAAGGACACCGCCTTCTGTGTGCCAGGCATCGAGCACATAGCGCGTCGCGGTTTGACCCTCTGTGAGAAGGTGGGTGTGTTCGCCGGGCCGGTGCGTATGACCATGCACCATGACACGTGTGTGCGTCGTCTCAAAGGCGGCGTTCACGGCGATTTCATTGACATCCATAATATTCGCAGCCGTCGTCGCCGTATGGGCGCGACTTCCGGCACGGGCCGCCACCGCTAATCGTTGACGCGCTTCGAGCGGTAAGCCAAGGAGCCGTGCTTGGAATGTCGGATCGCGAACGGTGCTACGTAATTCTTGGTAGGCCGTGTCATCGGTGCAAAGCACATCGCCATGCGTCAGTAATACGCGCTCACCAAAGAGGGTCGCAACCGTCGGATCTGGAAGGACGATCGCACCGGTGCGCGCCGTAAACCGATCGCCGTATAAGAAATCGCGATTACCCGCCATGATGTAAAGGTGTACGCCCTGACCGTGGGTGCGCTGCAATGCGGCGCAGATCTCATCGCGAAACGGATCGGGGTCATCATCACCGATCCAAGTTTCAAACAGATCACCCAGAATATAGAGCACCTGCGGGGACTCGGCTGCCGTCGCGCGAATGTCCTGTAAGAGAGTCAGGAAGGCCTCGGCCGCCGCCGGTGTCTCGGCGTCCAAGTGCAGGTCTGAGACGAAGCGCACACGCATAGGGGGGATTGTACGGCAGCCATGGCGATCAGCCCGCATGATAATCTTGCCCTCATGACAGTCACCCGTTTTGCGCCGAGTCCCAGTGGTGCCATCCACCTCGGCAATGCCCGTACTGCGCTTTTCAATTGGTTGCTCGCACGACGCGATGGCGGGCAGTTTTTGTTGCGTATCGAAGATACCGACGCCGAGCGCAGCTCCGAGGCGTACGCCCAACAAATCGAGACAGACCTAGAGTGGTTGGGTCTCGGGTGGGACGGGCAGATCGTGCGTCAGTCGGCTCGTTCGGCGGTCTATGCCGACGCGTTCGAGACCCTCGAGCGCGCAGGGCGGGTGTATCCCTGTTATTGCACGCCGCTCGAAATCAATATCAGTCGCAAGTCGCAGCTCGCGGCGGGTAAGCCACCGCGATACGCGGGCACGTGTCGCCATTTGACCGCCGAGCAGCGTGCTACACGCGAAGCCGAGGGTCGCGAGCCCACCTTGCGTTTTCGGGTGCCGGATGACGGGCGAGTAGAATTTTTGGATCTCGTGCATGGCGAGCAGGCGTTTCAGTGCGCGGATATCGGCGATTTCATTATCCGTCGAGCCGATGGTACGGCTTCTTTCTTTTTTTCGAATATCGTGGATGACGCGCTCATGGGCGTGACCACGGTGTTGCGGGGCGAAGATCATTTATCGAATACGCCTCGCCAATTATTGATTGCGATGGCGCTGGATCTTAAGGCCCCGGATTACGGACACATTTCTTTGATCACCGCGATGGATGGCTCGCCGCTCTCCAAGCGCGCGGGCGCGAAGTCGGTCGCCGAGCTCGGTGCGGACGGGTATCTCCCCATCGCGCTGGTGAATCAGCTTTATCGCTTGGGGCATTCGAGTGATCTGACGGGTCTACAGGATTTGCCGACGCTGGCGCAGCATTTTAATCCCGCGCATCTCGTGCGCTCGCCCGCCCGTTGGGATCCTGTGCAGCTCGCGGTATGGCAGAAAGATGCGGTGCATGCGTTGTCTGCCGATGAAGCGCTCGCGTGGATGCGTCCCCAACTTCCTCAAGGTCTCGATGAGTCGACCGCACGGGCCTTCGTCGCTGCCGTGCAGGCAAATGTCGTTGTCCCGCAGGATGTGGCGGATTGGGCAGCGGTGATCTTTGGTGAGGGGATGATCCAAGCCGAGTCAGGGCCCCCTGCGACACCGACTCTCAGCCCTGACTTTGCCGCGGCGGCGATCACGGCGCTGCGGACGCATGGCGCGGACTGGTCGGCGCTGACGCAAGCCGTGAAGGCGGCAACGGGTGCCAAGGGGCCAGCGCTCTTTAAGCCGCTGCGTCTGGCGCTCACAGGTCGCGATCATGGCCCCGAGCTGGGCCCCATTTTGGCATTGATGGGGGTGGAGCGTGCGATCGCGCGGCTTGAGGCGAGCACCGGCCCATGATTCGGGTCCATAATTCTTTGACAGGCGAGAAGGAGGCCCTTACGCCGATCCGCGCTGGCGAGATCCGCATGTATCTTTGCGGGGATACGGTGTATGACTTTTGTCATATCGGTCATGCGCGCTCTAA
>RFOD01000005.1 GCA_009926865.1 Gammaproteobacteria bacterium | reverse complement strand
TCGCGTACAGCGCACTTGATCGCACATTGGATGCGAGTCGGGTTCGTACATGGCGTAATGAACACCGACAACATGTCGATTCTGGGTTTGACGATCGACTACGGTCCTTATGGTTGGCTTGAGGGTTACGATCCCCAATGGACGCCTAATACGACCGATGCGCAAGGGCGACGCTATGCCTTTGGTAACCAACCGCAGATGGGTCTGTGGAATCTGGCAAGGCTAGCAAACGCGCTACAGTCCCTAGTGCCAGATGAGTCGCTGCTACAGGCGGGCTTAGAGGAATATCGATCTGTCTTTCGTCTGGAGTATCGACGACTGTTAGCGCAGAAATTAGGGCTTATACAGCTCGAGGAGGCCTCAGATGATGCCTGGTTAGCCGATTTATTTGAGCTTCTTGCCGCGACAGAAACTGACTACACGCTTTTTTTCAGGCAGTTGGCTTACGCTGACCAAGACCCCGAGCCTTTGCGCGAGGCCCTTTACCGTGAAGAGGATTTGGACGGTGAGTTGCTCACCCGTTGGCAAGCCTGGTTGGCGGCTCGCCGGCAGCGCTGTGAGCGTCAGACTCCGGACGTCGCGGAGCGTGTGGCGATGATGAATCGGATCAATCCGATTTATGTACCCAGAAATTATTTGGCGCAGCAGGTCATCGAATCGGCAACGCGCGGCGACATAGAGCCGCTCACGCGATGGCTGCAGGTGTTGTCGCAACCCTATGAAATTCAAGCAGGATGTGAGGCTTATGCGGCGAAGCGCCCCGAGTGGGCGCGTCACAAGCCGGGCTGCTCAGCTTTATCCTGCAGTTCTTGAAGCGGCGACCGTCCGCTTGACCCTGTGGCGCAAGCTCAGGTAACGTCGATTTTGGTTCGAAAGGTGCCTCGACGGATGGTCCGCATTCGCGAGGTGAAACGGGAAGTCGGTTCAAAGCCGACACTGCCCCCGCAACGGTAAGCGAGGCAGGTCACCCCACATTAGGCCACTGCAACCAGCGAGAACGGTTGCGGGAAGGCGGGGTGATCGGTGTCAAAGAAGACACACCTTGTAAGTCCGGAGACCGGCCTTTCGGGATTTACCACAACACGTACGGGTGGTGCGTGCACGGGAGTCGGTCATGTCAATTCGTTGGGTTTATGTCACCTCAGTCTTATTAGGCTTGGGCGGTTTGGCGCGTGCTGAAGAAGTCGTCATCACCGCCTCGAGAGTCGCGGAATCTTTGGATGAAACCTTGGCCTCGGTGACTATTATTGATCGTGCGCAGATTGAAGCCTTGCAGGCTCGCAGCATTGATGAGTTACTTCAGGGGGTCGAGGGCGTCAGTTTTGCGCGTAACGGCGGGATCGGGCAGATCACGGCGATGTATTTACGTGGGGGTGAATCCGACCATGTGCTGTGGTTGATTGACGGGGTGCGCATCGGCTCCGTCTCGGCGGGGTTACCCGCGCTCCAGGACTTGCCGGTCGATCTGATCGAGCGCATCGAAATTGTCCGAGGACCGCGCTCGAGCTTGTATGGCGCCGATGCGATGGGCGGGGTCGTACAAATCTTCACACGTCGATCTGCCGCCGCGGAGCCCAGCTTTCGGGTGGGCGCGGGGTCCCATGGCACCCGTCAAGCGTCAGCGGGCATTCGCTTTGGCGATGACAGGCTCTGGTGGGACCTGCAGGCGGCACATCTTCAGACCGACGGCACGAACGCCTGCCTGGGAGCGCCATTCCCGCCGGGTGGAGGGTGTTTTACCTCGGAGCCGGATCGCGATCCCTATGAAAATACGAGTCTGAATCTGCGCGCGGGCTATCGCGTGGGGGACCATGAACTCGAAGGTTTCGTACAGCGTGCGGAGGCGGATGTCGCGTTTGACGGCTCGTTTTACAACCAATCGGATCTCGTTAACCAAGTCGCCGGTATCAAGTGGTCATCGCAGTGGTCCGAGGCCTGGCGCAGTCAGTGGCAGTTGGGTCAATCGCGGGATGAGTCCAAAAGTACACGTGCCGGACTCAATGCTACCGGAATCTTTGATACTCGGCGCGATAGCGTCAGTTGGCAAAATGAGTGGGAGACTCGATCTGGCCGTTGGATTGCGGGTCTGGATTGGCTGCGTGATCAAATTTCGGGTACCACTACCTATGACCGTGACACTCGCGAGAATCGCTCGATATACGCCAGCTACAGCACCGAGTGGAGCGGTACCCGGATCGGTCTTTCGGCGCGAGCGGACAATGATCAACAGTTTGGCTCGGCGCTCACGGGTAGTCTCGCCCTCGGTCGTGCCGTTGGCCCACTACAGCTCTATGCGAGCGCAGGGACGGCATTCAAAGCGCCCACCTTCAATGATTTGTACTTTCCGGGATTCAGTAACCCAGATTTAGATCCAGAGCGAGCTCGGACGCTGGAAATGGGGGTGAAGGCGCGTCCTGATTGGGGTAGCTGGTCTGTCAGCGCGTATCGCAGCGAGATCAAGGATTTGGTGGCATTCGATTTCGTGACGTTCACGCCGCAGAACTTGGCGGAAGCGACACTGACGGGCCTGGAGGGCCGACTTCAGTGGAGACAGGGAGACTGGCGATGGGATCAGTCCATCGGTTGGTTGCGCGCTGAAGATCGTAGTGGCGATAGCAGCGCCCGGCGTGAGCTGCCCCGTCGACCGCAGTGGCAGGCACGATCCGGATTGACTTGGGAGACCTCGGCAGTCGATTGGTCGGCGAGCGTGCTCTTTACGGGTCGCAGGTATGATGATCTCGCGAACACGGTCGAGCTGGGCAGCCATGCTCTAGTGGATCTTGCCGCAACTTGGCGGGCGAGCAATTCGATGGATGTTCAGCTTAAGGTTGCCAACGCATTTGATCGACAATACGCGACCGCAAATTGGTACTCTGCGCTGGGCCGTGAAGTATTTTTTAATATTCGATATCGGGCATCACGCTGAAGCTTTATGACGGGGAGAGGACGCAAACCATGTTGAGCGCTGTGCAGCAAAAAAATTTGGGTACAACGGGGCCTTGGCTCGCTATCGGCTTGGCCCTGGCAATGATGGTGACTCGAGTGGGTCACTTTGGCGAAGCAGGGGGTCCGCCGGACGCTTCGTGGGCGATTTTCTTTTTGGCGGGGCTTTGGCTGCAGGATGCCCGTGCATTCCCCCTATTTTTCGCGCTCGGTTGGGTCGCTGACCTGATGGCATTTTCTTTGGGTACCCCCACTAATTGCTACTCGATGGCGTACCTCTTCCTGATTCCCGCTTATGGGTCGTTGTGGGCTGCAGGTCAGTGGTTGGCCGCATTCTCCTCCCTTGAGGAGTCAACCCACGAGGGATCGATGGGATCGCACTCTGGGGCCAAGGGCGTCCTGATGCTGGCTGTTTCCGTCGTGGGCAGCGCGGTTGTGTGTTTTGCCTGGGCCAACCTTGGCATGTGGTGGTTCGCTGATTCGGCAATGACCTACTCGTTTGGCGAGTATTTAAACGCCGTTTCAGTTTACTTAGCGGGGTATGTCTTGACGATGGCGATGTATGTCACCGTGGCGGTCGGTCTCGCGCTTGCTTGGGTCCACCGACGCCTGGGGGCGCCCACAGCGCACTGATGACGCGTGGGTGCCGGCACAGGATGAGCGGCTTCCGATACAGGCTCGCGGCAGGGGTGGTGCTACTGGGGTTAGTAGGCTGCCAGACAGTGAGTGTGGAAGAGGAGCTCACCTCGCTCAATCGTCGGATGGGCCCGTTGCCCGCCGCACTACAGGCGAGCGAGAGTGCCTCGTTGGCGCAAGACGCGCAGCCCCGCGTGGCTGAGTTACTCGCAGCGCCCCTCACCCAAACCGGAGCCGTCGAGCTCGTACTGATTCACAGCCCAGCGTGGCAGGCCATGCTGTCCAGTGGTCTCGCTTCGATCAACGAAGCGCAGCAAGCCGGTCGTCTGTCAAATCCTGTGTTCGCGTATGAGCGTATGCGTTCAGTCGATGAGCGAGAACTCGCGCGCATGCTATCGGTTGGTGTGTTGGATATTTTGCTATGGCCACAACGTCGCGCACAGGCGACGGCTTTAAGTGAGGCCGCGCGTTGGCAGCTCGCGGATAACGCGATCAAAGAAATCACATCAGTCCGTAACGCTTGGGTGAGCGCAGTGGCCGCCGAGCAGCGGTTAGGTTATGCGAGAGATGTTTTACTGAGTGCAGAGGCCAGTGCAGAGCTGGCTCGGCGGATGCAAGCCGCCGGTAATTTCAACCGATTAGCGCAAATTCGCCAGCAACTCTTTGAGTCACAGGCGCGCGCTGAATTGGCAGCCGCCGAGCAAGAGCGTCTTGCCCGTCGCGAGAGCTTGATTCGTCATTTAGGTTTGGACGAGCGGCAGGCTGCAGAGTTACGTTTACCAGACACCTTGCCTGGTTTGCCGGCAGAGAGGATTACGCCCGAGCGCATCGCCGAGCGAGTGCTGACGGATCGTGTGGACGTCGCACTTGCTGAGGCACGCTTTCAAGCAGCTGCACGCGGCGAGGGACTCACGCGAGTCACCTCCTTGATTGATTTAGAGTACACGCGGCGCCGCGACACCGTCACCCAAGCCTCCGGCGACGTGGAGCGCATATCAGGCGGCGAGTGGGAGATCGTGTTACCGATTTTTGATTTGGGTGAGCTACGTCGAGGGGCTGCAAGTCGTCGTGCGATTGCAGCGGCGAACGATTTGCAGGCTACCCTGCGCGCGGCGAGCTCTCACCTGCGGGAAAGTTATGCGCAGTATCGCAATAGCCTGGCAGTCGCTGAGCTTTATCTGCGAGAGGTCATTCCTCTACGAAAGCAGGCCTCCGAGGAAACCTTGCTACGCTACAACGCGATGTTGATTGGCGTATTTGAGCTACTCGCGGACGCACGCGAGCAACGTAATTTGGTGATGCAGTCGATCAGCGCGCAGGAGCAATTCTGGTTAGCCGAGGCGGGCTTGCAGGCGGCCATGTTAGGGCAGCCTGTGCAGGGTTCCGTATGGCGTGCGGGCGCAGCGACGGTTTCAAGCGAACCGGGACACTAAGATTATGACTTCAAGAAGAGATCTCTTCCGATTGGCAGGTGTAGCCGGTAGTGCTTTAGCCGGTGCGACTGTCGCGAGAAGTGCCTTGGCGGCTTTGCCTGAGCCCGTGATTGAGACTTCCGCCGAGACTCGACCTCCGTTGATGCCTTCGGCTGGGCGACCGTATAAACCTGTGGTCACGCTCAATGGTTGGACCCTACCATTTCGCATGCGTGATGGTGTCAAAGAATTTCACTTGGTCGCTGAGCCTGTGGTGCGAGAGCTCGCGCCAGGCTTCAAAGCGAATCTTTGGGGTTATAACGGGCAAAGTCCAGGCCCGACGATTGAGGTTGTCGAGGGCGATAAGGTTCGAATATTCGTCACCAATCGATTACCTGAGATCACCAGTGTTCACTGGCATGGACAGCGTCTGCCAAACGGGATGGATGGCGTAACGGGGCTCAATCAGCCGGGGATCCCGTCGGGGAAGACCTACGTGTATGAATTCACGGCACGTCGGCCGGGCACTTTTATGTACCACCCACATGCCGATGAGATGGTGCAGATGGCGATGGGCATGATGGGTTTCTGGGTCACCCATCCGCGTAATCCGCATCCGTTGATTGATGAGGTGGATCGGGACTTTTGTTTTCTGCTGAATTCTTTTGACATTGATCCCGGTAGTTTTACGCCGAAAATTATGACCATGCTCGATTTTAATATTTGGGCATGGAATAGCCGGGTGTATCCGGCTATCGATCCGTTGGTGGTGGGATATCGGGATAAGGTCCGAATTCGCGTGGGTAATCTCACGATGACAAACCACCCGATTCATCTTCATGGACATGAGTTTTTAATCACCGGGACCGATGGTGGCCCGACCCCCAAGAGTACGCGCTTCTACGAGGTGACGACCGACATCGCGGTGGGGCAGATGCGGCAGATTGAATTTTTGGCAGATGAAGAAGGGGACTGGGCGTTTCATTGTCACAAGAGTCATCACACCATGAATGCCATGGGCCATGACGTACCGACCATGATCGGCGTTGACCAACGCGATGTAGCGGCCAAGATTAATCGACTCATCCCGGATTACATGGCGATGGGCGAGGCGGGCATGGAAGAGATGGCCGAGATGGAAATGCCCTTGCCGGATAATACGATTCCGATGATGACGGGCTATGGTCCGTTTGGCGCGGTGGGTATGGGCGGTATGTTCAGCGCGGTGAAAGTTCGCCGTGGGCAGAAGGCCCATGATTACTCCGATCCCGGCTGGTTTCAGCATCCAGCTGGGACTGTGGCATTCGAGTATGACGGCACACCCCCAGCGGCCCAGAGACAACCGATGAAAAGTACGGGTTCGAAAACTGAGCAACTCGTTAACGTCAAGAGAAAGCCACACTCAGGAGGTCATCATCTATGAAACCGACAGATCGTATACGGGGCGTTGCGCTGGCATCAGTATTCGCGGTGTCGTTGGGATGGCATGTGACACTATCCACCGCATACGCCCAGTCGCATGACCATTCGGAGCATCACGGACACATGCATTCGGGACACTCAACCTCGAGCGAGTCAGCCTCGAGCGAGCCAGCCTCGGATGATGGATGGACGAAAGCGGAAGTCCGTAAGCTTGATCTCGAGCAAGGCAAGCTGACCTTAAGGCACGAGCGGATCGAGAGCTTGGACATGGCCCCGATGACCATGGTGTTTCGCTTAGGCGAAGGTGTTTCAGCGGACGGATTAAACGAGGGGGATTCCGTACGTTTTAAAGTTCAGCGCGAAATGGGTCGTTTGGTGATCACGGCGCTCGAAGCAGGTGTGAATGACTGAGTCTTCTCCATGGCATGATCGCGCTTGGGCGTTAAGACCCAGCGGTGAGGCATTTATTGCGGGTGATTTTCGTCCCGCGTTAAGCGGTCAAACTTTTGACAAGCTCAGTCCACTCGATGGCCGGGCGCTCGCGCAAGTGGCCTCCTGTCAGGCAGAAGACGTTGAACTGGCGGTCAACGAGGCGCGCGCGGCCTTTGATCAAGCGCGTTGGTCGGGGTTGCGGCCCGTTCAACGCAAGCGCATTTTAAAAAAATTCGCTGACTTGATCCTGCGCCACAAAGAAGAATTGGCGCTACTCGAGACGCTCGATATGGGTAAACCCATCAGCGAGAGTTTGCGCGCCGACGTACCGGGTACCGCACGCTGTATCGAGTGGTACGCCGAGGCGATCGACAAAGTGTATGGGGAAGTAGCTCCCACCGGCCCAGGTAGTTTGGCAACGATTACTCGGGAGCCGGTTGGTGTGGTCGGCGCGATCGTGCCGTGGAATTTTCCGCTGCTCATGGCCGCGTGGAAAATCGGGCCGATTTTGGCAGCAGGAAATTCGTTGGTGTTAAAGCCGTCAGAGAAATCTCCGCTGGGGGCTTTGCGATTAGCCCAGTTGGCGATTGAGGCCGGGATTCCAGCCGGTGTGTTTAATGTAGTACCCGGTTTTGGGCCCACAGCAGGCCGTGCGCTCGCGCTATCAATGCAGGTGGATGCGGTTGCGTTTACGGGTTCCACTCTCACGGGTAAATCGGTCATGCGCGATGCGGCTGACTCGAATATGAAGCGCGTCGGATTAGAGTGTGGTGGCAAGTCGGCCAATATCATCATGGCGGATTGTCCGGACCTCGATGCCGCCGCCACCGCCTCGGCGGGCGCGATTTTTTATAATCAGGGCGAGATGTGCTCAGCGGGGTCCCGTCTACTCGTGCACCGTAGTTTGAAGGGGGCGTTATTGGAGCGCTTGCAGGTGCTCTCTCGTCAGTATCAACCCGCGGATCCTCTAGATCCTGCCACTCGGTTAGGGGCGCTTGTGGATGCCGCCCAGCTCGCGCGAGTTGAACAGTATGTGGCAAGTGGGCTCGAGCAAGGCGCCATGCTGCGATGCGGTGGCGAGCGAGTGCGCGAGGAATCTGGGGGATATTTCTTTCCGCCTACTATTTTTGATGATGTGCAGCCTGGGATGCGGATTGCACAAGAGGAAATCTTTGGTCCAGTGCTGAGTGTGATCGAATTTGAGACGGCTGAGGAGGCGATTCAGATCGCGAATGGCACGGACTATGGCTTGGCCGCGGCGGTGTGGAGTCGGGACATCAGCCTTGCTCATCGCACGGCCAAGGCGTTACGCGCGGGGACGGTGTACGTTAACTGCTACGATGCCGACGATATCACTGTGCCCTTTGGCGGTTTTAAGCAGTCGGGTATGGGTCGCGACAAATCACTGCACGCATTCGATAAATACACGGAGCTCAAGACGACTTGGCTTGAGCTTCTCTGATTGTGACGGCCGCGCGACAGCCCATCGCTTTTGTCGATGTGGAAACGACGGGGGGTCACGCTGCCCTCCATCGGATTACTGAGATCGCCATCGTCGGTATGTCGGACGGCGAGGTCGAGTGGCGCTGGTCGAGCCTCGTGAACCCGGGTGTGCGCATCCCTTCGGGTATCGTGCAGCTCACCGGGATTACCAATGAAATGGTCGCTGAAGCCCCGCCATTTGCCTCCCTCGTCCCCGAAATCTTAGCCCGTCTTGAGGGACGTCGTTTTATTGCACACAACGCGCGTTTCGATTACGGGTTTGTACGCAACGAGCTGCGTCGAGCTGGACGCGCGTACGTGGCGCCCGTGACTTGTACGGTCAGACTGTCGCGAACGCTATTTCCAGAGCAGCCGCGACATAATTTAGATTCCATCATGCTGCGGCACGGACTTGAATGCGAGCACAGACACCGTGCATTGCCTGATGCCGATTTACTCGCTCAGTTTTGGCAGGTGTTATTACAAACGCAGGCGCCAGAGGCTCTGCAGCAAGCCATTGACCAAGTATCACGAAGGCCCTCGCTGCCGAGTCACCTATCCTCGGACCTGATCGATGATCTGCCCGAGAGTCCAGGCGTGTACCGTTTTTGGGGTGAAGGCGAGCCGGGGCAAGAAGCGCTTCTCTACATCGGCAAAGCCAATAACTTACGCGAGCGAGTCCTATCCCATTTTGGGACCGCATTGCGGGACGGCAAGGCGCAGCGCTTAGCCGCTCAGGTCCGGCGTATCGATTGGCATGAATCGGCCGGCGAACTGGGCGCTCTGCTACGCGAGGCTCGCTGGGTCAAAGAGCTACAGCCGGTGTACAACCGCCAATTGCGAGGCCAGGGTGAGCGGTGGAGTTGGTATCTCGGGAGTCCCACTTCAATGCCAAAGCTCTACGAGCTCAGTGGGTCATGGCCTACGGAGGGTGATCTCTATGGTCTTTATCGTAGTGCGAAAGATGCAAAGAAAGCCTTGGAGTCGATCGCTGATGAATCCAAGCTATGTCGTAAATTATTGGGATTGGAGCGCGGCGAGGGCAGTTGCTTTGGGTTTCAAGTAGGCCGCTGTGCGGGGGCGTGCGTGAGCAAAGAACCACCCGCCAAGCATGCCTTGAGGACAAGTCTCGCGCTCGCGAGACAAAAGTTAAAACCCTGGCCGTGGCCAGGTGCCGTGATCGTCGAGGAGCGTAGTCATTTTGGTCTCTGTGAGTGGCATGTGATCGATCGCTGGCGATATGTGGGTAGCGTTCAGTCAGATGCTGATGATTTGCCGCCGTCACCCCACTCACTGCAGACACTCCAAATGAGTCGGCCACAAGATGCACCCTTTGATATCGATACCTATCGAATTCTCTGTCGGGCGCTTAGTCGATCAAAAATTAAAGTCCGTCCTTGGTCACTAGATGACGGCTTGGAATCGGAAAACAGGATATTCACGGATGTCTGAACTTTATCGCCTTCTCGCTAGTGTGCCGAGAGGCTTCGCTGATTTGCTCGCGATCGAACTGCAGCAGCTTGGAGCCAAGGATATCCGTGAGCGGGGTAACGCCGTGCAATTCACAGGCGATTTGCGCGTGGCATATCGCGCCTGTCGAGAGTCCTGGCTTGCGAGTCGGATCTATCTTGAGATTGCGCGTCTGGAGGCGCCTGATGCAGAAGCCTTCTATCAAGGGCTACGCGCCTTAGACTGGTCGCGACATATAGATCCCGATGGGACGCTCGCCTGTGAATTCACAGGACAACACCCGGCGATCAACAATAGCCATTTCGGCGCTCTTCGAATCAAAGACGCGATTTGTGACAGTTTGCGCGAACGCTACGGAAGACGACCGAATATCGCGGCTGAGCAACCGGATGTGCGGATTCATGTGCACGCGTACGGTCTGCAGTTGACGGTCTCGGTAGATCTCGCGGGCGATAGCTTGCATCGACGCGGCTGGCGTAGCGACAGCGGTGTCGCACCCCTCAGAGAAAATGTCGCAGCCGGTGTACTACTGCGCGCGGGCTGGCCGAGCGTGAGGCAGCAAGGCGGGGTGATGTTCGATCCAATGTGTGGGGTCGGCACGTTGGTGATTGAGGCTGCACGGATGGCCAAAGGTGAGGCGGCAGGCGCCCATCGTCAATATTTCGGATTTTTGGGCTGGCGAGGGCATGACCCAGAGCTATGGCAATCTTTGACAGCCTCAGCTGTACCCGCCTCAGCGATGACCGCGGGCGACGCTGCGGCGACCAAAGCGCCCCAAGTGGTAGCGATCGGTTGCGATCGGGATCGTCGCCGAGTCAGTGCAGCCCGAGAGCATGCGCGGCGTGCGGGGGTTGAGGAGTGGGCGCGATTTGAAGTTGAGGATTTAACCGACACGATCGCCCCGCCGGTGTCCGATATCCAGTCGGCAGGCGGGCTCGTGTGTACCAACCCCCCTTGGGGCATCAGGTTGGAAGACAGGGAAGGCGCGCGTGCCGTGCATCAACAGCTCGGCGTCATTTTGAGGGAACATTTTCAAGGCTGGCAGGCGGCGATCTTGACCGGTGACGCGACGCTCGGGTTGGAGCTTGGCATGCGCGCGCGCCGAGTGCATACGGTGTTCAATGGTGCGGTGGAGTGTCGTTTATTGCGCTTTGACTTGACTGAGTCGAGTGCACGCGAGATGCGCCCAACTCGGCAGGCGCATCCGCGTATCGATCTGTCGCTCGTCGAATCCCCAGGGGCGCAAATGCTGGCCAACCGGCTACGTAAGAATCAGAAGCAGTTGGCAGCATGGCTCAGTCGCGACGACGTTCATTGTTATCGACTCTATGACGCAGATATGCCCGAGTATGCGTTTGCGATCGATGTGTATCGGGGAAGGCCGTTGGGCGTCGAGGCCACCCAAGCGCCGATTAGCGAACCGTCTGCTGAGCAGACTTGGCTCATGGTGCAAGAATACGCCGCCCCTCCTCAGATTCCCGAGGAGACCTTGCGTAAGCGTCGTAATGAAGCCTTGGCAGGACTCGTGTCGGCAACGGGTGTTGCGCCAGAGCAGGTCAGACTAAGAACTCGGCGACGTCGTAAGCGCGGTGAGCAATACGAGCGTAGCGAGATCGAGCCAATAAACTTACAGGTCAAAGAAAATAACTGTCTATTTATTGTTAGCTTAGGCGAATATCTTGATACAGGACTTTTCCTTGATCACCGTCCGATTCGCCAACAGCTTAGCAAGCTCGCAAGCGGTAAACGATTATTGAACCTATTTGCTTACACTGGGAGTGTGAGTGTGCAGGCGGCGGTCGGAGGCGCTTTGTCCACCACGAGCGTAGATCTATCCGGTCGCTATTTAGAGTGGGCCCAAGATAATTTTCGCTTGAACGGCTTGGTTGCCGACTTTTGGCGTCCGCCGCTTGAGGGTCGGTCCTCTCCTGCGACCCGGCCGCCGCACGCGTTGATCCAGGCGGATGTGCGTGAATGGCTGCAAGCGGAGTCGATCCGCCCATCAGCGCCTCGGTACGATCTCATCTTTTGTGATCCCCCGACGTTTTCCAATAGCAAACGCATGCAGGGGGTACTCGATGTGCAGCGGGATCATGCGCAGCTGATCGCGCAATGCATGCAATTATTGGCGCCCGCAGGGCTATTAGTATTTTCCACCAATGCCCAACGATTTCAGTTGGACCCCAATTTGGCGGTTCAATTTGTGATTAGCGATATTAGTCGACGCAGCTTGCCGCCTGACTTTGCGCGTAACAGTCGTATCCACCAATGCTTTGAGATTCGTTCTCGCTAACAGCCTCCTTTGGAGGCCTCTCTGGCCGACGACTGGTCAGGGTGTCCATCGGTCTCGCCGGGACCCCTAGGGGAGGCGTATCGTGCGCGTATGCGTGCTACCCATTGGCTTTCTTTGTGTCTAATCGTTCTGGCTTTATCGGCCTGTGGCAGACGGGCCGCGCCTGAGAGCGAGCCAGTAGCCTCGTTAACGGTGACGACGACTCAGTTAGAGATGCGTGATGTCGAGCGTGAGGTGATCGCCTCGGGTTCGGTGGCGGCCTGGCAGGAGATGCTGCTTGGCGTTGAACTGTCCGGATTGCGAGTCGCCAAGGTCCTCGTGGAACCCGGCGATCGCGTCGAGGCCGGTCAAGCATTACTCGAGCTCGATCAGCGGACGCTCGAGGTGCAAGCGCGTCAGGCGGAAGCGAATCTTGCTCAGGCCGAGGCGAGTTTGCAGCTCGCGCAGGCGCAGGCGACGCGTGGCGAGAGCCTGTTGGCCCAAAATTTAATTTCCAGCAGTAATTTTGATGAGTTACAAGCCAATCGAGCGCGAGCTGAGGCACAGCGTGTGGTGGCGGAAGCCGAGCGCGATTCGGCGCGCCTACGTTTGGGCTTTGCCACACTGCGCGCGCCGCACGCGGGCATCATCGCTGCACGAGCGGTGCAACCCGGTCAGATCGTCTCAACGGGTGTCGAGCTACTTCGCCTGATTCGCGATGGCCGCCTAGAGTGGCGAGCTGAAATCGCTGAAGCGGATCTATCACGCCTCGAAGTGGGCGCGCCGGTTGAGGTCCGTGGGCTCGATGGCCAAATTGTGAATGGTCAAATTCGTGCGGTCTCGCCCTCGCTCGATCCACAAACGCGTACCGCCTTAATCTTTGCGGATTTACCTGAACCGGGGCGACTTCGCGCCGGTATGTTTGCCGAAGGTCGCTTGCGCGTGGGGCTTGCGCGTGTGGCCGTTGTGCCGCGCCAGTCGGTGGTATTTCGCGATGGCTTCCCCTACGTGTTCGTGCTCGAAGAGGGTAATCGTGTTCGCCAGCAGCGTATTGAGATGGGTGCGTCGCAAGGCGAATTCATTGAGATTCGTGCAGGCCTAGATGTCAATGCGGTGATCGTGGTCCGCGGCGCGGGTTTTTTAGGTGATGGGGAGTTTGTACGTCTTGTGACGGATAGCGGCGCATGAATCTCTCGCGCTGGGGTATTCAGTACCCGTTACCTTCTTTGATGCTGTTCGTCGGTTTGGTGCTCGCGGGTTTTTGGGGCTGGCGTCAGCTACCGATTTCGCAGCTACCTGATATCGCACTACCGAGTGTGCAAGTGTCGGTCGGGTTGACGGGGGCGACGCCGTCACAAATTGAGACCGATATCACGCGCAAAATTGAAGATGCTGTTTCCAGCATCGCCGATATCAATCGGATGACCTCGGCGATCAGCGAAGGCTCATCGATCACCAAAATTGAGTTTGAGCTCGGTCGCGACATGGATCAGGCGCTCGATGAGGTGCGCGATGCGGTCACACGAATTCGTCGCGAGTTACCTGCCGATATCGATGAGCCACTCGTGCAGCGACTCAGTCTGGTCGGCGGAACCTTACTCGCTTATTCAGTCGAGTCGGATCGACTCGCACCCGACGAATTATCTTGGTTTGTGGATGACACGGTCACCAAGGCGATGTATGGCGTCTCGGGGGTCGGTTCGGTCAGTCGGGTCGGTGGGATCGAACGTGAGGTACGAGTCGATTTACGACCTGAAGCCTTACAAGCCTTGGGTGTGTCGGCAGGTTCGGTATCGGATCAATTGGCACGCTTACAGTTGGAGCGGCCGGGTGGACGTACCGAGGCGGGCGGTGCTGAGCAGTCTGTTCGTACGGTTGCGGTCGTTCGTACGGCCAATGATTTAGCGAACTACCCGATTTATTTGCCCGATGGACGTAGCGTACGCCTATCTTCAATCGCGACGGTGACTGACGGGGCGGCCGAGCCGCGCAGTGCTGCTTTTCTGGATGAAAAGTCCGTCATCGGCTTTTCTTTGCGTCGGACTCGTGGCTCCAGTGAAGTCGCGGTGGGCGAGGCGGTGCGCGAGGAGCTCGCGCGTCTGGCCGAACGTCATCCCGAAGTACGCTTCACCGAGGTACAAGCCACCATCGAGGATGCCAAAGCGTCTTACGATGCCTCGATGGCGATGTTGCTGGAGGGCGCGATTCTGGCGGTGATCGTCGTGTGGTTTTTCTTGCGCGACAGTCGAGCGACCTGGATCTCTGCGACCGCTCTGCCGTTATCGGTGATTCCAACGTTTGCTGTGATGTACTGGCTCGATTTTTCGCTCAATCTTTTGACGCTACTCGCTCTGGCAGTGGTGATTGGCGTCCTGGTGGATGACGCGATTGTTGAAGTCGAGAACGTAGCCCGTCACCGGGCCATGGGTAAATCGCCCAGACAAGCGGCGATTGATGCAGCAGATGAAATCGGCGTCGCGGTGATTGCGACCTCGGCCACTTTGGCGGCGGTGTTTGTACCGGTCGCATTCATGCCAGGCGTCACAGGGAAGTTCTTTCGGGAATTTGGCTGGACGGCCGCTGCAGCGGTGCTATTTTCATTGCTCGTCGCGCGACTTTTAACGCCGATGCTTGCGGCAACCTTTATGCAGGGAGAGCCAAAGTCCACCGCTGACTCGAAACTTTTGAAACGTTATCTCGGTTGGGTTGATCTGGCTTTACATCATCGACGTCTGACCTTGGTGGGGGCGCTCGTCATCTTTGTGCTGTCGATGGCGCTGATTCCCTTAATTCCTAAAACATTTGTACCGACCACCGACGCGTCTCGCGCACAGCTGCAAGTGGAGTTACCGCCTGGAGCACGCCTGAGCGATTCATTGGAGATCGGACGTGAGGTGCGATCACGCTTGCGCTCGGGGGTCCCTGAGATTGAGCGTATCTTTACGACCGTCGGCGGTGAAGCGGGCGAGACCATGAGTGGTGGCGTGAGCTTTGCCGAGGTGCGACGACTCAATTTAACACTGCAGTTTGTCAAAGACCGAGCGCGCAGTAGCGCTGAGCTCGAAGATGCGATTCGCGCTACCTTGGTGGACATACCGGGTGTTCGGGTCGGCTTTGCAGCGGGGGGGCCCGGCGATCGATTAAGTCTGGTACTCGCGGGGCGCGACTTGGATGCGCTTGGCAAGTCTTCGCGGGAACTTGCCGCGGCGATTCGCGACATTCCCGGTCTGGGATCGGTGACCACCACTGCCGCTTTACTTAGACCAGAAATCATTATTCGGCCGGATCCTGCGCGCGCCGCTGATTTAGGGGTCTCGACGGTGGCGATTGCCGATGCTGCGCGTATTGCGACGAGCGGTGACATTCGCCAACGCTTAGCCAAACTGAATCTCGCAGATCGACAGATTCCAATAAGGGTACAACTCGCGGGGACTTCTTTGACGGATCCGTCTGTATTACGACAGTTACGTGTTCCGGGTAGCCGCGGGCCGGTACCACTCGCGGCTGTGGCTGAGATCGCCGAGGGAAGTGGTCCTGCACGCATCGATCGCTTGAACCGGGAACGCAATGTCACTGTCTCCGCAGAGCTCAACGGTCGACCGCTCGGTGATGTCATGGCGCAGGTGATGCGCATGCCTGAAGCGAGTAATTTGCCGCCTGGCGTGCGTATTGTGCCAGCGGGGGACTCCGAGGCATTCGTTGAATTATTTTTGGGATTTGTGTTGGCGTTGTTAGCCGGTGTGGTTGCGGTTTACGTGGTTCTTTTGTTGCTGTTTCACAGCGCGACTCAGCCGTTTGTGATTTTGGCAGCCGTACCGCTCTGTGGCGGCGGTGCCTTCGGAGCGCTGCTTTTGACACAGAATGCATTATCGCTCCCGTCTTTGATCGGGCTTTTGTTGTTGACGGGTATTGCGACTAAGAACTCGATCCTGATTGTCGATTACGCCATTATCGGTGAGCGCGCGGGGATGCCGCGCTATGATGCGCTCATAGAGGCCTGCCGTAAGCGAGCGCGGCCAGTCATCATGACCACGCTCGCGATGGGTGCGGGCATGCTGCCCTTAGCGCTTGGGCTCGGTGCAGATGGTAATTTCCGCACGCCACTCGGTATTTCCGTGATCGGCGGTTTGATGACATCCACGCTCTTATCGTTGGTAGTCGTGCCGGCAGCCTATTCTTTGGTGGCCGAAGTCACCGAACGTTTTGTTCGACCCACGCTGCGACGTTGGTTAGGACTTCGCGGCGAGGCTGGTTCGTCAGCGGCCTCAGCGTAGCGCGCCAGAGAGGCGTGCCCGCGCTCGCTCCACCCATCCGCGTATTTTGCGCGGCCAGCGTCGGATCGGCGTCCCATCGAGATCGACTGGCGCGTACGGCAGCAGAAACATCAAAAATAGATATAGGCCGATCGCAAGACCTGCGCTGATCAGCGTCAGCACAACCATCGCGATTCGGATCAGTGAGACTTCGATTCCAAAATATCGCGATAGCCCCATGCAGACTCCACTGAGTAGCGCTCCCTCGCTGATTTGCTCTAGCGGCGGGCGGACATACTCAGCGCGATGTTGACGGTGTGTGTGGGCGGTATCTGCGGGTCCGGTGTGAGTGGTGTGCTCAGCATCAGCGGAGTCTTTCCCTGGTTCGCGGGAATGCTCTTGGGATTGTGCGGAGGAGGGATCGGTCACGGGGCCCATCTCGGTCAAGATCGGCTCGAGTTCCGCTAGGGTGATCACGGCGGACGCGGTGCGCGCGCGGGCAGGGCAGCGCTCAGCGATGGCTTGCTCAAGATCACGCAAGATTTCCTCACGGTCGGGGTTGTGCGCGAGCACGCGATTCGCATCATGTAGGTAGTCTTCAAGACGCATAAAGGCATCTTGCTCAAAGAAATAGGCCTGTTGATTAAGGCTTGCGGTAACGACAGGTTTCATTCGCAATGTCCTAAGTTGGCAATCGTGTGATTGAGTCGGTCCCAGTAATGATCCAGCGCGCTGACTTGTTCGCGGCCGCTGTCAGTGAGTTGGTAATACTTGCGTGGCGGACCCGTGTCTGATTCCTGCCACTCGTAGGCGAGTAACCCCTCGCGTCGTAACCGGCTAAGGAGGGGATAAAGCGTACCCTCCTGAGTCGCGAACTCGGTTTCGGCAAGTCGTCGCAGGATGTCGGCAGAGTAAACACTACGTGCGCTACAAATCTTGAGTACCAAGAACTCAAGCAAGCCTTTGCGCAGCGGTGCAAGTTTGTTGTCACTAAGCATTCAGATAGTACCTTTATTGAAAAAGGTACTGATGTGAAACACAGCTGTCAAGGGGTTCGGCGACGGTCCTAGCTCGTGAGCGATCCCAATGAGTCGCGCAGGCGATACCACAGCATGGCGAACACCAAGGCGGGTCGCCTGAGCCAGGGGCCGCCGGGGAAGTCGGCATGCCGTAGGCGAGCAAACACATCAAAACGCTCTTGGGTGCCCGCGACGGCTTCCGCTAGCAGTTTGCCCGCGATACCGGCGAGTGCGAGACCATGCCCCGAAAAGCCTTGTACAAAGTAGACCCCGGGTTCAAGCCGCCCAAAGTGGGGGGCTCGATTGACCGTAATATCGAGCCAGCCGCCCCAATGATGGGTAATGGGCGTGGTCGAGAGCTCGGGAAACACGCGCTGCATCCGTTTCCGCAACGCCCCCGCGTAGTGTGCGGGATAGAGTCCGCCATAGCTCACTTCACCGCCAAATAAGAGACGTCGATCGGCCGAAAGACGAAAGTAATCGATGATCCAGTTCATATCGGAGACGGCAACATTTTGCGGGATCAGCTGCTGAGCCCGTTCCTGACTCAAGGATTGGGTCGCGATCATGTAGGTGCCCACTCCTAAGATTTTGCGTTGTAGCGAAGGCTCCCAGTTACCCAGAGTGGCGTTACCTGCAAGTACCACTTCGCGACAAGACACCGTGCCTTCGCGAGTCACCAGCTGCCAACCTCTTGCGGTTCGTTGACGCCCGAGTACACGACTGCCTTCATAGACGGTCGCGCCTGCGCTAACCGCCGCGCGCGCGAGACCTTGGGTGTATTTCAAGGGGTGTAAATGTCCGGCCTGTCGATCGAGTGCACCACTCACATAGCAGGCGCTTCCTACGTGTTCGGCGATGGCGGATCGGTCGATCCACTCGAGGGAGTGGTAGTCGTATCGTCGTTGCAGATGCTCAAGCTCAGCGTGCAGTTCACGCTCGTGGCGGCGATGGCAGCAGACCTGTAAGTGTCCCGCTTGCCAATCACAGTCGATATCATGGCGGGCCATCAGCTGCTGCTGTAGCGCCAGGCCCTCCACCGTGAGGTCCCAAGCTGCACGGGCGAGCGCAGGGTCGAGCAGTTTTTCAAGCTGAGTTTGGCCGCACGAGACGCCGGGTAAGCATTGACCACCGCTGCGACCCGAGGCGCCGTAGCCGATAGATTCCGCTTCTAGAACAGCGACTTGGTAGCCCCGCTCAGCTAAGTGCAGCGCGGCTGAGCAGCCGGCGATACCGCCGCCCACCACACACACATCGACCGCGATCTCACCCTGCAGGTGGGCGAAGGGTCGCTGCGTACTGCCCTCGGCATACCAGTTCAACGCGTGCGTAGTGGAGTAGGTGTCGGTCATAATGAGGATGCTCAATCAGCTGAGCCTTGTAGATTGTATCCATGTCTCGTCCACCCATAATTCTGGTTCCTGCCGATCGGCGTCGCAAAGGGCCGCATGGGTGGCAGTCGGTGGGTGAAAAGTATCTTGAGGCCATCCTCCACTGCAGTGGGGCGTTACCTTGGATTTGGCCATGCTTGCCCGAGCCTTTGCCCATCGAGATGATACTCGCGCAGGTCGATGGCATTTTATTGACGGGCAGTGTCAGTAATGTGGGCGCAGCGCTCTATGGGCAGGCGACCCTCGATCCGAGCTTACCGGCTGATGAAGCGCGTGATCGCACAAACCTTGCGTTGATTCATCAATCGTTGGCGCAGGGAATCCCTCTGTTTGGCATCTGCCGAGGGTTACAGGAGCTGAATGTTGCACTCGGTGGCACACTACACCAACGGGTACAGGAGGTCGCCGGCATGATGGATCACCGGGACGATCCACGCGCCGACGTCGACGTACAGTACGGTCCCGCCCATACGGTCGAGTTTGAGCCGGCAAGCCGCTTACGAGAATGGTCGGGTGGTCGAGTAAGCTATCAAGTGAATTCTTTGCATGGTCAAGGGATCGCCCGATTAGCCGAGCGCTTGCAGGTGGAGGCGAGAGCTACGGATGGGCTGGTTGAAGCGGTCAGCGTCCGAGATGCTACCGGTTTTGCTTGGGCGGTGCAGTGGCATCCAGAGTGGCGAGCAACCGAAGATGAGCTCTCGCGTGCCCTGTTCACGGAGTTTGGGTTAGCCGCTCGACAGCGTCAGAGTCAAAGAAAATAAAGTAGGTGTCTTATGCGAAATTCAATTGCCGATTTCTTTCGTGAGCATGCGATACAAGAAGTCGAGGCCATCGTGCCGGATATGGCCGGGGTGGCGCGTGGCAAGTTGATGCCTGCTGAAAAATTCCAAACCGAGCAGGGGATGCGTCTTCCTGAGAGTATCTTTTTGCAAACGGTGACCGGCGATTATCCGGAAGATCCAGGGTCCGCGATGAGTCCCGCCGAGAGCGATATCGTGTTGAAGCCAGATCCGCGTACGGTACGCAAAGTACCTTGGGCGGCAGAGCCCACGGCGCAGGTCATCCACGACTGTTTTTATGGGGATGGGCGTCGAGTGATGATGTCGCCTCGAGAAGTCCTCAAGCATGTCCTAGATCTGTACGCGCAGCGTGGCTGGGAGCCACTAGTGGCACCGGAACTTGAGTTTTATCTGGTTGAACCAAATATTGATGCGGATTACCCACTGAAGCCGCCGATTGGTCGCTCTGGGCGAGCCGAGCCCGGGAGGCAGTCCTACAGCATCGCAGCGGTCAATGAATTTGACCCGATGTTCGATGAGATGTATCAATTTTGCGAGGATCAGGAAATCAACATCGATACGTTGATCCATGAGGATGGTCCAGCACAGATGGAGATCAATCTGCTGCATGGAAACGCCTTAGATTTGGCAGATCAGGCTTTCATGTTTAAACGTACCGCACGCGAGGCGGCACTACGTCACAAGATGTACGCGACGTTCATGGCCAAGCCACACGCGATGGAGCCGGGTAGCTCCATGCATATTCACCAAAGCATTGTGGATTCACAATCGGGGCGGAACGTATTTTCAGGTGAGGGGGATCAGCCCTCCGAGCTTTTCTTTGCCCATATCGCAGGCTTACAGCGTTATTTGCCAGCGGCGATGGCGCTGTTGGCGCCGAACGTCAACTCGTATCGTCGCATCACGCGCACTCAGCTTGCACCGATCAACGTGCAGTGGGGCTATGACAATCGCACCGCGGGCCTACGTGTGCCGATGTCCGATGCAAATTCGCGACGAATTGAGAATCGAATTTCCGGAGCGGACGCTAACCCCTATTTGGCCATTGCCGCCTCGCTTGCCTGTGGCTATCTCGGGATGGCGCAGGGCTTAAGTCCGTCCGACCCGATTAGTGGCAGTGCGCATGATTTACCCTTCGCGCTACCGCGCAATCTGGATGAGGCGATTCGAGGCCTTCGTGAGTGCCAGGAGTTGATCGAGGTGCTGGGCGAATCGTTTGTGCAGGCCTTTGCGGTGGTCAAGCAGGCTGAGTACGAGGTCTTTTTGCAGGTCATCAGCTCTTGGGAGCGTGAGCACCTGCTGTTGAACGTCTAGGGTCTTTAATCCCTTCTGTCGCTGCGCTATAACGTCGCCCGCGTGCGTCGGGCGCGCGTGCGTAGATCTTCGCGGAGTATCCCCATCATGATGAGTCGAGTCCGGGTAGCCTTAGGCGGCTCGTTACTGATCTTGTTGACGGCCTGCGGGTCAGGTTCACCCCCTGAGCCGCGGACGGATTTGAGCGAGGGGCTCGACGGTGAGCCGTCCGTGTTGAACGTCTATAACTGGTCAGATTACATCGACCCGAGCGTCATTGAGGCATTCACCGAAGAGACCGGTATCCGGGTGACCTACGACGTCTTCGACTCAAATGAAATCCTTGAGACTAAATTATTGGCGGGTCGCTCTGGATACGATCTTGTGGTGCCAGGCGCCGCATTTTTATCCCGTCAGATTGAAGCGGGGGTCTATCAACCCCTTAACCCCGATTGGTTATCAAATAGAGTGAACCTCGATCCGGTGCTGACCGATCGCGTGGCGGCCTTTGATCCGGAGAATCGCTATTCGGTGACACACTTGTGGGGGACGACAGGGTTTGGTTTCAACGCCGAGGCCATCGCGGCGCGTATGCCTGAAGCGCCAGTGGATAGTTGGCGTCTCATTTTTGACCCCGAGGTGGTGTCACGTTTTGCGGACTGTGGCGTGACTTTACTCGATGCACCGTCGGAGGTGGTCGGTAGCGTGCTGCTCTATTTGGGTAAAGATGCCAATAGCTCAAAGCCCGAAGATCTCGCCGCAGCCGAGGCCGTGCTCAAAGCGATTCGTCCCTACATACGTAACTTTGACTCCTCACGTTACATTGAGGATCTCGCCAATGGCGAAACCTGTCTCGCGTTGGGCTGGTCGGGCGATATTTTGCAGGCCAAACGGCGAGCGGTAGAGGCGGGAAAAAAATTTACGGTTCAGTACCGAATCCCCGAGGAGGGGGCCTTGCTATTCTTTGATCAGCTAGCGATTCCTGCCGATGCAGAGCATCCGCGCAACGCGCACCGTTTTATTGACTTTCTGTTGCGGCCCGAAAACGCGGCTAAGAATAGTAACTTCGTGCGCTATGCCAACAGTAATCTAGCCTCCAGAGCGCAATTGGCACCCGAGGTCGCCAACGATCGCGGTATCTATCCCCCCGATGCGATCATGGCGCGCACCGCGGTTGATTTGCCGAAGGATCTTCGGCACACCCGTGAACTCACCCGTTTATACACGCGGGTCAAATCGGGGCGACCGTAACCATCATGTCGCTCTCCGAATGCGTAAAAATCGAGTCTCTCAGTAAACACTTTGCCGAAACCGTTGCGGTATCGGATGTGTCGCTGAGTGTTGGGCGCGGCGAAATTTTTTGCTTACTGGGTGGTTCGGGTTGCGGTAAGACGACACTACTACGCATGCTCGCGGGCTTCGAGCGACCTACCGCTGGGCGTATTCTGATCGACGGTATGGATATGGCCGACGTGCCGCCCAATCGCCGTCCCGTGAATCTGATGTTTCAGTCCTACGCGCTCTTTCCACATATGAGCGTTTTCCAGAATGTTGCCTTTGGCCTCGAGCAGGAGCGCGTATCTCGCACCGAAATTGATCGACGCGTGCGGGAGATGTTGGATGCGGTCAAGCTCGAGGGTCTCGCCGGGCGTAAACCCCAACAACTCTCGGGGGGACAGCGTCAACGGGTGGCGTTGGCAAGGGCCTTGGTCAAACGTCCCAAATTACTCTTATTGGATGAGCCGCTCGGCGCGCTCGATAAAAAGCTTCGTGAGCATACGCAGTTTGAGCTGGTCGCGCTGCAGCGGCAGCTCGGCATTACCTTTGTGGTCGTGACGCACGATCAGCAGGAAGCGATGAGTCTTGCGACACGGATCGGTGTGATGAATCAAGGGCGTATTGTGCAGGTCGGTACGCCCGATGAGATTTATGAATCTCCCGCGACTCGTTTTGTGGCCGATTTTATTGGGAGTGTGAATATTTTTGAGGGACACATCGGTAACTCAGGCGAAGGGGGCTTGATTGCACACTGCGGTGCTTTACAAATACCGCTGCCCTCGCGCGTGGCGATGCCCGATGGTACCCGTCTCGCGCTCGCGCTGCGCCCAGAGAAAATCCGCCTACAACGTCAGAGCGACACAGGTGCGCAAGTTGGACAGCGCGGAACGGTCGAAGAGGTCGGGTATCTCGGTGAGAGCTCGCATTATCGCGTTCGGCTCGATGACGGGACCCCGCTACGTGTGGATGTGGTGAATCATCGGCGCGATGCCAGTCAGCGAATCCAACGCGCAGAACGCGTAACGCTGACGTGGTCAGCCGATGATCTGATTGTGCTGACGGACTGAGATGGGAAGGTCTCGTATCTCGCGTTGGACCGTCGCGATACCGCTGATTTGGTTGTTGCTGTTTCTAGCGGCACCTTTTGTCATGGTGTTTTTAATCTCGCTCAGCGAGGTGCGTCTTGCCATGCCGCCCTATGCGCCTTTCATTGAATGGGTGGCAGATAGTTGGCGATGGAACCTAGATGCGGATAACTACCTTTTCATTTGGCAGGATGGGCTTTACTTTGAGGCTTTTTCGTATTCATTAAAAGTCGCGGCCATCGCGACTCTGTGTTGTCTGCTTGTCGGCTATCCCATGGCGTATGCTATTGCACAGGCGCCGGAGCGTTGGCGATCATGGCTATTGCTTGCCATTATTTTGCCATTTTGGACATCTTTTCTACTTCGAGTGTATGCCTGGATCGGGTTGCTTAAAACCGATGGCTTAATCAATCAAGCACTCTTGGCGCTTGGGGTGATCACATCGCCGCTGCAGCTGCTGTATACCGATTTCGCGGTGCTCATCGGTATCGTCTATTCCTATTTGCCGTTTATGATTTTGCCGCTTTACGCCAACCTTGAGCGTCATGATCGATTATTGCTCGAAGCGGCGGCGGATCTCGGGGCGAGTACTTGGACACGTTTTTGGCGCATTACGCTACCGCTTTCAAGGCCGGGTGTCGTGGCCGGCTGCCTGCTCGTTTTTATTCCTGCGGCGGGTGAGTTTGTGATCCCCTCGTTACTAGGACGGTCGGATCAGTTAATGATTGGGCGGGTACTCGCCGATGAGTTCTTTGCCAATCGTGACTGGCCAGTGGCTGGTGCTGTAGCTATGATTTTATTGATCGTCTTACTTTTGCCGATGGTTGGATTTCAAAAATCCATACAGCGTCAGAGTGAGGACGGCGTATGAGCCGGCGAGGATATGGGTCATTAGCAGCGGGACGCTTCAGTCGGTTCATGCTGGTATTAGGGTTTTTATTTTTGTATCTGCCTATTATTTCCTTGATCATTTTTTCATTCAATTATTCGCGTCTAGTCACGGTATGGGACTCAGCAAATTCACCGAGTCTCAGGTGGTACCAGGAGCTTTTGAATAACGAGGCCTTGCTGGGTGCAGCGTGGTTGTCGGTGCAGGTTGCGGCGTTGACGGCGACGCTCGCGGTCGTGCTTGGCACATTGGCCGCGTTTGCGTTACTGCGTGCGGGGCCTTTGCGTTCACGCGCCTTACTCTCGGCGATGATCGGTGCGCCCTTAGTGATGCCCGAGATCATCACCGGACTGTCATTGCTCTTGCTTTTTGTGACCTTGGAGCAGTGGCTCGGATGGCCTGCCGGTCGCGGGATGCTGACCATAGTCATAGCGCATGCCACGCTCGCCATGGCGTATGTGGCCGTCGTCGTTCAGTCGCGATTAGCGAGCTTTGATCGTTCGCTCGAAGAAGCCGCGCTGGATCTAGGTGCCACGCCGACAACGGTGTTTTGGCGAATCACCTTACCCCTGATGTGGCCTGCGCTGCTGTCCGGTTGGTTATTGGCGTTTACCCTGTCATGGGACGATGTGGTCATTGCACAGTTTGTGGCGGGACCGAATGCATCGACATTACCCATGTGGGTATTCTCGAAATTGCGTTTGGGAGTGAGTCCAGAGATCAACGCGCTCGCGACGCTCGTGATACTTTTCGTAGCTCTGGTTCTGGGATGCGGTACTTGGCTGAGTCGACGCCGTGAGCGACAAGTACAGCGACCCGTGTCGACGTGAGGGTGAGATGACAGAGCGTCTCGGTATCGATGTCGGCGGATCGACCTTACGCCTTGCGCGGGTGGACATAGAACGAGGCCAAGTGATCGGCGAGGTCGAGAGCCTACCCATGACACCGGGTGCTCGGCCAGACGATGTGTTGCAGGCTTTAGCGGCGAGTCCATTAGTTGCCAATACTGAGGGGGCAGTGGGGCTGGGTCTGCCCACCGTTGCTGAGCGCGGTATTGCCCGTACTGCAGCCCATCTGGATTCGTCTTGGATCGGCCTTGATGTCGCGAAAACTTTCTTTGACCTGACCCATCGCCCAAGCTTCGTGATTAATGACGGCGATGCAGCGGGTTTAGCGGAGATGCGTTTTGGGACGGGGGTCGCGTTACAGGCGAACAAACCTGACGCAACCATCATTGTCTTAACGCTTGGGACCGGCATTGGCTCGGCCTTATTCGTGGGCGGAAAGTTATGGCCGAATACCGAGCTTGGGCATCTACATCTGCCGGGCCTCACCGACGTGGATGGCGAGGGCTGGGCGGCCGCGAGCGTGAAGACACGCCTGCAATTAGATTGGTCTCAATGGTGTCGACGCCTAGATGACTATCTGTCGGAGCTCCATCGGCTGCTACGCCCAGACTGGGTCGTGTTGGGCGGTGCGGTGAGCGCGCACGCCGAAGAGTGGATGCCTTACCTCACCTCCCCACTGCGCTTACAACCGGCCGCTTTGCGCGGCCAAGCGGGTGTGATCGGTGCGGCTCGGGCAGCGTGGGAGGCTACACTGTGCGGATGAAGCCCGAAACTTATGTGATCCATGCGCCGGTGGTTGAGACACCTGCAGACAATCGCCCGCTTAATTTTCCGGTCTACCAAAATGTGAAATGGGAGACCGAGACCATCGATGATGCGCTCGGCATTGTTCGTGGGCAGCGTCCTGGGTACTTTTATTCGCGCGTCAGTAACCCGACGGTCCATCAACTCGAAACCTTGTTAGCCAGTCTGCAGGGCAGGGAGCAATGTCTTGCCACCGCCTCAGGTGTCAACGCGGTTGCCCAAACGCTTATTGCGCTGTGCCGGGCGGGTGATCACGTATTGTTTTTTGTGGAGGGCTACGGTCCCACGCGCGCCATTATTCGTAACCTGCTTGGACGATATGGCGTCACACACAGCATGATCTCGATTGACGATCATGCGGGTATTGAGCGCGAGTTAGCAGCTCGTCCCACGCGTCTTATTTTCTTTGAAAGCCCGACTAATCCGATTAACAAGATCGCCGATATCGCGGTGATCACTGAGCTTGCTCAGCGCTATGGGGCGCTCACTGTGCTCGACAATACGGCAGCAGGCTTTCACCAACATGGGCAATATCCCATTGATGTGTTTGTCCACAGCTTAACGAAGTTCACCACGGGAAATGGCGATGTGATGGGCGGAGCCGTCATCAGTCGTTCGGAATTAATAGCCCAAATAAAATCCGACTTTTCGATTTTGGGTGCCCAGCTTGATCCGCTCTCAGCCTCGCTCATGTTGCGTGGGATGAAGAGCTATTTTGTGCGCTATCGGGCGCAGAGCGCGAGCGCCCAGCGGATTGCCGACTTTTTAGCGTCGCATCCCGCCTGTACCAGGCTGCGTTATCCAGGCTGGGGTAATGGCGCTGCGGCATCCTTGGCACGCCGGCAAATGCAGGACATGGGTTGTGTGCTGGCCTTTGATATTCGCGCAGGGGCTGAGGCGGGTCGGCGTTTCGCTGAGCGTTTACAGTATTTTGCGAAGACACCCAGTTTTGGTTCGGCCGAGTCGCTGGTGATGGCGCCACAAATGATGCAGCCCAAAGAATTTACGCCTGAACAACGCGCTTATTCAGATATCGGTGAGGGATCAGTGCGTCTATCGATTGGCCTAGAGGACGTCGAAGACTTGATCGCCGATTTAGATCAAGCGTTACGTTGAGCGTCTACGAGAGTGTCCGGCGGTAAGGTAATACCTCAAGTATTTCGCCTGCCTTGAGTCGCTTTTTGAGTGCACGCCAAAAGTCTGCAGTCAGTAGATCGCCATGAGTACGTAAAAAAGCAGATTTTTGCTGTTCGTTAAAAGCTAGAAAATTGATAAACGTTTCGGGAAAGACGTCGTTATCATTGACATGAAACCACGCCTCACTGCGCATCTCATCCTCTTCATTGGTCGCTTCCGGTAAATCGCGAAAGCGACACTCGGTCACGGGGCAGAGCTCGTCATAGTCATAAAAAATCACGCGACCGTGACGAGTGACCCCGAAATTTTTGAGCAATAGGTCGCCCGCGAAAATATTCGAGCAAGCGAGGTCGCGAATAGCCTGGCCATAGTCGATGACGGCGAGATCTGCGAGAGTCGCGGGCGCCTCCCGGACATACAGATTGAGCGGGGTCATTCGTCGTTCAATGTACATGTGGTCGAAAATTAAATCGTCGCCATCCACGTGGACCGTTTCTCGCGTTTCGGTGGCGAGTTCCTCAAGCAGTGCCTCACTGAAGCGCGCGCGCGGCAGACGAACTTGTTTGAACTCTTGTGCGTCAACGAGGCGTCCGGCTCGATCGTGGCGGAACACAAAACGATATTTATCCAAAACGTCTTGGCGAACCACGTTCTTGACAGGGGGAAAGCGATCGCGGATGAGTTTGAAGACCACATCGAGTGAGGGCAGTGTAAAGCACACCATCACGAGGCCACGTTCGCCGGCGGCATGCTGAAATTGATCTTGTGAGCGATCTAAATGCAGCATGAGCTCGCGGTAGCGTTCGGTTTTGCCTTGTTTGATGCGACCGAGTACCGCAAACAGTTCCGATAGTGGCTTTTTCGGTAATAGCGCTCGCAGAAATACCACGGCTTCGACGACTCGTTCGAGATCGACGTGAAAGTAAGAGCGCGTAAAGCCAAACAGTATGCTGACTTCGTCTTCATTGGTCATGACCGCATCAATCAATAAGCCACGTTCTGAGTTTTGCAAGGCGATCGCAAGCGGTCGAACTTGACCGTCATCGAGGGTGATCTTGCCCACCACGTAAGCCCGTGTCGACTGACAAAACAAGGGACGTAGAATGTCAATTCTTTGAATCGTGCCGATCGGCATCAATTGTTGGGCAAGATAGCGGACGCTTTTTTCAAAGTCGATCCAGCTCGAACGCAGTCGTATGTCACCGAGTAGATCCTCAGCGAGCCATTCGAGGCCGCCGCGATGCGGGTAGCGCACGGTTTCGGCGCTTGAGCTAATCCCTTCTAAGGGATCGAGTGCGTCGACGGCAAACTCTGTGTCAACATCGACGCCCACAGTGCCGAGGCTACGACGGACGACCGAACTAAAAAAAGTGCGCATGAAAGCCGCGTCAGGTAGTCCGGCAACGCGACGGGAAAACTCCTGGCGGATCTCCGTCCAGAGTTCGCGATCGATCGAGCGCTCATCGAGGAGCGTCGCTATCTGTTTGACGGTACCCGTCACCCACTGTTCGTAAAGTTCGATACGAGCGACGGAGTCGGACTCACGTGCAACCCAGTCACGCGCATCGAAATGTCGAACGGCACGCCGAGTGATATCGCGAAATTCGGCGTTGTAATGAACAAAGGCATCGGCGATCCGCCGGGCACCATCCGCAGATAGTGTTCCGGCGGATCCCATGATCACAGGTTACGAATTAGGGCATCGCCAAATTCGCTGCACTTGAGCTCTGTGGCACCTTCCATCAGACGTGCGAAATCATAGGTCACTGTCTTTTGACCGATGGTGCGATCCATGGCGTGAATGATGGCATCTGCGGCCTCAGTCCAACCCATGTAACGCAGCATCATTTCGCCCGAGAGGATCACCGAGCCCGGGTTCACTTTATCGAGATCGGCATACTTTGGCGCAGTGCCGTGGGTCGCTTCGAACACGGCGTGACCCGTGTCGTAGTTGATGTTGGCCCCGGGAGCGATACCGATACCGCCAACCTGTGCCGCTAGCGCGTCCGAGAGATAATCGCCATTAAGATTGAGCGTCGCGATGACGTCAAATTCTTCTGGGCGCGTCAGTACCTGCTGTAGGGTGATATCGGCGATAGCGTCTTTGATCAGGATCTTGCCTGATTTCAGTGCCGCGTCCATTTCCTCGTTGGCTGCTTTGCTGCCATCTTCGGCCTTAGTGCGTTCCCACTGCTCCCACGTGTAGGTTTGACCCGGGAACTCTCGCTCGGCGAGGGCGTACGACCAATTTCGGAATGCGCCCTCGGTGAATTTTTGGATGTTCCCTTTATGGACGATCGTCACGCTCTTACGTTGGTTGTCGATCGCGTATTGGATCGCTGCACGGAAGAGGCGCTCAGTGCCTTCAATCGAAACGGGCTTGATACCGATTCCCGATGTCTCGGGGAAGCGAATCTTGGCATAGGCTTTTGGAAAGTTTTCTTTGAAGAGCTTTTTGAAGAGCTCGTTCTCAGCGGTACCTTGCTCGAACTCGATCCCCGCGTAGATGTCCTCGGTATTCTCTCGGAAGATGGACATGTTGACCTTTTCCGGGTGACGCACGGGTGAGGGAACACCCTTGAACCAACGCACGGGGCGCAGGCAGACATACAGGTCTAAGAGTTGGCGCAAGGCCACATTCAGTGAACGGATACCACCTCCCACTGGGGTGGTCAGCGGGCCTTTGATCGAGACGAGGTATTCGCGACAGGCCGTGACCGTCTCATCAGGCAACCAAGTGTTGAAAAGCTTGTTAGCTTTTTCACCCGCATAGACTTCCATCCAGTGAATCTTGCGCTGACCGCCGTAGGCCTTTTCAACCGCCGCATCCATAACTCGAACGCTCGAGCGCCAGATATCGGGCCCGGTTCCGTCCCCTTCGATGAAAGGTACGATGGGATTAGGGGGAACGACCAATTTGCCCTGGTCGATATGAATCTTGGCACCGCCTGCGGGAGGTGTCAGCGTGATCTTTGCCGCTGTGGTCATGACGAATCGAACTCCTTGGAGAAAATACGGGCGCGGCGTCACAGAACCCCCGTGTCGCGCGCAGCGCGCATCCTACCATGCAGGGCCCAACGGCTCGGCTAGAATGCCGGTATGCAACCATTGCACAGCAGCGCGGATTTAGCGGGAACGCCCCGCGAGCACGGCTTTCGAATGCCGGGAGAGTTTGAGCCACATCGAGGCTGTTGGATGCTGTGGCCCACCCGATCCGACAACTGGCGCGAAGCAGCTCGGCCGGCGCAAAGAGCCTTTGCCGCGGTCGCGCATGCGATTGCGGATTTCGAGCCGGTCACGGTCGGTGTTCCCGCGAGGGTCTTTGACGAGGCGCGCTTGGCGCTGCAGCCGCGCATCCGGGTATTGCGCTTGGAGAGTGACGACGCGTGGATGCGTGATGTCGGCCCCACCTGTGTGATGGATAAGATCGGCCGAGTTCGCGGCGTTGATTGGGAGTTCAATGCTTGGGGTGGCTTGAACGGAGGGCTCTATTTCCCTTGGGATCGCGATGCGCTCGTCGCCCGACGGGTGTTGCGTATCGAGGCGCTGGCCCGGTATCGCGCCCCGCTCGTTTGTGAAGGCGGTGCGATTCATAGCGATGGTGAGGGCACCTTGCTGGTGACCGAACAATGTTTGCTGAACCCCAACCGAAATCCAGAGCTCTCACGACAAGAGATCGAAGAGTGGCTGTGTGAGTACACGGGTGCAGAGAAAATTATCTGGTTGGGTAAGGGGATCTACCAGGACGAGACGGACGGTCACGTCGATAACCTCGTCTGCTTTGCGCGTCCGGGTGAGGTGATTTTGCAGGCGTGCTCGGATCGTCGGGATCCTCAATTTCGGATTTCAGAAGATGCTTACCGTCGTCTGAGTCTCGCGCGTGATGCGCAGGGGCGTCGTTTGCGTATTCATCGTCTGCCGCTGCCTGGGCCGCTATACCAGAGTGAATACGAAGCTCGAGGCGTCGTGACCAATGTCGGTCCCAATGTGGGGAGATTGGGTCCAATGAGCGTATCGGGTATGCGGCGTCAGAGTGGCCAGCGCTTAGCAGCGAGCTACGTAAATTTTTATATCGCCAATGGGGGCGTGGTGATGCCGCTACTGGATCCGCGTTGGGATGAGCGAGTCCGAAAGATGCTCTCCCGATGCTTTCCCGGACGACGAGTGGTCGGTGTGCCGGCCAGAGAGATTTTATTGGGCGGCGGTAATATTCATTGCATCACCCAGCAGATACCGGCTAATCGAGTCGCCAGTCCAGACTGAGGTAGGCGCTACGACCTCGACCCGGAAAGTATCGCCAGTTCCCAAACGCATAGTCGGCGCGATCCGCAAAGCGACGATCAGTTAGGTTTTCAAGGCGCACAGCGAGTTGCACATGATCTTTAAGACGCTGACGCCATTGCAGCCCGAGCAGAGTATGGCCTGGATAGACTCGCAGGTTTTCGGCATCGGCAAAATAGCGGCCGACCTGACGCAGATCGAGTACGAGCAAGCGATCTCCCCAGCGTCGGCTGAGCTCAAGCGAATGTAGCTCACGCGGCGCGGTGTCTATGTCATTGCCTGAGATGATGCGCTCAGCGCCACCGATGAGGCGATCGAACTCGTAGCGATGGCGCGCAAACGAGCCTGCTGCGCGCAATTTTAGGGACTCGCTCATTTGCCAAGCGAGCTCATACTCGAGCCCTTGGTGAGAGCTTTCGCCTCCCGAGACACTCAGGCCATTGGCATCACGCAAAATGAGGTTACGTTTGCGTTGATCAAAGATAGCGAGACTACCGCGTAGGGCAGGGTGGACGAAGCGCCAGCCCAACTCCGCGCCACTCATACGTTCGGAGTCAATGCCGTCGACCGACTGACCGCGTTGCAAGCGGTAAAGTTCACTGACTTCTGGTGGTCGAAATGCATCACTAACGACCAAATAAATCGCACCCGCTGAACCCTCAGCCCCCAGTTTGCGAATGACTTCGATTCGTGGGGTGAGATCGGTAAAGGTGTCGGTGCGATCGGCAGGACGTAAATAAAGACAGCCCCCAAAGTCACACGGCAGGCCCTGTTCGTTGGTATTACCCGCCCCCATTTTATTGTTGTAGTCAAACCGACTGTGGTCGAACCGCACGCTCGCACGCCACATCCACTGCGGACGCTCCACGTCGGCGCTCAGGTGTAGGCCGAGCGAGGCAATATCCACCTCGTAGTCATAATGCCGGCCTGCGGGGCGAATACCCCTTGCGACGGCGCTACCTTCGAGGGTGTCGCCCGTCTGAACTTGCAGCAAATCCGCGAGCGCCCATTCCGCCTCGACACCCCACTGCAGATTTAATCCCATCGAGCCGTGGTAAGGCTGTCGACGCGAAAAGCTCGCTGCCAGGCTGCGTTGTCCGTTGGACTCGAGTGGTTTACCCAATAAAAAATGTTGTCGGAAGACCATCGACGAATGACGAGCGATCGCACGCCACTCTTCTTCGCACCCGTCGCAATCACCACCTTGCCAACGTACGGAGAAGCGGGCGCTATCGGCCTCGCGAAAGGCCTCGGGATTGGGATTGCCACGCCGCAGCTGCGGATCGCGATAGGCATCAAAACCTTGAATGAATCCGGCGGTATTTTGATCGAGCTCGCTTAGGTTGAGTCGCCACTCTAGGGTCCCTGTACGCCAGGGTTGATCATGCATCAGGTTGAGCTGACCATCTTTGACCGAAGCATCCTCGCGAAATCCGCCATCGTGACGCCAATACGCTTGCAGGGCTGAGCGTCCATGACCGACAGCGACGGTGCCTACGGCGTGCTCGTACGATCCTGCGGTCAGTCCAAGACGCAGACCCTCTAACGCCGCAACGGTCGGTTGAATCACATTGATGACACCATGCAGCGCGTGCGCGCCGTGCAGGCTGGTTCCTGGACCCCTCAGCACCTCGATTGCGGCGGCTTGTCGGGTATTAACCTCGAACATTTGATTGATGTTACAGAAGCCTCGCGGACGTATCGCAAAGCCGTTCTCCAACATCAAAAATGCACCACAGGCACCCGATCCGCTCAACACGGGCGAGCGCAGAGCAACCAGACTTTCCTGTCCGCTGCCCCGCTGTATGAGTGCACCGGGCACCTGATTGAGCGCGTCCTCGTAGTGCGTGAGCCCAAGTAGACCCATTTCATCGAGAGCGACTCGTTTGCTGTACGCACCGGCGACGTCGTTCAGCGATTGCACGCGACGTTGAGCGGTCACAATCACCTCTTCCAAGGCCAGCGCCGGCGAGGGCAACTCCGGCGAGGGCAGCGCAGGGGTGACGATTGTCTGTGTGCAAGCGAGCGCGATTCCGAAGAGACCCTTGCGATTCATAGGTCAATTATGGCGGATGGATCGTGGTGACGGCAGCACGGTCGCTGGTATTCTTGCGTGGTGCGCTCTTTCTGCCTCATGACTGTCACGTTGACTCCGCTCGCGCAAGCTCTGCGCACAGCGCTGCGTGGCGCGTGGGCCCGCTCATTACGCGCCACCTGCGTGATCGGCTTATATTTCATGGCGGGCATCGTGCAGGCTGCTGTGGCCGCCACGGACGCTTCTCGCGCACCCGTGGCGAGTGAGGCGTTAACTCATGCGGCCGATGCACCTCGTATCGGTTTGGTCCTCTCTGGGGGTGGCGCGCGCGGCGCGGCACACGTGGGGGTTCTCAAGGTGCTGGAGGAGGCGCGGATTCCCATCCATGCGATTGCCGGTACCAGCATGGGCGCCTTGATCGGCGGACTATACGCGAGCGGTATGTCGGCCGAAAAAATCGAAACTTTGTTGTCTTCGCAGGAGTGGCTGGAGGCTTTTCGGGAGCCGGCTCCCCGCGATCGATTAAGTTTCCGTCGAAAAATCGAAGATCAAAATTTTCTGGTCGATTTCCCGCTCGGTCTGAAGGGCGGCAGTTTTCGTTTACCGAAGGGTTTAGTATCTGGCCAGCGTCTCAATCAATTATTGCGCCGCGCGACTTTTGATGTCGCAACGATCGAAAATTTCGATGATTTGCCAACTCGCTTTCGCGCGGTTGCTACGGATCTCGAGACGGGTGATGCCGTGACACTTGCAAGCGGTGATCTGGTGGCGGCCATGCGCGCGAGCTTATCTGCGCCTGGGGTTTTTGCGCCAGTGGAGATTGACGGCAAGCTACTGGTCGATGGTGGGCTTGCCAATAACTTGCCTGTTGATGTCGCGCGCTCCATGGATGTCGATGTGTTGATCGTCGTGGATGTGGGTTTTCCGTTGCGTACGCGTGAAACGCTGGATTCGGTCACGACCATCTCTAACCAGATGCTAGCGATCCTGATCCGTCGGGGTTCCGATGCGCAGCGAAGAACGTTGCAGTCCGACGATATCTTGTTGTTGCCCGATTTGGGCGAGGCCTCTAGCTTTGATTTCGATATTCAGTCGATGGCGAGCGAGCGCGGTGAAAGTGCAGCACGCAATGCTTTGGCACGTTTGATTCCGCTTCAACGAACGGAAGAGGACTACGCCCGCTATCGTGCGAGTCGGGAACAGGGTGTCATCCAACCGACGCTTGCAGAGGTTCGGGTAAAAAAAGATTCTGAGCGTTATCAAAGATTGTTGACAGCTGACAAATCGCTGACGTTGTCTGCCGAGGACTTAGATCAAGCGGTGACCTTGCTTTACGGACGAGGCAACTTTGAATCGGTCGATTACACGCTGCAATCAACCAGCGAGCGTCTGGTGGACCTTGAGTGGGCGGCTAAGCGCAATTCCTGGGGCCCAAACTACGTTCGGTTTGGCCTGAATTTAGAAGACGATTTCAGTGGCAACTCGAGTTACAACGCAGCCGCACGCTTTGTCTTAGCGGATATTAGTGATCTGGGTGGCGAGTGGGTGTGGGATTTGCAAGTGGGCTCTGAGCCTCGGATCGCTAGCGAAATTTATTGGCCGATGGGAGATCGCGGGGCGTGGTTTTTACTTCCCAACGCCAGTTTGCAGTTGCGAAATATCCCTTTGCTCGAGCAGGGCGAGCCTGTTGCAGAGTATCGATTACGCACGGGAGAGTACGGACTCGATCTCGGGCGGGAGTTTGGTAACGTCGCTGAGCTGCGTTTTGGACTACGACGTGTCACGGGTAGTACGCGTCTGCGGATCGGGGCGGCCACCACGCCGGTTGCAGAGGACTTCGACGTTCGCGAATACTTTGGTCGGTTCTCGTACGATCGTTTGGATGATCGAAATTTTCCGCGAGAGGGTGGGTACTTTACCGCGGAATGGCGTGCCGAGCACCCGAGTCTCGGTTCGGGGCAACGCGCGGATCGGGTCAATCTTGATGGATTGATTGCGCGGTCTTGGGGGCGGCATACGGGCGTTTTGTGGAGTTCATTCGGTACGCAAGTGGATGGTGATCCCGCGAACGTGCGTGATCTCTACACCCTCGGGGGATTTTTGAATTTGTCGGGGCTTGCGCGCGATTCCATTAGCGCGCGGCATTATGCGATTACTCGCCTACTCTACTATCGCCAGATTGGTCGCGGAGGGGAGGGTTTTCTCAACGTGCCCGCCTATGCAGGTCTGTCTTTTGAAGTGGGCAATGTATGGCAGGATCGCAGTGATATTTCTTTGGGCTCGGCACTCAAGCAGGGCAGCCTATTCTTTGGTTTTGATACCCTATTTGGGCCCGTCTATCTCGGTAGTGGCTTTGGTGAGAGCGGTGATACCGCCTTCTATTTATTTTTGGGGCGTACCTTTTAGTGACGCCATCGCAAACGAACGCCAGGGCTGAACTTTAGCGCTTGAGCTTTTCGTAGACGTGCGCAGGCTGATCGCCGGGGCGTGAGTATTCGTGCTTGCGGCTCATCTCCCGCAGCGCTTGATCACGAGCCAACTCACTGTCAAACCAATGCACGCGTTGCCAGTCTGCGCCGAGCAGTTTGCGAAACGGATCTCCCTCACGCAGCGAGACACGCAATCCATAGGGCTTGGTTTGGTGGATGGCGCGACTAACGCGCAGATTGTGGTCTTGGCAAATAGGCATAGATGTGAAGATTACCTGTGACGCTTGGGCGGCTCAATGGGACTATGCTGCGGGGCGGCATTGCGCTTTGGCGCGGTAGTGGACTCGCGTTCGTAGAGCCCCTCGCGATCGGCCCAACCTAGCCACTTACGCGTAATGATCCAGTAGGGGCGTTTGACGAGTATCCGCCACGCTTTCGAGAGTCCCGAGGGTTGCGCTAACAGGCGCCTTTGACGAGCGCTGAGATGCTCTGGGCAATAGCTGCGCTTGTGTTTATACAGATGGCGTAGGTCGTCATAGGCGAGCAAGCGAAAGAGCGCACTGCGTCGCTGACTCCGACGCGCAAGTTGAAAGTCGACAATCGCGGCATCGCCCTGAGGTGTAACGAGCCAGTTCGGCTCCTTCGCAAGATCGTTATGGCTAATACCCGCCGCATGCAGCTGTCGTAATAGTTTAAGAGCCGCTCGGAAGTAGCGAGGATCTCGCGGCTTTGCCTCGTGCATGGGGCGGCCCTCAATCCAGGTTCGCTCCAGTATCGACCCTTGGTAGCGTATCAATTGCGGTATACCCTGCGGCTCGGCGAGCCCTTGGGTTGCGAGGTGTTGTAACGCGCGTCGCTCGCGGTGCATTAGGTGACGCGCGAGAGTGCGCAAGACCGGGTGCGCGTACGCCGAGTCGCGACGTACAAAGGGGCGAGTGCTTTCATCAATCAGACTGACGCGACCGAGCAAGTCTTGCTTAAGGAGACGGCTGGTGGATTCCTTCATGGCAAATGTAGGAGCGCTGGCGCTGTCCATAACAAAGAAATCTGGCGCGCACCGACGATGCAGATGAATAACAGAAAAAAAGCCGATGCATCGACAAAGGCTTTCCAAAGAATCGGCGGATGGATCGTCAACGAGGTCGGCAGATGTTTCACAGAGGTGGTGTGACCCAGCCAGGCGCCAAGTCGCGGCCAGAAGCGGGGTGTAATGGCTCGATATCCTTGATAAGACTCCTGAAAGACGGCACTTAGGCGTCGCTCCTCGCTGAGGGCGGCATCGCGTAATAACCAGGCGAGTCCGGCGAGCAGCGCGATCGTCAGTAGACCTGAAAGTGTGGCAAGACCAATTCCGAGTGCCGCCACCATCGATAAACTGTAGAGCGGATGACGCACGAGTGCGTAGGGACCTTGGGTGACCAATTGTTGATCTTTACGACCCGCGATGAACACCGAACACCAGATGCGACCGAGGCAGGCGATCGCGACACACAATAGACCTGCTAGGGTCAGCCCGAGAGAAGCGGATTGCGCCCACTGTGAGGGATGTGACAACACGGTCAGACAGATAAGCAGCAGATACGCTCGGGAGGTTCGCTGTAGTCGCTGGGTGCTCGCTGTGGTCATATTCGTTATCGATGCATCTGGCGATCAAGGCATCTTGCGCCATGCCATCGACCCTGGTCGCGCCCATAATAACCGCTCACGGATGGAGTCACCCATGGCCTTATTTGGAAAATCGCTGTTCAGTAAAAAAACCGAGATGATCGCCGCCAAGGATGCGTTACCTGGGCGTTCTCAGGCGATTGTTGTTGCTCAATCGCATCGGGTGAATGGCTCGTCCATGTACCCGCCCTTCCCCGAGGGCAGTGAGCTTGCCATGTTTGGCTTGGGCTGTTTTTGGGGGGCAGAGCGGCTTTTTTGGCAGCTACCGGGCGTGATCAACACGGCAGTCGGGTACGCGGGGGGCTTTACGCCAAACCCGACCTATGAGGAAGTCTGCACGGGACGGACGGGCCACACCGAAGTGGTGAGGGTGGTCTTTGATCCGACGCAGATCGCTTATGGAGCCTTATTGACGGCGTTTTGGGAGCAACACGATCCCACTCAGGGCATGCGCCAAGGTAACGACATCGGGACGCAATATCGTTCGGCGATTTACTGTTTTGGGGAGGCGCAGTATTCCGAGGCGATAGCCAGTCGTGATCGCTATCAGGCGGGTCTTGCGCAGAGCGGCTATGGCTCGATTACGACCGAGATTGCTGCCGCACCTGAATTCTTTTATGCCGAAGACTATCACCAACAATACTTGGCTAAGAACCCTGGCGGCTACTGTGGTCTTGCCGGAACTGGTGTGCGCTGTGTCGGTATGACTTCGCCGGCTTGATGCAGGACGATCCGCTTGCCGTTGTTTTGATCGTCCTCGCGGCGTCCGTGCTAGTGGTAGCACTTGCGCGCCGCGTGGGTCTGCCCACTATTTTAGGTTATGTCGTGGCGGGTGGCCTGCTCGGGCCGCATGCCTTGGGTTGGTTCGGTGCCTCCGATACGTCACGACTTTTGGCCGAACTCGGGGTTGTTTTTTTGCTCTTTACTCTGGGGCTAGAGTTCTCGTGGCCAAGAATGGTGGCGATGCGGCGCGAAGTATTTGGGGTCGGTGCTGCGCAGATGCTCTTAACCTCCACGGTGGTGGCAGCGATCGCTCTCCTATGGGGTCTACCGGCGTTATCGGCTATCACGGTGGGGGGTGCCGTGGCCGTCAGTTCGACCGCCATCATTTTGCAGCAATTGACAGAGCAGGATGAGCTCAATCGAAGTCATGGGCGAATGGCTTTCAGCGTGCTCTTATTCCAAGATTTAGCATTTGTCCCGTTTTTAGTCTTAGCAGGCGCTTTGAGCGCCGGCCGCCTAGATTTTTCTTTGAGCGGTATTTTGACTGCAACGAGTTTGGCAATCTTGGCGGTTGCTGTGGTGGTCGTATCGGGGCGCTTTCTGCTCAGACCTTTGTTACATGAAATGGCGCATAGTCGCTTGAAAGAGCTTTTTACTCTAGCGGTTTTGGGCGTGGTGCTCGGTTCGGCGTGGGTGTCGCATGCCGCGGGTGTCTCGATGGCGACGGGTGCGTTTTTAGCGGGGATGATGCTCGCTGAGACCGAGTATCGCCATCAGGTGGAGGCGGTGATTCGGCCATTCCGAGATATTTTGCTCGGCTTATTTTTTATTTCAGTCGGCATGATGCTGGACCTATCGGTGCTGCAGCAGCAATGGTCCTTGATTGCGCTGCTTGTGATGTCTTTGTGGCTGATCAAAGTCGTACTCATGTGGCTGATTGCGCGCATCGCAGGGCTACCTTCCACCAAAGCGATGCGTACGGCCATCATCTTGGGGTCTGCTGGCGAATTCGGTATCGCGATCCTGACTATTTTAATTCAGGGTCGTGTGCTGGATCCGCTCATCGCACAGCCGTTGTTGGTGGCTTTGGTCTTAAGTATGGTGGGCGCGCCGCTTATTCTGCGCTACAACCGTTGGCTCGCAGAGTGGTCCGTCGGCGCTGCGCAAGCCGCGCCACCATCGCCGCCGGAGACCTCAGTGGCACTCACCACTCTCGCGGATCGCGAGCACGTGATCATTTGTGGGTTTGGACGCGTCGGCCAACATGTTTCGCGCGTCTTGCAGTCTCAGGGCTTTGAGTACATTGCCATGGATCTCGATCCCGAGCGCGTACGGGCGGCGCGGGGGGCGGGTTTACCGGTGATGTATGGCGATGCAGCCGATGAGGGGCTCCTCCAGGATGTGGGTGTCGAGCACGCGAATGCAGTGGTTATTACGTTCGCGGAACCTGACGTTGCGCTGGGGATTGTCGCAGCCGTTCGACGAAGTCGGCCCGACGTTCCGATTCTGGTGCGCGCTGAAGATGATCGACAGTTAGTCGCCTTACAGAACGCTGGAGCCAATGAGGTCGTTCCGGATACCTTTGAATCGAGCTTAATGTTGGCTGCACACGCGCTACAGTTGCTGGGGCAGCCCCCGGCTGAGGTGCTACAAAGTATTGATGCGATACGTGCGCAGCGTTACCAGCAGTTGAGAGGCTTGTGGGTCGGGGAGGGCGAGCGGGTGGCCGAAGCTGTAGGCCTCGCCGTAGAGGAGATCCGCACGGTCGTGCTGCCTCCACAGGCTTGGGCCGTGGGGCGAGCGATTGCAGTCTTGGCGGAGCGCGAAATAGCCGTCACGGTCAACGCAGTGCGTCGTCACGGCATCGCAGGGACCGAGCCCGAGGCGAGTCTGCAACTGCAAGCAGGCGATGAGGTTATTCTGGCCGGATTACCGGCCGAGCTTGAACGAGCCGAGCAAATATTACTGACGGGTTAGGGTTCTCAGCCCAGTGCGGCGGTCGCGCGTAAGGCCTCACGTAGTGTTTCGGTCATCTCTTTGATTTCATCGATCGTGCTGATGAACGGTGGTGCCATGGCTAGGGTTTCCCCAGTGAACCTCAGCATCAAACCACGCTGCAGGGCTTGCTCAAAAACTTGGAAGGCACGCAGTGCCGGCATGCCCGGTACTGGCGCAACATCGATGGCTGCAGCGAGCCCGAGATTACGAATGTCGGTGACGAGGGGTTCGCCCCTTAAGGAGTGAACGCAGTCCTCGAGCACCGGCGATAGGCTCGCGGCGTGCGGGAGTGCAGTGGGTAGCAAATCGAGCGCCGCGTGCGCCGCAGCGACCGCTAGCGGATGGCCTGAGTAGGTGTAGCCGTGGAAGAATTCGATCAGATGATCGGGTCCAGTCATGAATGCATCGTGGATGGCTTGATCCACGATGACGCCACCTAAAGGGACGGCCGCATTATTGACGGCCTTGGCAAAGGTGATCATGTCAGGGCGCACAGCAAAGAAATCCGCTGCGAAAGGAGTCCCAAGACGACCAAACCCCGTTATCACTTCATCAAAGATCAGTAGGATGCCATGCCGCGTGCAAATTTCGCGTAGCCGTTGTAAATATCCTTTAGGAGGCACGATGACTCCCGTTGAGCCCTGCATGGGTTCCACGATGACCGCTGCAATATTGCTGGCATCATGCAGTGCAACGAGTCGCTCAAGTTCGTCGGCCAAGTGTAAACCCCATTCGGGTTGGCCTCGGGAGTAGCCCATTTTTGACGGTTCGAAAGTATGCGGTAAGTGATCCACTCCCGGGATCATCAACGGCGCAAACATTTTTCGATTCGCGGGGATGCCGCCGACTGAAATGCCGCCCATACCCACGCCATGGTAAGCACGTTCGCGTCCAATAATCCGTGTCCGCGAGGCTTCGCCGCGCGCTCGGTGATAGGCAACCGCGATCTTCAACGCGGTATCAACAGCCTCGGAGCCCGAGTTCACTAAAAATACTTTGTCACCTTCGCGCTTGGCGAGTGTCGTGATTCGTTCGGCCAAGTGAAAGGCCGCCGGATGGCCCATCTGAAAACTGGGACTGAAGTCGAGCTTGGCGACCTGCTGCTGAACGGCTTCGACAATCGCGCGAGGGGAGTGCCCGAGCGGGCAACACCATAGCCCCGACAAAGCATCAAAGACTCGCCGACCATCGGAGAGTGTGTAATAAGCTCCTTCGGCTGCAGTGATCAGACGCGGATGATTTTTGAAAAACCGATTATGAGTAAAGGGCATCCACCACGCATCGAGCGAAGGGTGTCCAGCGCTCGGGACGGCCGTAGCGCTAGCTGTGTCTCGGGCGATCACGCCATCACCGCTGCGAGTCCTTCCGTCAGGCGCGACATATTCTCGTTACTTGCGCCTGCGATATTGATACGGCCATCGGGCGCCATGTAGATATGGTGTTGCTCACGGGCCGCTCTCACCTGCCCGGCATCAAGCGGTAGTTTCGAGAACATGCCACGCTGCGCAGCGATCCAGGAAAAATCTTGTTGTGTCTTCTGGCTAAGTGTATCGGCGAGAGCGCGGCGCAAATCATTGATCCGTCCGGCCATATGCGCAAGCTCACCTTGCCAGTCGCTGCGCAGTGCCGGATCGCCCAGTAAGTGCGCGACGATCGCTGCTCCGTGATCGGGTGGCATTGACCAAAGAGTACGCGCCAACCGACCTAATTGTCCGCTGATGATGGACGCTCTTTCGGCATTTTCACTGGCAACCAATAAAAGGCCGGTGCGCTCACGATAGAGTCCAAAATTCTTTGAGCAAGAAATTGCAACAATCATTTCCGGAACGCGTTTGGCGAGTAACTGAATCGACGCGCTATCGGCTTGTAGATTTTCACCTAGCCCTTGATAGGCGATATCTAAGAAGGGCAGTAGGCCGCGATGCACCAGAATCTCGGCAATCTGCTGCCATTGCGAAAGGTCTAGATCCTGTCCGGTCGGGTTGTGACAACAGGCATGGAGTAGCACCACAGCGCCAGCCGGCAGCGTATTCAAATAGTCACAGAGTTCTGCGAACCGCACGCGATGTGTTGTGGGGTCGTAATAGGGGTAGCGACTGAGCGGAATACCGGCGCTACCGAGTAAAGGGATGTGGTTCGCCCAAGTCGGATCGCTCACGTGCATGGCGACCTGAGGCGAGGCCGCTGTGAGCAAAGCTGCGCCAAGGCGTAGTGCGCCACTTCCACCTGGCGCTTGAGCAAGCGATAAGTCGGTTCGTCGACCGCCGAGGCCGTCGCCCAAGACCAGTTCAGCCACCCGTTGGTTAAATTGCGGGTTACCCACCGGGCTGAGGTAGCTCTTGGTGGATTGTGCCGCGAGCATTGCCGACTCTGCAGCACGAACCGCGCGCGGCACCGGAGTACGACCCGCTTCGTCCTTGTACACACCCACCCCTAAATCGATTTTGTCGGGGGAGGGGTCCTGCGCAAACGCAGCAGACACACCGAGGATGGGATCGGGCGGAACGCGTTCCAGAGACTCAAGCATGAGAGACGGCCTACAGACTAAGGATGACGAGGCGCATTATCGCAGCCATGGTCAATGGCCACCACTGTGGTTTTTGCCGTGTTCGCCAACGGAGGAGCGGAAAGCCTTTAACGGGGTACCGGTGGAGCGGTGCGCGATGTCTCGGTTGACTCTGGCTCCGTACGAGGACGAGCGGTAGGACGAAAGGGAACAAAGAGTTTTCGCACACTGAGTTCGATATATCGTCCAAGAGGATCCAAGAGTTCAGGTCGGTAGTTCGCGGGCGTTAACCCCGCCGAATCCGTGACGGACTGACGCTGATCAAAGACGTTATCGATTCTGACAACGACCCGTGCACCACGCAGCCAGTCGCGACCGCTCGCGAAGGACTGCAGGCCAAGGTCAGCGAAGAGTCGCAGATCCACGGTCGTCAGATCGGCAAAGCGTAATCCTTGAGGATCGGGTTGTTCGGCACTCACGATCAGACCGGTGTTAACCCGCGTACCTTGTTGCCAGCGCGCGTTCAATCGTCCTCCGTAGCCATTGCGCGCACCGCTGAGGCGTAGCTCCATCTCCTGTTGGGTACTGCCGCGATCATTGAAAAGTAGGTCCCCGTCCAGTAAATCCAGCACGCTACGATTTGGGGTATTTAGACGAACGGAATCTCGCTGACGCAGTGTGTGGGTGAGGGCGAGTTGCCAGCTGCCTTGACGGGCGAACGCGCGAAAGCGAGCAGGATCGGGCCGTCCGCGTCCACGCGCGGGAGGCTCAAGCTGCGGGCCCCAAGGTCGACGCAGGTTTGCGGTCCACCGCCATTCGCGTCGTTGCCGATCGCCAAGATTTAGGGGGCGCGCATCGATCACCGTTAAGCGTCCGTCCTCGTCACGCTCAAAGCGTTCGCTAAACGCAAGGCTGGTGACTGCGGTGGCGAGTGGCAGATCTCCAATTAGACGATCAGAGTCGATCTGCAGATATTCGATACCAAAATCGAGATCGATATCTTTGAGTGGTTTGCCATTAATGCCCGCTTTTATCGTACGAGTTTCACTCGCGAGCAAATCGGCATTACCACCATCGATGCGAGTGACGAAAACGGTCTCGTTGCGCAGGAAGTCAAAACTACGAACCGCAGGCGTGCGCACTTCGGGCGCACCGAGTTCCGTCATGGCAGGTGCATTCTCTTCTTGAGTCAAAGATAAAAGCACTCGCCATTCGTCGGCGACTCGGGCATTCAGTCCCGCGCCCACGACATGTAGCTGATCAAAGTCGGAGAGATTTTCCATCGCCCCATTTATATTGAGGCTGAGGCTGCGACGCGTGCTTTCGGGATTGCTGCCCTCCCAAATTGGCAGATCGATACTGGCGCGCAAGTCTTGGCGCTCTCGCGTCAATAAACGAGTGAGCGCGCTTGTCGTGGCGCGGATACGTCGCTCGCCATAACCCATACGAACATTGACCGAGCTTGCGCCCGCGGGTAAATCGCCAGCGCTGCCGGATAAGAGCACGTCCGCATCCAGCGTCTGGTTAGTCGATTCGCTGCTTGCGCTCAGCTGCTCGCCCGCACGCGTCCGTGACTCGTTTTGCTCGCGCTCTGCATTGAGACTCGCGGTGATTCGCCAACCCGCCCACGCGCCTTGTAGTTGTCCGCTACCGCGTAACTGCTGTAAATCGTTCTCGCGAGTCACGCGCTGGTCCTTGACCAATCCAAGCCGTCGTGTGCTTTCGCGCTCATCAATCGATGCGCTGAGTGTTCCGGACCAGCCCTCCATGAGTGGGCGGCCAACAACAGTGTTGAGCGCGCGTGTACGGAGCTCAGGTAACAGCGAGCGGGTGGGATCGCTGGCCTCCAAGAGGGCGTCACTCTGTGATTGAGCGCCCTCTAGCTGCCATCTCAAAGGATCGCGTAGCCGTAGCCAAGACGCCTCGAGCTCGTCAGTACGACGACCCCCTGCGCTACGCCCGCCCGCGTCTGCTTCCAGTGTGATCGCTCGAAAACGCGGTCGTAAGACAATGTTCAATACGCGTTGGGTCGGCGCATAGCCATATTTGAGCGCCACTTCTTCCGGCAAGATATCGCTGCGTAGGATAGCCTCACTCGGTAAATCGCGAATTTCGCGAAAGCTCGCGACGCGCACGCCGTTTAGTAAAACGATCGGGCGACCCCCGCCGGCCGAGCGCCCACTTCCCAGCTGCGAGCCGAGCGCGCTGATGAGCTCTGCCACATTGCTCACGCCGAGGTTACGGATATCCCGCGCGCTTAATTGTAGTTCTGGTTCGATATCGCCTATCACGCTACCGATCTGCCTGCGACTGCTGACTACGATTTCTTCGAGCTCGATAGGCTCATCCGGCTCTACGCGATCTGTGGTCGAGCCGCCGTTGACCGATATGGGGGTGTCTTGCTTTGTTTGGGCGTGTAAACCGCCCAGTGAGGCGCCCACTACCGCCAGCGCCCAGCCGGCTGCCATCGCACCGACGTGAGCACGCGTGTTTCGCATTAGGACTCCAGGGTGCCAGCGGCGTAAAGCGCGCGAATGGCTGTCTCGTCATAGCCGAGTTCGCGCAAGATCATATCGTTGTGCTCGCCTTTTCCGGCGAGCGAGAAATTCGCCCTGCCAGGCTCGTCAATGAATTTGACCGCCAGACCAATATGCTCGCGGCCTTGCGCATCGAGTAGGCGCATTTGGCGTGCCTCGGCTTGCGGATCATCAAATGCTTCACGCAAATCTTTGACGACAGCAAATCCGATATCCTTGCCTCGAAACCACGCTTCCCATTCATCCCTTGTTCGGGTGAGAAAAGTAGTGCGCAAAAAATCGATCAGCGGTTGCTGATGCGCGCCAGGGCCTTGCTCGCAGAGGGTAATGAAATCGGGGCGATCCAGTGCGGTGAGTAAGTTACGAACAAATTTGATTTCTTGGGCGCCGAGCACGATGTGTCGGCCATCTGCCGTTCGATAAATATTGTAAAACGCAGCGCCGCCTAAACTACGTTGTTGTTTGACCACAGGTGCTTGTTTATCCACAAAAACTGGGCCTGTTACATTCGGTGTGCAGGCGAGCACCGCATCATGCATGGACATATCGAGGTAGTCGCCTTGTTGGGTTTGCTGGCGACGATAGAGCGCCATCATGATGCCCCCGAATGCAAAGAGCGACGCGCTGATATCGGCGACGGGCACGTGGGGGAGAGTGGGCTCGCCGTCCTGTCCTAGGTTGAGGCTCACCACGCCACCGAGTGCTTCGGTGGCCAAATCATGAGCGGGCAGATCCCGATAGGGTCCCGTTTGCCCAAACGCGGCAATCGAGCAGTAGACCACTTTGGGATTTCGTGATCTCACCACTCCCGGCCCGACGCCTAGGCGGTCGACCACTCCGGGCCGAAAGGCTTCGATCACGACATCGGCGCGATCACAGAGATCAAGTACGAGCTCGCGACCGGCTGGATGCTTAAGGTTGATACAAACGCTTTTTTTGCCGCGGTGCGTATTGCGATAAAAAACGCTATTCCCATCTTCGCCTAAGCCAATGTGACGTCCCGGTTCACCCTCGCCGGGCGGCTCAATCTTGATAACCTCGGCACCATGATCCGCCATAATCTGCGTGAGAAAGGGTCCCGGCAGAAATAGCGACAGATCAACGACCCGCAAACCTTCCAGTTTCATGCATGCATCCTGCAATCTTCGTTGTCAAATCACACCTTGTTGCTGTAGGGCGGTGAGCTCGTCATCAGTGTAGCCCAATTCTTTGAGTACCGCGTCCGTGTCTGCGCCGAGTGCAGGCGCCGACTTTGCCGGCAAGCGTGCGCCATCAAGCAAGATGGGGTTTGCAAAGCTTCTGAAGTCGTTACGCTTAGGGTGGGGCGTATGACGGATCATCCCTGTCGCGATGGGGAATGGGTTCTCTAAGGCCTGTGCGAGATCATGGACGGGCGCAGCAGGTAATACGCCTTGTAGACGCTGCAGCCAGTTGGCGGTGGTGTCGGTTTCAAAAATAGTGTCCAAGAGTGGGGTGAGCGCCTCGCGATGCTCGCGTCGTGCGGGCATCGTGCTGAAGCGGATATCGTCAGCGAGAGCAGGGCGACCGAGTACCCCCATGAGTTCCTGCCAGAATTTTTCTGTCATGCACATGATGAAAATCCAGCCGTCAGCGGTCTTGAATAATTGGACCGGTGTCGCCGTTGGATGGGCGCTGCGAGGTGCTCGCCCAGTCACCCATTTTTCATTGAGGTACCACGTTCCAGGGTAGGAAAGTTGGTGTAAAGCCACATCAAACAAACTGACATCGATATCGCGACCGACTCCGCTACGGGAGACACCCAACAGAGTGGACACCAAGGCTAATGCCGTTGTGATACCCGTCATGAAGTCAATGATCGAGAGGCCCATCCGCGCGGGAGGGGTGTCCGGTTCACCAGTCACATGGAGGTACCCCGCCTCGGCTTGCATCAAATAGTCATACCCCGGCCACGCACGACGTTCGTTTTGTCGTCCATAGGCGGACAGGTGAGCGCAGACGATGCGAGGGTTAACCGCTTTCAGTGCGTCATAAGTCAGACCGAGTTTGTCAGGTTGATCGCCGCGCAGATTGTTCATGACGGCATCTGAGCGAGCAACTAGACGCTCAAAGGCGGCACGACCGGCATCGGTCTTCAGGTTTAAGCAGACACTGCGTTTATTGAGATTAAAGGTCTGAAAAAAATGCGAGTCGTGTTCGCCCAAAAAATAGGGGCCCATGCCACGCGTTGCATCTCCACCTTGGGCTCGATTCTCGATTTTGATGACTTCTGCGCCAAGGTCAGCGAGATACATGGATCCGAATGGCCCTGCACCGAACGCCTCAAATGTCAGAATCCGAACCCCTTTGAGCGGCAAGTGCGGTGTGGTCACAGCGGATTTCGCTCCATGAGCTGGCGGGCAATGATGATCCGCTGCATTTCATTGGTGCCTTCGCCAATGCACATGAGCGGCGCATCACGATAGTAGCGTTCCACGTCGTACTCGATCGAGTAGCTGTAACCGCCAAAGATCCGCATGGCCTCGAGGCTATTCTCGACACCGGCTTCCGAGGCGAAAAGTTTAGCCATGCTCGATTCGAGATCGCAGCGCTCGCCGGTATCATATTTTTGCGCGGCTTGGTCAATCAGTAGACGTGACGCCTCTACACGGGTCGCCATATCCGCGAGCTTGAGCTGGATGGCTTGATGTTGAGCGATCGGTTTACCAAAAGTTTGGCGCTCCTGCGCGTAGCGAAGTGCGTCGCGTAAAGCGGCTTGAGCGATTCCCGCGCCACGAGCGGCAACATTAATGCGACCGAGTTCAAGACCGCCGACGGCTTGTTGAAAGCCGCGTCCCTCACTACCGCCGATGAGATGATCAGCGGGTACGCGGTAATCGGTGAACACGAGTTCCGCGCTATCAATAGATTTATAGCCCAATTTACGGATTTTTTTGGCCGCCGTAAAACCTTCGCCTTTTTCGCAGATGAAGAGACTCATTCCTTTGTGTCGCGGGGTAGCTTCTGGATCTGTTTTAACCAATACCGCAAAGTGAGAGCCATAGACGCCGTTGGTAATCCAAGTCTTGGTGCCGTTGATGACATACGAATCGCCATCCCGACGCGCAACCGAGCGAATGGATTGTAGATCCGTACCGGCATTGGGCTCGGTCAAGCCGATCCCACCGCGCCATTCGCCACTCGCGAATTTGGGTAACCAGCGTGCTTTTTGGGCATCCGTGCCGTGGCGCTGAACGCAGGCCGCCATGATTAGATGCGAATTGAAAATACCGACGGGCGCCATCCAGATGGAGGCAATTTGGGTGACCAAGCGCGCATAGGTCGAGGCACTAAGTCCTAGCCCACCGTACTGCGGCGCGATCGTCGCGCCAAATAAGCCGAGCTCGCGCATTTGCTCGACGATTTCTTCGGGATATTCATCGGCATGATCGTATTTTTTAGCGATCGGTTTGAGTTCGCGTTCACTCCAGCGCTCAATGCTGTCTAGGATGTCTTGATCGATATCGAGGGGTGACGTGTTCATGCTGCGTCTCAATTGAAAATTAGGTTGGAAGCAAAATGTTTGAAGCTTCAATAATTCAGCTTATCTTCGACCGAGTGCCCGCGTTTGGCGACGAGGATGCTACGCTCGAAGCTGCAGACCTCGGTGCCATCTTGATTACGACCGATGGTTCGAACGGTCACGATGCCAGCGGTGGGGCGTGAGTTGGACTCGCGCTTGGCGAGGACCTCCGATTCGGCGTACAAGGTGTCGCCCGCGAAGACCGGGGCTGACATGCGGATCTCTTTCCAACCGAGATTCGCGACGGCTTTTTGACTCACGTCAGTGACGCTCATGCCCACGAGCAGTGCGACGGTCAGAGGGGAGCACACGATGCAACGACCGAACTCCGATGCTTTGCCGTATTCCGCATCAAAGTGCAGCGGGTGCGTATTCATAGTCAGTAGCGTGAACCAGGTGTTATCCGTTTCAGAAATCGTGCGTCCCGGGCGATGCTCGTATACGTCTCCAACATTGAAATCTTCGTAATAACGACCAAAAGATTCGCGGAAACGTTGCGGACCGATCGGCTTTGAGGACTGGCTCATTCAGGCATCCTTCCATTGGGCATGGGTGGCGATAGAGATATCTGTGCAAATGTCCGGACAAACGGTAGGATGCCACGTCATGAATGCGAATGCACATCGGGTGAAGACACCACGTTATCAGCAACTCGCTGAGCGCCTAGCGACGGACATCGCCCGCGGTCGCTACCCAGTCGGCAGTATCCTCCCTGGTGAGCACGAGTGGGTATCGCGTTACCGGGTCAGCCGCTACACGGTCCGCGAAGCGCTGCGGCGTCTGAGCGAATGGGGTCTGATCAGTCGCGCGCGTGGCATTGGCACGGTCGTGATCGCGCAAGAGCCCATCAAAGCGACGGTGCAACATCTAGGCTCACCCGCCGAGCTGATGCGCTACCCGACTGGCAGTCGATTGGAGGCGGTGTGCATCGAGCCGGTCACGATTGATGGCGCGCTCGCGCGTCAGCTTCGCGTTCCGCCAGGTGAGGGGTGGTATCGCGTCTCGGCGAAGCGCTATCTCGCGAGCGGCGGCGAAGCTATTGGCTGGTCCGATATTTATTTGCCAGCCGATTATGCGGCGGTCGCGCCCATTGTGGGTCAGCACACCGGCCGCGTATTTGAGCTCATCGAAAAGCGTTATGGACGTCGCGTCCAGCGCGTGGAGGTAGAAATCCGCTCGGTTTCTTTGGATACGCAAAGCGCTGAGGGTTTGCAGGTGGAGCGGTCATCCCCTACGCTTGAAGTACTTCGGCGCTACTTGAGCGCCTCTGATGAACTGCTGCTCTGTACGGTCGCCCGACATCCGGCGTCTCGATTCACGTACGCCTTTAATCTTAAGCGTGCGCCATCAGGTTCTGCCTGGGTTACTGAATAGGTGGTGCAATCGATTACTGGCTAGATGATGGAGTTGCGACCAAGGCTCCGCGGCTGCGGGCAAGATCAAGCGCCAAAATCCCAAGAACGATCAAGGCCATCCCTAGCCATTGCCAAAGATTGAGTCGCTCATCAAGCGTCAGCCACGCGATCACCACCGTCGTGGGTGGTCCGGCTGTCGAGAGTACCGCACCTAACTGCGCGCCGATTCTACGTACGCCCTCGGCCTGTAAAAGGGCGGGAAAGAACATGCAGAGCACACCGAGAGCAAGCAGCAATGCCCAGCCGCTCGCGGAGATCTCGCTCAAGCTGCCGACATCTTGAGTCCAAAGAAAATGCGGTACGAGGCAGGCAGGCGCCGCCGTCATCGCAAATAAAGCAAAGCGCGAACTGCCGATCTGACGAGTATATTTTTCGCTGATCAAAAAGTAGACTGTATAAGTCATCGCCGAACCAATCACCAGCATCGCTCCCAATAGATTGGCCTTAAGTTCGATGAGATCGAAGCCACCCATGGTGAAGAAAATACCGAGGTAGGTCAGAAGCGTCGCGGTTGTCACGGCCGGGCTCGGCCAAGCCCGGTCTCGCCAGCACGTGACGATGACCACCATCGCGGGATAGCTAAAAATTAAGACCCTTTCGATGCTGGCATCGATCATGGTCAAGGCAATGAAATCGATCAGCGCGCCAAAATAATAGCAAAGTGCGCCCACGGCTGCCGCTGCGATAAGCGCCTCACGAGGGGTATCAAGAATTTTGCGTAAACCCTCGCGGTAAATGGCAAACCACCAAAATAGCGGTAGGGCGAGCACTGCACGGACTGTGACCACGGCTTCCACCGAGACACCCATGTCATAGAGATGTTTGGCAAAAATTCCCTTGGTAGCGAACAGCATAGCCGCGACCATGACCGCGCTGGCCCCGATGGGGTCCATGAGAGAGACCGCCTGTGGGAGACGGGGGACGGTCGGCGGTGCTTCGGACATGACGCCAAGCGTATCATTCACACGGGGGTGCCGTAGTCAGTGCGCACGAAGGTGCGCAACGCAACGACACGCCATGAGTGGACGGTTTGCAAGCGAAGGAGATATCGGGATGCCTGGTCCGTTGCACGGCGTAAAGATTATCGAGATGACCAGCGTAGTGCTCGGTCCCTGGGCCTGTCAGATGCTCGCCGACATGGGTGCGGATGTCATCAAGATTGAGCAGCCGCGCGGCGATAGTAATCGTACGCTGGGCGCGTCCCGTCACCCGGGCATGTCGGCGCTGTACCTGACTTGCAACCGTAACAAGCGCAGCATCGTGCTCGATCTCAATCAGCCAGGTGCACGCGACGCCTTGCTGGCCTTGGTCAAGGATGCGGATGTGTTTGTGCACAACAATCGCCCGCAGGTGATGACCAAGCTCCATTTGGAGTACGACGACATGCGCGCAGTGAATCCGCGGCTGATCTACTGTGGTGCCTACGGTTATGCCAAGGCGGGTCCTTACGGTAGCTTGGGCGCTCTGGATGATTCTATTCAAGCGGTCAGCGGTATCGCGATGCTCAATGAAATGGTGCTCGGTGAGCCGCGTTATCTGCCAACCATCGTGGCAGATAAAACCACTGCACTCACTGTCGTGTATGGGGTACTCGCGGCGCTCTTTCACCGCGAAAGAACCGGCGAGGGTCAAGAACTCGAAGTGCCAATGTTTGAAACGATGGTGAACTACGTGATGGCAGAGCACTTGTGGGGCATGACGTTTGAGCCGCCGCTCGGTAAGCCGGGTTACGTACGTCTGATGAGCCACCATCGCAAACCCTACAAAACGCTGGATGGCTATATTGCGATCCTGCCGTACCTCGATGCGCACTGGGCCAAGTTTTGTCGTATTACAGACCGAATGGACCTCGTTGAGGATCCGCGGTTTTTGACCCTTGCCGATCGGGTTCGAAATATTGATGACACGTATCAAATTACGGGCGAGATCATGGCGACTCGTACCACAGCGGATTGGCTCAAGGCCTTTGATAAGTCGGGGGTACCGCTCATTGTGGTGAATACGCTTGAGAGCTTAACCACCGATCCGCATCTGGAGGCGACAGGGTTTTGGCAATTTGTGGATCACCCCACTGAAGGCAAGTTACGGATGCCGTCTTTCCCGGTGAATTTCGGTAGTACCAAAGCCTCTATTGATAAGCACGCTCCACGGTTGGGGGAGCACACCGAGCAAGTGTTACGAGAGGCTGGGCTGTCTGCCGAGACAATCAAAGAATTAACGTCGACCCGCGCGGCCTTGACGGCTGAGCAGGCGAGCGAGTCAGTGGCTCATGGCGGTGATTAGACTCAGTAACTGGGCCTGAGCGAATGGGCCTGGCTACTATTGCCTAGTGATTATTCGCTGAGGCCGTAAACCTTCAGCGCGTTATCGCGTAGGAACTTACGCAACGGTTGCTCCCGGAGTCCGAGGCTGAGCACTTCGTCCATGGTGCGTTTGAAGCCGAGTACGGGAAAGTCTGTGCCGAACAATACTTTGTCCTGACCATACGAGTTGATATAGCGCACGAACGCTTCCGGCCAATATTTTGGACTATGTGCATCAGAGCCAATGAATACGTTGTCGTGCTTCCATGCCATCGCGATCATCTCGTCCGTCCAGGGAATCCCGACATGAATGCCAATCAGCTTGAGCTCTGGGAAATCGCAAGCAATGCCGTCGAGTAAAATGGGTCGACCGACGCTACGCATGGGCGCCTCTTTGGCGTAGACCATCGATTGTCCGACCTGCATTTGGATCGGTACGCCAAGCTCCACGCACTTAGCGTAAAAGGGATAGTACTTGGCATGGTCGGGCGGCAAGTCGAACCAGTGCGGGTATACGTGGGCGCCGATAAAACCCATATTCTTGACAGCATCTTCCAATGCGCGCACACCGTTCATACCTTCATACGGATCAATGCCTGCCATGGCATAAAAACGGCCTGGGTATTTTTCGACCGCGCGCGCCACGACTTCATACGGTAAATGGAAGGACCCCGGTAGACCTAACCGCCCGACCTTTGGCGCGAAGAGAAAAGCCCGCTCGATACCCGCTTCTGCCATCTGCGCGAGCTGAGCGTCGAGAGATAGCCCTTGCATATTGGCTTTCGATTTCATCTTTCCGGCAAAGAATTGGTCTTGCCAGCCAGGTCGATAGCTCAGCGCCTCTTCGGTCCAGATACCCGCCACGATGTCGATGGCGGGGACCGGGGGGGCTACCGCGGGCCTAGGCGGGGCGCTCTCAGGTTGGGTGCTGTCTGGCCGGGTGACGGAGGTCGTGCTCACAGGCGTCTCACTTCATCTTTGGTGTAGTTGAGTGTGCATTATTGCTCGCGGCGGCGACTGGGAGTGGGCTTGCAAGTCGGTGCGACCAACAGGCAGGGGTCGCTGTCTGGTCGCACGCGGGTCGAGGGGTGATCAATTTGTTGCGTAATTACAACGCTTGGACCGGGCTCGCAACGGACTCCGTTGCTATCCGATGACAGTCCCTCGTACACTGCGCGTTGACTCACAACTCCGTTCGTCTAAGGAAAGATTCTGGAGGCCCTCATGTCTTATCGTTTTTCGCGTGCGTCGCTGGTCGGTGCGGCGGTGTTGGCTGCTCTGAGTGGCGGCAAAGCACTGGCTCAGGAAGCCCAGCTAGAAGAAATCGTGGTGACTGCCCGTCAACGTGCCGAGCGCATCGAAGATGTGCCGGCCACCGTGCAGGCATTTACTGCCCAAGAAATCCAAGCCGCGGGTATCGAACGTCCGCAAGACTTCATCGCGCTGACGCCGGGCGTCGCCCAAGTGCAAACCGCGGAAGTTGGAGACCTTCAGGTCACGATTCGCGGTATCAACACCGGACGCGATGCCGAGACCAACTTTGCGCTGGTCGTCGATGGCGTGCTGCAAACCAACCCGCAGGCCTTGAACCAAGAGTTGAACAACGTTTCGCAGATCGAAGTGTTGAAGGGCCCGCAGGGCGCGCTCTACGGTCGTAACGCTGTGTCGGGCGCAATGATTATCACCACACGCCAACCGGGCGAGAGTCTCGAGTTTGACGTGGGTGGTGGCTTCGGACAGTACGGTAGCTACAAGCTCAACGCTTACGTAGGCGGTCCGATCTCCGATGACATCCGTGGCTCTTTTTCTGCTTACACGCGCAAGACCGACGGGCAGTGGGATAACAGCTACCTCAATTGCGATGACTGCGTTGATTTCTTTGAAGAAACCGGCGCTAGCGGTCGTTTGATAGGCTCGCTCGGTGACAACGGTACCTTTGATGCGAAGCTAAAGGTGTCAAAACTCGATGCCGGTGCGATCAACTTCAATGCCTCGTTTGCTTTACAGGAAGCGGCACTAAGCGGGTTTGGTGATCTCTTTTGGGAGAATGCTAATACCCATAACTTTGTATACCTCAACAACGTCAAGCCGCAGAACGAGCAAGAGAACATCAACTTCTCGTTGAAGACCGAGTTTGACGTGGCGCCGGGTACGTTGACTACGATGGTCGCGTACAATGATCAAAAGAATTACTTTTTGACCGACGGCACCAGCGCGGCCTTTGGTTTGTATGCCAACGTCGCGAGCTGCCAAAACTCCTTGGCTGCTCGTACCGCTGACACGCCACTGCCGGCTCCGTTCTTCTATCCCGGCTTGTTGCCGCCCTATGGTCCGGTGACCTGCGATGGCTATCAGTACCAAGAGCGCAACCAGAAGGATCTCAGCTTTGAGCTGCGATTGACCTCACCTGGCGATGAGGCCTTACGCTGGGTGGCGGGTGTTTATGCTGCCGATATTCAGCGTCGCGTGGTGGTCTCGCAGGGCTCGGACAATGATTTGGGCTTCGTGACCGAACCTCTGGTTCGGACCGGTGGCCCGAATCCAACCGACTTGCTGTATGACGACAACTTTGACAGCACAGTGCTCGCGGGCTTTGGTCAAATTGCCTACGATATTTCCGAGGGACTCGAGCTCGCGCTCGCACTGCGTTACGACGAAGAAAAGCGCGAAGTCTCGAACAACGTGCCAAAGATTGGGCCGCAGACGCCAGGCTTCAGCGGCACAGGTGCGTTTATCAACCCCGCCTACGATGTCAATCCGGCACTCACCTCGATTCCAAGCCGTGAGCGCACCTTCTCAGAGATGCAGCCGAAGCTCTCCATCAATTGGAAGGCAACGGATGACTTTGCGGTCTTCGCTTCCTACGGCGTCGGCTTCCGCTCGGGCGGTTTCAACTCCTCGGGTAGCCGCGATACGGTGGAGCTGAACTTCGGTGGTCTGTGCACGGGTCCGACCCAGTGGGAAAACATCGCGATCAGCACCTTCTTGACCGTGCCGGCGTGTAATGCCGACGGCTCAGATCGTTCGTTGAGCAACGTGAAAGACGAGTACGAAAAGGAAGTTTCGAAGTCTTTCGAAGCAGGCTTCAAGGCTACGCTGCTCGATGGCTCGCTCGCGATCAATGGTGCGGTGTATCAGACCGATATCGAAGATATGCAGTTCTTTAACTTCTTTGCGGGTCCGTTTGGACTGCTGCGCGTGGTGACCAACGCCGAAGAAGCGGAAGTGAAGGGTGTTGAAATCGATGCGCGTTGGCGCGTGAACAGCATGGTGACCTTGTTTGCGGGCTACGGCACCGCCGACAGCGAAATCAAGCGCTATGACGGCCGCCCGTATACCGCCGGTAACAAGATCCCCTACGCGCCGGAGTACACCGGTAACGCAGGTATTGATCTGAAGATTCCGGTCGGTGCCTCGGATTGGGTGGTGAACGCGCGCCTCGACGGCTCCTTCGTGGGCGAGACATGGTTTAGCACCGTGCAAGCGAATCTGGTGCCGAACCTGTTTACCTACTTCGGCTTCGGACAGGGCGAGTTCTCTAAGCAGAAGCGTGAGTCGTTCTCGCTGATGAACGCACGCTTGGGTGTCTCCAACGGCACCTGGAGCGTCACCGCTTGGGGTCGCAACATCACGGACGAGAATTACTTGGCCGAGGTGATCCCTGCCCCAGAATTCGGTGGATCGTTCATTCACGATGCGCCGGGCTCCTCATGGGGCGTGGACTTCGCGTACTCGTTCCGTTGATCTGGGATGGTGGTCGAGAGGGTGCGTTAAGTTCGGCTAACAATTAACGCGCTCCACATTCGAAGAGGGCCGGGCAACGTAGCTTGCTCGGCCCTTTTTTTATCTGTCCTCACACCTCGGGTGTAAACTCCGCGCGTGAACCGCACCGAGATCCAGTTTCCGCCAAAGCATGCCGCGCTACGCGAGGATGTGCATCTACTTGGCTCGTTAGTCGGCGAGGTATTGCGCGATCAGGGGGGTGACGCACTCTTTGAAGTCGTCGAAACCGATCGACAGTTAGCGATCGCTCGACGTAATGGCGATCTCGATGCAGCCAGTGAACTCGAGCAACGGACCCGTGGTCGGTCACCGGAAATGGCGCGTGAACTGGAGCGGGCTTTTACGGCGTGGTTTCAGGTCGTCAATCTCGCTGAACAAGTTCATCGGGTGCGTCGTCGTCGCGCTTATTTTCAGGATGATCGTCACCGACCTCAGCCGGGTGGTGTGAGTGCCGCGATCGGGGCGCTCAAAGAAAAGGGGCTAGATCGAGACGCTTTAATGGCGCTACTGCGGTCGCTACAAGTCGTACCGGTCTTCATGTCGCATCCGACGGAATCCACACGTCGAACGATATTGCGTAAGCAGCAGCGTTTAGCAGATTTATTGTTTGATCGGCTAAATCCGACCCTTTCGCCGAGCGAGCAACGGGCCTCTGTGGCGGAAATTCGCAGTGAACTGACGACCAGTTGGCAAACGGGCGATCATCCACGCCAGCAGTTAACGGTTGCGGATGAGCGCGAGCACGTGATGTTTTATTTGGCTGAAGTGCTCTACCGGATCGTGCCAGATTTCTACGAGGAAATCGCCGAGGCGATTGGCCAACATTACGGATCGTCGCCCGATCCGATCGATATTCCTGTGTTGATTCGTTTTGCGTCCTGGGTGGGCGGGGATATGGACGGTAATCCGGATGTGCACGGGAAAACCATCCGAGAAACGTTAGCGCGACAACAACAGGGCATCGTCAATGCCTACTTTTTGGAAGTTCAGGAATTAGCGCAGGTTTTATCGCAGAGCGGTAGTCGAGTCACCGTGAGCGAGGCGGTGCGACAAAGAACGGCGGAATACGCCTTACTCATGCCCGATGTACGATCGAGTGCGCCGGCGCGTCATGACAGTATGCCGTACCGCGTATTTTTGCTACAGGTTGCCGAGCGTCTTCGCGCCACCTATGAGTCGCGATCGACAGGCTACGAAAATCCGCAGCAGTTCGCACGTGATATTTCTTTGGTCGCTGAGAGTTTGTTGTCAAATAAGGGGCTCTACGCCGGTCTGCATGCCGTACGGCGATTGCAGCGACGGGTTGATACTTTCGGTTTTCATTTGGCGACACTTGATGTTCGGCAGCACAGTTTGATTCACCACGGGGTGATCTCGCGGGCCATGGATCGCCCCGATTGGTTACTACTGACAGCGGCAGATAGACATGCTCAGCTAGTTTCGTGGCTTGAACAGGATGTAGGCCCTAAAGCGGATTTGGACGCGCTCGGTAAGCGTACGCTGGCGGTATTTGCCACCTTACTGCAGAGTCGTCGCCGATACGGTGATGCCTCGGTTGGGGCGTATGTGGTGAACGGCGTGACGAGTGCGGATGATATGTTGGCGCCGGTGTTGCTTGCGCGTTGGGCCGATGCGGTCAACAAAGATACCGACCTAGTGGCGATCGACTTTGCGCCGATGTTTGATTCGATGCAGGCGCTGGAGGCCGCTGGGAGCAGTCTATCGCGCCTATTGGCAGAGCCGCTCTATCGACGACATTTGGATGGTCGCGGCCAGCGCCAATGGGTGTGGGTAGGATACTCCGAGAGCAGTAAGCAAGCTGGTATCGTTGCCTCACGCTTTGCGGCGTATCGAGCCCAAGGGGATATCGTCAAGGCTCTGCACGCAGCCGGTGAAAAGCAGCTTTTGTGTCATGCGAGAGGCGGCAGTATTCCTCGCGGTGGCGGTCGCGTCGATGCCATGCTGAATGGGATGCCAGCGAGCGCCATCAACGGCTGGCTCGCACTGACCGAACAAGGCGAGGGCATTAATCATCACTATGGGTTGGGCTCGATTGCGCTGCGCACCCTAGAGCGCGCGTTTGGATCTTTGTCGCTCGCGACGGCATCAGTCGGCGCTCCAGAGGGCGACGTACCATCGGATAACGATTGGTTACCAATCGCCGAGTGCATGGCGGTCGCGGGCGCACGGGTGTACCGCGAACTGATCATCGAGTCCCCTGGCTTCGAAGCGTGGTTCCGGGCGGTAACTCCGATTGATGTGATTGAACGCATGCAAATCGGCAATCGACCGACGACACGACATGGACACAGCGGTTTGATGGCGATTCGTGCGGTTCCTTGGGTATTTGCCTGGACACAAAATCGGATGCTTTTGCCCGGTTGGTTTGGCGCTGGCACAGCGTTACAGGCTGCCTTGCAACAATTTGGTCTGGAAGCGTGTCGCGCAGCGTGGCGTAAACCGTTTTTGAGTCATCTATTTGATGATTTGTCGGTGATGTTGTCGCGAACGGATCTTGCGATCAGTGCGCATTACTTGCCGCTCGCGAGCCATCAGATCAAAGAGAGTAATCAATTTTTTGAGATGATCAGTCGAGAACATGAGCTCGCTTGTACGAGCTTGTTGAAAATCACAGGACATGCGGATTTATTGGAGGAGGAGCCGATGCAACAGCGCGCGCTGCAATTGAGAAACCCTTATGTAGACCCCATGCATTTGATGCAGGTGGATTTGCTGTCTCGATGGCGTGCCGGTGGCCGTGATAATCGCGACTTGCTCGATGCGCTACTTGCCAGTATTAATGGAATCTCACAAGGTTTGCAGAGCACAGGTTGATGCGCGCAACCCAAGTAATCGATCAGCGTGTGTCTGGTCCGCAAAAGTCTAAGGCTGGAGTCTTAGCGGACTTCGTAACGGGGTGCCCTATCGCCGTGGGCGGTTTTATGATGAATGGTCTTGTCGTCGGCGCTCTCTGGGTCGGCGCTCTCATAGTTGGGCCCACCGTCTCGGCCACTGAGTCGACCCTGGAGGAGATCTCTGCGAGCGCGGTGGTCACTTGGCAAGGTCGTAATGATGTCGAGGTGCCCAATGATGGGTCGGCATCGCGCTTCGCGCTGGATGCGTTGACAGGTGACGGACCCTGGGTCGCCGGTCGTATCGAGCTGTCTGGACAGTGGCGTGAGCGGCAAGAGTGGCGGATCTTGCTTGCACCGCTGGCGCTGTCTGAGTCGGGCACCAGCGCGACGGATATTGCGTTTCAGGGAGCAAGTTTCGCATCGGGTTCCATTGATGCCCGTTATCAGTTCAACTCTTGGCGTCTTACCTGGCGTTATCTTTGGATCGACCGCGCAGATTTACGAGTGAAAGTCGGTTTTACCGCTAAAGTACGTGACGCCAGTATTCGTTTACGACAAGGGTCGCTAGTTGCCAGTAAGAACGATACGGGCTTTGTCCCCTTGCTGCATGCGGCCGTTGAAAAGCCCCTTGCAGACCGCTGGTTACTCGAGGCAGATATCGATGCTTTGGGTGGTGGTCCAGGCTACGCCGTCGATTTGGGCGCAGGATTCTCGTATTCGCTCTCGGATGATTGGCGCGTGCGCGGCCAGCTGCGTTTTTTAGATGGCGGTGCCGATAACGATAAGGTCTACGCGTTCGCGCGTTTTAGTAGTTTTAATCTGGGCGTGGTTTGGCGTCCTCGCTGAGCGGTTGATCCCCCTCGAGCGCTAATCGGGAGGGCCCCTCGAGGTCTTCGAATTGATCTTGATCGACAGCCCAAAAAAATGCCCAGATAGCCAGACCTACCAAAAAAATCGATAGCGGTCTCAGTAAGTAAATACTGGCCATCATGCCTCCTTGATTTGATCAGCGGCTAGCCGACGCGCGTTAAAGACCACCCAGAGTGAGGAGGGCGACGTGCCAATCGCCGCCACCCATGGCGGTATCAGGCCGAGTACCGCGATCGGTAGCGCGGTGAAATTATGGGCTGCCGCCCAACGAAAATTTTGGCGGATGATTTTGAGTGTCCGTCGCGCAAGACGAATGCTGTCGGGTGGCGGGCTCAAGCTTTCCCTGAGGAGTAGCAGATCTGCAGCAGCGTGCGCGTTAGATCAGTGTGACGTCGTGAGGTCGTTCTCAAGCTCCAGCACCATACGTACGAGTTGGGCGAGCGAGTGTGCACCCATTTTTTCCATCACTCGCGCCCGATGGATTTCTACCGTACGCTGGCTGACACCAAGATCACCAGCCATCACTTTGTTGGCTTTGCCTTGGGTGACGAGTGCAAGCACTTCCTGTTCGCGAGGGGTCAATGATTCATAGCGCGATCGCAGCGTATCGCGTTGCGAGAGCAATTTTCGATTTTCGCCATCGGCCGCGAGTGCACGCTGCACTCGATCAATGAGGTCCTGATCGCGAAACGGTTTTTGTAAAAAGTCGAATGCCCCGTGCTGAATCGCCTCCACCGCCATCGGAATATCGCCGTGACCGCTGATAAATATCACTGGAATAATGGCGCCCCGCGCGTTGAGTTCCATTTGGACTTCCGGTCCGCTCATACCTGGCATACGCACATCCAATACTAAACAGCCTGCGTGATCGGGTTGCCACAGACTCAAAAACTCTTGTGCCGAGGCATAGACTGAGGTGGTTAAGCCCACCGACTTCAGCAATAACTTAAGTGAGCTGCGGACCGCGTCATCATCATCGACCACATGGACGGTGGCTGTTTTCATAAAGATCCCCCTGGATTTGAGTGGGGCAGGCTGAGCACAAATTGTGCCCCCCCGCCAGGAGCGTGCTCGTAGTTCAGCTTGCCGTGGTGCGCCTCCGCAATGGTTCGACTGATCGCGAGACCCAAGCCTGTTCCCGTTGACTTGCTGGTGCAAAATGGATCAAAGATTTGAGGCAAGATGTCCTCGGGAACACCAGGTCCCGAGTCACTAATTACAAAACGGATGTAGCCCGAACTCGGCGAGCTTTGAGTGCGCAATAGAATCTGCCGCGCCGTCGGTGGTGCATTTTCGAGTGCCTCGATGGCATTACGAAGCAGGTTCAGGAGCACCTGTTGTATTTGGATGCGATCGAGAGGTACAGATGGGAGTGTTGGGTCTAGCTCCAAAGAAATTCGGATTTGGCGTAAACGAATCTCACTTTGGACAAAACCGAGTACTTCCTGAAGCAAATGGTTAAGGTCGCTCGGCTCTTTTTGTGTATTGCGGTTTTGAACCAGACCGCGTAACCGGCGAATGATTTCTCCGGCACGGACGGCTTGCGAGGCGATTTGCTCGAGAGCGGCGCGAATATCGCCATCTGTATCAATCCGATCAAGCGCGAGAGACTGCGCAAAACGCTGAGCGGCGTGTGCGTAGTTGCTGATGGCGGCGAGTGGTTGGTTGAGCTCATGGGCGATGCCCGCAGCCATCTCCCCTAGGGTGGCTAAACGCGAGACTTGGGTAAGGCGTTCTTGCGAGGCTTGGGCGTCTTCAAAGGCGCGTCTCGAGTCGGTGATATCTTCGCCAGAGGAGAAAAATCCGGTGAGTCGTCCCTCGGCATTGCGCATCGGGATACAGCGCCAGGCAATTAAGCGGCGCTCGCCGTGCGCCGATTGCACGGCGTGTTCAAAATAGCGTTCTGCGCCACTGGGATCGCGCTCCATGGCACGAAACTCTTCTTCTAGGAGCGCGCGCTGATCGTCCGGCACCGCAATATGCAGCCAGTCGCGTCCGAGTAAGTCCATTTCTCGCCGCGAGAGGGTTTCGCAGCCTTTGCGATTAATCAGTTGCACACGATAGTCCGTCGACAAGGCAAGCAGTATCACCTGCGCCATTTCGAGGTACATGTTCGCTCGATCACGTTCGCGACGGATCGCCATCATGGCCTCCCGTCGCAGCGTGATGTCATGGAGCAGCCCAATGAATCGAGGCGGCCGTGATCCGTGTATCTGACCCACTGAGAGGAAGACAGGGAAAACGCTGCCATCTTTGTGCTCGGCATCAACCTCTCGGCCGATCCCGATGATATGCGGGACCCCCGTTGCGAGATACCGCGCCATGTATCGATCATGAGAATCGCGATCGCGATGCGTCATGAGCATACTGACATTGTGGCCGATCACTTCTTCAGAGGTGTAACCAAACAGACGCTCGCCCGACCGATTGAAGCTTTCAATGATTCCGTGCGCGTCGATCACAATGACCGCATCTACCGTGGCATCTAGCAGCGCCTGCAGTTCATATTCGGAAGCGGGTTGAGAGGTTGGGTCTTGGCTCATGTGAACACTCAATCTGGCGCGCAGTATCGGCGCCAATGTGCACCCGAATCCTATCACCCGATAGACCGATAGGTACTTTCAGCAATAGTCCATTGCCACCATTCGTGCGATTTTTCGCATCGCTCTCAATGGGTGAGTGGGTTCGAGTTTGCTGGAGCGACGATATCTATGGATACAACGGACGATCGAAAATGGATGAGCGATCGCTCAAAGATCATGTGTGGCTAAGCGAGACGCGGCAGATCTTGCTCGCACGACGCGCGGAATTAGCCCAGCGAGTCGGTCGCACGGAGGTGGATCTACACCATGTTCACGAACCCTTGGTGGCTGACTTTGCGGATCAGGCCACCCAGCGCGCCAATGAGGATGTGTTGCGAGAAATCGGCGCTAGTGCCCGCGACCAGTTAAGTCACGTGAATCGAGCCTTAGAGCGCCTCGCGAAAGGCGAGTATCCCTATTGCGTTCGCTGTGGCGTGGAGATTGGTCACGATCGACTAAGCGCTATTCCTGAAGCAGATTTGTGCGCACGTTGCGCGGCCACCGATCGACGCTGACCGTCAGTGACTCTTTTGATGCGTACCGTACAGTCCATTTTAGTGCTCGCAGATCGCTCATATGAAGCGCAAAGCGCGCTACAAAAAGCATCGGTCTTGGCACGGCATTTTCATGCTCAAATTGAGCTATTTGCCTGTGACACTGAGCACGCTTGGGCCGTCGGCGTGGAGCGCCAATCGCCGGCTGCACGCGAAGTATTCGATGCCTGTCTCGCGGAGAGTCATCGTTATTTGAACACCTTACGTGGTTCGATCCCCGCGGCCGATCTACGTATCAGCACCAGTGCGGCCTGCGTCTCGGAACTCGCGGAGGGCGTCGCACAACGTGTACGCGATTGGCGTCCAGATTTGGTCATCAAAAATTTGAGTGATGGATTTCCCCATTTACGACCCACGCAGGCCTTGGACATGCAGTTGATTCGTGCGACGCGGGTGCCCATGCTGTGGACTCGTGGCCCTGCTTGGCGATCGGTCCCGAGAATCACGGTGGCGCTTGATCTCACGAGCGACGATAAAGCCTTGACTCAGCAGGTTCTCGATACGGCAGAGTGCTTATCGTTGGCGTGTCACGGTGAGCTCTCGATCGTGCATTGCCTTGATTCGGCAGCCATCACCAACCCGGAACTCTCATCTAAAGCGAAGGAAACCTGCGATCATCTAGGGCTCAGCGTGGATCGCTTGACCATATGTCGGGAGAGCCCGATTGCCAGCTTCGGTGCTGGCGGAACGCACTCAAATATGGACGTATTGGTGCTCGGTGGCGCACGTGCGAGCGCTTGGGAGCAGGGCTGTCCAACGACTACCGAGGCACTTTTAAATGCGTTGACCAGCGACGTCTTGCTTGTTCCGCGCGGGCGACACAACCTGACCCATTAGTCGGGCGACCTAACGGGGCCACGGAATAGCGGGCCAGCCAAGGGACGGGCGTCTATCAGCCCGCGCAGACAGTTTTGCCCTCGTTCGGCTTGTACAGCCAGAACAGGGCGTTTACGCTTTGCTGATGAATTCTCGCCACTTTATTTCGCTGACGCTTGTCGCAGCAACCGCCTTCGTTACTGCGCTTGTGACGACTGAAGTCCGTGCCGCTTCGTCTCGTTTCTCAGCTGAGGATGAGGCGGTGTACCAACAAAGATTTGCGACTTTGATGGAGTCGTTCCGGTCAGGGCTTGGCCTTGAGACCTACGATCCGCTGGAGTCGGTGCCTGGGGCAACCGACGATCAGGCGTTTGAGGTGGTGGATGCTGAGAACGTGACGATCAACGCTGAGGCTTTGGCGCAGGCGGAAGCCTATGCTGCTGCCAATCGGTCGATCGCGCTACTGGTTTGGCAGGGCGGAAAGCTACAAATGGCCCGCTACTTTCAGGGTGACGCCAACGTTCGCTCGCGAAACCCATGTCAGCCGTCGCGATTGGTCGCGCCCTAGAACTTGGCGCCATTCGCTCGCTGGACCAGCCGATCAGTGATTTTATTACCGAGTGGCGTGACGATCCCGGGCGATCAAAGATATTAGTACGCCATCTGCTCGACATGCGCTCGGGTCTCCTGCCGCAGGCCGCCGCCACCACGGCTGAGGATGTGTTGAATCGAGCTTATCTACACCCTCGTCATGATGAGGTTATCTTGTACGAATACCCGTTGGTGCATGAACCGGGTACGCGCTACGAGTACAACAATGCGACCTCAGAGTTGGTGGCGCTATTGATCAAGCGCGCAACGGGTCGTCGATATGCTGAGTTTTTGGCCACGGAGATTCTGCAGCCGTTGGGCGCGATGGGCGGCGATATTTGGGTCAATCGGCTAGGTGGGACTGCTCACTCTGGGTGCTGCCTGCTGTTGCCGCCCGAGAGCTGGTTGCGTTTAGGTTTGCTGCTCATGTCCGATGGTGTCTGGGCCGATCGTCGGTTACTGCCCCCTGGATACGTGGCTGAGATGCGCCGAGGCACCGCCCAAAATCCCTACTATGGGATGGGCGTGTATATGGCGGGTCGATATATCGAGCGTCGCGGTTTTGCTAACCCCGAGCGCGATCGACCCGCCTTACGTGTTTTGCACTCGGAACCTTATTTATCGAACGATGTCTTCCTGTTCGATGGCAACGCCAATCAAGTCGTGTACATGATCCCGTCAGCGGACATGGTCATTGTCAGAGTTGGGTCTTCCCCGCCTCGGGGCGAGGGGCAGGAATGGGACAACAGCTTTCTCCCCAATGTCTTGTTGAAAGGCTGGATGAGTCAGTCGCCATCGAGAACACTCACTCCGCAACCACGGGATTGATCTGTTATACTGTTGTAGTTTAATATAACACTTCGACCTGATTTTGCTCGACCGATGCCAGGCTAGGCATCGGTCTTTTTTCAACTAAATCAAAAGATTAATCACGTTTATGAAATTGAGACTCATGGCTGCGCTACCCCAGAGTTTGCGTTGGGTAGTCGGTATTCTGGCAGCATTCATTCTTCTCGCCTTGGCTCGACAATTTATCAACACGGCTGGCGGTGGCGATAGTGTTAACCCGCCGCTGCTCGTGAGTGTCACAGAGGTTCGACCGAGCGAGATCGGTGCGATGGTGACGTTCAGTGGTGCGATCGCGGCGCGCGATGAAGCGGCGATTAGTGCCGAGGGTGAGGGCGGTCGTGTCTCGGCACTCTATGCCGAAGCGGGTGATGTGGTGAACGCCGGCACCCTGCTTGCGAAGCTCGATACCTCATTGGTGGCGCCACAGGTCGTTCGCTTGGAGGCAACCTTGCAGGAGGCGCAGGCGAACGCAGCGGTCGCCGCAGCTGATTATCGACGTGCACAGGAAGTGGCGAAGATTGGTGCGCTTTCCGCTCAGGAGGTCGAGCGTCGACAGGCCGGGCAAGTGGCGGCTGAGGCGACCGTCAAAGTAGCCGAGGCCCAGCTCAGCGAGGCGCGCGCCCGGCTTGCCCGCACGGAGGTTCGAGCGCCGTTTGACGGGGTCGTCCTGACCCGCTCAGCGGAGGTCGGGCAGTTAGCGGGTCCGGGATCTGGGCCGCTATTTCGCTTAGGGCGTTCCGATGGTATTGAAATGCGCGGTAACGTGGCCGAGCAGGATCTGCCGCAACTGGCGGTGGGGATGCCCGCGCGGGTCCGAGTCACCGGCGTCGAGCAATTTTTTGAGGGTCGAGTCCGTCTGATCGGTGCCGTGATCGATCCGCAGACGCGACTTGGGAGTGTCAGGATCGACTTGCCACTGCATCCGAACTTGCGACCGGGTGCGTTCGCCCGCGGCGAAGTGGAAACGACTCGACAAACTCGCGCGTTGATTCCGCAGACAGCGGTGATGACCGATGACGGCGTGAACTTTGTATTTTTGGTGGATGAGAAATCACGCGTACAAAGGCAACCCATTGAGGTAGCGAGCTCTCGCCCAGAGGGCGTGGTGGTGAACGATGGGCTGTCAGCTGGGGATCGAGTGGTGACGCTGGCGGGTCCCTATCTGCGCGCGGGCGAGACGGTGAGGGTCGCCGAGTGAGGAACATGTCCTCTTGGGCGATTCGCAACCCCACGTTGCCACTCGTCTTATTCATGGTGTTGATGTTTTTGGGTTTCGCGGGCTTTTTACGCTTGCCCATCAACCTCAATCCAGATGTGAGTTTTCCGTTGGTATCGGTCCAGGTGTTTCAGCCTGGGGCGGCGCCAACCGAAATTGAAACGCAGATCACCCAAAAAATTGAAGGGGCCGTCCGTAGCGTCAACGATGTACGGAGCATCAGTTCGGTTGCACGCGAGGGTGTATCGAGCACCACCGTCGAATTCCAAATTGGTACGCCCGTGGATCGCGCTTTGAACGATGTGCGCGATGCCGTGAGTAAGGTGCGTACGGATTTGCCGGATGGCATTGATGAGCCCCAGATCAATCGGATTGATGTGGAGGGCGGTGCGATCGCGTATTACGCTGTGAGCACGACGGCGCGTACGCCGGAGCAGTTAAGTTGGTACGTGGATAACACCATCGCCAAACGGTTGTTATCGCTGCCGGGTGTGGCCCAAGTCTTTCGCGGCGGAGGTGTGAGTCGCGAGATTCGTGTTGAGCTGGATCCCGCCCGAATGCAGGCCTTAGGGATCACGGCGGCTGAGGTGAATCAGCAGCTTCGCCTTGTCAATCTCGATGCGCCCGGCGGGCGGGCTCAAGTGGGGGGTGGCGAGCAATCCATTCGCGTACTCGGCGCTGCACAAACCGCTTTCCAACTGGGTGATGTGCAATTGCGCTTAGCGAGTGGCGCGAGCGTACGCTTGCGTGACATCGCCGAGGTCCGCGACTCGGTCGCTGAGCAGCGCTCGATGTCGCGCCTAAATGGTCGACCCGGTACGAACTTCGGCGTCTTTAAAGCGCGTGGCGCCTCCGATGTCGCCGTGCAAGAGCGGGTCGAGGCGGAGATCGAGAACCTGCTACGAGACACGCCAGATTTGTCGATCACACGAGTCTTTACCACTGTCGAGAACACCAAAGCTTCTTATCGGTCGGCCATGACCGCACTGATCGAAGGCTCGATTCTTGCGGTATTGGTTGTATTTTTGTTCTTGCGTGATTGGCGGGCAACGGCGATTTCCGCCATGGCGATCCCGCTGTCGGCGATCCCGACCTTTGGCTTTATGTACGCGATGGATTTCACGCTGAATACCATTACGCTCTTGGGTCTTTCTTTGGTCGCCGGCGTGCTGGTTGATGATGCGATCGTGGAAATCGAGAACATCGTGCGTCACATGCGCATGGGTAAGAACGGCTACCAAGCAGCACTCGAGGCAGCCGATGAGATTGGTCTGGCGGTGGTTGCGACCTCGGCGACTATTATCGCGGTATTTACACCCGTGAGTTTCATGGGCGGCTTCACGGGTCAGTACTTCAAACAATTTGGTTTGACTGTGGCGGCGGCGGTGTTCTTTTCCTTGCTGGTAGCGCGTTTGATTACGCCCTTAATGGCTGCGCATTTTCTAAAGCCACATGATGATATTCGAGTGGCTGACGGCCCATGGATGGATTCTTACCTGCAGACGCTGCGTTGGACGCTTGAGCATCGTCGCGCCACGCTCTTTGGTGGGACCGCATTTTTCGTCGTTTCTTTGGGATTGCTTGCAATTATTCCCAAGGCTTTTGTGCCGCCCAGTGACTTCTCGAGCGCACAGATCAACATTGAGTTACCGCCGGGGGTGCGATTGGAGCAGACGGCTGATGTATCAGCGCGTGTCGTGGCATTGGTGTCCCAAGAGCCTGAAGTCACCGATGTGATTGAGGCTATCGGCGGGGGCGATGTGCGTAACGCGCAGGTCTATGTTTCGCTGGTACCTCGCGCTGAGCGTTCGGTGACTCAGCGGGAGTGGGAAGATCGGATTCGCCCGCGCTTTACCGAGATCGCCGATGCGCGCGTGTCATTTGGTGGCGACGATCCCGGCTCTGGCCGAGGGGTGACTTTGTTTTTGACGGGCGATGATCCGGAGGTTCTGCATTCCTCGGCTGAGCGTGCCGTCGATGCGATGCGCAAAATGCCTGAGCTACGCGATCCACGCATAGTGGGTGATTTGAGCCGTCCCGAAATTTTGGTGACACCGCGGCTTGATTTAGCGGCAGAGCTCGGTGTTTCAGTCGCCGCAATCAGTCAGACGATCCGTATTGCGACACTCGGTGATCTACCTCAGAACGCGGCTAAGTTTTCTTTGTCGGATCGACAGATTCCGATTCGCGTCAGTTTGCTGGAGAGGGCGCGTAGCGATCTGAGCACTCTTGAGAATTTACCCGTACGAACGGCCTCGGGAAGCACAGTACCGTTGAAGTCAGTCGCCGATATCAGTTTTGGTCAGGGGCCATCCAGCATTCGTCGCTACAACCAAAGTCGGCGAGTGGGTATTGAGGCAGATCTCAATAAGGTTGAGCTCGGACCGGCATTACAGAAAGTCTACGCTTTGCCCGAGATCAGCGAACTACCGGAAGGGGTTCAGCTCGTGCAGATGGGGCAGGCGGAATTCTTCCAGGAGCTTTTTGAGAATTTCATGTTGGCGATTGTGGCCGGCGTCTTATTGGTGTTTGCGGTGCTGGTATTACTCTTTGCCCGAGTCTTCCAGCCGATCACGATTTTATCCGCGCTACCGCTATCTGTCGGTGGCGCGGTGATCGCCCTCATGCTGGCGGGTAAGCCGTTTTCGCTGCCCGTGGTCATCGGGTTTTTGATGTTGATGGGCATCGTAGGTAAAAACTCGATTTTGTTGGTCGATTTCACCATCGAAGAGATTCGCGCTGGTAAGTCACGGACAGAAGCCCTCATCGAAGCGGGCCACAAACGTGCGCGACCGATCATCATGACCACCGTGGCGATGGTCGCGGGCATGATCCCGGTATCGCTGAGTATCACGGGCGGTGAGTTCCGAGCGCCGATGGGTATCGCTGTGATCGGTGGGCTCATTACCTCAACGATATTGACGCTGATTATTGTGCCTGCTGTGTTTTCTTTGGTGGATGATGTTGAGCAGTGGCTCTCGCCGAAATTGCGTCGCTATTTGACGAGCAGCGAGGCAACAGAGTCGACAGCGACGCGTTAACGACTCGACTCGGTGGCGAGTCGTCGAGGTCGTTTTTTTGGAAAGCCGTCACTAGTGCGACAGCACTTGGATAACGACGAGGGTACTTCCGCCAATGAAAAGGGTGGCAAGGGCGCCGAGGGCGAGCGGTTGCCAGCCCTGAGCGATGAGTCGACGGAAATCGGTCTCGAGCCCCACCGCGCTCAGCGCAAAGGCCAGCAGTAGCTGAGCGATGAGCGCGCTCTGGCTGCGCCATGCAGGGTCCAGCCAGCCCGTGCTCGCGAGAAGGACCATGCCTAAGAATCCAAATACGAACCATGGAATGGGAATGCTCGGTTTAGCAGACGCGCCATCCGTATCGGCTGCCAATGCTCGGCCTCGCAAGCTCCATCCCAACCCGATCACGACCGGCGCCAAGAGCAAGACCCGAGCGAGTTTGCTGACGGTCGCCAGCTCTCCACTGACATCACCTCGGGCGAAGCCTGCCGCCACGACTTGAGCCACCTCGTGCACTGAGGCACCCACCCATAGGCCATAGGGTTCACTGGCAAGCTCCAAGGCGGCGCCCAGTGCGGGATAGGCAAACATGGCAAGGGTCCCAAAGAGTGTCACTGTGGCCAGTGCATACGCGACGGACTCATCCGAATCCTTGACCACGGTGTTAGCCGCCACGATCGCTGAGGCGCCGCAAATACCCGTACCTGTGGCAATCAGCAGCGAGAGGCCCGGTGCGACACCGAGCCAGCGCCCGAACTGCCAAGTGATGAGCACGGTGCTGGCGACCGCAGCGACGATCAGTACGAGTCCCGCCGCCCCGATCCCTAATAGCTCTGCCATCGTGACCTGAAGACCCAGTAGCACGATACCGAGCCGGAGCGGCTGACGTAGTGACAGCGCGAGACCGACTCGCGCGGCGTCGGGGCGGCCGAGGGTATTACGGACTAGCATTCCGACGAGTACGGCGATCATCAAGGGGCTGAGCTTGCCGATGGCCGGCAGCTCCAGTAAGCGTGGCAGGAAGCTCAGGCCGGTCACGAGGGCGCCCAGTGCCAGACCAGGCCAATATTCAGATCGAATCATAGGTTTCTTTCAGGGGTGTCGTTCAGGGAGCGGGAGAGCCATCACAAGGTAGGGCGGGGTGTTCGTTGTTTGGACGCCACGGGGCGCGAAGTCGCGCACTATACAAAAAAACCTTGCTTTTTATGTTGCTGTGCTATGCTGACCCAGATCGTTGCCCTTTTGTCTGCATCTCTGGGCGTTTTTAACGCCGGTCTGCATTACTGAATTGACATCGATCAAGGTGGCTTACGAGAGCAGCCGCTGAGGTCGTTTGGCTTCTGCAGTTTCTTTTTAGGCCGGTTATTTAGTTTGTTTGTGAGAGTTATTCCAGAGATGGCAAAAATTTATGTGGGCAACTTGCCCTTTACCGCAGATGAAGATTCCGTACGTACGCTGTTCGCTCAGCACGGAAATGTCGAATCTGTGGCCCTCCCGGTTGATCGCGAAACAGGCCGCAAGCGCGGTTTCGGTTTCGTTGAAATGTCGCAGGAGGATGCGGCCCGTGCGATCCAAGCACTGAACGGCTACAGCATGGGCGGT
>RFOD01000040.1 GCA_009926865.1 Gammaproteobacteria bacterium | reverse complement strand
GCATTTATCTGCGCGCCGACAAAGCAGTGAAGGGGGCATTGGCTGGCTTGCAGTGGAGCGAGCCCGCGCTCATCGAGATGCCATCACAAACGAGCGTGGTCCGTGCGGAGACCTTTGCGCCCATCCTCTATGTGCTGGGCTACACCGAGTTTACCGATGCCCTAGCGCTACAGAATGATGTGCCGCAAGGTTTGTCGTCATGCATCTTCACCCGTGATATGCGTGAAGCGGAACGTTTCCTCTCGGTTAGCGGTTCAGATTGCGGTATCGCCAATGTCAACATTGGCCCATCAGGCGCTGAGATCGGCGGTGCATTCGGTGGAGAGAAGCAGACCGGTGGCGGACGCGAGAGTGGGTCTGATGCCTGGAAAGGCTATATGCGCCGACAAACGGCGACCATCAACTATTCAGACGCACTGCCCCTCGCGCAGGGTGTCAGCTTTGAGCTGGAGTAAGCCATGTTCAAAAAAATCGCAGTACTCGGCTTAGGTAAGGTTGGGCACCTCGCAGCGGAGTTGTTACTCGAGGCGGGCTTTGAGGTCACCGCCGTCGATAGTCGTGCCAGCGAAACCAAACTCCCACTGACCCGTATCGACGTCGCTGACCCGCAGGCGCTATCAGCGGTATTGCAGTCCCAAGAGGCGGTTTTGTCGTGTTTGCCCTATTCGCTCAATAAAGAGGTTGCGACGCTCGCGCATCGTCTTGGTCTACATTATTTTGACTTGACGGAAGATGTGCCGACTACACAGCATATTCGCGAGCTCGCCAAGACCTCCAAATCGTTGATGGCCCCTCAGTGCGGACTCGCGCCGGGGTTCATCGGTATTGTGGGGGCGCATTTGGCCGAGCAATTTGAGCGTGTACGCTCCATTCGCCTGAGAGTCGGCGCTTTGCCGCAGAACCCGACTGGCTTACTCGGTTACGCCTTTAATTGGTCGCCTGAGGGGGTGGTCAATGAATATCTCAACGATTGCGAAGTGATCGAGGAGGGCGTGCGTAAGACGGTCTCTGCCATGGAGTGGATCGAGACCGTGTACGTCAATGGCATCAAACTTGAGGCGTTTACGACCTCGGGGGGGCTTGGCACGATGTGCGAGACCTATGCGGGTCGTATCGAGAATCTGGATTACAAAACGATGCGTTATCCCGGCCATGTCGCCTTAATGAATTTCTTCTTCCATGAGCTGTTAATGCGCGATCGACGCGACCTGGCTGGGGAGATTTTGGCCAACGCCAAGCCTCCTGTGGATGCGGATGTCGTTTACGTGCATGCCGCGGCAGAGGGCTGGCATGCGGGTCGGTTGCAGCGCCGAGAGTTCGTTCGCGCCTACACCCCGCAGATTGTTAACGGAAGGGCGCGTACCGCGATCGCTTGGACCACGGCAGGATCCGTGGTGGCGACGATTGAGCTGGTGCGCGGGGGCGTGTTGCCAGCGCGAGGCTTTCTCAAGCAAGAAGAGATTTCTTTGACAGAGTTTCTGAGCACCGGCACGGGACGCTTATACAGCTCGGCGAGTTGAGGTCGCTGCGCTCATCATCCCCCCCTGCCGTATCGCCGCTGCGATGGCTTCGCCTTTAGCGCCTGGCAGATACAGGTACTGTCCATCGAGCCCTTGAGCGAGTTTTTGCGCAGCGCCCTGAGAGAGAAAATTACGTTGGGTATCAATCACCATGCTTTGTATGCCGCGACTTGCCACATGTCTGGCGAGGGCATGTAGTTCATTGTCCACCTCCTGGCGCGTCGCTCGTAAACCAATATTGGCGCGACCGTCAGTGAGCAATACGAGTACGACCTGATGACAGCCTCTTCGTTTGGCTTGCTCGGCAAGTTCTAGGGCTGTGATGAGTGCAGCGGCAATCGGTGTTCCACCGCCCGTCGGGAGTTGATCCACGGCGCGTCGCAAGAGTTCGACGCTATTGGTGGGGGGTAACAGGATATCGGCTTGTTGCTGACGAAACGAGAGGAGCGCGACGCGATCGCGGTTGACGTAGGCTTGCTCCAAAAGTGCATGCACGGCGCCCTTGGCTTGTCGCATGCGATTGAGTGCCATACTGCCGCTCGCATCGACAGCAAAGATAAAAAGCGCACCGGCTTTGCTGCGGAAGGTTTTGATACGTAGGTCGTCGAGGGTGATCTTGACCCGTCGGGTACCTTGTCGCAATCGCTGCCAACGCGCTGCAGCGCGTAAAGTTGCCAGCAGATCGATTTTACCGTCGCGCAACTCGCCTGGGCGTGAGCCAACATGACGACCCCGCGTGCCTTCGGTAGACCCGCGCGAGCCACCGGCTGAGTGTCGGCTGTGGGCGAAAGCTAAGCGCTCGAGCACCGCCGGTAACTGCGTCTCAGCTGCCTCTAAGATAGCCTGCTCGAGGGTGAGTGCGTCGGCATTAGGCAGTTCCGCTTGACCGTTGTTATGGTCGTCAGAGGCGGGTGGATCATGGAGTGCGTCGTTGGCGTTGTCTGGGCCGTTGGGTGAGGGGTCCGTGGGGGTCGGTCCCTGCGGCGGGTATTCTTCGGCGTTGGGGGGCGCAGCCGTGGCGGGCATTCGCGTCGCGCGCGGAAGTAACACAAAGCGCAACGCCACCTGTAGATCAGTGCTGTCGACCGTGTCGCGCAAAGCGAGTGCAGCGCTCGCTCTTGCGGCATGTTGCGCAAAGAGATCAGCGCGATGTCCCTCGATGCCGAGCGCAAGCGCAGCAGTGCTTAATTCTTTGGCTTGAGCGTCGCTGAGCGTGACCTCGGGAAGGTATTCGCGTGCTGTCTTAACAAGTTGCTGCAAGAGCTCGAGTTCATCGTCCCAATCGGTTTGATGCGCGCCTAAGTGTCGACGCAAGATGGATTCGCGATGAGTGGTTTCTTTGAGTGCAGGCATCGGCACTACCAAGCCCACGCGGTCCATAAGATGGGCGCGCGGTTGACCCTCTGCGGGGTCATAGGTCGCAAGCAACACGAAATCGCTCGCCAGCTGTAAGCTCACTCCCTCGCGCTCGATCTGTAGTTGGCCTTGATCCAGCGCACTCATCAAGACATTGACCGCTGAATCCGCCAACAGATGACAGCTATCCACCATGAGTGCGCCACCGTGAGCTTTTGCGATTAAGCCTTGCCGCAGAACGCGTTCGCCGCGCTGTAGCGTCGCCTCAAGATCAATACCGCCGATTAGAGATTCCTCATCAGCGCCGAGCGGCAAGTTGAATACAGGCGTATGAGGTCTTAAGGCGCGATAACCCTCGAGCATGGCGCTCTTGCCGCTGCCGGCAGGGCCTGCCCAAAGAACACCGCGAAGCCGTGGCTCAACCGCTAGCAACAATAACGCGAGCCGAGGCTCATCGAGCGCCACCAAGGCTGTCAAAGGTAGCTCAGTGCGGTTACGACGGGGCGCGAGGCTCATGAGCTTAGTCGGGCATCTCCGCCAGCAAGCGTAAGACTCGCTCGTCATCGCTCGCGGGCTCCAAGGGGTCTTTGCGTAAGCGGTGAGCGAGCGCAAGCCCCGCCACACGACGAACATGGGCCGGGGTCGCCGTCTGCGAGCTTTCGAGGGCGGCGAGGGCCATGGCCGCACGACTGACCGCGAGCTCTCCTCGGTGGCCATCGACGTCAAGCCGATCACAGAGTTTTGCGGCCAATATTAAGGCGGGATCCGTCAGCTCGACCTTCGCATGGAGCTGCATGGCTGCCAGTATTTTTTTTCTGAGTGCAGACTGCGTACGTTGGAATTTTTTGGCGAATGCGACGGGGTCATGCTCAAAGGCGAGGCGGCGTTTAACGATTTCCACCCGTTGGCTGACATCGTCAATGGTGCGAATACGGGCCTGTAGCCCGAATCGGTCGAGAAGTTGCGGGCGTAAGTCACCCTCTTCAGGATTGCCAGAGCCGACCAACACGAAGCGCGCGGGATGGCGAATGCTGAGCCCTTCACGTTCCACCACGTTGATGCCACTCGCCGCTACGTCCAGTAATACGTCGACCAAGTGATCCTCGAGCAGATTGACTTCATCGATGTATAAAAAACCGCGATTTGCAGCGGCCAAGAGGCCGGGCGAAAACGCTTGCTCACCATCCACTAAGGCACGTTCGATATCCACCGACCCGACGACTCGATCCTCCGTAGCGCCGAGCGGGAGATCGATCACAGGCACCGGGCGACGCAGCGACTTGCCATTTCGTTGGCCTTGGCAATGCGGGCAGAGCGCTGCCGGGGCGACGGGGTCACACTGATACGGGCAGCCCTCCATGACGTCCATGGGGGGTAGAAGCTCTGCGAGGGCGCGTACGGCCGTGCTCTTGGCGGTGCCGCGATGACCGGTGACGAGGACACCACCGATGGCAGGATCAATCACCGCCAAGAGCAGCGATAGCTTGAGTTCCTCTTGGCCAACAATCGCCGTGAATGGAAATGGGTTGCGTGTGGCCATAACTTGGGTGCGCCTCGTTAGCGATAGATTTGCGAGTTCGCGTTCACTCGGCCATTATGTCAACTTGAATTGACAACGCAAAGCGTCCAGTTCTTAAGCATTTGGGTGCACTGGGTGTTGGGGTTGAACTGCTATGTATCGCATGACGTTCGTGGTGGGGATCGAGCGCTTCAATGGCGCGGTATGGGATGAGATTCGTGCCGCCCTGCGTGCGGGGGGCGTGGACTGCCATATCGAGCGATTTCACGAAGGGCATGTCGATAGTGCCGATGCGGCGCTTCAGCGCGCGCTGCGGTCGACTGACATCGTGTTTCTCAGTCTAATCAACATGCGCACGCAGGCCGAATGGCTGCAGACTCAGCTTGCCGAGAGCGAGGCCAAGGCGATCTTTGCCTACGAGAGCATGCCTGAAGTGATGGCGTTGACCCGAGTGGGTGAGCACCGATTTAAAGCCCGTAAGGGTGAGCCCCCCAAAGTGATTCAAACCTTGATGCGCTTGGTAACAAGAGGGCGTGATGAGGACACCCTTTATACCTACGCCAAGCTCGTCAAAATTGCCTCGAAGGTACTACCGTTAGTCCCCAAGAAAATGGCTGGGTTTCGAACTTGGCTGAATGTGAATTTATATTGGAACCAACCGGATGTCGGTAACCTGACGCAGATGTTGCGGTTGATTTTGCGCGACGTGATGCAGGCAGATTTATCGGTTGAGCCCTTGCGCATTATTCCGCTGATGGGCTGCTTTGATGCGCGTACGGGCGAGCTTTTTGAGCACCCGAAAGCTTACTGGAAGCGTAATTCTATCGCGGCGAAGTCCCGCCAACAAAAGCCGCTCGTGACGGTACTGGCCATGCGTAAGCATGTGGTTCAGCGTCTGCCGTATTTACGAGAATTCATTGAGGGGCTTGAAGAGCGCGGCTTGCAGGTTCTGCCAGTTTTTGTCTCCGGTATCGAGGCGCATGTCGCGATTCGCGAGTGGTTGGTTCACGAACCGATGGACGCGTTCGTCTCGACCATGGGCTTCTCCGTGGTCGGAGGGCCCGCGGCCTCGACGAAACCTGGTCATTACCACGAGACGGCAGCCGATCTATTAGCGAAACTCGATGTACCGTATTTCGTGATGCAGCCGTTGCTCATGCAGGACGAGAGCGAATGGCGCGAGCGGGGTGTACATGCCATGCAGTCGGTGGTGATGTATGACCTGCCGGAAATGGATGGGGTGGCGCACTCGTTGGCACTCGGCGCCGTACGGGATGGGGCGCTACATGTGTTGCCAGATCGCTTGCAGCGTGCAGCGGATCAGGTCGAGTGTTGGGTGCGATTACGACGCAAGCGCGCTGCCGATAAACGCGTTGCGCTGGTGGTGTACGACTATCCGCCTGGTATGGGTAAAGCAGGGACGGCAGCTCTACTTGATGTGCCGCGATCCTTGGTCGCGATCCTCAAGCGTTTGGCGAGCGAGGGTTACGACATTGGCGATGCGCCGCTTGATGACAAAGAATTATCGACGCGACTCGATGCATTGTCGCGCGGTGAGAGCACCTATAAGCTAACACTCAAAGATTTTAGGCGTATGGTGCGCGGCGAGACCCTCGATCGGGTGGATGATTTTTGGGGGGCGGCGCCTGGCGATATCGCAGCGGCAGGGCGCGATGCCTTAAGACTTGATGTCCTACAGTTTGGCCACATCGTTATCGGCTTACAGCCGCCGATGGGCGTGCCGGGCGACCCGATGCGGCTGCTGTTTGAAAAGAGTTTTACCCCGCATCACCAATATCTAGGGTTTTATGCGTGGTTAAAGCAAGGATTCGGCGCTGACGCCTTAATCCATGTCGGTATGCATGGCACCGCCGAGTGGATGCCCGGGCTGCAGGCGGCGCTCACGGCCGATTGTTGGCCCGATGCGTTGTTGGGGGGGTTCGCTCATCTATACCTCTATCCTTTGAATAACCCGGCTGAAGCAGCCATTGCGAGGCGGCGTGGCTATGCCACCGTCATCAGCCACGCGGTGCCGCCTTACGCTCGCGCGGGCACCTACAAACAGTTAGCGCAGCTCGCGAGTCGGCTTGATGATCCGCAGGACGAACTGCATGGTGCATTACCAGAACAACCGCGTGGCGAGGACGAGTCGCTTGACGATTATCGGCTACGCGTACGTGCATGGCTCAAAGAAATTGAGCAGCGCTTAATTGTGGAAGGCTTGCATGTGTTTGGGGTACCCCCTGCACCTGCTAAGGGACGCGCGTTGATTGAAGCCGCGCTCGAGGTGCCTCGGGCGGGGCGTTTGGGCTTGACCGCAACCCTCATGGCAGCCGCCGAGGTGATCGAGCCCAATCAAGCGATTCGCGAGACGGTGGCAGCGCTTATTGATCGCTCGATCTTCAACGATGAGCGCGCCGAGGTGGTGTATCGCGAACGCCTGAGCGGTGCGACGATGCCAGCAGTCATCTCGAGCTTGATCGCCGAGGGCCGTGCGATTCGTGAAGGACTGGCGCGCTGCGACGAAGAACTCTCGGCGGTCATCTCGGCGTTATCTGGGCGATTCATCCGGCCCGCGTTCGGCGCCGACCCCGTGCGCGCAGGATCAGCGGCGTTACCGAGTGGGCGCAATATTCATGGGATCGACCCTTGGCGTCTACCGAGCGAGACGGCCTTACATCGGGGGCGACAAATCGCCGAGGTGTTATTGGCGCAGCATCAGCGCGAGCACGGCGCTTTACCGCGTACCGTTGCGCAATCGATTTGGGCGATGGATACCATCAAAAGTGAGGGAGAGGGGCTCGCGGTCGTCTTGGCGCTTGTGGGTGCCGAGCCAGAGCGTGATGGACAAGGAAAAATATTCCGGTTCCGTTTAATCCCCTTGGGTGAGCTGGACGTACTACTCGATGTATCTTCGATCTTTCGCGATACCTTCAAGCTCAGTCTGGATTTATTAGACGATCTCTTTCGACAGGCCGCTTTGGCTGATGAGCCTGCCGAGCAAAACTTTGTGCGTGCGAATACCTTAGCGATGCTTGCCGAAGGTCGTAGCGAGCAAGACGCCACGGCACGTGTATTCACTCAAGCGCCCGGGCTCTATGGCACGGGGGTCGATCAGTTGATCGAAGAAAGTCAGTGGGAGAACGATGCGGATTTAGCTGCGATGTACCAGCAGCGTTGCGCGCATACGGCAGGGGGTTCGCGTCATGGCGCCGCCGCCCCCGAAACTTTGCGCAGTATGCTCGGTCGGGTCGATCACGTGTTTCAAGCCATTGATTCAGTCGAGTACGGCTTGACAGATATGTCTCACTACTACGGACACAGCGGTGCTTTACAAGTGGCGGCGACCCAGGCTGGGGGTCGTAACGTGGGATTGTCCTATGCAGAGACCTTCACGGGTGACGTACGGGTGAGTCGATCGCAGGATTTGGTGCAGTTAGAGACGCGTGCCAAATTGTTGAACCCGAAGTGGTACGAGGCCATGCTGGAGCATGGGCATAGCGGAGCGGCTGAGATAGGAAATCGGTTTACCCATCTATTGGGCTGGGGGGCGGTGGGCGCGGCGCAGGACTGGATGTTCAAAGATGCCGCGGAGACCTTCATTCTGGATGAGTCGATGCGTAAGCGCTTGGAGGCGGCCAACCCACAAGCCGTTCGTAATGCTGTCGGACGCTTGATGGAAGCCAATGGCCGTGGTCTCTGGCAAGCGGACGAATCCACCCTCGAGGCATTACAAAATCTGTATTCAGATCTCGAAGATCGTTTAGAGGGTGTGGAAAACGCGGCCTGATCCCAGTGACAGAGCGAGGTCTGATGGGCCTAAATCTTTGAGCGCTTAAATCCGTGTCTGCAAAGCGCGTGTCTCGGGCTGCTGCAAATGTGGTAACGCATTGAACTGCCATACGCTACACCGACGACCGTCAAATAATAGGCTGCTGACCGAGGCGTTCAGCAGGACCCAAGACAATCTAATAGCCGCTTCGTGAGTCAGTCCCATCACATGGCCTAAAGCGGTACCGATGACCCCGGCGGAGGTGCAGATCACCACCTGCTGACCACGGCCTACGCGATTGAATACGTCATCGAGCCCCTGGGTCACCCGCTTATGAAAGTCCAACCAGCTTTCAAAGTCGCCCACAAGTTCCCCGCGGGTCCATGCCAAGGTGGCAGATTCCAAGGCGTACTGGAAGCGTTGAAGTTGGGCTTTCGGCGTGTCTTCGAGAGCGGTTGCTTGATCGGCATACGTATTCGCGCCCATGGCGCTATCGAGATGACCTTGATGGTATTCCAATGAGTGAGCGCTTTGTGGGTCTTGCGGGTTAAGGCCAGAGGCGATCGCGTGAGCGGTAAGTACTCGTCCTGCGTCGAATTCTTTGAAGGCTATGTTTTCGATGACCGGTATGTCGGTGCTTTGCGCCAATAACTCGGCCGTCTCGCGTTGTCTGCGCAGAGGTCCTGAGTAGATCGTGTTTGGTAACTCATCCAGGGTATCCCAATGTGCCCGCAGGTGGCGTACCTGCTTGATGCCACGGGGCGACAGTCGATCGTAGTCGTGGCTACCAAAAGAGGCCTGACCATGTCGGACGAGATGTATGACGCTCATGTGCCGTGCATTGTAGCGTCCCATGCATAGCGCGGGAGTGAGTCGACGCGCTCGGCCTTATCGCCTGTTGAGAACTGCCGTGTCAGGCCACGCTCGCGTAAGATACCGACCTCATGTCATCCGCATCTGAAATGACCGCGACTGCGCGCTCGGACTCTCAGGTGCCGCAGCGACCCGCCTGGTGGGTGCGGGCCCTGGCGAGCTTGCCGCTGCGTGTGCTGCACGCGATGGCGACTGGGATCGCTTGGGTGAACGCCAAGCTCTGGCCGCATCGCTCAACGGTGGTGCTCGAGCATCTGCGCACGGCTTTTCCGACCTTAGACGAGGCGGCGCTACGTGAGCTCAGAGACCAGTTTTATTCCTGTTACGCGGATGTATTGGTCGAGATCATCAAATCCGCCAGTCTGAGCGGGGAGGAGCTTGATCGACGGATGCGCTTTACTCATCTTGAGCGGATGCAGGGGCCTCTTCGCGAGGGCACGCCTGTCGTTTTACTGGCGGCGCATCAATGCAACTGGGAGTGGATTCTATTGGGACTGTCTCGCCAACTGGGGTTCCCCGTGGATGCGGCCTATAAACCCCTGCGTAACGCTTGGGCTGATCGCTTGATGCTGGCCCTGCGAAGTCGCTTCGGTGCCCGTATGATCGCAGCGCCCCAGTTGATGCGGGACATGGTGGGTCGACGACGGGTGCCTCGTTTGGTGGCACTGGTTGCCGATCAGGAGCCAGTGGCCAGTGACCGCCGCTATTGGACACAATTTTTGAATCGTCAATCAGCCTTTTTTATGGGTGCTGATATCATCGCAAAGACGCTGCGTTATCCGACTTTCTTTGTTGCGATTCGGCGCGTGGATCGCGGAGAGTACGTGGCAGACTTTGAGCTACTTTGGCAACCGGGTGAGGCGCTTGCTCCGGGTGAGCTTGCCGAGCGTTACGCGCGTCGCGTCGAACGGCAGATCCATGAGTCGCCCGCCGATTGGCCTTGGTCGCACAAGCGCTGGCGCTTACAACCTGAGTCGACTTCGTCGGCATCTTCGCACGAGGTACCTTCTTGATGCCTGCTTTATCTGTCGTTGTCCCCGTGTGTAATGAAGAGGACAATATCGCGCCGCTCATCAAAGAAATTGATGCGGCTTTTAAAGATTTGGAAATCGAGATTTTATACGTCGATGATGGCAGCACCGACGGTACCGTTGAGGCAATTCGACGAGTCAGAGCAGAGGGTATCGCAGTACGCTTACTGCGCCATTCGGTACGTCGCGGTCAGAGTGCCGCCGTGCATTCGGGGATTCGCCACGCGCAGGCAGAATGGGTCGCGACCTTAGATGGTGATGGTCAAAATGATCCAGCAGACTTGCCGCGACTCTATGCACTTCGCGAGCAGGCAACGCTTGTGATCGGTAATCGCGTGCAGCGTCGTGATACCTGGTTACGTCACTGGCAATCGCGTATTGCCAATGGCGTTCGGGGTCGAATGTTGGGTGATGGGACGCCTGACACGGGCTGCGGGATCAAAGTCATGCATCGCGATACTTTCTTGCAGTTACCGTACTTTGATCATATGCATCGGTTTCTCCCCGCTTTATTTCAGAGAGCCGGCGAGCCGGTGTTGTCGGTACCTGTGGCGCACCGTCCGCGCGAGCGGGGTACGTCAAAATATGGTTTATTTGATCGTCTATGGGTCGGCATTGTCGATATTTTCGGGGTGATGTGGCTACGTCGTCGCTATCGGCCAGGGTTGACCGTCACTGAAGAGTCTTGATCAAAACGTCAGTCCATACCTCTGTCACTGGAGCGTCGTCTCGGCGCGAGGAATATCCTGCATGCAAGTGGATTCTATCGGTTGGGTGATCGTCGGCTTTGCCGGTCAAGCTTTGTTTTCAATGCGCTTTTTGGTTCAGTGGTTGGCCAGTGAGCGTGTGAAGCGAAGCATCATTCCGACGGCCTTTTGGTATTTCAGTCTAGCGGGCGGGGCGACCTTGCTCGCGTATGCGATACATAAGCAGGATCCCGTGTTCATTGCGGGCCAAGGACTGGGACTCGTGATTTATTTGCGTAATATTTATTTATTACGTACCGGTAAACAGCAAGCCGATAGCTGATGCAGATGACGAAGCAGATCTGGCAAGACTTGGCGTGGATCGTCGTCGCCTTTGTAGGCATCATTTTTGTGGGCTTTGGCCTGCGTGATCCCTGGCCAGCCGATGAGCCACGCTTTGCCGCGATCGCTCGAGATATGTGGTTATCAGGGGAATGGCTTATTCCGCGCGCAGGGGGCGATCTCTACCAAGACAAGCCACCCTTACATTTTTGGTTGATGGCGCTCGGGATCGGACTCACCGGCTCGTTGCGAGTTGGCTTTCTGTTGCCCTCCATGCTTGCCTCGCTGGCGACGTTAGGTTTGGTGTATGACCTTGTGCGTCGTCTACACGGTCGTGAGGCGGCGCTCGCGGCCGCACTCTTACTCGCATGCACGCTGCAGTTTGTGATCACAACGCGCGGTGCGCAAATTGACGCCACATTAATTTTCTTTTGTACGCTCGCGATGTACGCCAGTTTGCGCTGTCTATTACTTGAGGGGACCTGGCGCTGGGCGTTACTGGCGGGTGCGGCAGCCGGTCTCGGCGTGATCGATAAGGCGGTGGGCTTTTTAGCGCTCGGGCTGTGGGTGCTCGCGTGGGGTTTGAGTCACCGACGTTTTGTCGAAGTACGGCGCCCAGACGCGCATCGCGTTGCGGCCGTGTTAGCTGCTTTCTTTATTGTCATTGCGCTTTGGCTTGTCCCAATGCTTTGGCACGTACAGCAGTCAGGCTCAGCGGAGCTCGTTGCGTATCGGGATGAGCTGCTTTTTCAGCAGACCGTTAAGCGCTACACGCAGGCCTGGCATCACATCCGACCCTGGTATTACTATCTGGTGGAGGTGATTCCATTTCTTTGGTTGCCGCTCAGCGCTTTACTGCCCTGGTTGATTCCAGCCTGGCGTCGGGATTGGCAAGCGCGACGAGCTAGTGTCTGGTTGCCGCTGTCTTACGCGATCGCGGTGGTCTTGTTCTTCTCTCTGAGCACCGGAAAGCGAGGCTTATATATCTTGCCCGCGTTGCCGGCCCTGATCGTTGCCGCGAGCGCGCATCTGCCTGCGCTTTTTCAACGGCCTGCGGTGCAGCGTATCTCGTTGGGATTAGCGACGATCTTGGTGCTACCGGCGGTCGTACTGTCGGTGGCGCTACTCATCGAGCATCCCCGTGCTGTGGAATTCATTGCCGAATCCGAGCTTGTCGATACAACGCCTATCTGGGTATTTGCTGCTGTCGCGGGGTTGGTTTGGCTGTGGGCTTGGCGCTCTCAAAAAACACTATGGGCGTGGCCGGGTGTATTGGCCACGTTGACGACGGTTTGGGGTTTGATGGCTGCGCCGCAACTCAACCCGATTCGCTCCGCCAGTGCCTTTATGGCGACGGTACAAGCACAAGTGGCCGATGATGAGCGATTGGGTTTACTCGCTTACAAAGAGCAGTTTTTGTTACATCTTGAGCGCGACATCGTGAATTTTGGTCATGCGCGTTGGCGAGAAGGGGACGCCGAAGCCTATGACGCGGCTCGATGGTTGGTGGCGCAGCCGGGACGAGTCTTATTGGTGCCAGATTATTTCCTCGACACCTGTTTTAGCAATTCAGCGCAGACCCCGATCGGTGAGAGCAGTCGCAATGTGTGGTTTCTCGTACGCGGCACCGCCAGTGCGTCGTGCGTGGAGCAAGGAAATGAGCACAAAGCCATCGCTTATCCCGTGGCAGCCGCACACTGAATCACGTCGGTAAACGAGACCTCCAAAAAAAACGCCCCCAACGAGTGGGGGCGTTTTCATGATCGCAAAAGGATCACCGCTTAGAAGGGCAGCCCGTGCGATTGTCCACCCATGCACAACAGCATCGGGAAAGACAGTAGGAAGTTGACGCGGGAGGTGAGGGTCGCCACGCGCCGCGCTTTGGCCTTTTCTTCATCCGTCGCCGGAACGACACCGATGACTTTCTTTTGATTCGGCCAAATCAACGCCCAAACATTGAACAGCATAATGGTGCCAAGCCATGCGCCGATACCGATCACGACGTGACCCGGTTGCAATGTGAACGCGTTCACGAAATTCGCGCCCAGTAGCCAGCCACCCGTCAGCCAGGTCGCCAACGCTGCCCAGCGAAACCACAGGAGCGCGCGGGGTGCGACGTATTTGACGATACCCGCACCGCCGGGACCGCCCGCATCGGCATTGGCCGCCGCGAGCGCGGGGATCTGGGCTACGTTGAAGTAGTACAGCAGGCCGATCCAGAACACGCCGGTCACGATGTGTAACCAACGGCCGAGGCCAAGATTGTGAAACCCGCCGAGATCCGGCGTTTGCGGTAACACGATGACGATGATGGAGAACAGTACGCCAAGGGTAATCGTGGCGCCGACACTATCGAGAGGGTTCTTCATTGTTAAGGCAAACTCCGCATTAATGGCTGGATGCAAACGGGTTTGAAGAATACGGGGGCACCCCGCATAATTCAACGGAGAGTCCTGTTTCGAAACTTAACTTGTGTGCGAGAGCGCTTGCAACAGACCATGGATGGACCTGTTTTGCCCAAAACGGTTTCGACTGAGCCGATGAAACGACCGATGTCCCCCTGCATGAGTATTTGTGCGCTCGATGCGACGGGACATTGTGCCGGCTGCTTGCGCACGCGTGAGGAAATTGCCGGCTGGATTCGTATGAGCCCAGAGGAGCAATGGGCTTTGCTGAAGGTATTGGATGAGAGGCGAGTGGCCCGCAGCTGAGTGCTCGGGCCCACGAATTACACCAGGAGATTAATCTCGATGGACGTCAACGAGCGAATCAAGGCACAACTGGCCGCGCAGCCAGTGGTTCTGTTTATGAAGGGTACGCCCGACTTTCCTCAATGTGGGTTCTCGGCGCAGACGGTTTCCGCGTTGCGTGCTTGCGGTGCGCAGTTCCACGCAGTCAATATCTTTGAAGATCCTGAGCTACGCGAGGCATTGAAACAATTCTCAAATTGGCCGACTTACCCGCAGCTCTATGTCAACGGTGAGTTGATGGGGGGCTGCGATATCGCGCTTGAGATGTATCACAGCGGGGAACTGAAGAAGTTACTGCAGGAGGCGGGTGCCGCCTAAGTCGGCGACTCCGCTTGCGGACTCTCTTCGAGCGTTGGCTCCTCGTACCAGCCCATCAGGCACGCTCGCTGATCGGCTTCGAGGTAGCTCGGCAAACAGTAATTGCAGATCTGGCAGAAAAGATCGGCGGTACGCTCGGCGTCATAGGCTGCCGCATGAGCGGCCGCTGAATCCCAAGGATGACCGCTCGCGAGCACGGCCTTAGCCAAGACCGTTTGGCCGAGTGCCGCCCCGGCGAGCGTCGCGGTGTCAAAGCTCGAAAAAGGGTGAAAAGGATTGCGCTTGCAATCGCTGCGCGTGACGGCCGCATTTAAGAACCCCAAATCAAACGAGGCATTGTGCCCCACCAGAATCGCACGCTTGCAGCCGTGGCTTTTAATGGCGTCACGCACGACTTTGAAGATGCGCTGCAGCGCGTCTTTTTCATCCAGCGCTGGCCTTAACGGATGAAACGGGTCGATCCCCGTCACCGCGAGCGAGGCCGGCTCAATCTTTGCGCCAATGAAGGGTTTGACGTGATAGCTGTGGGTTTCGCTTCGCTGCAGGCGACCCTGATCGTCCATCACAATCAGGACCGCGGCGATTTCCAGTAAGGCATCAGTACTGGCATTTAAGCCGCCCGTTTCTACATCGATGACGACCGGTAAAAAGCCGCGAAACCGGCGCGCTAACGACGAGGATGCGCTCATGCGATCTCAAGTTTCCACGGCAGAGTGAGACCCGCGCCCATCGGCACAATCTCATCATCCCCGAAGTGGTAACTCGCGGGGATTGCCCAGTCACGACGGATGAGACGAATTCGTTCCTCGTGTCGGGGTAAGCCGTAAAAGTCAGCTCCAAATTCGCTCGCAAAGCCCTCGAGAAATTCGAGGGCGCCGGCTTGCTCGAAAGCTATTGCGTATAGCTCAAGAGCTGCATGTGCGGAATACATCCCAGCACAACCACAGGCATTTTCTTTGGTATGGCGCGCGTGCGGGGCGCTATCGGTGCCGAGGAAAAAGCGTGGATCGCCGCTGGTCGCCGCTTCCACAAGCGCGGTACGGTCACTCTCGGTTTTAAGGATAGGCAGGCAGTAGAAATGCGGGCGAATACCGCCGCGAAAGATTTCGTTCCGGTTGTACAGTAAATGCTGCGGCGTGATAGTGGCGGCGAGGCCCTCTGGCTTCGATCGCACGAATTCAACCGCTGAACGGGTGGTAATGTGTTCAAAGACGACTTTCAACTTGGGATGACGTTGCATACATGGAGCTAAGACCTCATCAATGAAGCGTTGTTCGCGATCAAAGATATCTACCGCCTCATGAGTGACTTCACCATGAACTTGCAGTGTTAGGCCAAGCTCGGCCATCCGAGCGAGCACCGCATCAATTTTGCGGATATCGGTCACACCGGCATCTGAATGAGTGGTCGCCCCGGCAGGATAGAGCTTGCAGCCAAAAATCACCCCCGAATCGCGCGCGCGATCAATCTCATCCACCGGCATGTTGTCGGTGAGGTACAGCGTCATGAGCGGCTCGAAACGAACGCCCTCTGGCAGGGCTGCCAAGATACGCTCTCGGTAAGCCACCGCCGAGGCAGTCTGGGTGACCGGTGGCTTCAGGTTGGGCATGACGATGGCGCGCCCAAACTGCCGAGCCGTATGGGGCAGTACCGACGCCATGGCTGCGCCATCGCGTAGGTGCAGGTGCCAGTCATCGGGTCGGCGTAGGGTTAGCGAATCCGTCATATCCTAGGCGAGCGCCTTGCGGAGGGGTGGGAATGCTAGCACAGGCGTTCCCTCTGCACCGCCAAGCTCTGACAAGTTAACATAGCGTTTTTCACAAACGACGATAGTGGGATTCGTATGGTAGATCGTGACCCTCAGAAACTCGGCCGTGACCTCGAGCAGGATCTAGATCCTGCTGAAACCCGTGAATGGATTGAGTCCATCGATTCGGTATTACGCGCCCACGGCGCTGAAAGGGCGCACTTTCTGCTCGAGCAGTTGATCGATCACGCCAGACGATCGGGGGCATACCTGCCCTTCAAACCCAATACTGCTTATCTGAACACCATCAGCACGGGCCAGCAGCCTGAGTACCCGGGAGTGCGTTCACTCGAGCGACGGATTGAGGCCTTCATTCGCTGGAATGCCATGGCCATGGTGGTCCAGGCAAACCGGTTGTCCTCTGAGTATGGCGGGCATATCTCGACCTACGCTTCGGCGGCGACCCTGTACGAGGTCGGCTTTAACCATTTTTGGCGAGCGCCCAGCTCGGAACATCCCGGCGATATGCTCTTCATCCAGGGGCATGCCTCTCCGGGTATTTACGCCCGGGCCTACCTCGAGGGTCGATTAACCGAAGAGCAACTACGGCATTTCAGGCAAGAGGCGGTGGGTGATGGGCTCTCCTCGTACCCACATCCATGGTTGATGCCGGACTTTTGGCAATTCCCCACCGTATCGATGGGCTTGGGCCCGATGCAGGCGATCTTCCAGGCGCGCTTTCAACGTTATCTTGAACATCGAGGTTTGGTCCCCGAAACCGATCGCAAGATCTGGGCGTTTTTGGGTGATGGAGAAATGGATGAGCCGGAGTCTATGGGCGCACTCACCATGCCGGTGCGTGAGAAGCTCGACAACCTCGTTTTCGTCATTAATTGTAATCTGCAACGCCTCGATGGTCCCGTGCGCGGTAACGGCAAAATCATTCAGGAGCTGGAGGCGGCTTTCCTCGGCGCAGGATGGAACGTTATCAAAGTATTGTGGGGTTCGCGCTGGGATCCGCTCTTGGCCAAAGATAATCTCGGGTTACTGCGTCGGGTCATGGAAGAGTGTGTGGATGGTGAGTACCAAAACTTCAAGGCGAAGGGCGGTGCGTACACTCGAGAGAACTTCTTCGGCAAATACGCTGATTTGAAGGCGATGGTCGCCAACATGTCGGACGATGAAATCTGGCGACTCAATCGGGGTGGCCATGATCCGCGCAAAGTCTTTGCCGCCTATGCGGCTGCCATGCAGCACAAGGGCCAGCCAACCGTCATTCTGGCCAAGACCGTCAAGGGTTTTGGTATGGGCAAATCGGGCGAAGGGCAGATGGTCGCGCACCAGCAGAAGAAACTGTCCGATGAAGATCTGCATGCCTTTCGAGATCGCTTCAATATTCCGATCTCGGATGAGGAAATGAACGCCTTGCCGTTTCGCAAGCCTGAGGAAGACAGCGAAGAGATGCGCTACATGCGTGAGCGCCGAGTTAGGCTCGGCGGCTATTTGCCGCAACGCCGACGGCAGGCGCCTGCGCTTGAGGTCCCGCCACTTGAGAGCTTCAAGTCCTTGCTGGAGGGTAGTGAAGGGCGCGAGATCTCCACCACAATGGTCTTTGTGCGGATGTTGACGGCGCTACTCAAAGATAAAAAGATCGGTAAACACATCGTGCCGATCGTGCCGGATGAGGCGCGTACCTTTGGTATGGAAGGTTTGTTCCGTCAGGTCGGTATCTACTCGTCTGTTGGGCAGCTCTACACGCCCCAGGATGCCGATCAGCTGATGTCGTATCGCGAGGCGAAGCAGGGGCAAATTCTTGAAGAGGGTATTAACGAAGCAGGTGCACTCTGTTCGTGGATGGCTGCCGGTACCGCTTATGCCAATCACGGTATCAATATGGTGCCGTTCTATATTTTCTATTCCATGTTCGGGTTCCAGCGTGTTGGCGATTTTATTTGGGCCGCTGGCGATTTGCAGACCCGCGGATTTTTGCTGGGTGCTACGGCGGGGCGAACGACACTCGCCGGTGAGGGGCTGCAGCACCAAGACGGACACAGTTTGCTGTTGGCCTCGACCGTACCGAATTGCCGCAGCTACGATCCTGCCTTTGGCTATGAATTGGTGACCATCGTGCAGGATGGTCTACGCCGGATGTTCGTCGAGGGCGAGAGTATTTTTTACTACTTAACCGTGATGAACGAAAACTATCCGATGCCCGCGATGCCAGAAGGTGTGGCCGAAGGCATTCTCAAAGGTATGTACTCCTTGGGTGCGCTGCCGAAGCCAACTAAGAAAAAGGCCCCGCGTGTGACACTCATGGGGTCGGGCACGATATTGCGCGAAGTGCAGGCTGCTGCGGAAGTACTACACGATAAGTTCGCGGTGGATACCGAAGTATTATCGGTGACGAGTTACGGGGAACTACGTCGTGAGGCGCTCGAGGTCGAGCGCGCAAATCTTCTGCATCCGGAGCGAGCGGCCGAGACGCCATACGTCGCGGACTTTTTGCAAGCGCGTACCGGTCCCTTTGTCGCGGCGAGCGATTATATGCGAAGCGTTCCCGATCAGATTCGCCAATGGGTCCCGGGTCGCTTCGTGGTGCTGGGTACCGACGGATTCGGGCGCTCAGACGCGAGAGCGGCGTTACGCGGACACTTTGAGGTCGATCGGCGGTTCATTGTGCTCGCAGCTTTGCGCGCACTTGCTGATGAGGGGCAAATCGATACGGCAGTCGTCACGGCAGCGATCGCGCAGCTCGGTATCGACGTCAACAAGCCAAATCCCCTGACGGCCTAACGGACCATAGAGCGAGAACAGGCATGACAGACAAAGAAATTAGAGTTCCCGATCTGGGTAGCTTCAAAGATGTTACGGTGATTGAGATGTTGGTGCAGGTGGGCGATCGACTGGAGGTCGATGTACCCCTTGCGACATTGGAGACCGAAAAAGCGACGATGGATGTGCCTGCGCCGGTTGCCGGGGTGGTCAAGAGTTTGCATATCGAGCGCGGCGGTCAGGTGAATACGGGGGATCTGGTGGCGATCGTCGAACTCGCTGATGCCGCTGCCACGTCGTCGGCCGCGCTCGCGGATACGGCCGACGCCCCCGCTAAGGCCACACCTCCCGTCGCCGCAGTCGCATCTACCCCGGCACCTGCGCCGACTGCGCCCGCACCGGCTGTACCCGTGCCGAGTGCCGCGGCGAAAAGTGCACCCACACCGAGCGGATCCGCGCCCATGGGCGCCAACCCTGTCGCCCACGCAGGTCCGTCGGTTCGGCGTTTAGCCCGTGAGCTCGGCGTTGATCTCGCTGCAGTACAGGGGACCGGTATCAAAGGCCGGATCACCCATGAGGACGTCAAATCTTGGGTTAAGCGTGCGCTACAAGGGGGTATCGCTGCGGCGGGTTTTGGCGCCGGCCTCCCCAAAGTCCCGAGTGTGGATCACGCAGCGTTTGGTCCAGTGGAAGTTGCTCCGCTTAATCGCGTACAAAAGATTTCGGGTCCTCGCTTGCATGCCTCTTGGGTCAATTTACCGCATGTCACCCAGTTCGATGAGGCGGATATCACGCCGTTGGAGGACTTGCGCAAGTCGCTTGCGACTCAGGCGCAGTCGCGTGGGGTCAAGCTTACGCCGCTCGCTTTTATTATCGCGGCGTGCGCACGCGCATTGGTCGAATTTCCCACATTTAATGCCTCGCTTGATGACAGCGGTCAGAACCTAATTCTCAAAAAATATGTGAATCTCGGCTTCGCAGCCGATACCCCCAACGGCCTTTTGGTGCCCGTGATCAAAGATATACTCCGCAAGGATATTTTTGATATCGCCGGCGAGCTCGGCGAGCTAGCCGCTCAGGCACGGGGTGGCAAGTTGCCGGGTGCGGCTATGCAGGGTGGTTGCTTCACCGTATCGAGTCTCGGCGGTATTGGTGGAACTGCTTTCACACCCATTATCAATGCGCCAGAAGTGGCGATCCTCGGTGTTTCGCGCTCATCGATACGCCCCGTTTACGTCGATGGAGCATTCGTACCGCGCTTGATATTGCCCTTGTCGTTGTCCTATGACCATCGCGTCATCGACGGCGCGCTGGGGGTGCGATTTACGACCTGGCTCGCCTCGCAGCTCTCAAGTCCTGTCGAGCTGGTTGCGGCCTATCGAGGTGAATCATGAGTGGCCCTGCGCCGATGACCCAGACCGTTGAGGTCCCTGATCTCGGTAATTTTGCCGATGTCCCTGTCATCGACGTGCTCGTTGCGGTCGGCGAGCAGGTCGATGTCGATACCCCGTTGGTGACGCTGGAGACCGATAAGGCGTCAATGGACGTGCCATCGCCTCTCGCCGGTGAAGTGGTTGAATTATTGGTGCAGCGAGGGGACAAGGTTTCGCGGGGGAGTGCCATCGTTCGGGTTGCCAGTTCGGCGGGATCGAGCGCAACAAGCGGCCCCAGTCCAT
>RFOD01000039.1 GCA_009926865.1 Gammaproteobacteria bacterium | reverse complement strand
GGCCGGGTTAACCCGGCCGTTTTTTTATGGGATCCGGGAACGAATCAGGCGTCGAGCTTGCCGCTCGCGATAGCGCGAGTGAAATGTCGCCGACACAGCGAGACGTAACGTTCGTTACCCCCGATCTCAACCTGATTGCCAGCAGTCTCTACCTCGTTACCTGCTCCCACCCGTACCACCATTGTGGCTTTGCGGCCGCAATGACAGACGGTTTTGATCTCAACCAGTTCATCGGCCCAAGCGAGTAATTGCCCACTACCCTCGAAGAGTTGGCCTAAGAAATCTGTCCGTAGGCCATAGCAAAGCACCGGAATCCCAAGCTCATCGACGACTCGGGCTAGTTGCTGTACGTGTGCAACCGTCAAAAATTGTGCTTCATCAACTAGGACGCAGGCTAGCTTGCCTTGCTCATGAGCTTCAAAGATCTCCCGATGCAAATCTTCGCTTGGTTGAAAGTGTTTCGCTTCACTACTGATTCCAATGCGAGAGGCTACTTTTCCGCCCGCCCGATCATCAAGCTTGGCCGTATACAGGAGCGTCCGCATACCGCGCTCACCATAGTTATGCGCGGCCTGCAGCAAGGCAGTCGACTTACCCGCGTTCATGGTCGAGTAGTAAAAATAGAGCTTTGCCATCAGCCCGCCACAATCCCGACCACACAACCGGTCATGCAAGAGGCGAGCGTCGCTGCGACAAAGGCCGGCCACGCCAAGTCGGCGAGATCTCCGCGACGGCTCGGTGCCATCGTGCCAATACCGCTAATCTGAATGCCAATACTGGCGAGATTCGCAAAGCCTGCGACAGCGTACAGCGTGATCAGTCGCGTCCGTTCGCTTAAGGCGTCTGCCGGCATGGCTGAGAGTTCAATAAAGGCGATGAATTCATTGAGGACACTCTTGATACCGAGTAAGGAGCCTGCCGTCGTGGCCTCTACCCAAGGGATGCCCATGAGCCAGGCAACGGGCGCAAAGATCCAGCCTGCAATCCTCTCAAGTGTCAGGGGTGCACCAAAGACATCCGGTAGCAAACCCACCATGCTGTTGCCGAGGGCCACAAAGGCTGTCAGGACGATCAGGATCGCGATGATATTAAGGTAGAGCGCAAGACCGTCACTCGTACCGCGGGTGATTGAATCCATCGCACTTTGATAGATGCGAGCAGGGGCTTCGAGCGGCTGATCCGAGCCCTTGTCATCCGGTAGCATCAGGTGCGCAAAGAGTACGGCTGCGGGCACGGACATGATGGACTTGGTAATCAAATGGCCGAGCACGCCCTCAAACTGTTCACCCAGCATGGCGGCATAGATGACCATGACGGAGCCTGCGATCGTCGCCATCCCAGCGGTCATCACCAGCAATAGCTCGTAGCGCGACATACGCTCGAGATAAGGCTTCACCAGCAAGGGAGCTTCAGTTTGACCCAAAAAAATGTTGGCGGTGGCCACAAGTCCCGACGGCCCGCGAGTATTGAGTGCGCGCTCAAAGATAAAAGAAATTGCACGGATGACGGCGGGCAGGATTTTCCAGAACCAGAGTAGCGCGGAGAGTGCTGACATCACAATCACAAGCGGCAGTACCTGAAAAGCAAAGGTGACGACCGCATTCGGATTCGTGATGGTGAAGGGCGTATCGCCGCCACCGAGATACCCAAATACGAATGAGCTCCCTTTCAGCGTAGCCTCGCCCAGCGCGCCCACCGCGCGATTGAGATAAAGCAATCCGTCGTTAATGATGGGGGCTTTCAACAGTAAGATACAGATCAAAAATTGCAAGGCGATCGCAATTCCGACTAATTTCCAGTTGATGGCACGTCGGTTACTCGACATCGGTAGCACGAGGGCGATGAACACCACGATACCGAGCAGGGCTTGCAGATAAGTCATGAGCGACTCCGCTTATTTGAGTTTGATTTCGCGCAGTCGTTCCTGCAGAAATTCCTCTGCGAGAATCGGCGGCAACGGTTCGGGTTTTCCAGGGCCGACGCATGAGGGTAGCGCCGCGATGGGAAAGTCCGGGTTGAAGTGCAAAAAGAACGGCATGGAAAAGCGCGCATGCCGAGCGCGATCCGACGCGGGGTTGACCACACGATGCGTGGTGGAGCGTAAGACACCATTGGTAAGTCGCTGCAGCATGTCACCGACATTGACGACCATGGATCCTGGGGTGGGGTTCACACCAATCCATTCGTCCTGACGACTCAACACCTGCAGGCCTGGCTCCTCAGCACCGAGGAGCAGCGTGATGACATTGATATCTTCATGAGCTCCCGCACGAACGCTTTCGGTCGGCTGCGGTGGCATGGGAGGGTAGTGGATGATCCTTAAAACGCTATTTCCAAGCTGGACTTTATCCTCAAAATAATCAGCTGGTAGCGCAAGGCTACGTGCGATGGCGCGCAGCAATCGACGCCCTGTCGTATCAAAGGTTTCAAACATCTCGAGGGATAAGGCTTTAAAGTCTGCGAGTTCATCGATCCAGACGTTATCAGCCATGTAATGTCGATAGGGGTGCCCCTCAGGCAGTTCGCGCCCCACATGCCAAAATTCTTTGAGGTCGTGATGAGTCGCCCCTTTGGCCGTCTCAATGCCGAACGGGGTATACCCGCGCGCACCGCCGCCCCCCGGGGTGTGGTAACGCCGTTTGTCGGCCTCTGGCCAAGCGAAAAACTGTTGATAGAGGGCGAGGAAGCGCTCAATCAGCGATTCGGGCATGCCGTGGTCGGTGATGATGACGAACCCGTGTTGGGCGTAAGCTGCGCCGAGATCGCGAACGAAATGGTCGGATTCCACCTCGCGCAGACTGAGGGTGGGGATCTGTGCCGTCATGCGCGCATTCTGCACCGTTGACGGTCCGGCGGCGAGTCTCCCGTACAGCCTGTTAAGCTTCGTAGTCTTATGTGGCCTTACTTCCTGATCGTCCTATCGGCTTACCTATTGGGCTCGCTTAATGGCAGCCTCTTGCTCGGGCGTTTACGCGGGGTTGATATCCGAGAGCAGGGTAGTGGTAATGCAGGGGGTACCAACGCGCTACGTACGCAGGGGAAGGCCTTTGCACTCGGCGTAGTGCTAATCGATATCGGCAAGGCCGTGGCCGCGGTCGCGCTCTTGCCTCGCGCTATCCCCTCGTCCATGTGGTTAGAGGTGAGCTGTGCCTTTGCGGCGATCGTGGGACATGTGTATCCGATCTTTCACGGCTTTCGGGGTGGCAAGGGTGTGGCCACGGTACTCGGCGCATTACTGGCGCTCTCGCCGACACTGCTTGGTTTGATGCTCGGAGTCTGGCTGCTTGCAGTCGTGATCTTTGGGTACGTGGGTCTGGGCTCCATGTTGGCGACGGCGTCGCTACCAATCCTCGCTTGGACGGCTGTGCAGCGAGGGTGGCTTGCCGAGTCCGATCTGTCCGCGTGGGTGAGCTTCGGCATTATCTGCGCCGCCTTTGTGATCTATACGCATCGCAGCAACATTAAGCGCATGCGCGAGGGTCGCGAGCCACGCGCCAAATCATTATGGTTACTCGGTAAGTGGCGCTCTCCCGAGACCTGATCATGCTCGATCGACCGCTGGCACAGTCGCTATATCTCGCACTCTCCGATGGGGCTTGTCATTCGGGTGAGGCGTTGGCGCAGCACCTTCACGTGACACGAAGTGCCGTGTGGAAGGCCATGGAGACTTTGCGTGAGCTCGGATTAGACATCGATGCCCGGACTCATCACGGCTACCAGTTAGCGGGATCCCCTGCAGCCTTGTCAGAAGATCTATTGCGCCAAGAAATTTCGACAGAGGACTCCCCTCTGTTGCCGCCAGTGGATCTTCGGGTGGCCTGGCTATTGGATTCGACCAATACGACCTTACTTGAAGAGCCACCCTTAACGCCGGGACGGCTCTCGGTACTTTTTGTTGAAAATCAACGAGGGGGGCGTGGCCGTCGTGGGCGGCAATGGCAATCGCGTCTGGGTGATAGTCTCTGTTTTTCTTTGGCGATGCGCTTTGAAACAGTCCCGGTTGACTTACCGGCGCTACCGTTGGTGATTGGTTTGTCGGTGCGTCAAGTGCTCCGAGCGCAGGGCGTTCCTGTGCAGCTTAAATGGCCGAATGATCTTGTCATGGATCATGGTGAGTCGGGCCTTGCAAAACTCGGGGGCATCCTTGTGGAATTGCGCGCCGAGGCGGGCGGGCCTGCGCTGGTCGTAATGGGAGTGGGTATTAATCTTAGGCTGGATAAGGCACAGCGCGAAGAGATCGCCCGTGAAGGTGGTAATGCGACGGATCTGAGCGCTGAAGGCGGCTTGTTGATTGAGAGAAATGCATTAGCTTCCGGCTTAATCAAAGAGTTGCGCGTTGCTTTAGCGCAGTTTGCTCGCGAAGGGTTTAGCCCCTGGCGCGAACGGTGGATGGCTGCTGATGTCTTGGCGGGAAGATCTGTCGCGATTGAGCGAGCAGGCTCTTTCTTAGAGGGTGTGGCTGAGGGTATCGACGTGCAAGGCGCCTTGCGTTTACGCGTCGGCGAGCGTTTGGAGACCCTGCACGGCGGTGAGGTGTCGGTAAGGCCGTATAACCCCCCGTCAAAAGGGACGGCAGCGCTCACGGTGACGTCATGACCTTACTCATTGATCTAGGTAATACCCGCCTCAAATGGGCCAAGTTGAAGGCAGACGGCACACTCAGTCGGCAACGAGCGGCGAGCCATGCTGGCTGGCAGAGCGATGAATTTCGTCACGCACTAGCAAAGACATTTAAGCCCGGTTCCGATGTCTGGGTCGTGAGCGTTGCGGCTGAGAGGGCCAGAGCACGACTGAAACGAGCGTTGCGCGAACTATCGGCTCATCACGTCCGTTTTGTTGAGAGCGCCGCCGCGTGTGCGGGGGTGCGTAATGGTTATAAAGATCCATGGCGCTTAGGCGCTGATCGTTGGGTGGCCTTGCTGGGCGCGCGCGCCTTGGCTCCTCAGCGTGCCGTGTTGGTCGTGGATGTGGGCACTGCCATGACGCTCGATATCCTGCGTAAAGATGGTCAGCATCTCGGCGGCGTGATCGTGCCCGGCGCTGATTTGATGCAGCGGAGTCTCTTGAGCTCAACGGGAGGGATTCGTCGGCGGGCGGGCTCTCGCCCCGCAGCGCGAGGTCGTACGGCGTCATGGCAAGCGCAGAGTACTAGCGAAGCGATTCAGCGCGGGGCACAGCTGGCTGCTGCAGCGGTGATTGACGCTGCGCATGTTGAGCATCGGGCTTTAAAGCCACGATTACTCCTCACTGGAGGCGGCGCCGAGTCGCTACAGCCCCTCCTCAAAAGTCCTTATGAGTGGGAGCCCGATTTAGTCCTACAGGGTCTTGCCCAGGTGATCCGCAGCGGGGAGCAGGGCTAAATCTTAGGGCTGAAGCTCTGCAATCGCGAGTGTCACACCACGCACGCGATGGGTTCCGGGTAGGCTTAAGATATCAAGATGGACCACGCCTCGCGTCCAATCGATCGTGATTTCGCCAAAGTTTTCACCTGGGTAGAGTTTGCCGCCCAAGCGATGTGGGTCGATCTCAGGTTGTCGCGAAGCCACGCCCGCATTGAGAGAGCTTGAGGTGAGCTCGTAAAAAGGATAGGGCGTATCTTTGATCTGTCGATAGGCAGCCGCTCGGTGTCGATCGCCCGAGAGGAAGATGACGCCATGGGCGTTTGTCTGTCGAATGAGATCAAAGAGTCGGCTGAGCTCGTGCGGAAAGTTACCCCAGCGCTCCCAGCCGTGCCCATCGGAGAGCACCTGAATCGACGAGACGATGAAGCGCAGCTCTGCGGGCGTTCTCAGTTGCTCAGCGAGCCATTGCCACTGTGCGTCGCCGAGTAGTGTTTTAGCGGGGTCGTTGTCTGGGATGAAGCGTTGTTTGCCTGGGGTATTTAATTCATCCGTTTCTTTGAGGCTGGAGCGGAACCAGCGTGTATCAAGCTGAATGATTTGTACGCGCTGTCCTTCAGGTCCATATACCCCTGCTCGATACGTGCCCTCGCGGCTACGCATGGGATCATCTGCTGGGACATCGAAGAATTGAGCAAAAATGTCTTTGGCTTGGTTCTTGATAGGGTTTTCGGCGCCCCCATCATTGACTCCGTAATCGTGATCATCCCATACCGCAAGGGTGGGGACCTCGCTTCGCAGGGCTTGAAAGCCAGTTTGAGCGCCAAGTGCGGCGTAAGAGCGTCGCATCACTTCGAGGTTTGGGCCCACATAGACGCCAGCTTCGGTGTCGGCGTAGACGTTATCGCCTAGCATCATAAAGACGTCAGGCTGGCGTACGCGGATCTCATCCCAAGGGGGTGGAGTTTTTTCTTCGTCGAGACATGAGCCGAACGCGATCCTTTCGATAAGAGTGTCCGGGCTGAGGCGGGGCAAGTTGGGCGCGGCGGATGTCGACGGCGTAACGCTTATCGCGGTCGCGCTAAGACCCAGTGTGATCAGGGCCGCAAAGGCCATGGTGAGGCGGGTGTGCATCTGCGCACTATAGTGGGTCAAAGGTGACATTTTCGAGCATCGACGAGACTTCTCAGGAGACCCGCAGAGTTTCTACGATTATCGGAGTGCGGTCCGGATTCGGTAGAATCGGTGTGGTTCCAGACCGGTCTCGACCCCCCCTGAATTTTTAAATCGATTGGAGAGGCGTTATGTCGCTAAGCGTTCACGCGTGTACTACTGAGCTTTTTATTCCCATGCTTAAGAACCTCGGGAATATCCTCGAAAAAGCTAAAAGCTTCGCCGAGACCAAAAAGCTCGAGGCGGGGGTCATGGAGGGGCTTAGGCTCAATCCGGATATGTTCCCGCTTCGGCGTCAGGTCCAGTTATCAACGGACTTTGCGAAAAATAGCGCGGCGCGCCTGGCGGGGGTTGAGGCACCGAAATTTCCGGATGAAGAACAAACGCTTGATGAGCTGATCGCGCGCGTACACAAAACGGTCGATTGGCTCGAGACGTTGAGCGAAAGTCAGCTAGAGGGCGCAGAGACCCGCCACATTGTCGTGCCCTTACGCACGCGTACGCTCGAGATGGATGGGCTCTCTTTCATCCAACGCTGGGCGATACCGAATTTTTATTTCCATGTCACAACCACCTACGCCTTACTCCGGCACGCGGGGGTCGACATCGGTAAACAAGATTTCCTCGGCGGGGTGTGAGTAGCGCCAGCTTGCGCATTTCGAGGGTAGAATAGGGAGTCCTTCGGCGCCGGGTTAGCACAGTGGTAGTGCAGCGGTTTTGTAAACCGTTGGTCGGGGGTTCAAATCCCTCACCCGGCACCAAGGGTTTACAGAAACTGCGTCACTTGATTTAGCCTGTGTTCTGGGCCCGCTGTGGTCGCGAGATTATCGCCCAAGTCAGACATGTAGCGACGGCGATAGCGCCGCTGAGCGCCGCGATCCGTACGGGCTCTGTCACGGTAGGTTCTCCGCGGTAGATGCCAATCGCTGCCCATACGAAAACCGCACAGTAGGCGGCGCTGCGGGACAAGGTGCCAACCCAAACATATATCCCAGTCGCCACGCATACGGTCGCTAGAGCCCACTGATCCATCGACATGCCGAAAGGATACCAACTAACATCAAAGAATAGAGCCGAAATATTAATCAGGGTTGCAGAGGTGATCCAGCCAAAGTAAATGGAGAATACGCCATCTACGCATAGAAACTCAGTTAGGGAAGGTGAAGGCAGGCGCTGTAGGCGCGTGAAAATCACGATCAGCGTCGCGAGGATCACCAGCATGACGGCCACGCTTACCGCGATCAGCCGGTAATGCCACACGAATATCCATGCTGCATTACCCACCGCATTAATGAGGAAGGGCGTTTGAATCTCGGTAATCCGAGCCCTTAAATTCGGTGCGCCGCGCCAGGCGGCTACACCAAAAGCGAGTAGACCAAGGTAAATCACCGACCAAATAGAGAATACATAACCTGGTGGTGTGAAGCCCGTTGGGTAAAGATCGGACAGCTCGCCTGTATTCATTCCATTGATCGGGACAATGTTAGCTGCAGCATTAACAGCGATCACAATAACGGTCGCAAGGAGCGGCAAGAAGGGTCGAATACTCATGACGATTGCCTCATAAAACTTCGCGGTGCAAAGAAAGATGATTTCTGCGCTCAAACCTTGTTGAAATGACTGCCCTTGATCAGCAAAGCAATGCGTAACCGAAACAATTCTTGACAAATCTTTTCATGGGGCTCTGTAGGCGCGACTCTCTGCTTAATGTAGGGTAGCGAGTATGAGGCAATTACTGCTGGGAGTGTTAGTTGCGATGCTGACGGCTTGCGGCGGCGGGTCTGGCCCACCCGCCGATCTGCCGCTCAGCAGTGGGGCGGTCTCGAGTAGCCCCTCAGTGACAACGAGTGAGGCCTTTCGCTTCCTCAATCAGGCAACCTTTGGTGCCACTGAAGAGAACGCTCGAGCGCTAATCGCCCTCGGCGATTCGTCGAACGCCTACGGCCGTTGGATCGATACACAAGTCACGACGCCCGCCTCTGTGTTGTTACCTGCTGTTGAAGCGGCCTTCCCAGTGCCTGTGCCTCCCGGCTTCAATGTGGGCAGTTTGAACGCGGTGCGTCAGGAGACTTGGTTCAACAATGTTGTCCGAGGCGAAGATCAGCTACGCCAACGTGTTGCCTTTGCACTATCCGAGATTTTTGTTGTGTCACAAATTGGCGCGCTGCAGAACCTGCCAAGCGCTACAGCTGATTTCCACGACACACTCGCGCGGAATGCTTTCGGCAACTATCGGGACTTGCTGGAGAAAGTCACCTTGCATCCGGCGATGGGAGTCTACCTTTCGATGCTAGGCAATCAGCGTGCGGTAACCGATACAAATTTGCGACCAGATGAGAACTACGCGCGCGAGATGATGCAACTTTTTAGTATCGGCCTGGTTGAACTCAATGTGGATGGCAGCTTGAAGCGCGACGCATCGGGCGAGCCCATCCCGACGTATGATCAAGATATCATTGAGGGTTTTGCGCGGGTATTTACAGGTTGGAAGTGGGCCTGTCCGACCACACTACCAGCGTGCAGTTTTACCAGCACGCGCCCTCAATTGGCTCCGATAGCGGGCTATAACCAGATTAAACCGATGCAATTGTTTGAAGTGCAGCATGAGCCGGGTGAAAAGCGTCTCTTAAGTTATAGTGGTGTCGTCCCAATGGGCGGGATTATTCCAGCCGACCAAGGTGGCGAGCGTGATTTGCGAATTGCGCTCGACAACGTCTTCAACCATCCGAACGTTGGACCTTTTATTGCGAAACAGCTGATTCAAAAATTAGTCACAAGCAATCCATCACCCGCCTATATTCAGCGCGTCGCTGAGAAGTTCAATAACGATGGGTCAGGTGTGCGCGGTAATCTCGAGTCGGTCGTGCGTGCGATCCTGCTCGATACGGAAGCGCGTACATTATCTTCAGGTCAGGCGGCCGGGACGAGAGGCAAACTTAAAGAACCTCTGTTACGACTGACGCAGCTTTGGCGAGCGTATGGTGCAAGATCGGGTGGCGAAACCTTGGGTTCGGCTCGTAACTTTCCGGGTGGTACTAGCGGTACGTTTGGGCAAGCGCAGGGCTCATCTCCGTCGGTGTTTAATTTCTTCAGTCCGTTCTACGCGCCGCCAGGCGAGATAGCCGATGCCGAACTCGTCGCGCCAGAGATGCAGTTAGCGACCGAGTATCTGACGACTCAAATGGCGAACTTTTTTTGGGCACAGGGTACGACGCGTACTCATTTGACCGCAGCGCGCTTAAATGTCGACACCGTTTTCATTGATATCTCAGACGAGCTATCGATCGCCAGTAATCCGGATGCCCTGATTGATCGTATTGCCACCCGTCTTCTGGGTGATCCGGACTTAGTGTCGTCTGAGTTGAGAACTGCGATTAAGACGCAAGTGGAACGCACTGCTATACCGGCGACCAATCCGACAGTCGCGCAGGCGACCCGAGTAGGCGATGCACTATACCTCATGCTCATTTCCCCTAGCTACGCGTTGCAGCGTTGACGCGGAGGGCCCATTCCATGAATCGGCAACGACGACGATTTTTGAAAGCAGCCAGCGCTGGCGGGGTCGCGTATGCCTTTGGCCGCACTGTCGGTACGCTTGATGCTCAAATGGCCGGTGTCGGCGGCTTCGGCGACTATAAGGCGTTGGTCTGCCTTTTTCTCTTTGGCGGAAACGATTCTTGGAATATGTTGGTGCCGACTAGTCCTGCGGAGTACAACGCGTATTCGCGCTCACGCGGCGGTGGTACCACGACCAGTCTCGCAGTGGATCGCGCGGCTTTGTTGCCGATCGCGTACGCCGGTCAAACGGCGGGGGATCCCACTTACGGGTTCCATCCGTCCATGACCGCAGCGCGTGAGTTATTCCAATCGGGTCGACTCGCTGTCCTCGCGAACATAGGCCCCTTGCTTCGCCCAACCACCAAAGCGCAGTACCAGTCGGCAGCGTTAAGTGGTCATGCGCTCCCACCCCAGTTGTTCTCTCATAACGACCAACAGGATCAGTGGCACAGCTTGCGCGGAAGGACAGTCTCCAAGTCTGGATGGGCGGGTCGTATAGCCGATGTGCTGAATGCCCAGGTGAGCGATCAACAACTACCCGTGAATGTGTCGTTGGCCGGACAGACGTACTTCCATGCAGGCGAAATCGCGCGCCCCTATGTAATGGGGGCGACGGGCGCCACCAACTTTACCGCCTTTGGAGCAAGTGGCGACGGGTTGGGTCGGCGCACTGCGGTCGAGGCGGTGCTAAGCGCAGCGATCTCAAGCGAAAGTAATACCGTTTACGAGCGCAGTTTCGCCGGTGTTCAACAGCGAGCGGTAGAGTTCGCCGATCGCGTGAACGGAGCTTTGGCGACAGCACAGGATTTTTCCGCCTTACCTAATTCAGGAGCAGCACTCTCGGGGTTACAAACCCAGTTGCGAACAGTGGCGAAACTGATTTCGGTTAGAAATCGCCTCTCGTTGTCACGTCAGATATTCTTTGTCTCGCTTGGCGGCTTCGATCAGCACGACGATTTAATGGCAGATCAACCCGGTTTGCTCTCTACGGTCAGCGAGGGTATCAAAAGTTTTTACGATTCGCTCACCGAGTTAGGGATAGAAAACTCAGTCACTCTATTCACTCAGTCTGACTTTGGTCGTACGCTGACCTCGAACGGTGATGGCTCTGATCACGCGTGGGGTGGGCTACAACTCGTTGCCGGCGGAGCCGTCCGGGGTGGTCGAATCTATGGTCAATATCCCTTGCTCGAGATCGGAAGCGACCTTGACGTGGGCGGCGGTCGATTTATTCCGACCACTTCAGCTGATCAATATGCCGCGACGCTGGCCACTTGGTTCGGTGTTAATGCCAGCGACTTACCAAAAGTCGCCCCTAATATCGCGTCGTTTGCAGCACGAGATCTCGGCTTTCTTGCCTGAGTGGATGAACGGACACCTGAGTCCCAACGTGCTCGGTCCTTTACCTTCGACTCAGCTTGTTTAAGATCTGAGTTTTGATCAAACAGTAAAGAGGTTACGGGTATGGCACGCTTGAATCGGATTTTGTCCACGTTTACTGCGGGCGCTGTTTTGTTAGGGGTAGGGTTGAGTGGCGCCATTCAGGCGCAAATGCCAACGACAGTGGCTCCAGCGAACGCGAAAGTCTATTTCGTCAATCTGGTCGATGGGGAAGTGGTATCGAATCCGGTGAAAGTGGTAATGGGCCTATCGGGTATGGGGATCGCGCCAGCAGGTATTGATTTCCCAGAGACGGGGCACCACCACCTCGTTATTGACGCGCCCACCCCGCCCGCTGGTCAAGTGATCGCCGCTGATGAGCGACATGTGCATTTTGGAAAGGGGCAAACCGAAGCTGTTCTGCAACTTTCACCCGGAAAACACACCCTGCAATTGGTTCTGGGCGATCGTAACCATGTCCCACACACACCAGCTATTGTCTCACGGGTGATCACCATCACGGTTCAATGAAATCGTTGGGTCCTTGCGTTGCAGTGGCTTAACATTTTTGTTGCTCGACGTGTATCGAAGTGGTCTGTAGCATCGGTCATGCTGTTCTGCGGGATGTCTTGGAGCTTCGCTGAACCGGTCGAGCCATTTCCCGATTCCTACCGAGCTGCGCGTGATGCGGGTTGGGCCGAGGCGGTGATCCGGGTCGAGGACCCCACATCGATCATCGCCTTTAGTGAGCAGGTGGGCGGCTGGCGAGTGCGTCATCCCGCAGTCTCGCAGTGGTGGATCACCGATGAGACGCAAGGTGTCGGCGCACTTCGTGTTCTTAAAGCGCCTTCGGAGCAGGCACGAGGCGCCCCCCCTGATGAGCCGTGGACAGCGGGCGGTCTATTCAGCGTCATGACGCGATCCAACGATGCGCAACGTGCTTATCGCGCTGCTCTGGATTTGGGTTGGTCTGCTGTTGCGCCCCCCGTTTCTCTGAACTTTAGCGGCCTCAGTCTCGTCAACGTGATTTTACGTAGCCCTGACCATATTTATGTCTCAGTGTATGAGCGACTCTCACCGCGTTTAGCAGATGCGGCAGATCTCGATCAGCTGCGTCGTCCGTTCAATTCTATGCAAGTGGTTCAGGATCTACAGCGTGCTCGACGGTTCTATGAACAAACGCTCGGCTTCACAGTTATCGCGGCGGGTCGATTTCAGTTACCGGCCGACTCACCGAGCAATTTTGGTATCCCGCAAGGGCTCGCGGGGTCTGTTCCCCTTGATTACCTGATTGTTGGGCCTTCAGCGACAGGTCCTACCCAAATTGAAGTCGTGAGTTTTTTGGGCTTGTCGCAGGGGGTGTCTCGCGAGCTGAAACACTTGCAATTCGGACTTATCGCGCTGCGTTTCCCTGTCAGTTCGCTGCAGTCCGTACAGGCAAAGCTCACGGCTGCCCATTATCCGTATCAGTGCGATACCGTTTCGATGCCGCCGTTCGGCACCGTCGAGAGATTGACGGTTCATTCTCCTGAGGGGGCAAGACTTGAATTTTTTGAGGTCCCGTGAGGCGAGCTAGCCATGATGATTGAGATACGCCAAAGAATATCGCATATGAGCCATCAGGCTAGCCGTGACGGCTAATTAGCGCTGCTATCTTCTCTTCCAATGGTTAGCAGCGGCGCGAGCCCCGCTTTTCTGCCCAACATTTACGCTTAAGGCGCGAGATTCGTCTCCTCGGCGCGAGGCGACCCATAGAGCGCCTGTCTTAACAGCAGAACGGGCTTGTCCCCGTCCGGTCCCAGATATTGGGTCATTACTACGGCCGTGATACCCGCTTCGCGATCAATAAAAAAGCCTGTCCCAGCTAGTCCGCCCCAGAACAGTTCGCCTTGACGACTCGTCAATAGTGGCGTGTTGACTGATGATTGGCGAACGCCAATCCCCAGACCCCAGCCGCCCTCAGTCATCACCGGCGAAGCGTCAGCTCGGTGCCAAAACAGTGGCCCTTGCTCGGGGGACATCGTATTACGCTCCATCAAATCGACGGTTGAAGCTTTGAGAAATACGCCATGTGGCCCCACACCCCGATTGCGCAACATCTCGCAAAATACAAAGTAATCCGAAGCACTGGAGAGTAATCCGCCACCCCCAGAGTGCATGGATCCAGCTTGTATGTAGTCCGCGGATTTTGGGAGTCGCTCGGTCAGCTCAATCCATCGCCCAGTCAACGGGTCGGGTCCGTACGCTTTAGCGAGATGGTCGAGAGAGGAGAAAAATCCGGTCGAGGTCATACCGAGCGGATCGAACACAAGCTGCTGAAGTGCTTGGTCAAGCGGTTGAGCGGTGATGAGCTCAATCACCCTTCCGAGGACATCGCTGGCGAATCCGTAGTGCCAACGTTCGCCAGGGTGGTGAAGCAACGGGAACTCGGCAAGTCGGTCGATACCCTGAGCCGTACTTAGGTTTAAGCCTAATATCTCCTCGCGCTTGAGGCCTAAAGAGGTTGGGTAGTCGTAGGCATACCCGAATCCGGCTTGATAGGTCATCAAATCACGAACGGTAATCTCACGCTTGGCTGGCACAAGCTGAATTTCATCCGTCTTCAAAGACTTGGTTACGACCTTCGGCGCGGCAAATTTCGGCAGGTAATGGGCGAGCGGTTGATCGAGATTGAGCTTGCCCTTATCCATCAAACGCAGCGCGGCTACGGTGGTGATGGCGCGAGTCATTGAATAAAGTCGAAACGTCGTTAATTCATCGACAGGTATACGCCGCTCCTGATCCTGCCATCCGATGGCGCCTGATGAGAGCTGCCTGCCGTGTTGGGCGACAATCCAGGCAATTCCCGCGCGTTCCTGGGTTTTCACCATGTCCTGAAATTGTTGTTCGAGTTGCCGCCATGCCACTGGATTCGGTGAAGGCGGTTGTGCGTGTGCAACGCCGAACACAGCCAAGAGTGACGCCGCGGCGACCGAAAAGAGGTTGTCGGTTGAAATATGCATTCGCTCAGGATACTCGTGCCATTTGTGATCTTACCGGGGTTCTCATCGCTCTGTGGGATTACGCAGCCGACACCCCCCTCGACCGAGGGTGCCGCCAAGGCACTTCACAACAGGCGTCTCAGCTTGCAACCCATAACTCGTATGCGACTGCATCAGATGCTCTCGACAGGGTGCGATAGCGGCTATAGTAACGGGCTTAAAATCCCCGTTCTGTTACAGGATCCGGTTGACCTTGGGCATGATGAGCGGGTATTACTCTACCCCTACCACTTAATGTCCCTTCGGGACGATCACGCAAGTAAAGGCCTATGATTCGCGTCACTTACCTCAGTCGAGCTGCCTCTCCGCTTTCTGCAGATGATCTCCTTCAGCTGTTGAAGCAGTGTCACCAAAATAATACTGCCAAAGGTTTGACCGGAATGCTGCTTTTCGGGAACGACACCTTCTTGCAGTCTATTGAGGGTGAAAAATCGGTGGTCGAGCCGCTTATCGAGCGTATTGCTCAAGATACCCGGCATGAGAATGTGAAGATTTTACGTCGTGATGAGATCTCAGAGCGCCAGTTCTCTGATTGGAGCATGGGGTTTGAGCGAGTGACCGAGTCAACGTTGGCGGTGATTCCGAGCCTTCGTAATTTCGGTCTACGAAACTTCAGTCCTGAATACTTGAGTGAGCACGACGACATTGTAGACACCCTGCTAGAGCGTCACCGGGCTCCCCACTGGGATCCTTTGGTACGTGAACTCGATGCGCGTGACAAGTTAATCAAAGATTTACGGATTGAGCTTAATGCTGCCCGAAATCACGTTGGGATGGCCGCTCTGGTGCTCGAGACGGTCATTGAGGTAGCCAAAGACGGCCGGCTAGACGATGCTCACCTTGAGATCTGTCGATCAACATTGGCGTCGTTGCGCTGATTTTTTTAAAAGCCGCTTGCCTCGGTGCTCTTAAATAGCGCCTTGACCTCGTTATGAGGCAAGGCTTCTACTTTAAAGCCATCCACACCGATCATGGTGTCAGCACCGGACATTGCGTTGACGATGGCTTCTTCGGTCGCTTCGATCGCAGCTTTGAAGGCGATCGTGAGCGCGTAATTCGGGAACATCGTCACATCCTGAAGTTCTGATTCGCTGAGCTTGCCGCGTTGGGAAGTTGAAAAGGCCAAAAAAATATCTCCCGAGCCGTCAGTGCTCGTGGCGCCTAAACGGCCAAGTGCGAGCGACGGGCGCTTAGCAAGGCGCGTCAGTTGATGGGGAAGTAGCGGCGCATCGGTTGCGAGAATGACGATGATAGAGCCATCGCGCGTGCGAGGAGCTCTCGCGGCATTCCATTCATCACAATAGGGATACCAGTTTTTACTACGCGTAATCTTACGATCTACATGACAGTGTCGACCGACTGGGAGTTGTTCAGCAACGCGCTGACCGCCCAAGCGAAGCTCGTCGCCATCCCAGTTGTAATTACATTGAACAAGTGCACCTAGAGTGAAGCTTTGATCTCCAAGCGTGAACACACGGGACGCCGTACCGATACCGCCTTTGAAGCCATTACAGATCATCCCTGTTCCACCACCTAGAGAGCCTTCCGCGACGGGTCCGACGGTGGCGCCATTAAGTGCCTCAAAGACGTGGGCTTCGGTGATATGTTGTCCATCAATATCGCTCAGTGCACCATCGTAGGTTTCCGCGACAACGGGAGCATGCCAATCGGCAGGCCAACCGCGATCAACCATCCAAGCGACCAAACTATCTCGCACCACTCCTACGCTGTGGGTGTTCGTGATAGCGATCGGTCCATCAACGATTCCGCGTTCTTGAAGCCAAGTGGTACCCGTCATTTCGCCCGAGGCGTTAAGAGTGAACCATCCTGCGAAAACCCCGTCCGTGCTTGCTCGGCCTCTCGGATGAATGACGGTGACGCCCGTACGGATAGGTCCCTCACCTCGTCGTAGTGCGCCATCGCCGCTGATAAGAGTGACGTGTCCGACCGTCACTCCCTCCACATCGGTAATGCTATTAAGCGGCCCAGGCTGGCCTGAGAATGGGATCCCCAAGTCTCGCGCGCGTTCAGCGCCGAGCGACATGGGATGTGCGAGTAGAGCCGTCAGAAATAAGGCCGTGCAATTAATAATCCGTTGTTTGTGATAGCCCATCATGGAGTCCCCCGCGCGTAATTTACAGATGCGGTAGCGACGTTGATTGTGGGGATGTTGAGTTTCCATCTGTGCTGGGTGGACGCTGATTTAGAGTCAGTATGGCCCGGCATAAGTCGACAAATAGATAAGCAAAGACGAAGAAAAGATAAATAAAGAAAGGAAATAGTAGGGTCCCCAGCAATACCAACACTCCAGTAACCGACTGCAAGCCGCCAACAAGTTGATAAGCTCCGTACTGTCCAAAAAGATTGTAGAGAGAGTAGGCGAGTAGTACTGCGCCCACGGTTGTTCCGGCGCCAAAGATAATTCCTGCTTGGCGAACACCCGCCTTATACAAGACTAGTGAGATGGCGAGCGCATCCTGGCCGCCAGTGGCTGTTTCGCAAATCTCTGTTGAAATTAGCGATGGGTTAAGCAGCAAGGTCGTGTACAACAAGAGTATGACCGCTACCGGGACTGCCCATTTCAGCGGCTCCAAGCTGGATGTTTGGATTGCCAGATATAGAGCGGTGCCAATCGCTAAGGCGGCGCCAACCCCTGTCAACAGAGCAAAGACTTTGAGAAACTCTGTGGCGCTTAATTCGCTCTTACTATTGGCAATAGCATGTCGACAGCGCTCCGTGAATCCGTGGCCAATGTAATAGCACACCGCGACTAAGGCTACCCAGACAATGCCTGATGCAAAAATAAAAAACGAGTCAAGCTTGATGGCTCCTACCACTCCGATAATAAAACCCAATAACGCACCTGCAGGGACGGCATATTCGGCAAGCTTGAGTGCTAACGCTTCGATCTTCTGAAACAGTTCGGCGGTCAGCTGACCACGTACGCTGACAATGAGTGAATCGATGAGGCGATTACTTGCGGTCATGACATTCATTACGGCACCCTTAGCGTTGCATGAGTTCTAGATGTCGAGCTGACACTATCATTTGCTAACCGTCAACAACCCAAAGTGAATTGAGAATATAGGATCAATCATGCAAAGCGTATCGCTATCCGATGTCTCCGACCAGAAGTCGTTGCAAGGCTTGAATGCAGAAACTGCTCGCGTTTGTGTGATTGGTGCAGGACCTAGCGGACTCGCCGCTGCGAAAAACTGTATAGCAGCAGGCTTGAGCGTGGTCGTATTTGAGCAACATCATCAGGTTGGCGGGAATTGGGTCTTTAATGCCGCAACCGGTCACTCCAGTGTCTATAACAATCAGTTCAAAGTCTTGGTCTCAATACGAAGACTTCCCCATGCCTGCTGACTATCCCGACTACCCGAGTCATCGACAGATGCAAGCGTACTTTGCCAGCTACGCAGAACACTTTGATTTGTATCGAGCTATTCGTTTTGGTCATCGTGTTCTGTCTGTCGTTCGTAAGCAAAGAAATATCTGGGAGGTCAGTGTCCAAAATGCTGAGGGATCAATTCAGGTAGAAAAGTTCACCCATCTCATGGTGTGCAATGGCCACCATTGGAGTCCAAAGTACCCGGCTTACCCGGGTCGGTTCACAGGGCAATACCTGCATTCTCATGACTTCAAGGGCGTCGATGATCATTGGCGTGGTAAGCGCGTACTTATAGTGGGGGGTGGTAATTCGGCGTGTGACGTCGCAGTAGAAGCGGCGCGAGTCGCTGATCGAGTGTGTCTGTCGATGCGTAGTGCCCAGTGGTTCATTCCGAAGTTTATTTTTGGTGTGCCATCAGATGTGTTTGCGGCTCGCAGTCGATGGCTGCCGAGCTGGCTGCGCAATCGTTTACTGACGCTTTTGTTGCGAGTGCTGCAGGGGCCTTATGCGCGTTATGGGCTTCAGCAGCCTGCGGTACCCGCTTTGAATATGCACCCCACGCTGAATTCCGATTTATTAGATTACATTCGTCATGGGCGTATCGAACCGCGTCCCGCTATCACGCGGCTCGATGATGATCGCGTTTTGTTTTACGACGGAAAACGTGAGTCATTCGATATTATTTGTGTGTGCACGGGGTTCTGGACTCAATTTCCATTCTTCGACAAAGATTTTATCGATTTTCAGTATTTAGAAAAAATCCCGTTGTTTCGTAAGATGATGCATGCAGAATACGAGGATCTTTATTTTGTTGGCCTATTTCAGCCTTTAGGTTGTATTTGGCCACTTGCCGATCATCAGGCTCGGCTGGCCTGTCAAGAGATTCTGGGGCGTTACCGTCGACCAAAAAATATTGAGGCTGAGATCGAGGCAGAAATATCAAATCCGCATTACCCCTTTCTGGGCGGTCAGCGCCATGCAGTCGAAGTCGACTACCATCGATTCCGAAAAGAGTTAAAACGGGAACTTTCCAGAGCAGGCGTGGATATCGGCTAAGAACTAGCCTAATCTCGTCGCTTTCGGGGTGAGTCGTACATCGCGAGGTAAATGATGGATTGGCATCGTCGAGAAATTCTATTAGGCGGTCTGACGGGATTGGCGTTTACAAATTGGGCTAGCGCCTCGACCCCCGCAGGCCCAGCGCTGCTTGCTGATGACGTCTTGCGCGGGCCTTACCTCGATTTGACGACGCCCAGAGGTAACATGCTGGCGCTCGCCCGCATGTCTGGAAATCTTGATCTCAGTCAACAAAAGCTCGGTTGGTACAACGGCTATGTGTCCGGTGTCAGGCCGGGCGAACCTTTGAGAGATTTGTTTGGTTTTGCGGGCTTCGGTATGTCGAGACTGTTACCGCACGAGAGTGGGACCGGCTATCGCAAGGTACTGCGCGAGGTGGGGATTTACTATGACCTCAAAAGTCTCGAGCCGCTCGAGGAATATCTCAATCCGTACACGGACGAGACGGTTCGAGTGGTGCCGGTAGCGAACGATCCGTTCAATACCACCATCCAAGAGTATTTTCCGCCACCACCCAGTTACGGCGGCTTGAATAAAACGGCACCACCGCCCAAGGTACCGCTCATTTTGCCGTGGAAGCGTCAGGGTGATTACATCACGCTTGAGCGACATATCCATCTCTTTTACCGCAATGCGTTGCAGCCCGATAAATGGCCTCGCGAGTCGGCGGGCGAAATGGCGCGAGTTTCAGAGTTTTTTACGTATTTTTTTAAGGCTTCAGACTTTCAGGACTCGAAACGTACCTCGGTGGGTTTCCATGGCACGTGGTCGCGAGTAACGCCTTGGTTACCCTGGATGCTCATGGGTCAAGCAGACGGGCACTGCCAATATATGACTTATCAGGGCAGTGGGCAGAATATTGAAGATGTATTGCCCAGAAAGGTACTTGATTTCATTGAGCGCAAGTATCCGTTGTATCTCAACGCGCCTACGGAGTGGGTGGACCCATCGCTTTCATCGATTGAGCGCTATTCGCTGGAGCAGCAGCCTGCGCCCGTCAAGTGACAAATCGGCGGTGAGGACGCACTATCGAAGCTGTCACCTATGTGAGGCCATGTGTGGCGTGGCGGTACAGCTTGAGGGTGAACACATTCTCTCCGTCCGTGGCGACCCGCAAGATCTGTTTAGTCGCGGACATATTTGCCCCAAAGCACTGGCGCTCAAAGATATTCATGAGGATCCGGACCGCCTGCGTCGACCTATGCGGCGGACTCCTTCAGGTTGGCAGGAAATTTCATGGGATGAGGCGCTGGATGAAGCGGCCGAGCGGCTGATTGCCATCCAGCGCGAGCACGGTTCGGATGCGGTTGCCAGTTATATGGGTAATCCGCAGGTTCATAGCTACACAGGTCTCCTTGGTGGGGTGCAGCTGTTACGCGCGCTCCGTAGCCGCAATCGCTACTCAGCGACCTCCGTCGATCAGCTCCCGCATCACATGGCCAGTTATTTCTTGTATGGGCATCAATTATTGATTCCTGTGCCCGATGTCGATCGTACGGATTTCATGCTGATTATTGGCGGTAATCCTGTTGTGTCCAACGGAAGCTTGATGACAGCGCCGGATATTGCGAATCGATTACGTGAAGTGCGCGGCCGAGGAGGTCGTCTGGTCGTCATTGATCCTCGTCGATCCGAAACCGCGGCACTCGCCAAT
>RFOD01000038.1 GCA_009926865.1 Gammaproteobacteria bacterium | reverse complement strand
TATATAACCTATTTTCTTGAAGTATCTTTATCGCAGCCAGCGCATCTTCAGTTGATAACGCAATTTCCCCCAGGAACCGAGCGGCTACGGAACGCCCATATAAAGTCCTAACCTTTCTCTCATTACTGGTGGCAACATCTTTATTCTGGAGAAGCCTGTCAAAACCTCGATGAGCCTCCGCAGAATCTCCCTTCATCAACCTGATCCAGTCCACATACCATAAGTACTCGAACCTAATATCCCCGGAAAATTCGCTATCACCCGAACTCTCCAACTCTTTGATATAACTCTCGGCGCTAGCGATATTACCCTCCTCTAGGAACAAGTAGGTCAAGTCCAAAAGTGTTACTACATGGCTATCTCGATATTTTTTGCCCTTAAGAGACTTCAATAAAACATTCTTCGCTCTCTCACGAGATCCAGAACTAACCCAGAGACTTGCCAACGAAAGGTAAACCTCTTTTTTTTAATCTTTCGTCATATCTCGTTGACTCCGACAACTCTAACTCCCCAAACGCCAACAACTCCCGAGCACTAATTTCTCTCCCACCATGCAGCGCTGGATTCGCCGCATCGAAGATACTGAGAAGGAAATCCTTGGTTGTGTTAGCGCGAATAGATTCAGCGCGCGCTCGTTCCGCGTTCAGTGTTGCGACAATGGCGAGTGCGCTTATTACGGATACCGAACATGTAGCGATCGCTGTTGGCCATGGGTTTCTCTGGATAAATTTTGATATTGATCGCCAAGGTGAAGAACGAACCGCCAGTACAGGCTTGATAGTCAGCCATCTTTGCAGATCGACGGCAAAGGCTTCGACAGATGGGTACCGTTCGACCGGATCTGACTTCGTGGCTTTTTCAATGATCGCGCCTAAATCTGACGCCATTAGTTTCTGTAATTTTCTACGTGTTATTTTTCTCGATTCGAGCCTCACCGCTGTCACGGATGTATGGGCCGGTAACTTTCTTCTCCCCGCGAGAACTGCTTCGCGGAGTTTTTCTTTGTCAGTGATCGAAGTATCGTAGGGAGTCTCACCTAGTAGTAACTCAAAGAGCGTCACCCCCAATGAATAGATGTCAGCTGCTACGGTTAATCGCTCTTTTCTAATCTGCTCAGGGCTTGCGTACCTCAGTGTGAGCGCGTGAATTTGGGAGGCGCTGTCAAACGGCAAACTCGACTGGGCGACGGTATTTTGAGACTGTAACTGCGCAATACCGAAGTCCAGTAAGTGAGCCTCTCCCCGCGAGTTAACTAAAATGTTGGCCGGCTTTAGATCGCGATGAATGACGAGTCGCGAATGTGCGAATTGAACGGCTTTGAGCACCTGCAGGAATAACTCAACCCGTGCGTGGATCGTGAGCGTCTGCTTATCACAGAACACATCAATCGATTCGCCCTCAATGTACTCCATCGCGATGAAGGGCTGACCACTAGCGTCCAATCCTGCGTCATAAAGTCGCGCAATATTCGGGTGCTCTAGTGCGCACAAGATATCTCGCTCACTTACCAGCTGGGTGGTAAGCCCCTCGACCCAGGGCAATCGAGGTAACTTTAGGGCGACCTTGCGCTTTAGAGCCCCGTCAGATCGCTCAGCAATCCAGACTGAGCCCATACCCCCGCGTCCTAAAGGGCGTAACAGTCGATAGCCGCCGACTTCGCTACCCTCACTGAGCTCCGCCAGCGGCGCCATCTGCATGTCGACAGCCGGGCCCTGCTCCAGAAACCCTACTGGTAGGCCTTTTTCGATTTCGAGAAGACGCGCCAGTATCACCGCAAGGGTTGGACTGCGCGCGTTCAGGTGTACCAGGTACTCGGCGCGATCCGAGCCTCCCAAGAGCAGCACCTCGTCCAACATCCGACTGACATCCGCCCAGTTCGCCGTTATTTCTTGGTTTAAAGCCACGGGAACTCCTGTAGCGTATCTCCTACTGGTGTTGGCTTAAACGGATCACCATCGCCAAAGCGGTCACGCCAGCACGGACGCCAATAAAATTTTCGCCTTCTCCCAGTCGCGTCTCACGGTCCGCTCAGATAACCCCATCGATTCGGCGATTTCAGATTCCGTTAGGCCGCCGAAATAGCGCATCTCCACGACCTCCACGAGACGTGGCTCTAATATTGCTAGATCGTTGAGAGCTTGGTGGATCCCGAGGACCTCTTCTTCGGGCAGCGCGGCTTCGAGTGCGAAATCTGAGGAAAGCGTGGCGTCAGGAACACCGCCCCCACGGCGCTCTGCAGCACGCGCCCGCGCCGCATCCACGATAATTGAACGCATCACCTGCGATCCATACGCAAGAAAATGACCGCGATCCACGGGGGTGAGCCGTGAGGTGGCGACTAACTTGAGATAGCACTCGTTAACGAGCCCGGTCGTGTCGAGAAGAGTCAGTTGTGGCGACGATGCCATACGCATTCGGGCAATGCGGTGCAACTGCGGATAAAGCTCAGCAAACAGCGCATCAAATGCACCCTGATCGCCCGCTCTTGCCTGAGACAGTAACTCAGTAATATCGCCCATGACTGGACGTATAAATCAAAATCGTGCCAGCCAACAATCTAAGTCGCCTGTTATTAGTTCCATATGGCAGACTTCTTCGGAACGATTTCTCTCGGAGTAAATCTATGGCTCGCTACATTCTTGCTCTGGACCAAGGCACCACAAGCTCTCGCTCAATCATCTTTTCTGACGAAGGACAGGTGGTTGCAATGGCTCAAAAAGAGTTTTCTCAATATTTCCCGAAACCGGGCTGGGTTGAGCACGATGCTGAAGAAATATGGGCTAGCCAGCGCGAAACAATTAAAGAGGCACTAAATTCTGCCAAGCTTACAGCGAAAGATATTCAAGCAATTGGCATTGCCAATCAAAGAGAAACCACGATTCTTTGGGATCGCAGAACTGGAAAACCTGTTGCACCAGCTATTGTTTGGCAAGATCGGCGCACGAGCGATCTTTGTGCCAATCTTAAAGAAAGCGGCGTTGAGTCGATAGTTTCTGCTTCGACAGGCTTACTACTAGATCCTTACTTCTCTGGCACAAAACTAGCTTGGCTGCTCTCCACTATAGAGCACGGCAAAGAACGCGCTACACGTGGCGAGCTTTGCTTTGGTACCGTCGATGCATGGCTGATATGGAACTTGACCGAAGGGGAACACCACGTCACAGACAGGACAAATGCGAGTCGGACACTCATGATGAATCTGGAGTGTAGCGATTGGGATCATAGCTTATTATCGATTCTCGATATTCATCCGTCATGTCTCCCAAAGATTATTAACTCAACAGGCAGCCCTGCGCTTTTAGCAAAACTAGACGATGAACATATTCCAATCTACGGGATAGCGGGTGATCAGCAGGCTGCTTTGTTTGGCCAATGCTGCCATCGCCCTGGTATGGCAAAAAATACTTATGGAACTGGGTGTTTTTTGTTGATGCATACAGGCGAGTCAATTCGCCCTTCGAACCATCGCCTACTCACCACGAGTGCGTGTAGTACAGGTAAAGCACAGTTTGCACTTGAGGGTAGCGTCTTCATGGGCGGCGCTATCATTCAGTGGTTACGCGATGGCCTAAAGTTAATTAATTCTTCGGCAGAGGTAGAAGCGCTCGCCCGTAGCACGCCGGATAACGGTGGCGTGTACCTAGTCCCAGCGTTCACGGGCTTGGGCAGCCCGCACTGGGACCCATTAGCGACGGGCCTCTTGATTGGTCTGACACGCGGCAGTCATCGAGGACATGTCGCTCGGGCGGCCCTTGAGAGTATTGCCTTCCAGAGCGCCGAGCTAATGGCTTGTATGGCGGCAGACGCTGGACAAGCTCCCTCAGAATTAAGAGTAGATGGTGGCGCCGCCCGCAATGACTTACTGATGCAATGTCAGTCGGATCTGATCGGCGTACCCATCGTACGCCCTAAAATGACCGAAACAACAGCACTCGGCGTGGCTTATCTCGCTGGACTGGGATCGGGAATATGGGAGTCTACCGAGCAACTATCATCCTTGTGGGAAATTGACAAAGTATTTGAGCCTAAAATCTCAAAGGATGAAGCGGCCGAGCGAATGACCACTTGGTCGAAGGCTGTCGAACGATCAAAAAACTGGTACTAACAGAGTGAGAGCACTCAAGGCTTTTTAACACGCCCTAATGCGGAAACTTGAGCAACCCTCGTCCTCAAAGTTCGCTCAAGTAGATCGAGTGCAGTCCCCTCGGGCCAGCCTTTATCGAGGAGGTGCTGCAGTACATTCTCAGGTTTTTCACCCCGCTCGATCTGATCAATAATCCAGCGACGTAGCGCTGGAGTTACTTTGGCGTGACGCCTCATACCCACCTAGCCTTTAGAATCCAGATCCGCACTCGAATCGTGCCGACGGCCAAACGTTGTCACTACTAAAGTCACAATTGTTAGCGGGACAACAAACGAGAGCATGATATTTGAGTACGCGTCCAACTGATCATGGCCAGCGGCATCAAGAATCAGATATGCCACATAGGCTGCATAGTAGCCTAAAAATACAGCACCCTCCCATCGGGCAATCTCGCGGCCCGTGAAAAATACAGGCAAGCACGCGAGCGCGGTCGCGAGCATGACCCACATATCAAAAGCCAGCACAGAGGGCGTAATCAGTAAAAACCCCTCGGTGGTCGGCGCCCAAGCCGCCACAACACCTGATAAACCCACACACCCAAATATATTAAAAACGTTGCTTCCCACTACGTTACCCACGGCAATATCTCGTTCGCCACGTAGAGCTGCCGTGATCGATGCCGCCACCTCCGGTAAAGAAGTACCTGCAGCGACGATAGTCAATCCAACAATCACATCGCTGACCCCTAAGATGCGCGCGACCTCAACTGATGCACTAACAATCCAGTCCGAACCGAGAACTAGCAATGCCAGTCCGACGACGACCAAGCCGACCTGCACGAACCAATTTGAATCCCACTGCCCCTCACGCTCCGGACTGATTTCTGCTGAGTACTCAGCCTGAGTCGCGGCGGATTGCGCGCGCGACTGACGAATCAAAAATATCGTGTAAGCAACCATCAAAATCAATAGTAATGCGGCCTCGTGCATTACGACAAAGCCATCCAGACTAAAAACAACTAGTAATAGAGTTGCCCCCAGCATGATCGGTACTTCTTGGCGAATAACCTGCGCGTTGACAATCATGGGAGTAATGACAGCGCTGACACCGAGAATGAGTAGAACGTTGAGAATGTTACTGCCGATCACATTACCTACAGCAATATCCGTCCGTCCGGAAAGTACTGCGCCAACCGAAACAGTCGCCTCCGGCGCACTCGTACCGAAGGCCACCACAGTCAGTCCAATCACTAACGGCGAAATACCGAAAGATAGCGCCAAGCGAGAGGCGCCGCGGACCAGTGACTCGGCACCCAGAATCAACACGATGACACCGCCGCAAAAGAGCAATGCCGTTTCCATACGATATAACTCCGTAACCAGTGAATCTCACGCGACGACCCATGATATCGCGTCGAGAGCCACAGGATACTGAAGCAGCCGTTAAAGGTTCAATGAATGACGACGATGTACCAGTGCGTAAAGCACGGGTAGTACTAATAACGTAAGCAAGGTAGAGGAAAAAATCCCGCCGATGACGACTGTCGCAAGCGGCCTCTGAACCTCGGCACCCGCACCGACTGAAATCGCCATCGGAACGAAACCGAGGCTCGCGACTAAAGCTGTCATCATGACAGGCCGAAGACGTGTCGAGGCTCCTTCGTAGATGGCCTGCATCAGCTCCCTACCCTCTGCGCGCAACTGCCTCACGAAGCTGAGCAGCACGATCCCATTGAGCACGGCAATTCCCGACAGAGCGATAAATCCGACGGCCGCCGACATCGATAGCGGTAAGTCACGAGCGAATAAGGCCAATATACCCCCCGTTAACGCAAGGGGGACGCCGGAGAAAATCACCAACGCATCTCTAGCCGAACCGAACACCATGTAAAGCAGCAGCAAAATCAAACCGAGCGTGAGCGGCACGACAAGAGATAGACGCTGACTAGCTGAAATCAGTTGCTCGAAGGTACCGCCGTACTGCACCCAATACCCCGACGGCAGATTAACGCGGGTATTGATCTGCTGACGCAGCTCAGCAACAAAAGAACCCAAATCGCGATTCTGTACATTTGCGGTTACGACAATGCGACGCTTCCCACTTTCACGATTAATTTGATTCGGACCTTCAATCACTTCCAGGGTTGCAAGTCGCGAAAGTGGAACAAAATTAAAACGGTCATTGAGCGCACGCACACGGACTGGGACTCTCCCCAAAGATTCAATGCTATTACGCTGCGTATTGTCTAAACGAATGACGATCGGGAAACGTCTATCCCCATCAATGAGCGTACCGGCGTACTGACCAGCGGTCGCCGTCGCAATCACGTCCTGCAAATCCGCTACCGATACGCCATATCGTCGAAGCGCCGCACGATCCGGCTCAATCGACAACAATGGCAAACCTGTCACCTGTTCGACTTGAACATCTGTAGCGCCCTGCAAACTCGTCACAACACTGGCGATTTCCTCCGCCACCATGTTGGCGGTCGATAAGTCATCTCCAAACACCTTGACGGCAAGATCTGATCGCACGCCTGTCATCAACTCATTGAAGCGCATCTGGATAGGCTGAGTGAGCTCGTAGTTGTTGCCCGGAACCCCAGAGATGACAGATTGTATTTGCTCAATAATTACGGATTGCGGCGCACCAGGGTCAGGCCACTCACTGCGCGGTTTCAAAATTATGAACGTATCTGCAACCGACGGAGGCATCGGATCATTGGCCAAATCCGCCGTACCAATTTTACTGAAAATTCGATCGACAAACGGGAGTGTTTGAATGCTCGTCTCTAATTGCGCCTGCATAGCCACCGATTGCGATAAAGAAGTGCCCGGGATTCTCAGCGCGTGTAGCGCATAATCACCCTCGTCCAGACTCGGCACGAATTCAGTTCCCATGCGACTGGCAAGCGCCCCGGCTAGAATCACGAGTACGGCCGCTGCCGACAAAATCATACGCGGCCAGCGCAGGCACTGGGTCAGTAATGGCAAATAAGCGCTGCGAACGCGTTGCACAATAACGCTGTCTTGTTCCTTCACCTTACCACTTAAGGAAAGCGCTACAAGCGCTGGAATCAAAGTCAAAGATAAAAGCATCGCTGACGTCAACGCAAAGACGACTGTAAAAGCCATCGGGTGGAACATTTTTCCTTCAACGCCCTCGAGCGCGAAAATAGGCAGATATACCGCGGTAATAATCCCCACGCCGAAAAGACTGGGCTTAATGACTTCCGTAGTGGCTGACGCAGCAATATCGTGGCGCTCCTCCCGAGTCAGCACTCGCCCCACAGCTTGCTGAGTCAGACCAAAACGACGGAGACAATTTTCAATAATAATGACTGCACCATCGACGATCAGGCCAAAGTCAAGCGCCCCCAAACTCATCAAATTGCCTGACACACCAGCTCGTAACATACCGGCGGCAGTCATCAGCATAGATAAGGGAATCACGAGCGCAGTGATCAGCGCTGCTCGAATATTGCCTAGCAATAAAAAGAGCACAGCAATCACAAGTAAAGCACCCTCTGTCAATGAAATTGCAACGGTGCGGATAGTGCGATCGACGAGCGAGGTGCGATCATAAACAGTTCGCAAAATCACGCCTGACGGCAAACTCCGGCGGACCTCTTGAACACGCGCATCGACCGCTTGAGCGACTAAACGGCTATTTTCACCCGTCAGCATCATGACCGTGCCAAGCACAATTTCTTCGCCATTCTCAGTCGCAGCGCCTGTGCGCAACGCGTGGCCCTCTGCGACGGATGCCACATCTCCGATCCGTAATACTGTTCCCTGCAAAGGAATGTCCCGAAGCGCCTCAATATGATCGACTTGACCCGGGACTCGGATCAAATATATCTCACCGTTACGTTCAAGATATCCTGCACCGCGATTCTCGGTATTCGTTTCGATCGCAGCCGCCAAATCAGAAAATGTCAGACCCGCAGCAATCAGCCTAGGCAAATTTGGTCGAATTTCGATTTCTTTTTCATAGCCGCCGATGGTGTTTATTTCGACAACACCCGGTACGTTGCGTAATTGGGGCTTAATGATCCAATCGTGAATGGTGCGCAGGTCAGTTGGCGTGTACGGTCTACCGTTATCGCCCACACTGCCGGGTTCCGCCTCTACCGTATAACTGTAAATCTCACCAAGGCCCGTCGCGATGGGCCCCATTAGCGGCTCAATACCCCGTGGCAACTGGCCCGAAGCGGCCTGAAGACGCTCTGCAATCTGCTGACGCGCCCAATAAATATCGGTTCCATCCTCAAACCCGAGAGTCAGTTGCGACAACCCGTAGCGCGACAGGGAGCGGGTATAGTCAATGTTTGGGATTCCGGCGAGCGCCGTCTCAATGGGGAAGGTGATTCGCTGCTCAATCTCTAAAGGGGTATAGCCAGCAGCCTCAGTATTAATCTGCACCTGGACATTAGTGATGTCTGGAACAGCATCAATTGGCAGGCGAAGCAGGCTCGCCACACCGATTGCTGCGAGCGCGACAATCAACAGCAAGACTGTCCATCGCTGTCTGATAGAAAAACGAATGAGAGACTCAAGCATGGTGCACCTCAGTGATCGTGTACCGCACCGGATTTCTCAATATCCGCTTTGATCAGATAGCTTTGTTCGATCACGATCTCCTCGTCCCCGGTTAGTCCAGAGACGATCTCCGCGTACCGCGAATCCATTCGACCTAGAGTGACGGGTTGTACCTCAAAAATATCGCCTTGACGCACAAAGACGACGTCCCAGTCACGGAACGTCTGTAACGCTGCCCGAGGGACACGAACTTGTGCTGGCGAATCATTCAATATGATCTCTGCGGAAACAGCGGAACCCGACATCCATTCAGTCGGCATTGAGGAAAGCGCGACATAGACGGAAGCGCCCTGCGTCGCACGATCGACAACGGGCTGAATTCGGACAACTTTTCCGTCTACGGAGTCGCCGCCAGCGGCTGGCACGACCAACACGGCCTGCCCCACCTGAACTCGACGTACCTCTTCACCAACCAGCAGGAGCTCAACCTGCAACTTGGAAGGATCTACAATTTTATAAATAGGATCACTATCAACCGGCGCGCCTACTTCAACGTATCGCTGAACAATCACGCCGTTGAGCGGTGATGTGATCGTATATGAAGCCAAGCTAAGATTACTGTCGACCGTGGCAATCACCTGGCCTCGAAGGACGCGATCGCCAGTTTGTTTGTGAATCGCTTGGATAACGCCTGGGAATCGCGCAGTCACCATTGCCTCAGCCCCCACGGCCGGCTGCACTGATCCCATGACCGATAAGGTTTCAGCGATCGGCCCTGACTCAATCAAGGCACTCACGATACCCGCCCCCTGTGCGGCATCCGCCGTAATTTCCGTTCTTCCTTCATAGCTCTCAAATCGAGCAGAAATCGTTTTCCCGTCCAGCGTAGTACTCAGGATCACATCGAAGCTGTGAGGCTCGTTCACAGCAGTCGTCGCCAACCAACTCGATCCATCGGATACAAACAAAAACTGCTCACGAGCGCCTAACAAGCGCTCAGTCACTAACGACAACTGTGCATTATTTTGAGTAATAGGCCCTTCTCTACCCGTCAGCCACAGTCGAAATCGCGGCGTAGCACTTTCTTCAATCTTGACCTCAAAAGTCAGCCCCTCCGCCTCGATCAAGCGTCCTCCATTAGGGCCTTTCGGAACATCCTCTTCGTGATCATGGCCATGTGCATGACTATGGTCGTGATCATGATCGGCGTGCTCGTCATGACTAGAACAGGCTGTCATTACCACAGCCATCATCAGCGATCCAAATAAGTGAATGATTTGATTACTACGAGTCTTTTTACTCATTGACGATCTCCCCCTAAACCGCCATTGGTCGACCAAGACTCGGCAGTTAGTCTTTGCATCTCAATCATATTTTTGAGTATCGCAATCCGCGTAGAAAGCTGGTCTCTCTCAGCCAGTAACCATTCGCGTTGCATATACGAGAATTCAGAATATGTTAGCGCCCCCTCTTGAAGCGCCAATTGACCTTGCTCTGTAGCCTTTTTTAGTTTTGGTAATATCTCGCGCTCAAGCAACGTCAATCTCTGGTGATCACGTCTAACTTCAGCATAGATCTGAATGAGCAAAGACTCGAGTCGCAAGATGAGCGCATCACGCTCTAGGAGTCGCTCACGCTCACGTGCGCGCTCGGCGACCGACTCGATATCAGCACGCACCCGTTGACCCAGCGGTACGCTGACGCCTGCAACAAGCGCGTTAGACGAATCCGCTGCCAATCGCCGGACGCCCACCTGCCACTGAATATCACGGCTTCGCTGCGACTCAATGAGTCTAAGCTGAGCGTCATGAATCCGGCTTGCCGAAGCGAAGTAGGCAATATCAGGAGTCAATTTTATCTTTTCCAAAACCTCGGGCAGCGAGTCTAGAGGTCGAGGATTTGTCGGTAGCGTGGACAAGTCAGGAATAGCGGTCGGTGTAGCTGTCTCACCCCATAGCACGGCCAGATGCTGCCAGCGCGTCTGCAAGATATCTATGGCTTGGGTCGATTCAAGATTAAGCCGAGCAAGCTCTGCTTCAGCGGACAGTACAACCGCCTCGGTTACGCCGCCCGCGAGAAAGCGCTGCCGCAACGCATTGGCGAGGTTTTGTTGACGTTGCGATGCGCGTTGCAGCTGAGGCTGAAGCACCGCTATCTCTAAGACATCGAGATAGCGGCGATTTACCTCGGCTAATAAATCGAGCTCGGACGCCGCACGTTCCACACCCAACATATCAAGCCGTCGCGCAGCTACAGCACGTCTCGCCTCTCGTTTCATTCCGCGCTCAAGAACACCTGCAAGCGTCAGGGTATATTCGGCTTGGCTGGTACCTGAGTAAGGCGCATCGCCAGCGACATTCTCGAGCTCAAGCCCGAGACCGAGCGCTGGGCGCAACCCAGCGGCTTGCACTTCGGCGCGCATCAATTCTTGACGCACGTCAAAGATTTTTAACTGAGGATGAACCTTAGCGACACGTTGAATCGCATCTTCAAGCGTGAACTCAGAGGCCTCTGCATGGGCCGTGAATAGCAGGCTCGCACAAGCAGCCAAGCACAAAAATGAACGAGCGCGTTGCACAGTAGCCACCCGCCGGGTTAGGGGCAAATAGATGGCAGGTTCTGAATTGATGCCTGCGTGGCCTCGAAGCTCGAAATCAAGGAGTCTGGCGGCGTATCGCCTTCGCCCGGCACATATACGCCAAAGGCAATTTCACCCGCTTGGTCATAAAACAATACGCCACGTAGCGTTTCGTCTTTACCCGGCAGGCTCACGGCGTAAATAGCGCTGACCAAATCAGGTCGCAGATGGCCGCTCATACCGTCAGCGTGGCCATGAAGATTGAAAAAATTACTGCGCTTGGATGGCTCGCCGGCTTGAATGGGACCATGCGTTTCAAAAACATGCCCCCCTTTCATGACCACGAATACTGCGGTCTCCCAAGATTCGAGCATCTTCCAAACCGCTTGAAAATGGCTCCCTGCAATACCGTGAGCGCGGGCCGTGTCGAGGCCGCTCATCACCACGGCTTCGGGCAACCCCAAGCTCGCAGCAGCCCGATGGGGAGGGGGCGGACTGTCCTTGGAAAATACTGCACGGATCTGGTTTGTTTGCTCAGCATTCGCACAAATCTCTGCGGGCTGAGCAAAGGCCTCTGAGATCATCGATACGACAATAAATGCTGTAGGAAGCATTGCTACAGTCAAAGACTTTTTAAAGCTCATGATTTGTCCCTCTCGTTATCCACCGACCGACACATCTATATGAGACGTTGGCATTAACAATGCTCGTCCTCACCGAAATACGGCAAGATTCAACGTGGCGGTGGATCATCCTGCGGTAGCAGCGGATCTAAACGTAGGGCACGGGTATGCCCTCGTTGGGACAAAAATTGTTGCTCAGTCAATACGACTGGCTGGGTGGTCGGCGCAACGCACGCCGTCCCTAACGCCGCACACACCTGACAAACCCCGTCAGCGCATTCAGAGCTTGCGAGATATTCAGGATCCATCAATGTCACGAGTAATTCCGAGTCACCCGGCGCGGATGTCTCGAGCGAGGCAGGGTGCTGATGATGCTCAAACTCATGCCCAGCCTTCACCCAGCTGGATGCCAGCAGGCCAAGAATCACAGCAATAAGCACCCCCCTAAACATCCTCATCACCTTACCGAAGTCCGCTTAGCGGAACAAGGCTCCCTACACGCCCCCAAAACAATATCTGGATGCATTCGAGCTCACGGTCTTTGCTCTGCGAAGCGTTAAGATCCAGTACTTAGACAGGGCTAAAACCAGCGCACCCGCACCATGCTTGATATCGACATCAGCCGAAGATCCTTTTTTAAGACGCTAGCCGCTACCGCAATCGGCTCTATACCCATATGGGCGACGAGCGGCGACCACGCTCCGACAGAGCGCGCTCAACTAGATCCGCACCGATTGTTATTGCCGTTGCGATATGGAGCGCGCGATGCGACGACTTATTGGTGGATGACCGGTCGCCGCTACGCCGCGATCGATCAGGAGCTCATACCCTTGTTTAATCTTTGGGTAGGGTTTGCGTATCGCCGGTCAAAGCTAGATCAGCATGCTGATCAAATAGAGATTCGCTCACGTGTTTTGTATACGGAACTTGAGACAGATGAGCTACTGAGCCGCTGGCAAAATCCAATATCGGGAAAATCTGTGAATTTTTCATTCACGGACCCAAAGACCGAGATACACCGTTTCGACTTTTCAAAAGGTTTGGAACGACTCCGCCCAGAGACCATACGGCAAAAAAGGCGCGATGAAATCACCGCTATTCGTTTCGTAGGTGGGAAAATATTCTTAGACGAGTCTTCTAATGTTGAAATTTTCCCCTCGGATAACACCCGCATAGCCTCAAGAAAGATACACGATCGCTATACATGGAGCGGTCCGAGTACGATTTCCAACGACCCACGCCAACAGTTTTTCCCCGGTGAAGTTAGCTTTATGGATGTCACGGACTGGTCGCCTAAACTCGAAATGGGATCTATCCCCGGGCGTGCCATCGCCCACTGTACAGGCGTTAAATGCCCGTCTATAGCCACGTTCCCCGCCACTTGGCACCAGTTACACCAACGATATCGACTGACTTCATTAGCATTTGCTGATAACAGTGAACCGTAGCCGGAGTATTTCGCGATGAAATCATGTAGACACAAATCATTGAGATATTTTTACCTCATTTTATTACCCCTCTTGTTTGCTCAATCTTTGGCATTCGGTAGCCAGCTGTCGGTTAAATCACCAGCACGCGTCATTTCGGTTAGTGGTAGCGCTGAAAAGCAGGTCTCGCCCAATCTCGCCTACATTAGCTTCACGGTTGAACACCGTGACCGCGCATTGGACGCAGCGCGTCGTCAGGTCAACACGGCAACCAATGCCGTGCTCGCGACATTACGCACACTGCGAATTGCTGAGGCGGATATCAACGCTGGCAGTATTCTTGTGCTACCAACTTATAACTATGATCGATCAGGCGTACGTCAATTTGAGGGGTACACCGTCACTCGTCCGATTCGAATTACGCTTCGAGATCTCTCTTTGCTTGGCTCCCTGATAGAACGCAGCATGAACGCCGGAGTCAATCAAATCTCTGAACCAATTTTTGATCACTCCGATCGAAAATCACTGGAACGATCGGTCCTCGGCGCAGCAACACAGGCCGCGCGGGAAAATGCTGTAGCTGCTGCAGCGGGTATCGATATGCAACCGGGCGATGCCATACGCGTCAGCGTTGCAAGTCCTCCGGTCATGCCGCGCGCGTCGACACTACGAATCGCGAGTATGGATGCTGCGGCTAATGAACCCACCTACCAACCCGGCAGCCTTGTACTGCGAGTCAATGTCGAGGCGGAATTTGAATTGATTCCCCGCGTGCGCTGAACTTAGTAATCACCCCAACTTTTCAATCATCCCGACTCATCAATTAACCTAGCTCATCAAATCATGGATTTTCAACTAACCCTGCTAGTGATCGCTGCGCTGCTGGTAATAATCGGCCTGGCGGGATTAATCTTACCGATGTTACCTGGCACGCCCATTGTCTATGCGGGTCTCATACTCGCTGCGTGGGCAGAAAACTTTCAATATGTTGGGCTATGGACACTGGCCTCGCTGGGCGTTCTGACGCTCATGGCCTATTTCATCGACTTTGCGGCGACGGCGTTTGGCGCTAAGCGCTTTGGAGCGACGCCCCGCGCGGCCGTGGGAGCCGCTATCGGGCTTATCGCGGGGTTTTTTTGGGGTCTAGTCGGTCTCGTTCTGGGTCCATTTTTAGGAGCAGTAATCGGTGAACTATGGGGCCGACGCTCACTGGGCCAAGCGAGTCAGGCTGGGCTGGGTGCGACGCTGGGTCTCCTAATAGGTGGCGCTATCAAAATCGCGCTGACCTTTGTGATGCTCGGTATTTTTCTGTTTGTACGCTGGGCTAATATCCTCAGCTAGGAGATCAAAATGAAATTGGGTTGGCTCGTGTTGTTGGCTTGGACGATTGGCTCGGTAACGGCCGCGCCGGTGCCCGATGAAGAACGTATTCCGGTGGATCTTCGGCGTACCACACTGGTAGTCAGAGACATTGATAAATCCCTGCCGCTCTATCGAGACGGGCTTGGCTTAAATGTTATCTACGATCAGGTCATAGGCGGAACAACCCGCTTAGTCTTGCTCAGGGCCAATGATGACTTCATTGGTGTCTTAGGCTTAATGCAAAGATTAAATTTGGGCTATACGCCAGCGCCACCAGAGTTCCGCAAAGCACAACCGGGGCAGCCTATTTTGGTATTCAACCTCCAAGATCTCGAAGAGCGATTCAAACGTATCGAGCAGACCCCTCACGTAACAGTCGCTGAGAGTCCACAGCGCATTGAATATCCTGGCGCAAATGACAGCGTCATCCCGGTGCTGTTCAGCGCCGTATGGGATGCGGATGGAAACTTTATTGAGCTGAACAAGATTCTCGGTACCCCGGCTGGTCAAGGGGATGATCAAGGAGCGAACAGAGCGCAGTGAAGTAAGGGCACTCACCTCCTAATGCGCGTTTAATCCACCGCGATATCAACAAGCAAACGGTTGGAGGGGGTTATGGCTGTTATTCCGTATGTCACGGAGATCAATTTTTCGAGCCCGCGATGGAATCGCGATGCATGGGCTCGTATGCAAGCCGACATGGATAGCGAGAAGGAGCGGATCTGTCACTGCAGCGGCACCATTATGGCGGTTCGCCCTGGGCAGGCTATTAAACCCTTCCTCGGATTTCAGACTTTTCTCTGCACTCGGCTTCTGCCCTGGACCGACGGAAATATCCGCCGTGTCAATAAAGAAGTCATCTTCTACACCGCCCTAGATCGCCTAGGACAACCTGCTGAAATCATTGATGAATGGCACAATCCCTTTACCGATGAAGAAGTGCGTGTCGTTCACGCGGTCAACGATCCGTTCAACTACACCATTAGCGATACGTTGATACTCGCTCCGGAGGATTTCGGCGGCGACCCCAGTACTTTGAAAAAAATCCCGTTGATCTTCCCGTGGCAGCAGCTCGATGACGAGACGCTCGTATTGAGCACGGATATGCATCTGAATTATCCAAATCCCCTCCAGCCTGATAAGTGGCCACGGGAATCCGCTGGACCGACGGCGCAGGTATCAGAAATGATGCGTTACTTCGTCAAACGCAGTGATTTGGAGAATCCGGCCCTGACGGCGGTACCCTATTACGGGACGTGGCAGCGCATCTCACCGTGGCTACCCTGGATGTTGATGGGAACGACGCCGGGACACTGCATGTATGTCAGCACGATGACTACCGTGCCCGACATCAGTCATCTGCCCGCGCATGTTCTGGCTTACGCACAAAAGCATTACCCACATATGTTGACTGCGCCGACCGAAGATTATGGCCCCAGTCACTCCAGCCTCGAGCTTTACGCCCGACATCAACAGCCGGCGCCTCTCTAATCATCCTAAATCGGCAAATTTAGGCCCAAAAAAAGAATGGCGGCGCATAGCGCCGCCATTCTTCCGATTGCGATAGGAATCGTACGATCAGTAACGATCGTTGTTCATCACCTTCGTCCACGCCGCCACAAAGTCACTGACAAACTGGCCAGCGCCATCATTGGCAGCGTACACCTCAGAGACGGCACGCAACTCTGAGTGCGAACCAAAGATCAGATCAACGGGCGTTGCCGTCCACTTGACCTTACCCGATGAGCGATCTACGCCTTCATAGATCCCCTCATCCTTGGCTGACTTGCGCCATTGCGTCGACATACCCGTCAGATTGACGAAAAAGTCATTGCTGAGCGTTCCGGGGCGATCCGTAAACACGCCATGAGATGCCCCATCCACATTCGCGCCGAGAACACGCATACCGCCAACCAGTACCGTCATTTCCGGTACCGACAGCTGTAACAGATTGGCTCGCTCAACCAGCATCTCCGTCGGAGAGAGCAGGCTCTTTGAGGCGTCAAAATAATTACGGAAGCCATCTGCCGCCGGCTCAAGCGGTGCGAACGAAGCAACTTCGGTCTGAGCTTGCGACGCGTCGGTACGACCTGGCTTGAACGGCACCGTTACTGAATTGCCCGCCTGCTTAGCTGCCTGCTCGATTCCCGCAGCACCACCGAGCACGATTAGATCGGCCAAAGAAATCTTTTTGCCACTCTTTTGAGCGCCGTTGAATTCTTTTTGAATCTTCTCGAGCTGGGCCAGCACTTTAGCTAACTCTTTGGGGTTATTTGCTGTCCAATCTTTCTGAGGAGCGAGTCGCACACGCGCACCATTGGCACCACCGCGCATATCCGTTCCACGGAAGCTCGCTGCGGACGCCCATGCTGTGCGAACCAGCTCTGATGTCGACAGACCGGAGGCTGAGATTTTTGCCTTTAACTGCTCGACATCTTTGTCGTCGACCAACTCGTGATCCACCGCCGGAATCGGATCCTGCCAGCTCAAAATCTCGCCGGGCACTTGCGACCCAAGATAACGCGAACGAGGCCCAAGGTCGCGATGAGTCAGCTTGAACCATGCGCGAGCAAAGGCGTCAGCGTATTCCTCAGGGTTGGCACGGAAACGCTCAGAGATTTTCCGATACTCTGGATCGAACTTCATCGACAAATCGGTGGTAAACATGATGGGCGGATGACGCTTGGTCGGGTCGTGCGCATCAGGCACCAGATTCCAAGCGCTCTTGTCCGTGGGCACCCATTGGGTCGCACCAGCCGGGCTCTTGGTCTGCTCCCACTCAAAAGTAAAGAGGTTGTCGAGATACTGAGTCGTCCAAGCAATTGGATTAGCCGACCAAGCGCCCTCCAAGCCACTCGTCACCGTGTCACCGGCCTTACCTGAACCGCACTTGTTTTTCCAACCGAAGCCCTGCTCTTCAATAGCTGCGGCAGCGGGTTCTACATCAACACACTTCGACGGATCAAAGGCGCCGTGCGCCTTACCAAAAGTATGCCCACCGGCGATCAAAGCCGCAGTCTCTTCGTCATTCATTGCCATCCGACCAAAAGTTTCACGGATGTCACGAGCGGCGGCCAAAGGATCAGGCTTACCGTTAGGGCCTTCCGGATTAACGTAGATCAAACCCATCTGTACGGCAGCAAGCGGGTTTTGCAAGTCACGATCGCCACTATAGCGCTCGTCTGCTAGGAACTTTTGCTCTGGGCCCCAATACACCAAATCGGCTTCCCAATCGTCTTCGCGACCACCGGCAAACCCAAAGGTTTTGAAGCCCATCGACTCCAGCGCCACGTTGCCGGTCAGCACCATGAGATCCGCCCATGAAATGCTGCGACCATACTTTTGTTTGACCGGCCACAACAGACGACGCGCCTTATCCAAATTGACGTTGTCGGGCCAGCTGTTTAGCGGCTCAAAGCGGATCTGACCGCCATCTGACCCGCCTCGCCCGTCACCTAAGCGGTAGGTTCCGGCGCTATGCCATGCCATACGAATGAAGAACGGACCGTAGTGACCGTAGTCAGCGGGCCACCAATCCTGCGACTTCGTCATCAGCGCCGTGATATCTGCCTTAACGGCATCGAGATCGAGCTTTGCGAACTCAGCCGCGTAATCAAAATCATGACCGTAGGGATTTGACTTCACCGAATGTTGGCGCAACGGGCGCAAATCGAGCTGCTCCGGCCACCAAAAATCGTTGCCCATGGTTTTTCCTGCGGCCGAAACGGGCGTGGCGGTCGACACTGCAGCGACCGCGACAGCGGCAGCCACAATCAAACTAATGGATTTATTTCGCATAAACACGATGCTCCCTATAAGGCGGATTGGCTGCCAATGGCACCCAGAGCGAAGAAGGATGGAGGCTTCGTCTAACTTAATGAAATTGATGCTCTCTATAGGTGCGATTGATAACGTCAATCGGCGTTTGGGCGTACACTAGCCACACGGAACACATTGAAAAATGAGGAAAAAATGAAAAAGTGGCTGACGCGAATATTCGCCTGGGGGTTTGGACTGATCGCGGTAGGGGCGATTGCGGCCTCCATGTGGTTCTGGTTTTTACCCGTCGGGCTGAACAACTACGTAAATAAAATCACCGTACAGCTCGCGCTCGATTCGCCACAGATCCTGACGTCACTCGGGCTCATCGACAACACGCCCTTGGATTTTCACAGCGGCAAACTTGACGATCAAACCAAAGCCGCCGAAAAGCGCAGCCTCGAAAAATTAAAGAAAGCGCGCGCTGGACTTGATCGCTACGGCCCTGAGGGCCTATCAGGTCAAGAACTGCTCACTTGGGAGATCACCGCATGGTTCTTCGACGATCTTATTCGTCAAGCAGAGTTTGAATATAGCGGTTATCGCATCAATCAAATTTCTGGCGCCACGGTCAATACCCCTCAATTTCTGACCGATTCGCACGTCATCAAGAACGAACGAAGCGTCGAGCGCTATCTGTCACGCTTACGTGAATTCGGCCGTGTTCTCCGTGAGGTGCGTGAACGTGTCGAAGACGACCGCGCAAACGGTGTCACCCCACCCGATTTCGTCATTGATCAGTCTTTATTAGGCATGCGTCGATTTATTGAAGACGAACCATCTAAAAACCCGCTAGTCACGACACTCGGTCCAAAAATGGATTCCATCGATGATCTGCCGGCAGAACAACGTACGAGATATTTGCAGCAGGCCGAAGAGCTTGTTCGTACGGAGATCATCCCCGGTTATGAAGCGATGATCGCGTTATTTGAAGATATGCGGATAAACGCCACACACGATGCCGGCATTTGGCGACTACCTCAGGGCGAGGCCATCTACACGGCCGCGTTGCGCTCTAACACGACCACAGATATGAGCGCAGAAGAGATTCACGCGCTGGGCTTATCCGAAGTGGCCCGCTTGGAAGCAGAGATGCTGGTCATCCTAGATGCGCAGGGCTTTCGAAACGGGGCACTCGCAGAGCGTATTGCCGCACTCAATGCCGACCCAGCGCAGATTTTCGAAAACACTGACGAAGGCCGACGCCAAATGATCGATTTTCTCAAAGAAATCGATAGCCGGATCATGGCGAGGGCACCCGATTATTTTTCCACTATCCCTCCCCAGCCACTGGAGATTGTTCGAGTACCTCCATTTTCTCAAGATTCTGCGCCAGGCGGCTATTACAATCCGCCCGCTTTAGACGGCACAAGACCAGGTCGGTTTTATATCAATCAAAAAAATACGGCTGACAATCCTCGCTGGACGCTCGCGACGCTGATGGTTCATGAAGGATCTCCCGGACATCACTTTCAGTTAAGTGCTGCGCAACTTATTGAGGGAGTACCCTTACTACGCAAGATTCTGCCCTTCAATGCCTACGCGGAAGGTTGGGCTCTATACGCAGAACGCGTCGCTAAAATTGACATGGGTATTTACGACGATGATCCCCTCAGTGATCTCGGTCGTCTTCAAGCAGAAATGTTCCGCGCAGTACGATTGGTTGTCGATACCGGTATGCACGCAAAGCGTTGGTCACGCGAAGAAGCCATCACCTACATGATCGAGAAAACGGGGATGACGGAAGCGGAGGTGACTCGCGAAATTGAGCGCTATGTCGTGTGGCCCGGCCAAGCGACGGGATACAAAGTAGGCCAACTTGCCATACTCAAGATGCGCGAACGAGCAGAACAAGCGCTTGGCGATCGCTTTGATATCAAAGGCTTCCATGAAGCGCTCTTGATGAACGGCGCAATGCCACTGGAGACCTTGGATGGCCTTATCAGCGACTGGATTGAGGAAGAAGCCAATAGCGCTAGCACTTCCTCATGACGGTACCGCTCAAAGAACTTGAGTTTACATTGCTTGACGTGCTCGGTTTCGCTGATTCCGAGCATGATCAACATATCGCAGCGGATCTTTCACTACGCGAGACCGCCCTGGATGTTCTCATCAATGCAGAGAAAATCGCAGTCAACACGCTCGCACCCTCTGCCCAAAAACTCGATATTGAAGAGCCTTATGTCAAAGATGGTCGCGTCGTTCTTCCCATAGAAACCCAACAAGCCTTGAAACAGCTCGCGGCGGGTGGATTCATCGCCATGTCCTTTGATGAAAAGGATGATGGGCTCGACCTGCCTTTTAGTTTGTCGCAAGCCTGCGCAGCGCTTTTTGCTTCAGCCAATGTCAGCATTTACAGCTATGCTTTGCTCACACAAGGGGCTGCCAATCTCATTGCCCATTTTGGCTCGCCACACCAACGGGCGCGCTGGGTGCCTGCGATGTTGCGGGGTCAGGTATTCGGCACAATGTGTCTATCTGAGCCCCATGCAGGCTCTTCACTCGCAGATATTTTAACGGTTGCTGTCCCGCGCGATGATGGGCGATTCAGTGTGCGTGGCAGAAAAATGTGGATCTCCGGGGGAGAGCATGAGCTTGGGGAGAATATCGCGCACTTAGTACTCGCGCGCACACCCGATGCGCCTGCAGGCGTAAAAGGCATTTCTTTGTTTTTGGTGCCACGATTTCGCAATGCGACGACGCGCGAAAGTAATGGCGTTACGCTGATCGGACTTAATCATAAGATGGGCTGGCGTGGCCATGTTAATACGGCACTCGCGTTTGGCGACGAGG
>RFOD01000037.1 GCA_009926865.1 Gammaproteobacteria bacterium | reverse complement strand
ATAACGAGCCGAGCGCGATGTACCGCCGACACTTGATTTCAGATCGTTCGGAAGCATCTGTACGAAGAGCGATGCCGCCGTACTCAAGACCGCGAGTAACAGCGAAAACAGTAGCGCCCAGCCCAATAACATCAAAAGTCCAAAAACCACGCTGCCCACCGTCAAAGCCGCTGGCATACGTCCAATACGTCGGCCCAGAAGTTCGGCCATCCAAATAATTGCCACGACCCCGAGCACCCAGAGCTCAACGACACTCGAACCGCGCTCCTGCGCGCCCTTTGCGCCGTCTTGCCAGCCTTGATCGGGCGGCGGCAAGGGTTCACCCCTCACGACCTGCATCATGCGTTCCAGCCCTACCTCCACTCCACCGGCATAATCGCCCGCGCGAAATTGGGGCACGATGGACTCATCAATGATTCGACGCGAGGTCAAATCGGTCAACGCGCCCTCGAGACCGCGACCCACTTCGATCCGAACAACACGGTCCTTTAACGCGACGAGGAGCAGCGCGCCGTCATCCACACCTGTGCGGCCGAGTTGCCACTCATCGACCACGCGGATCGAAAACTGCTCGATCGTCTCGGGCTGGGTCGACTCAACGATCAACACCGCTAGTTGCGCTCCCGTTTGGGTTTCGAATTCTCTGAGCGCCGCCTCAAGCGAAGCTCGACGTGGCGCAGAGAGCACCTCAGCCTGATCGGTGATACGCTGACTTAATCGTGGCACGGTCGGCGCATCGGCTTGCATCGACGCTGCGATCGGCGTTGACAATGCTCCGCTGAGCGCGATCAAGACCGCCCAAAGAGCGCGACGCGCGTACCCCACGACGGACTTACCCGCCCGCAGGGCTTGCCGAAAAATCCACCGTCGGCGGCGCGGCAATCGCCGTCTCATTCTCAACAGTAAAATTGGCCTTACTCTCAAAGCCAAATACTTTGGCGGTGAGGTTCGAAGGAAACGAGCGTACCGTCACGTTATAGGCTTGTACCGCAGCAATGTAGCGATTGCGCGCGACCGCGATCCGATTTTCCGTCCCCTCAAGCTGTGCCTGCAAGTCGCGAAAATTCTCATTGGAGCGCAACTGAGGATAGTTCTCCGAGACGGCGAGCAAACTTTTGAGAGCGCCGGTCAGCTGCCCTTGGACTTGCTGATAGCGGGCAAGCGCCTCAGGATCATTGAGTAGCTCAGGGGTCACGTTAATCGAGGTCGCCCGCGCACGCGCATCGGTGACCCCAAGTAGCACCCGCTCCTCCTGAGCCGCAAAACCACGGACGGTATTAACAAGATTGGGGACGAGGTCTGCTCGGCGCTGGTATTGGTTGACCACTTCTGACCATGCCGCAGTAACCGCCTCATCTTGGGCCTGAATCGTGTTGTAGCCGCAGCCACTCAGCAGTGACACGGCAAACACAGATATCAGCCATTTCAAGCTACGCATGATGGTTCCTCCCACAAGTTGGCGCGAAATCGGGCAATGGTGCAGCACGCTACCAAATTTTCACCCGCTCACTCTCCGGGCGATACAGCACATCGCCCTCTTTGACCGCAAACGCATCATGAAATTCAGTCATATTGCTCACGATCCCATTGCAACGATACTCGCTGGGGCTGTGCGAATCGGTGAGTAAACGCGCACGTAGCTCCTCCTCACGATATTTACGCCGCCAAATTTGCGCCCAACCGAGGAAAAAGCGCTGGGGACCCGTGAACCCATCAATGACAGGAGCGTCGCGACCCTGCAAAGAAATCTGATAGGCACGGTAGGAGACCGCGAGACCCGAGAGATCACCGATATTCTCTCCAAGCGTCAGCTGACCATTAACTGAAGCGCCCTCTAGCGGCTGGTATTGAGAATACTGCTCGATCAGCTTGCCTGCACGTTGCCTAAAACGCGCGTTGTCATCAAAGGTCCACCAATCGCGCAAATTTCCCTCGCCATCATAACGACGCCCTGAGTCATCGAAGCCGTGGCTGAATTCGTGGCCGATGACGCCACCAATACCGCCATAGTTCACCGCGTCATCAGCCTGCGGATCAAAAAATGGAGGCTGCAAAATCGCCGCTGGAAAGACGATTTCGTTCATCGGCGGACTGTAATAGGCATTGACCGTCTGCGGCGTCATGAACCATTCGTCCCGATCCACAGGTCCGCCGAGACGCTTCAGTTGTCGAGCGAACTCAAAGCTCCCCGAACGGCGCACATTGGCAATCAAATCCTCACCCGTAAAATCGAGCTCCGAGTAATCACGCCACTTATCGGGGTAGCCTACTTTCACATTAAAGCGCGCGAGCTTGAGCTTGGCTTCGGCTTTGGTCTCGGCGCTCATCCACTCTAATGTGTCGATCGATTGCTCGAACGCGGCTCGAAGATTCGCCACGAGCTCTCGAATGCGCTGACGTGCCTCGGAATTAAAATTCTCTTCTACGTAGGCGCGACCCGCGATTTCGCCGATTGTCCGATTAATGAGCTGCACCCCGCGCCGCCAGCGCGGCTCCATTTCCTTTACACCGCGCACATCGCGACTACGGAATGCAAAATGCGCCGCTTCAAAGCCCGCCGGTAAAAAAGGCGCGTAAGCGTCTAAGACTCGAAATCGAAAATAGGTCTTCCAAGATTCGACCGGCACGGTGCGCACCAGCTCACCGAGTGCTTGCGCGTAGCTTGGCTGGCGAATATCGAATTCTTTGATTTCAGCTGCCGCCTCACCAAAGCCTCCCATGAACGCCGACCAATCAAAGGCCGGGATACGCTCAGCCGCCTGCTCAAGGCTCATTAGGTTATAAGTTTTGAGCGGGTCGCGATTCTCAACACGCGTCCAATGCGCACGCGCAATACCCTGCTCAATCTCGAGTACTTGCGCGGCACCCTGCGCAGCCAACTGCGCTTCGACGCCTGATAACTCGAGTAGGGTACGAACGTAGTTCAAAAGTCCCGTCCGCAAATCCGCGTAACGCGCCTCTTCGCTCAAGTAATATTCGCGATCAGGCATGGTCAAACCTGACTGCGAAAGCCCCGGAACGTAGCGCGAGGACTGCTTACGATCCTGCGACACATAGGCAGCGATTGGTTGCGAGAGACCGCGTGTCTGCATGCGGCCAATCAAAGCGAACACGTCCTCTGCACTTGAGAGGGATTCGACCTCAGCGAGTAAATCCTGCACACCGGTGATGCCCTGCGACTCGATCGCCGCCGTGTTCATGAACGAGGCATAAAGATCACCGATCTTCTGTCGATCACTGCCCTTGGCATACCCAGATTCACGGGCTCCGTCGGCCGAGGATTCGGCTAAAGCGCGTAAAGCGGCTTGGGCGGATTCCTCAAGGGCGGTGAAGGTCCCGTAGTTAGAGCGATCGGCGGGGATTTCCGTCGTCGCAAGCCAAGTACCACCTGCGAATCGATAGAGATCATCTTGAGGCCGCACCGAACGATCAAACCCCGCCAAATCCAGCCCTGAGCGTAAGCTCGGTGGGCTATGCGGCATTTCGGGCGTCGCCGCAATACCCAGCCCCACACTCTGTGTGACACCCACCGTTACCCACAGCAATGCTGAGTGGATCACCGCTCGCGCGCGAAAGAGCTTCTGTATCATCGATGTCCCCGTCCGTATTGTTCTGGCTCTGAAACGCCAAGCCTAGCCCGAGCCGACACTGCACACCAGCGTTACCCCCGATCTGCGACCTTGCGTAATTGTCATGTCCCGCTACCGCCCACCCAGCACCCCCGGCTCTAAGTTCATCACTGCGCAAGGCTACGCGCGCTTACAAGCCGAGCTCGATGAGCTCTGGCGCATTGAACGTCCACGCGTGACCCAAGCGGTGAGCGAGGCGGCCGCGCAGGGTGATCGCTCCGAGAACGCGGAATACACCTACGGCAAAAGGCGACTCCGCGAAATTGACAGCCGAGTGAGATTTCTACGTAAACGGCTCGATGGCATGGTGGTGGTCTCGCAAGCGCCTAGCGATCCCGACCGCGTTTTCTTTGGTGCGTGGGTCACACTCGAGGACGAAGCCGGCCACACTCGACGCCATCGACTGGTCGGACCCGATGAGTTTGATGCCGCCGAGGGCTACATCAGCCTCGATTCACCTCTCGCGCGCGCCCTACTCGGCAGACGCCTCGATGATGAAATCTCAGTGGCCACGCCCGCTGGCGAACGCCAGCTCGTGATCACCGCCATTGACTACGAGCGCGAAGGCGGCTGAGAACTTACTTCACGCGGATATTTTTGAACTGCCACGGATCATCACGATCCAGATCCTCTGGCATCAAGCGCTCCCGGTCCTGCAGCGGCGTCCAATCCGTGTAAGCCCCCACCACGGGCCCAAGGTACGGCTTACAGAGCTCCAGGATACGATCAAAATCAAGATCCTCAGGCTCCACCACGCCGCGTCGCGGGTTCTCAAGCGCCCAGATAATGCCCGCATACACCGCGACCGTAACTTGCAAGCTGGTCGCGTTATTAAATGGAATAATCTGCCGTGTCTCGTCGATGCTGAGCTGCGAGCCGTACCAATAGGCATTTTTCGAATGCCCTGCCAACAGGACGCCGAGCTCATCGACACCGCCTGATGAGATCTCATCCATCAAAATTCTTTGTTTGGACTGTAGATGGTAATTTCGGCCGACAAATTCATTGACCGACAGCACTGCATCATCGCAAGGATGGTAGGAATAGTGCACGGTCGGTCGATACGTCGTCATATCCGCAGCGCCAACACTGAAATAATCAGACAATGAAATCGATTCACCATGGGTGATCGCAAATCCATGAATGGGGCCGGCCATCGGCGTCCACGTACGCACTCGAGTCGCCGCCCCCGGTTGGTTCAAATAAATGGAGGACTTACGCCCAAAACTATAGCGATGACCATCCACCGGGAAATGCTTCTCGTGCGTTCCCCAGCCGAGCTCGGAGGGCTGCATGCCTTCGGAGACAAAGCCATCCACCGACCAGGTGTTCACGAACTCATCTTTTTGCTTGCGCACCGGTGACACTTGCGTATCGCGCTCAGCAATATGGATCACTTTGACGCCCAAGTTCGCTGCGAGCGCGGCCCACTCCGCCCGATCTTTGGGAGCGTCCGTGGAGAGACCCGTGTCGGCTGCGATGTTCAGCATGGCCTGCTTCACAAAATGCGAGACCAGCCCCGGGTTCGCGCCATGGGTGATCACGGCCGTTGGCCCGCCCGCATGATCGGCAGCAAACGCGAGCGCGAGTTCGCGCAAGGCATAGTTGGTGCGTCGCTCGGGCGGCGTGCGCAGATCGGTGTAGCCACCGGGCCACGGCTCGATGCAGGTATCAATATAAAGCGCCCCACGATCGAGGCATAACTCCATCAAGGCGATCGAGGACACTTCGACCGACACATTGACGACAAAATCGCCCTCCGAGACGAGAGGCTCAAGCACGCTGCGCAAGTTATCCCGAGTAATGCGCTCGGTAATGAACTTCACCCCATAATGCGCTGCCACTTCCGCGCCGCGCCCATCGGCCGCGACGATCGTGATCCGATCCGCTGAGGTGCGAATATGGCGCATGATCAAAGGCAGAGTGCCCTGACCGATACTGCCAAAGCCTACGAAAATAAAATGACCGGCGAAGTCCGCATGGATGGGGTGTGACATGATGCTCCTTGGTAGGAAGCGGCTGAATCAGCCGTTGCGCCAATGAGGCGGGTAGGTTTGTACATACCCTGGCTGTGACTCGATTCGGTCCAGCCAGCGTCCAAGAGCGGGGTAGTGTACCTCAACAGGTAAAAATCGTCGCCCAAGATCCGCTCCCCGAGGTTGCAAGAGCGCGCGGCGCAGGAGCTGGATCATCGGGAAGATCATCATGTCGCAGGCGCTGTAATCCTCGCCCACGATCCAATCGGAACGCGCCAGACGCTGCTCGATGGTGCGAGCCTCGCGCGCGACCCCATGCATGGCCTCGGTGAGCGCTTCCGGACCGAGCGGCGGGCCGCCCTCGGGGAAAATCTCATCGGCCAGCAAACTGCGGCAGATACCGAGAATGTGGGCTTCGGTGTAGGCCTGAAACTCTTCAATCACCCGTACGATCACGGCGGCCTCTTCCGCACTACGGCCAAAAATGGGGGGTGAGGGGTATTTGAGATCGAGGTAGTAAAGCACCGCGAGCGATTCGAACACGACGTAGTCATCGTGCTTGACCACCGGCACCCGCCCGCGAGGATTCATCGCGAGCATCTGCGGCGATTTTTGAGCCTGCAGCGATAGCTGTAATTTGTGACTGTTGTAAGGCAATCCCTTGTGCTCCAGCGCCAGCAAGACGCGCCAAGAGAACGGGCACCCACTCGCCCAATAGACATCAATGGCCATAGATAAGGATTGTAACGGCAAGCCCGAGATCGGAGAATTCAACTTATGCACTATTCCACCCTCGTTGACGTGGCGACTGTGGCGGCCCAGATCAAGCATCCCGATTGGGTCATCCTCGACTGCCGGTTTGAGCTCACCGATCCTACGTGGGGCGAGACCCAGTTCGCAGCCGGGCATCTGCCGGGCGCACAATATGCCCATCTCGACCGCGACCTAGCGGCCCCGCCGACCGCTACGAGCGGCCGTCATCCGTTGCCCGATCCCGAGGTATTTGCCGCCAAAGCGCGCGAATGGGGCGTTCACTCTGGCACTCAAGTGGTAGTGCATGACCAGGCGGGCGGCGTGTTTGCCGCGCGGGCTTGGTGGCTCTTTCGCTGGCTCGGTCATCCGCGAGTCGCGCTCCTAGACGGTGGCTACGCCGCTTGGTGCGCAGCCGGTCAGGCCGTCTCAACCGAAACGCTCGCCCGACCCATCGGCAACTTTGTCCCTCACCCTGATAGCACGCAGGTGGCTAACGTCGATGATGTCGTCGCCGCGCTTGGGCACTCGACGATGCATTTGGTGGATGCCCGCGGCGCCGATCGCTTCGCCGGCGAAAATGAATCCATGGATGCGCGCGCCGGACACGTACCGGGTGCGGTCAATCACCCTTTTGCGACTAACCTCACCGCCGGTCGACTGCAAGCGCCTGATACGCTGCGCGAGCGCTGGCTTGCGACCTTAGACGGCCGCGACCCCAAGGAGATGGTGGCCATGTGCGGCTCTGGGGTCAGCGCCTGCCACAATTTGCTCGCGATGGAGCTCGCCGGCTTGCCAGGTGCGCGGCTCTATCCGGGCTCATGGAGCGAGTGGATCAAAGATCCCAAACGCCCCATCGCTAAGTAAGGAATCACCTAACCTTGAACATCAAAGATTTATCACAGCCGGGTTGGCAGATAACCGACTCGCTCGAGCTCTATCACGTCAAAGCCTGGGGCCAGGGCTATTTTGATATCAACGAGGCGGGCCATGTGGTTGCGCGCCCTGACCCTAAGGGCGAGACCACCATTGATCTACACGAGGTGATCCAAGGTCTCAAAGCACGCGATATAACGGCGCCAGTCGTACTAAGATTTCCCGACATTCTCGCGCATCGATTGCGTCGACTGCATGATGCCTTCGCGCGGGCGATTGCCGAAAATGAGTACCGAAATCGCTATGCGGCGGTCTATCCCATCAAAGTCAATCAACAACGACTGGTTGTTGAAGAAGTCTATCGCTACGGCGCCGAGTTCGGTTATGGACTCGAGGCGGGCAGCAAACCTGAGCTGCTCGCCGTCATGGCGATGACCGAGAACTCGCCCGATCGGCTCATCGTTTGCAACGGATTCAAAGACGATAGCTACATCGAGACGGCGATGCTCGCGACCAAACTCGGGCGAACCATCGTTCCCGTCGTCGAAAACTTCGCTGAGCTCGGGCTCATCATAAAACAGGCCGCGCGCCTAAACGTGCGCCCGCGTATTGGCGTGCGCGTCAAACTCGCCAGCGAAGGCTCGGGTCGTTGGCGCGACTCCGCAGGCGAAAAATCTAAATTTGGACTGTTCATCACCGAAATCTTGGAAGTGGTCGAGGTACTCAAAACGCATGACATGCTCGATTGCCTAAAACTCGTGCATTGCCACCCTGGCAGTCAGCTACAAGATATTCGTCGCATCAAAGATGCAATCAATGAATTGGCACACGTCTATGCGGAGCTCAAGCTACTCGGCGCGGGCTTAGAGTACATTGATGTGGGCGGCGGCCTCGGGGTCGACTACGACGGCTCGCGGACGAATTTCGCCTCCTCCATGAACTACAACATGCAGGAATACGCCAACGACGTCGTATATCGCATTGCCAGTATCTGCGATGCCCGCGGCATCGATCATCCGATGATCATTAGTGAGTCTGGGCGTGCGATCGCGGCTTATCACAGCGTGCTCGTGTTTAATACTTTGGGGCGCTCTGCGCTTGATAACTTCCGCGTCACCGGTAAAGAAGACGAAGGCTACGCAGCCGGCGAACTCCCGCAACCAGTGCTCGATCTCATCGAAGCCTATCGAGATGTCTCGCCGCGGCGACTCGTCGAGTGCTGGCATGATGCGCTCACCGCACGTGAACAATGCTTGCAGATGTTCAATCTTGGCTTGATGTCACTCGAGTTTCGCGGACTCGCCGAGCGGCTTTACTGGGCGACCTGCACCAAGATTCGAGAGGTCGCGCGCAAACTCGAAAAAATCCCCGAGGAACTCGAAGATCTCGAGAGCATTCTGTCGGATATTTATTTTTGCAATATGTCGGTATTTCAATCTTTGCCCGATAGCTGGGCGATTGAACAGCTCTTTCCCATCATGCCACTGCACCGGTTAGATGAGGAGCCTAAGCGCCGCGCGGTGCTCGCGGATATCACCTGTGACTCGGACGGTAAGATTGATCGCTTCGTTTCGCATCGCGACATCAAGCGCACGCTAGAAGTGCACGAAATCAACGCGAATGATGAGTACTATCTTGCTGCATTTTTGGTGGGCGCCTACCAAGAGACTTTAGGCGATTTACATAATCTCTTCGGTGATACCCATGTTGTTCATATTCGTCTGGAAGATGATGGTCATTGGTGGATCGATGAAGTCGTCATGGGTGACACCGCTAACCTCGTCCTGCAATACATGGAATACGATGTAGCAGAGCTTTATCCTGCGCTCGCGCGCGACTGCGAGCGCGCAATCCGCGCAGGCAGAATGACCATTGCAGAAAGCCAAGCGCTCAAGCGATTTTACGAAGCCGAACTCAACGGGTACGCTTATCTCGAGTAAGCACGGATCCACCCGAACTTGAGAACGCTTGAGAGGCCACCATGAACGCCGTATTGCAAGCAGCCCAACCGCCCGCGCCGCCAGCGCCGCTCGCGGTTAGTGAAAGCCGGGACTTTCGCAGTTATCACGCATTTTTGCGGGCAGCGCGCACCTACCTCGAGGGACCTCTCGTCGCGCAGATGTATGACCACTACGAGCAAGCAGCCTCGCAATCGGGTCGCGAGGCCAGTGATATTCAAGCTTGGCGCGAGGCCGAAGCACTGCTCGATGAGCTACCGGAGTTCCAATTTTATTGCTGGGCTTACCGTCATCTGCAACGCTTTAAATATCATCGACCCACGCTCGGTATCTTCGCAACGCTTGAAGCCGAGCGCGAACGCTTGACCCAAGAACTCAAGACGAGTGCCGCCGACGCAAACCCCGAGGAGCTGAGGCTCAACCCAGGGCTGAAAATTCCTGAGTATTTTCAATACGTCCCTTTTCACCAACACACCGGGGGTGTTGCCAAAGATATTCTTGATGGCCTCGCCTATGAAATCGGCCGGCGAACGACGGTACCAGCGCATGCGGATCCCAATGGGATTTATCGGATTTTATTTGAGGCGTTGCCACAAGGCCCCTACGCTCGCGTCCTAGACTGGGGGACGGGACACGGTGCGGCGCTCATGACTTGGCAGCAGAGCCATCCGGAGTCAGAGTGCCATGGCGTGGATCTTTCAGCGCCCTGCCTCACGCTTGCGCACCGACGAGCGCGCGAACGGGGCATGACGCTTTATTTCTCGCAGCAAGATCTCGAGCATCTTGACTATCCAGATGAATACTTTGATTTAATTTTCTTCAACTTCATGTTGCATGAGCTACCGCCTGCACATACGCCCGCGCTGTTGCGTGAGGCCGCGCGTATCCTCAAGCCAGGCGGATATTTCGCGGGTCACGAGTTTCACCTTCGCCCAGGCGATGCCTTCCAAAACGTCCTGCAACGCAGTCATGCTTGGACGAACAATGAAACCTACTCGACTGCTTGGTACGACACGCCCATTGCCGACTGGGCGCGCGAGGCAGGCTTTAGCGACATCAAAATCAGTCCGTTCGAACGACTCACGCGCTCGGTACTGCGCCCGGGTGGCAAGCCGATCAATGCCAATTACTGGAATTTATATGTGTTCACGAAGTGAGATGCGTCATGGCGACTGATGATCCGAAAGCCGGTTTTAAAGCCTCACTGCAAGGACCGGTCACAGGAGCCGAGCCCGATTTCCTAGCACACCTGCCGATGGACAACGCCGTGGGCGCCATCATGGCGTTAAGCGCAGAGCTGTATATGCTGCGCGAGCGCTTGGCGACCCTCGAGGCGGAACTCGCTGATCGGAAACTAGTCCCGGCAGGCGCTGTTGAGAATCGTGTGGACCCGCCAGACGCGGCTGCGGCCAAAGCCCAGGACCTCGCCGCCTTCACCGCCCGGATCCTCTCTGAGGTCACCCGAAATCGCGTTCCCGTTTCAACAATTGACCCCAAGGTCAGCCAATTTTTGCGTCATCCCGACTGACTGTTCAGCGGCGCTCGCCGCTCGCGCCCGACCTCCTTGCGAGGACCTTCCGCAATGCCCGCAGGCTGGCAATAAAACGTCTTCAGGATATGATCATTGAAACTCTCTTGCCATAGTGCCGCCTCTTGGTCAGATTTCTTTCAGTGATAGGAATTCTTGGATCAACCCTCATTTCTTCGACAGACCCATTGTTTGGATAGACTTTTTGGATAGACAAGGAGCTTGGAAAAATGACTCAAATCACGCTCTCTCAAGCAAGCCTGCGCGCACTCATGACCGCCACCGCCGCGACATTGCTCGTGCTGTCGCCACTCTCAGCCGATGCCGCAAAAAAAGCCACCCAAATTGATCTCAATACCCCAGAGGGTGCGACCCTCGCGGGGCGTCGGATCCAGTGCGGTGCAGTCGACAATGTGCCAACGATTTACAGCTTTCACGGCGCGGCTTTTAGTCGGGTACCGGGCGAAGCCGATCGAAAACTATTCGATGTAGAAGGCTATAACGTCCGTCAATGTGTGACCGTGTCGGACCCTGAGCGGGGCGAAGGCTGGCGCTTGGTATCGCGCGAATTACTACTCTATGTTGACCCGCAAACGGGTGAATTGCTTCGCGAGTGGAACAATCCTTGGACTGGCAAGACGGTCAAAGTCCTGCAGACCGCCAACGATCCGGTCAATCAGCGTCCGGTGTTCCCGTACGGCCCGGGCGTCAATCGCAGTTCCTCAAAGTGGAACGGGACCATCAGTGGCGATTATTGGTGGAATACCATCACCGTGCCGCTGTTCTATCACAACCCGCTGGGCGGTGATTATCAAAAAAATGTGGGCGGTGTGTATCACGCCACGGAAATGTTCAATTTCTTCGGCAAGCTCAACGAATTAGTGGACCCCAAAATCCCGAACCCGGCCATTCAAGTGGGCTGGGTGCGCATGGCCGACTGGCTCCCGTGGATGGAAATGAGCGGCCGAGCGGGCCTCATTTATATGCATGCGGCCGGTCGTAAGCTCGATTCCTATGATCAGCTGCCGGAAATCATGCGTAAAACCATTGAAAACGAGTATCCCGAATACCGTACCCCGCCCGCGGGGGACGATAGTCGCAAAAATGAGACGAGCTGGACCTACTTCAAGAAAATGAATCCCGTCGAAGGTGGCGCTAGCTCTCAGCACGGCGGCCATTGATCGCTCGTCTCGGTCAGTAGTAGCATCGGACCCGTCTGCCGATGGTCGGCAGACGGGTTTCGGTTCCCGATCAAAAGAAATGGGGGCCGAAAGTTGTTTGACTGCTGAGAGAGACGGTTGAATGACGACGATTTATGTGGGGAATCTCCCCTTTTCCGCCAACGAAGCGGATGTTCGGGTGCTCTTTGAGCGTCACGGACAAGTGGACTCGGTCAAGCTAATCAACGATCGGGAGACGGGTAGGCCTCGGGGCTTTGGCTTCGTGGATATGCCTGCGGAGGCGGCCAAGGCCGCCATCGAAGCACTCAACGGCTATGAAATGAGTGGTCGCGCCTTGCGTATCAATGAAGCGCAAGAGCGTGCTCCGCGGCCGCCTCGCGGTGGCGGCGGACCCTATCGCCGCTGAGCCTGATTGGACGCGATGGCGATGCGCGCGCTCAAGCGCGCTCGCTGTGGCAGGCTGAGGCTTGTAAGCCTAGGTCGTGGCAGCACGCCCCTGACCTGCCGTCTCCTGTTACCCTGATGGCACGTCATCAATGAGTGCAGCCATGCCACCACGCTCGAAAACGACCAGCCCGCGCTCTAAGCGGGCGAAAGCACATGCTCCGGCGCCCCCGTCTAAGAGGTCGCCTTCCAAGAGACCCTCTTCCACGCGGGCTCAGCCGAGCGCAATGATGGACGTCAAATTACCGAGACCGGCCACCCGACGTCTACCCCAAGATTTGCGGGAATATTTTGAGCTCTGCGAGGAAAAAATCGGCTTTGTGCCGAATGTGCTGCAGGCCTACAGCTTTGATGCCGCGAAATTACGCGCCTTCATGACGATGTATAACGATTTGATGCTCGCGGACTCACCGATCAGCAAGCTTGAGCGCGAGATGATTGCAGTGGTGGTCTCGGCGGCGAATCGTTGTTATTACTGCCTGACCGCTCATGGTCAGGCGCTACGCGAAATGTCGGGGGATCCCACGCTCGGCGAAACCTTGGTGATGAACTATCGCGTCGCGCAGGTCACTCGCAAACAGCGCGCCATGCTCGATTTCGCTCACGAACTGACCGTGCGCCCCGCAGAGACCGGTGCCGAAGCGCGTCGCGGCCTACGCAAGGCGGGCTTTTCGGAGCGTGCGATTTGGGATATCGCTGCGGTGACGGCGTTTTTTAATATGACGAACCGTCTTGCCACCGCGACCGACATGATGCCCAACGACCAATACCATTCGCGATCACGCTAGTACCCGCTCGTGAAAACCCTGCATTCCGAAGAGAAATTCCGAGGTCGTGTGGTGCGTCTCACGGTCGAGAGCCTCGAGCTACCAAACGGCTATCGCGCGGATTTTGAGATCGTGCACCATCCCGGTGGAGCGGCGATCGTCGCCTTAGATGATCAACAACGCGTCTGCTTACTGCATCAATACCGTCCTGCCGCCGAAGGCTTCGTGTGGGAGTTACCCGCAGGCCGACTCGAGCCCGATGAACCTGCCGCCGAGACCGCGCGTCGTGAGCTACGTGAAGAGGCGGGCTGTGTTGCGGAGCATTGGCACTCACTTGGCGAATCTTTGAGTTCACCCGGTGTCTTTAATGAGCGGATTCAACTTTTTTTAGCCACCGGACTCACCACCGTCAGCGATGCACGCGAAGCTTTTGAGGTCTTTGAAGCGCACTGGATCCCGATGGATGAAGCGCTACGCCGCTGCGAAAGCGGCGCGATCAGTGACTCTAAAACCTGCGTCGGTTTGATGCGCGCGGCTGCTCACTTGAAACACCAGGCAGTCACACCATGACGCACACGAATACCTCGACCATCCCAACCACCAACCTACCGAGCTTGCGCGGACGGACCGTGGTCATCACGGGCGCGAGTCGCGGCTTGGGCGCCGCCTGTGCACGGGCTTTGGCAGCAGATGGCTGTAATTTGGTCTTAATCGCTCGCGATCGCGTCGCGCTCAGTGCGCTCGCTGAGGAACTGACGCACGACTCCAGACCAGGGAATAGCATCCAAGCGGACTCTCCGCGACACCAGGTGGTCGTGCTCGATGTCACCGACGCCGAGGCGGTGCAGGAATTCTTTGAGACATTACCGCGCTGCGATGTCCTCATTAACAACGCCGGCGGTAATCGTCCGCAAGCTTTCACTGACGTGGATCTTACAACCCTCGATCACCTGCTGAATCTGAATGTCCGCGCGATGTTTGTCACCGCGCAAGCGGCAACGCGCGTCATGCTACGTCAGCCCCCCATCGCCGACGCAGGCGCAGGCGCCGCTACCGACCGTGGCTGCATCATCAATATGTCGTCGCAGATGGGACATGTGGGCGCTCAGAACCGTAGTGTCTATTGTCTGACCAAACATGCCATTGAGGGGCTAACCAAAGCCATGGCCGTTGAACTAGCCCCCCAGGGTATTCGCGTCAATGCGGTGGCACCGACTTTCATCGAGACGCCACTCACCGCGCCTTTCTTTGAAGACCCTGAATTTAAGGCTGATACCTTATCGCGCATCCCGCTGGGACGGATTGGCAAAGCCCATGAAGTGGCCGCTGCGGTGCGCTTTTTAGCCTCGCCTGCAGCGAGCCTCATCACGGGCACGAGTCTTTTAGTGGATGGCGGATATACCGCGCGCTAAACCCTCTGAACTCCTGAAAGCCGTAGACTCAGAGCGTTAATTCTCGCGCTTTGGCCGCTCGAGCCCCCGCTGCACCGCCGGACGCGCCAGCATTTGCTCGCGCCAGCGGCACACGGCTGGCCAAGCGTCGAGATTCGGAAACTGTGGAACACGCAGGATCGAATTCGTCCAAGGAAAAATCGCAATATCGGCAATGCTGTAGTCATCACCCGCGATCCACGGCGCGCGCGTCAGTTGCGTATCCATCACCGCCAATAGGCGTTTGGCTTCCGTGGTGTAACGCTCGATGCCGTAGGGGATATTTTCTTTGGCGTAAATCGTGAAGTGCCCTGCCTGACCAAACATGGGGCCGACACCCGCCATTTGAAACATGAGCCATTGAACCACGGCATAGCGCGCCTCGCCGCTTGCCGGCAGCAAAGGACTGCGCGTTTTCTCGGCGAGATAAATCAAAATAGCTCCCGACTCAAAGAGACTCACCGGCCGACCCTCAGGCCCGTCGGGATCCACGATCGCGGGGATTTTGTTGTTCGGGTTGATGGCGAGAAACGCGGGACTAAACTGCTCGTTAGCCGCCAAATCCACTAAGTGGATCTTATAGGGCAGCGCCAACTCTTCGAGCAAAATCGAGACCTTGTGTCCGTTCGGGGTAGCGTGCGTGTAGAGTTCAATCATGACTCAGATGATATCGGCAATGCGCAGCATCGTGGTCGGCGTCTCGAATATGGATGAGGCGCTGCAGCTTTTCGAGACCACCATGGGATTACAACGCGAGTCAGATGAGGACTTGTCGCCCGCGCTTGCGCAGTTTTGGGGAATATACGGGGACGGGACTCGGCAGACTCGGCGGGTGGAGCTCTCCTGTCAGGGCTATCCGATCGGGCGGCTCGAATTACTCGAGCTCACCCCCGCTGCAACCGAGGTCGTCCGACTCGATACCCAGCTCGGTGGCCCCGACGCACCGCTCGATATCGGACCGAAAGCGATCGATTTCTATGTCCGCTCGCCCGCACGCATCGCTTGGGATCAAATGGTCGAGGCAGGCTGTATTGCCCGCTCACCGCCCGTGCGGCACATCATCGGCGACGTGGAAAGTGAAGAGGCCGTTTTATTTGGCCCGGATGGGGTGCCGCTCCTCATCATGGTGGGACACAGACACCCCCCGAGCCAGATGCGCCCCGGCGCGCCGCATGGCCCGTACAGCGAAGTCCCCACTGTCTCGGTCGTCGCGGGTGATATTGGCGCGACCCGGGCGTTTTACGCCGATACCTTAGGTCTCGAAGCGAGTACGGATGCTGAAACGCCGCCCGAATTTCGCGATGCGGTCAACGCGCTCGTCGGTATCCCAGTAGGGTCCCCCGTGCATTTTTTGCTCTATCAGGACCCCAAAGAACCGAGCGGCAAGATTTTATTGGTGCACTTTGCCTCGCCGCAGCCTGCGCGTCGCCTGACCGATCGTATGCATCCGCGTCGACTCGGCGTCGCGCTTTATCGCCATGCCGCGAGGGATCTCGATAGCCTATGCGAGCAGATCGCCGCCCATACGGCCCGTTCAGGCGCGACGCTCGTCCAAGCACCGACCCAAGTGGGTGCGACACGTCGGATGTGGGTGCGCGGACCCAATGAAGAACTCTTCGAATTCTTTGAGGAATAAGCATGCTCGCACTCTTAAGTCACGCACCAGGCGGCCCCGAGACCCTACGTCTGGAAGAAACACCTACCCCTGAGCCCGGTCGCGGGGAAGTGCGTATCGCGATCGCCGCCTGCGGCGTCAACTACCCCGATGCACTCATCATCGAAGATCAGTATCAATTTAAGCCGCCTCGCCCGTTCGCCCCGGGCTTTGAGATCGCAGGCACGATCGATGCGCTAGGCGAAGGCGTCACGGGTTGGCAGCTCGGTGATCGGGTGATTGCCCACTGCATCGTCGGTGGGATGGCTGAATACGTCACCGTCGCAGCGCATCACTGTGTGCGCATGCCCGCTGAGATGCCCTTTGAGATCGGCGCGAGTCTGCTCGTCACCTATGGCACCTCGCTGCACGCCCTCAAAGATCGTGCCGAACTTCAAGCCGGCGAGACACTCTTGGTGCTCGGCGCAGCAGGTGGGGTGGGACTCGCTGCGGTGGAGCTTGGCAAGGCGATGGGCGCACGCGTGATCGCTGCGGCCTCCAGTGAGGAAAAAGCAGCGCTCGCCCGCGAGCGGGGCGCAGAGGCGACACTCGTCTATCCGCGTGAGCCCAGTGATCCCAAAGCCCTCGCCAAAGCCTTCAAAGACGTCTGCGGGCCTGCGGGGGCGCAGGTGATCTATGACCCGATTGGCGGCGGGTATGCCGAGCCTGCCTTACGCGCGATCGCTTGGGGTGGGCGTTATCTGGTCATTGGTTTTCCCGCGGGTATCCCGCGGATCCCACTGAATCTGCCGCTCCTCAAAGGCTGCGACATTCAGGGGGTGTTTTGGGGGAGTTTTGCCGAGCGTCAACCACAGGAACACGCTGCGAACGTCCAATCTTTGCTCGATCTTTGGCAGCGAGGACAGATTCAGCCGACGATCAGCGCGCAATTCCCCCTTCCGCAGGGTGGAACCGCCTTGGCAAAATTGTTGCAACGAGAGGTACTCGGCAAGATGGTGGTTCTCATCAGCCATGGAGGCAGATGAAGGGGGTCCCCATGTTTCCAACTTATAGCGCGATGTTCTTATTTTTTGCGATTGCACAGACGGCACTGTTTGTGTGGCTATGGCGCATTTATCGTGAAACGCGAGAACCTGTCGCGGCAATGTTGCTATTCCCACAGTTTTTTTTGATCTGGGATAACTTGCGCGTCGCAAGCGGCATCGTGCTTGGCTTTGGGGATCTGCTCTATTGGCTGACCTGGCCCGTGTTTTGGGTTCACTGGCTCGCCGGCTGCTGGCTTATCATTGCCTGCGGAGCCATTTTGCGTCTTGCCGATTTTGAATTTGCAAAAAGCAAATGGGTCATGGGCGGATTCTGCCTGATTACGACCGCGCTCATTGCGCACGATCTCCCCTACTTTTGGACCAAAGAAATTTATCCCGTCTGTGAGTTTGATCTTATTCGTTATAGCGGAGGCGTGAGCGAAGCCAACCGCTGCTTTACCGATCAGACTCTGGTCGGGAGCGAGTTTCCGCTTGCGCCCATCGTCACCTGTTTTGTGGTGATTGGTACCGGAGCGCTACTTTGGCTGCGACGCGGCTTCCCCTGGCTTGCGGTCGGCGGCACGCTGATGCTGATGTCCGCGTCGATCCCGGTGCTCTTTACCAATCGACTCGATAATCTTGGCGAGGTGATGATCAAAGGCGGCGCGGTCTGGGCGATCTGGCACTTCACGCGAGCAAAAGTCGCGCGAGCTCGCGAAGATCAGACACCTGCCACTGCGGCGCCGACCCAAGAGTCGCTGGCCAGCTGAGCCCTCGTCGATTGACCCACGCGGCGTGGCAGCCTGCCCGCCGCGGGCCGTCAATATCATTGATCGGATCATCGCCCACGTAGAGCATCTCGGCGGGCGAGATCTGCATCGCCTCGGCCACCGCGTGAAAGGCGGCAGCCTTCGGTTTGGCGTGGCCCACGCTCTCTGCGTTCAAGCTCACCTGAAAATGCTCGCCGAGGCCAATGCGATGGATATCGGCGTTGCCATTCGAAAACGTGGCGAGCTGATAGTGCTCACCGAGCGCTGTGAGCGCAGGCGCGACATCCTCAAAGATTTCAACCTCATGGCGCCCTGCGATGAAATGCTCGAAAGCGGCCTCCGCGAGTGACTCTGGCGCTGCGTGCTCGCGCGCGAGCTCCCGTAGTGCTTCGATCCGTAACCAGGTCATGTTGTGCGCGTAAGCGGGTTCACGCGCGGCGATCTGCCGTCGACGCTGAAGGACCCTCTCAGGCGACATCCCCGCGGCAAATTGCGGATGCGCCTCGCGCAGGAACTCCATCATGCGCGCCTCGGCGCGATGCAGCACAGGCTCCACCCACCAGAATGTGTCATCCAAATCAAAACACAAGACGCGAACCGGGGGTCGAGACATAGGGGGCCGTCACTGGTCTAAAATGCAGGTACCTTTTACCGATCCCGTCTCGGGAGCACAACTTTCGGGAGTTCCGTCATGCGATCCTCTCCTGCCCACCGCTCGCTGCTCACCTACGCCAGTCTCGTAGGCCTCTTGCTGAGTCCGCTCGCCATCAGTGCGCCCGCCAGCGCGCCCGCTGGTGCGCCCTTCACGCCGCAGGATCTCGTCAGCCTCAATCGGGTGTCCGATCCGCAGGTCTCACCCGATGGTCGCTTAGCGGTCTACACGCTGCGCGAGACGGATCTCGAAGCCGATCGCGGCCGAACAGACCTGTGGCTCATCGATGTCAAACAAGGGCTCGACGCTCCGCCACGACGCCTCACGCAGCATCCGGCGAGTGATTCACACCCGCGCTGGGCACCCGATGGGTCGGGTATCTATTTCCTATCGAGTCGCAGCGGCTCGAGTCAAATCTGGTATCTGCCCTTGAGCGGCGGAGAAGCACAGTCGGTCACCGAGCTTAAGCTCGATGTCGGATCTTTTGATGTCGCACCGACCGGTGATCGCCTCGCGCTCACGCTCGAGGTCTTCCCCGATTGCGACACGCTCGCGTGCAGTGCCGATCGGCAGGCGGCGCGTAAAAAGTCCAAAGCCTCCGGCCAGACCTACGATCAACTCTTTGTGCGCCATTGGGATAGCTGGAAAGACGGCACGCGCTCGATGCTGTACACCGTCACGCTCAATAAAGATGCCACAAGCGGACTGGGTGGACGCGCGGGCGACCCCGTACTCGTCTCAGGGGGTATCGCAGGCGATATTCCGCATAAGCCCTTTGGCGGCGAGGACGACTACATATTTAGCCCTGATGGCAAGCAGCTGATTGTGAGTGCCCGCTTAGCGACGGCAGACGAACCGTGGTCGACCAATTTTGATCTCTATGAAATCAACGCCGATGGCTCAGGCGAACCCCGCAATCTCACTGCGGATAATCTGGCTTGGGACGCGGGTGCGGTCTTTTTGAAAAATGGTGATCTCGTGTGGCGCGCGATGCGACGAGCGGGTTTTGAAGCCGATCGCTTTGAGCTCAAAATCCGCTCGGCCCGAGACGGGAGTGTGCGCAGTCTGACCGAGGACTGGGATCGCTCGGTCGGTGGTCTCTCCACGAACTTTGATGGCGAGCGGCTACTCGTCACGACAGACGATATCGGCCAAGTCGCACTCTATGAAATTGACCCCGCCACCGCTCGTCGCACGCGTCTGACCACCGAGGGCCAAGTACAAGGCTTTTCACCGGCGCGCGAGGGCGTTGTCATGGCCTGGGCTTCCTTGGTATTTGGCGCCCACCCGCGGCGCACGCCTAGGCACCGCTCGTCCCCTCGCCGATAGCAATCCGCGTCTCGCTGCGATCGAGATGGCGCCCTATGAGCAGTTTTCGTTCAAGGGTTGGAACGATGAGACGGTCTACGGCTATGTCTTAAAGCCCCATGGCTTTAAAGCGGATCAAAAATATCCGATTGCCTTTATCGTGCACGGCGGGCCCCAGTCGAGCTTTCAGAACGTATGGTCCTGGCGCTGGAATCCACAGATTTACGCGGGCGCGGGCTATGCCGTCGTCGTCATTGATTTCCATGGTTCGCCCGGCTACGGCCAGGCCTTCACCGACTCGATCAGTGGCGATTGGGGTGGCAAGCCTCTTGAGGATTTACAGAAAGGGCTCGCGGCGGCCACGGCGCGCTACGGCTGGCTCGATGGCGATCAGGCCTGCTCACTTGGGGCCTCTTACGGTGGCTATATGCAAAACTGGATCGCCGGGAAGTGGAGCGATCGCTTTCGCTGTATCGTCAATCACGCCGGTATCTTTGATCAACGCAGCATGTACTACACCACCGAGGAGCTCTGGTTCGTCGAGTGGGAGAATGGCGGCCCCTACTACGCGGTTCCCCAAAATCATGAGCGGCATAACCCCGCGGATTTTGTGACGAATTGGCGCACGCCCATGCTGGTGATTCACGGTGCGCGTGATTACCGTGTGCCGTACTCACAGGGTCTTGCGACCTTCACGGCGTTACAGCGTCGTGGGATCGAGAGCCGTTTGGTCTACTTCCCGGATGAGAATCATTGGATCTTAAAGCCCGCCAATAGCCTGCAATGGCATGAGGAAGTGCTGGGGTGGCTAAAAAAATACCTGCGAAAGTAAGCAGGCACCTCACAGAGGCGCGCGGATTCAGGGGAGTAGCGTCAATCCTCCGGCACTAACTGCGCCAGAGGAACCTGGACGGTGGTCGGTCGCCCGAGGAGGTCGATTAGGACTCGGGCACGATCCTCGCCGTCTTGCATCTCAAAGATACCCACGATGGAACTGAAGGATTCGCCCGTGATATGGACCTTTTGACCCTGCTTGAAACGCACCTGCTGCTCGGGGCCCTCATCCGCGGCGCTTAGCAAATCGTGGATCAGGGTTTCCGGTACGGTAGCGAACTGAGTACCAAAACGCACCAAGGACGTCACCCCAAGCGTACTGCGAACCGGAGCCCAGGATTGCTCCGCGTGAGCCCCCACAAAAATATATCGCGGGAATAAGGGCTCATCGATCCACAGCCACTTTCCCCGTCTACGCTTTTGCACCGAGATCCACGGCAATACGCATTCAAAGCCTTGCCGACGCAGGTTTTCTTCGGCGACTTTCTCAGCGCGAGGTTTGGTATAGGCTAGGAGCCAATGCAGAGGAGCGGTCACGTATCTAGTTTACCCTAGGCGCCTAGCGATACCCCGCACGCCACTCCGCTTGATAACCCACCCCAAGCGCTAAAATACGCGTCAACAATGCGAGGTAATCCAGCCCTGCACTGTCGGCTGAGCGAGCAAAATCATCATCTGCAGCCAAACAAGGATTCG
>RFOD01000036.1 GCA_009926865.1 Gammaproteobacteria bacterium | reverse complement strand
AGGGGTGCGGACGTGAGCGCGAGACGTTACTGGCAAAATCTTTGGGCAATACCACTGATGACTCGGCGGCGTTTTCCCGCGCCTGCGCTCGAGGCGATTGAGACGGCGATTGAGGCCGCCGAAGCCCAGCACGGGGGCGAGATTCGTTTCGTCGTAGAGACGGCACTTGAGTTCGGTGCGCTTTGGCGAGGGGTCACCGCGCGTGATCGCGCGATTCAGGTCTTTAGTGAGCTTGGGGTATGGGACACCGAGCACAACAATGGCGTGCTGATTTATGTGCTCATGGCCGAGCATGACGTCGAAATCATTGCGGATCGCGGAATCGCCAAAAGAGTCTCGCCTCAGGACTGGGAGGCGGTCTGCCAAGAGATGGAGCGGGGCTTTCGCGCCGGCGAGTTTGCCGCAGGGGCTGTACGCGGAATCCAAGGGGTGTCTCGTTTACTCGCTGCGCACTTTCCTCAGGCGACGGCCGATCACAACGAACAACCCGATCAGCCGTTGCTGCGGTAATCTAGCGCGCCATGTGGCGACATTCTGGACAATCATCGCTCCTCGGGGTGCTGGCCGTTTTGTGGGTCAGCGGATGCGCAAGCTACGACCCTGGTCAGCCCTCGGCAGCCCCTGAAGTGCGGGTCGATGTCGGCGCTGAGGTGCCCTATGCGCTGAGTGCACACCGCGCTGACTTGACGGCCGAGGCGGGCGATCTGATCGGCGTGCTGCAAGTCACCCACGCGCAATATGAAGACACCTTTGTCGATCTGGCCCGCCGTTTCAACGTCGGTTTTGAGGAATTAGTGCGCGCGAACCCTACGGTCGATCCGTGGTTGCCGGGCGAGGGTCGTGAAATCGTCTTGCCGACGCAGCATTTGTTGCCGAACGCACCGCGCGAGGGCGTGGTCATCAACTTAGCTGCGATGCGTCTTTATTTCTTTGTACCGACTCGTAAAGGCGAGACGCCGGTCGTGTATACCTTCCCGATTGGTATTGGCAAAGTCGGGATGGCGACCCCCCAAGGGCGAACCCGCATTACACGCATGGCCAAAAATCCGAGCTGGCGACCCGGGCCCGGCGTACGCTCGGAATATCGTGCGAACGGAGAAATCCTGCCAGCGGTCGTGAAGCCGGGACCCGATAACCCGCTCGGCACCCGTGCGATGTACCTGGGTTGGCCAGCATATTTGATCCACGGTACCAATAAACCTGCTGGGATTGGCCTGCGCTCAAGCGCGGGGTGCATTCGTCTTTTCCCAGAAGACGTTGAATTTTTATACGACATGATCAAACCGGGAATCCCTGTCACAGTCGTCAATCAGCCGTTTGTATTCGGTTGGCACCGCGGCGAGCTTTTCATGCAGGCCTATGACGTCCTCGAAGATGATGCGCGCGACTGGCGAGGCGCCCAGCGCAAATTACTTTCGCGTACCTTGGCGGGTCGATTACGTAAGGAGCTCGCGGCGACGGGTACGGAGATTGATTGGCAGGCGGTCGGCCAATTAAGTCGTACGCCACGCGGTATCGCCGTACCGGTTTCAAAGCGGTTGACAGAGAGTGATGCCCCTCAGGATTTGAATTCTTTGATTGCTGTAGCGCCGCGAGTGCGTAATGCCGTCCCAATCGGCGCGACTTGGTTAGGCGAGCCCGTGGAGGCTGACTTTTTGACCGAAGAGGCGGCTGCGGTCATCAAGTCTTCCGCCGGGAGTGGCCGATGAGATCGCCAGTCGTTTTTTCGCATGGCAAAGATTCTGAGCCTTGGGGCCAGAAGATCATCGTACTAGCCGAGGTCGCGCGTCAGCTCGATCATCCGGTCGAGTCAGTAGATTATCGCGGGATCGACACCGTCGAGGGGCGTGTACAGCATTTATTGGCGAGTTGTGAGTCCTTACCAGCACCACCCATTTTGGTGGGCTCTAGCTTGGGGAGTTTTTTGGCAGCAGCGGCATCGGTGCCACTTTCAGCGTCCGGGCTTTTTTTGATGGCGCCTGCTTTTGATCTGCCCGGCTTGCCAGCCACTCCGACGGTCGCTGCCTGCCCAACCGTCGTGGTGCACGGTTGGCGCGATGACATCGTGCCCGTTGATAAGGCGCTCGCGTTTGCGCGTATGCAGCGGGCGATGGCCTATCTTGTGGATGACGACCATCGACTGCACGCTTCTTTGCCAAAGATTGCCAGCTGGTTTGAAGCTTGGCTGATTTCGCTGCGTGGCTAACCGTTTTTTACGAATACTGCTGCGCCCGTGGGTGCGCCTTGAGGTGCAGCCTGACTCGGCGCTCGCGCGTATTGGGCCTGCGCAAGCTGCCCCAGTGTGCTATCTCTTTGAGCGCGAGAGCCGTACCGATGAGGCGGTTCTCGAAAATCTTTGTATTCGACATGGATTGCCCCGACCCGCAGGTCGTTTGATTGGGCGTGGAAGCTCGATGGTGCGCGCGTCGCAACCCCTCTTGCGTACACGCGGCTGGTGGGATGCGCGGATCGATCGGCGGGTGCCGCTGGAGTTCGTGCGTCTTGTCGAGGCGGTACGGGATGATCCAAGTTTTGATGTACGTCTGGTGCCGGTTGCGGTGTATTGGGGGCGCGCGCCGAGTAAGGAAGGCTCTTGGTTACGGCTCTGGCTAAGTGAGAACTGGGTGCTCGGGGGCACGCTGCGTAAAGCCTTGCAGGTGATCATCAATGGTCGCTTTACCATGTTGGAGGTGGGTGAGCCGGTGAGCTTGCGAGCGGAGCTCGACGATCAACTCTCGCCTGCAGCAATTGCCGCCCGTATTAGTCGTCGGCAGCGCACGGCGTTTCGGCGGCAGCGGGCAGAGCGGATTGGCCCAGATCTCTCGCATCGACGGACGCTCGTCGCCACCGTGCTCAAAACCCGTGCGGTACGCGCAGCGATGGCGACTGAGATGCGCGAGCGACATTTGCCACGACGTAAGGTATTGGCGGTCGCCCAAGGCTATGCCGAAGAAATCGCGGCCAACTATTCGCACGTCTTCATTACCTTCATGGAAGGATTTCTGCGTCGGCTCTGGAATCGGCTCTACGACGGGGTCGTACTCAATCACGCTGAGACCTTGCGCGAAGCCGCCCGTGGTCACGAGATCGTTTTTGTCCCTTGTCATCGTAGCCACATGGATTATTTGCTGCTCTCTTATGTGATCTACAAACAGGGTTACGCCGTGCCGCATATTGCAGCCGGACTCAATTTGAATATTCCTGTCGTGGGGCGTTTTTTGCGAAAAGGTGGGGCGTTTTTCCTGCGTCGACGCTTTGCCGGTAATACGCTCTACACTGCCGTGTTCATGAAATATTTGGCGACGATCATGGGTCGAGGCCATTCGATTGAGTATTTCATTGAGGGCGGTCGATCGCGCACTGGGCGCCTACTGCAACCGAAGACGGGGATGTTGTCGATGACGGTGCGCAGTTATCTGCGAGATCCGCGTAAGCCGGTGGTGTTTTTGCCCGTGTACTTTGGTTACGAGCGGATCGTCGAGGCGAATACCTATCTGAGTGAGCTCTCGGGTCAGACTAAGCGCAAAGAAAGCATCATCGATCTCATCAAGGCGGTCCGAGTGCTACGCGAGAAATTCGGCCGAGTGCACGTGAACATCGGCGAGCCGATTTATCTTGAGCAGTTACTAGAGCAATCGGCGAGCGACTGGCGCGAGCGGGGGGTCGATGCGGAAGGCCGAGCGCCATGGGTGTCGTCCGTGGTGGACGAGCTGGCGTTACAGGTTATGCGGCGGATTAATGCTGCGGCGGCAGTGACTCCGATTGGCTTGCTTGCGATGAGTCTTCTGGCGATGCCTCGTCAGGCGATGGCCGAAGCGGATCTGCAGCGACAGGTGGAGCTGTATCTTGCCTTGCTACGCGAGGCGCCCTATGACTCGCGGGTGACGGTCGCCGCTGAGAGCGGTGCTCAGGTGATCGCGTACGGCGAGAGTATGCAGGTATTGCAACGTCAGACACATCCGCTCGGCGATGTGTTGCGACTGGATGAGCAAAGCGCTGTGCTCATGACGTATTACCGCAATAATTTGTTACATCTCTTTACGCTGCCCTCGCTCATCGCCTGTGCCTTCATTGCCAATCCTTCAGTACGCGAGGAGGATTTGCAGCGCTTAGCCTGGCGGATCTACCCTTATGTCGCCGCTGAGTTATTTTTGAAGTGGGATGAGGCCGAATTGCGAACGGCAGTCGAAACGACGCTAGCCGCCATGGCCAAGCTCGGTCTCTTGCGACATGAGACGTCGCAAGCGGCGAGCGAGACGGTGTATTGGCATCGCCCGGCGCCTAATACGGAGGCTGCCATGCAGCTTTCGGTACTGGCGCAGTCCTCGGTGCAGACGATCGAGCGCTATTACTTATTGATTGCGACGCTTGAGCAAGCAGGCTCTGGGGTCCTCAAGACCAAAGAACTAGTCGAGCGCTGCCGAGCTCTCGCGCAACGCATCGCGATGCTTTACGGTTTCAACGCGCCAGAGTTTTCAGATAAAGCGATGTTTGAGCAATTTGCGCAGCTCTTATTGCGGCGGGCCGTGATCCGCGTCGATGAAGAGAGTCGCTTGTGCTTCGATGAGGTCTTAGAGCGAGTTGCACGCGATGCGGAATTTGTACTGTCTGAGCAGATTCGGCACAGCATTTTGCAGGTGACGCACGCCTAAATGGAGTACGGTGAGGCCTCGCGCTGCACGTTCGATGCGCTCGTGGCGTCCGCGGGATCCGTGTAATCCGTGAGTCAATCTTCTGCAGGCCGACCGCGTTGGCGTTTGATCGCCCCGCGATGGCTTTTGCCTTCGAGGCGTTTGATCTTTGACGCGCGAGTAGGTCGCGTGGCGTGCCGTATCTTTGGCGGCGGTAGGGCTGCACGAATGAGGCTGCAGAGTCGTTGCTCCGCATCGCGCCGGTTCGCTTCCTGACTGCGGTGCTCACGGGCGGTGATCAATAGAACGCCTTCATCATTGACCCGACGACCGGCTATACGAGTCAGACGCGCCTTGACGTCAGGCGAGAGCGCTTGCGTGCCGCGCAGATCAAACCGCAGTTGCACGGCGCTCGCGACTTTATTGACGTTTTGACCGCCGGGGCCGCCGGCTCGAATGAAGCTGACGCTATAGTCGTTATCCGGAATTAAGATCTTATTGACCTGTAGGGGCATTGATAGGCGTCGCGGCGGTCGTCGATGTCGAGGTCGCAGGAGGCGAGGCGGGTGCGGCAATCGCGGCCACCGTCGACGGATCCGTCAGTATCGCGCCGGGTTCCAGAACACGGACTTCCTGTTGCGCGACCGGAATCTTGATCCCATGTTCGCGGAACAACTGGAAGATCCGCCGATTGACATCGCTACGAACGTTATTGACCCCATTCATGGGATCGCGAATCCAGAAGCGAGATTCGAGCCTCATGCCGTAGTTTTCAAACGACATGAGACGCGACACGGGCCCTGGATCGCGCAAAATTCGCGGGTGATCACTCGCGGCTCGGATGAGTAGTTCCAGCGCAACCTCTGGGTCATCGTCATAGCTAATCATGACAGGTAAACGCAGCCGGACCCGTTGATCAGAGTAGCTCCAGTTAATGACCGAGTTGATGATGAGACTTTGATTGGGGACTAAGGACTCCACGCCGTCTCGATCGCGAACGACGACGTATCGACCGCGTAGCTCTTGGACCCAACCAAAGTTTTCACTGGTCGTACCCGTTTGTTGAGTGAAGCTGATGACATCGCCAGGCTTGATGGACTTATCCATCAATAAGACGAAACCGCTGACAAAGTTACTGGTGATATCGCGAATACCAAAACCTAGCCCAAAGACGATCGCGCCGGTGAGTACGGTGAGTGCGGTGAGATCCACACCCGCGGCATTGATCCCGAGCAGAATGCCAAGCGTGATCAATAGGACATAGAGAAACTTACCGATACCGATTCGCGTAGAGGGGGCGAGTGTCTCGATCGTCATGACGCGTCGTTCGATCGCCTTGGCAATTAAGCTCGTTCCCACAATGAAGGCAGTGACGACGACGATGCTTTTCAATAATGCCCACAGACTAAAAGCGGACTGCCCGGGTACGAGATCAATCGCATCGAGACTGCGCTCGAGGACGTCTAGCCAACCGAGTAGCTGAAGCCCAAGACCAAGCCAAAGAAAGAGCGTGATGCGCCCCTCCCAGGCCATCATGAGTGCATTGTTGCCAAGCGTCACACGAACCACGAACACCGCGAGACGGACAGCGCCGAGCGCGATGACTAAGCGCAGCGCGAGCCCAAATAGGCTTTCGAGCATCCCTAAGTTGCGAGCAGCCCAAAGTGAAGCGCTGATCAATAGCATGATCGCCGCGTAGGGCAGCAAGACGATGATCGATTCGCGGACGATGGACCTCCAGTCGCTCAGTGACGTGCCCGTGGTTGCGGTCCCCGTTCTCGCGCTGGCAAATCGACTGACGGCTAGCGCCAACAAGAAGACCAAGAGCAGTGCGGCAAGCTCACTTAATCCATCGCGGCTCATGAGTCCGCTAGATAATTCTTTGGGGAGGGTGAGTCCGTCCTGCATGCGAGGATCCTCAGGCGTTTAAGTCGGGTATGAGATGGCTGCTGACACGCTCAATTTGATCTTTGAGCAGTAGTTTACGGCGTTTTAACCGCTTGATCTCCACCTCATTCACGTGGATATCCATCGAGAGTCGCGCGATCGTTTCATCGAGGTCTCGGTGCTCGATACGCAACTGCCGCAGTTTTTCGACGTTCTTGAAAAGTTCGCGGTCGACCTTGTCTTGTTCATCATCGGTCATGGGAGTCGCGCCGCAATCAGTTCTAAATCATCCGGTAGCTTAGCGAAGCGTCCCGGTCGATGCCATGGCAGGGCAGGGTCGTGGAAATCTGAGCCTGCGGAGGCGGCAAGCCCCCACCGCCGAGCCAGCGTCGCCAGACGATCGAGGTCGTGGCGGGCCATACCGCCGACGCTCACCTCCAGGCCGAGTCCGCCAGTTGCGGCAAATTCTCCCACCAAGCGTGAGAGCGCGCCGTTTGAGAGCCGGTAACGATGCGCGTGCGCGAGCACCGGTAGGGCACCGGCCGCGCGTAGGACGGCGAGTGTCGGTTCAAGCTCGGGCCATTGCTCGGGCACATGCGCCGGGCAGTTGGATCCCAACCAGCGATCAAAAGCCTCCTGCAGGCTTTTGACATATCCGCGTGTATGTAGGGCGCGTGCCAGATGTAGGCGCGTAGGCAGAGGGTGTTCTGCCAGCAAGCTATCGAGCCACTCTGGGGCCGGAATTTTCGCCTTGCGGGCAAGGCGTTGCGCCATTTCCTGCACCCGGGCGACGCGCAAAGCGGTCAGATCACGTAAGTGCGGTTGTAGGGTTTGCTCCAGCCGCGCGTCGTCGCCGAGCGGCAGTCCCAGCCCAAGGACATGCAGGGCGCGCCCCTGCCATTGACAGGAGAGCTCGACCCCCAGCGTCAATCGCAGCCCGCACTGAGCGGCGGCCTCGGCCGCTAGCGCGCCGCCAGCGAGCGTGTCGTGATCGGTGAGCGCGACGTGTTGCAGGCCGTGCTCGGCGACGTAACGCATCAGCGCGTCGGGCGCGAGCATGCCGTCGGAGGCGGTGCTATGCAGGTGCAGGTCGGTGAGCGATGAAGACCCCATAGGCCGTATCATACCCGCGCATGAGTGATACCGACCGCCCCGCGACGCACCCTAGTCGATCTGTCGATTGGGACGCCATCGATACTGTGCTGCTCGATCTGGATGGCACGCTACTGGACCTTGCCTTCGATAACTACATTTGGTTGGCGAGAGTCCCTGAAATCTTTGCTGAACGCGAGGGCTTGTCGCTCGCTGAGACCCACGCAGAGCTCGCCCCGAGGTTTCATCGGGTGGCCGGAACCCTATCGTGGTATTCGATCGATTATTGGTCTGCAGAGCTCGGGATTGATATTGCGGCCGTGCATCGCGAAGAGGCGCATCGTGCCGGGTGGCTACCTGGTGCGCGGCGGTTTCTCGAGACCCTTCGGCAGCGGGGCAAGCGGTTGACGCTGATGACCAATTCTCATCCCACGATTTTGGAGATCAAGCATCAGCAGACGGGGGTACTTGATTTCTTAGATGCCGCCTATACTTCACACGGTTTTGGCGCCCCCAAGGAAGATCAATTATTTTGGCAGCGTGCTCGCGAGGCTGAGGGCTTTGATCCCGCTCGAACCTTATTTGCCGATGACAGTAAAGCGGTGCTGCAGTCTGCGTGTACGGCGGGGATCGCTTGGGTTTATGGCGTCAGACGCCCAGATACCTCACGCGAGGCAAATCATCACGAGATTGAATCGATCGAGGGTGTGATCGATCTCTTGTGAGTTCATCGACAATGATCGCGTCGGCGCGCGCGTCTGTGCGCGACTCTACACGCGCATTTTTTGCACAGTGCTTAGCGTCGGGGGGAAGCGCCTCGTCGCGGACCTCCTGAGCGGCGATCTCCTCCTGCGCGACGTTCACCGCCAGGGCGGTGGTCACCGCCTGAGCGGCGATCTCCACCCCGATCTTTCATCGGGCGCCGAGGCGGCCAATGGAGTTCAGTGGCGAGTAGTTCGCCTGCGATGGGCTCATAGGGGATCTTATTGCCGATGTATTTTTCGATGTCCGGGAGTCCGACCGCGTACTCTTCGCAGGCAAAACTGATCGCATCCCCCTCGGCACCCGCGCGCGCGGTGCGGCCGATGCGATGCACGTAGTCCGCGCAGTCTTGTGGCAAGTCATAGTTAAAGACATGACTGACTTCGGGAATGTGCAATCCGCGCGAGGCGACATCCGTGGCAATCAGTACGGCCAATTTGCCATCATGAAAATCTTTGAGAAAGCGCAGGCGTTTTTTCTGTGGCACATCACCAGAGAGCGCTTGAGCATCAATGCCATTGGCGCGTAGGACATCCTCGAGGCGCTCGGCCATACGCTTGGTATTGACGAACACCATGGTCCGATGCGGATCCATCTTGCGCAGTAAGCCAATTAGCAAAGGTATTTTTTCTTCCATGGCCGGGTAGTACACGACCTGGCGTACACGCTCGGCAGTGATGCGCTCTGGCTCAATACGCACGAGCTCCGGCTCATTCATGTGCTCGTAAGCGAGCTCTAGTACGCGTTGCGACAAGGTGGCGGAGAACAACATGGACTGGCGTTGATCCGGCGGTGGTAGGCGGCGCAACATATAGCGGATATCCGCAATAAACCCCAGGTCAAACATACGGTCGGCTTCATCGAGCACCACCGCTTGCGCTTCGCGCAACTCAAAGACGTGCTGTTTGTAGTAATCGATGATGCGACCCGGGGTACCAATGAGAACATCGATCCCACCTTCCAGGTCACGTCGCTGTTTCTCGTAGTCCACCCCACCGAAGACGACTGCCATGCGTAAGCCTGTGTGTTTGCCTAGCACGACCGCGTCTTTGTGAATTTGCACGGCCAGTTCGCGGGTCGGTGCGATCACCAGCGCGCGGATCGCCGTGGGAGCGCGGTTCTCGCTGGGCGGGCGCCGTAATAGATTCTGGAATAAGGCCACCAGGAAGGCGGCGGTCTTACCTGTCCCAGTTTGCGCTTGCCCCGCCACATCGCGCCCTTGCAGGGCGATCGGTAATGTTTGAGCTTGAATGGGCGTGCAGCGACTGAAGCCCGCTTCGGCGATTCCCTGCATGAGAGAAGGCTCAAGTTGTAGTGCGTCGAAGGAGAGCTCGGAGAGGTGTGTGTCAGTCATCGAGTACCATCATGGATCAATTGTGCGCAGGATGCTTGCAAATGCTGATGGAATTGGCTAAAAAAGCTTCCCAGACGGGCGTTCTGCCCCAGTCAGGCACCGAACTCCACGTCGCAACATCATTAAATTCTGGTTTTTCCAGAGGCATAGTTAAAGAAATCTCGATACGGTCTAGTGTAACCGTTTGACGGTCCCCGGACATCCCAAGTCCCTCGGCGCCGGCAGCCACACTCTCAAAATCCGACAACATTTCATTTTTCATTTTTACCACTCCCAGCGGAGGTTCAGCGCGTGAGCAGTCCTCACATCATCAATACCAGTGACGCCACTTTTGAGTCTGATGTTCTCAAGTCCGACAAGCCCGTGTTGCTTGATTTTTGGGCAGAGTGGTGCGGCCCATGCAAGATGATCGCCCCCATCCTCGATGAATTGGCGGGCGATTACACCGATCGACTGCAGATCGCTAAGTTGAACATTGACGAGAATCCGCAGACGCCCCCGAAGTTTGGCATTCGCGGTATCCCAACCTTGATTTTGTTCAAAAACGGTACGGTGGAAGCCCAGAAAGTGGGTGCCGTATCGCGCTCGCAACTAGCGGCCTTTCTGGATAGTCACCTGTGAGAGGCGGTTACTTGGGCAATCAAGGCGGTAGACAGCGCTCCAAGCGTCACGGCAATCGCGATCCCAATCGCGGTCCGCGACACGGTAACGTCGGCGGGCCGATGCATGACGAGCCAGTCGATCACGCCCCCTTCATCGATTCTGGTGAAGATGCCGAAATCATCAGCGCCGAGGAGCTCGCGTTATCGCGTAACTCCATGAACCTCACCACGCTTAAGGCGATGCCGATCAGTAAATTGGTCGAAGTCGCCACCAATTACGGTGTGGAAAACATGGCCCGCTCGCGCAAGCAGGACATCATCTTCAGCTTGCTGAAGGCGCATGCACGGAAGGGCGAGGGGATCTACGGCGAAGGGGTGCTAGAGATCCTGCAGGACGGGTTTGGGTTTCTTCGCTCGGCCGACGGGTCTTATCTGGCCGGTCCCGATGATATCTATGTCAGCCCTGCACAAATTCGTCGCTTTAATTTGCGCACCGGTGATTCGATCACCGGCATCATCCGACCACCCAAAGATGGCGAGCGTTACTTTGCGCTCATGAAGGTGGGCGAGATCAATTTTGATTCGCCGGAAAATGCTCGTAGCAAGGTCTTATTTGAAAACCTGACGCCATTGCATCCGACGCAGCGCTTAAAGCTCGAGCGCGGTAACGGATCCACCGAGGACCTCACTGCGCGCGCGATTGATCTCTGCGCGCCGATCGGTAAAGGTCAACGTGGGTTGATCGTCTCGCCGCCGAAGGCCGGTAAGACGATGCTGCTCCAAAATATTGCGACATCGATCACGGCGAATCATCCCGAGGTGTATCTCATCGTGCTTTTGATCGATGAGCGCCCAGAGGAAGTCACCGAGATGCAGCGCACGGTGAAAGGCGAAGTGGTGTCATCGACGTTTGATGAACCTGCTGCCCGTCACGTGCAGGTTGCCGAGATGGTGATCGAAAAGGCCAAGCGCCTTGTTGAGCACAAAAAAGACGTGGTGATTTTGCTCGATTCGATCACCCGTTTGGCGCGTGCCTACAACACGGTGGTGCCGAGCTCAGGCAAGGTGCTGACCGGTGGTGTGGATGCGAACGCGCTGCAGCGACCGAAGCGTTTCTTTGGTGCGGCACGTAACATCGAAGAGGGTGGTTCGCTGACCATCCTCGCAACAGCGCTCGTTGATACGGGCTCCAAGATGGATGACGTGATCTTTGAAGAATTCAAAGGTACCGGTAACAGTGAGATTCACTTGGATCGACGTATTGCCGAGAAGCGTGTCTTCCCAGCGATCAATATCAATCGCTCCGGTACGCGTAAAGAAGAGCTCATTACCGATCAGAGTGAGCTTGCGAAGATGTGGATTTTACGCAAGCTCCTGCATCCGATGGATGAGCTAGCCGCGATCGAGTTCCTGCTCGATAAGATGAAAGACACGAAGACGAATAGTGAATTTTTCGAGGCGATGAAGCGCTGATACTGCTTAGGTAAAACGCGTGATCGGGCGGGATTACTCCCGCTCGATCGCGCGATAACCAATATCTTGGCGGTACTGCATGCCGCGCCAATCAATCTGCTGAACAAGCGCATACGCCGCTTTCTGGGCAGCACTCACTCGATCCCCTAAGCCCACGGCGCAGAGCACCCTGCCGCCATCGGTCACGACCGCGCCATTCTCAAGGCGAGTCCCTGCGTGAAAGACTTTACCCGACAGAGCAGCCGCGGCCTCGAGGCCTTGGATGACATCGCCTTTGCGCACGGCATCGGGATAGCCCTCAGCAGCGAGCACCACGCCGAGCGCAGCGCGGGGATCCCACCGCATCACCACAGAATCGAGTCGCTCATCGAGCGCCGCATCGCACAACTCAGTCAGATCTGACTGCAGGCGCGCCATGATGGGTTGGGTCTCCGGATCGCCAAATCGACAATTGAACTCGAGGACGTTGGGGGTCCCATCGGGGGCAATCATCAAGCCCGCGTACAAAAAGCCCAAATACGGCGTCCCCTCTGCAGCGAGACCTTGCAGCGTCGGCTCGATCACCTCGCGCATTACGCGTTCATGTAGCGCGGGCGTCACGACGGGAGCGGGCGAGTAGGCACCCATGCCACCGGTATTCGGTCCTTGGTCGCCATCATCACGGCGTTTATGGTCTTGTGAGGTGGCAAAGGCCGCAACTTGTGTGCCGCTTGCCATAACGATAAAGCTGGCTTCTTCGCCAGGCAGGAATTCTTCGATAACGATTTCTTTGCCTGCATCGCCAAAGCGCCCCGCAAACATGTCATGAGCTGTGGCAATCGCCTCTTCGACCTGATCAACAATGATGACCCCCTTGCCTGCGGCCAGGCCACTCGCTTTGACCACAAGCGGGGTACGCTGAGCGCGCACCCAAGCCTCGTCAAAGGTTTCTCGGGTAAAGCAGGCGTAGGCGGCGGTCGGGATGCCGTGACGGGCGAGAAAGGCCTTGGTGTAGGACTTGGATCCCTCGAGCTGTGCGGCGGCTTGCCGCGGCCCAAAGCAGCGTAAACCGGCGGCCTGAAAGGCATCGACGACACCTAAGACGAGCGGCGCTTCGGGCCCAATGATGGTGAGATCGATCTTTTCTTGCTGCGCGAAGGCGACCAAGCCGGGTACGTCATCGGCGGCAATCGGGACATTATGAACTTTGCTCTCAAGCGCCGTGCCGGCATTACCCGGAGCGACGAAGACTTGCGTGACGCGAGCTGAACTTGCGCATTTCCAAGCGAGCGCGTGTTCTCGTCCGCCGCCGCCGACCACCAATACTTTGTAGCTCAAGCCCCGCTCCCGTGATCAGTGCCTGAAATGCCGCATGCCGGTGAAGACCATGGCGATGCCGTGTTCATCAGCGGCAGCGATCACCTCGTTGTCGCGCAAGCTGCCGCCCGGCTGAATCACGGCGGCGATGCCATATTCTGCGGCGACATCAAGGCCATCGCGAAACGGGAAAAATGCATCAGAGGCCATCACGGCGCCTTTGACCTCAAGTTTTTCGTCAGCGGCTTTCATGGCCGCGACGCGACTCGAGTACACGCGGCTCATTTGCCCTGCGCCGACCCCAACGGTGGCTAGATTGCGCGCATAGACAATGGCGTTCGATTTGACGAACTTGCATACCTGCCAAGCAAATAGCAAATCTTTGAGTTCCGCTTCGCTCGGTTGACGTTGGCTGACGATTTTCAAATCCTGCAGGGTGATGCGGCCATCATCGCGGCTCTGGGCGAGGAGTCCGCCCGACACTGTGCGATATTCGAGCTCGACGCCGCTATCTTGCGGCAGATCGCCCAATTCCAAGACACGAATATTTGGTTTGGCCGCGAGCGCTTCGAGCGCATCTGCTGAAAACGTGGGTGCGATCAAGACTTCAATGAATTGTCGATCCATCATAGTCTTGGCGAGTGGGCCGTCTACTTCACCATTAAAAGCGATGATGCCGCCGAACGCCGAGGTGGGATCGGTACGCCACGCGCCTTCGTAGCTCGCGAGTAAGTTCTCAGCCGTGGCGACGCCGCAGGGGTTGGCGTGCTTAACGATGACGCAGGCGGGGGTACGAAACTGGCGCACACATTCGATGGCGGTATCGGCATCGGCAATGTTGTTGTAAGACAATTCTTTGCCCTGCCGCACTCGAGCGCTCGCAATGGTCGCGGCGCGTGGCGTAGGCTCACGATAAAAAGCCGCTTTTTGATGGGGGTTTTCGCCGTAGCGTAAGTCCTGGGCTTTTTCGTAGACTAGGGGTAGTGCCTGGGGGAAGCTCATGCCAGGCGCCGGATTGCGAGCCTGCAAATAGTTGGCCACCATCGTGTCGTATCGCGCCGTGTGCGCAAACGCTTTGGCCGCGAGCCAGGCACGCAAAGGAGGCGTCGTGGCGCCGTCATTGACATCGAGCTCTGCGAGCACTGCGGCATAGTCGGCCGGATCCACGAGCACGGTGACCGCATCATGATTTTTGGAGGCAGCGCGCACCATCGCCGGGCCGCCGATATCAATGTTTTCGATGGCTTCGGCGTAGGTACAGGCAGGCCGTGCCACGGTCTCGGCAAAGGGATAAAGATTGACGACCAGCAAATCAATCCGCTCGATGCCGTGCAGCGCCATGACGCTCTCATCCACGCTACGTCGACCCAGGAGACCCCCATGAATACGGGGGTGCAAGGTTTTAACCCGTCCATCCATGATTTCCGGAAAGCCTGTGTGTTGTGAGACTTCCGTGACGGCGATGCCCTGTTCGGTGAGTAGGCGTGCCGTGCCGCCGGTGGACAGGATGGCGACACCGCGCTCGGCTAAGGCCTTGGCGAGCTCAATCACGCCCGTTTTATCGGATACCGAGATCAGCGCTCGGCGTACAACCGTGGTCATTAGGAGAGCCCTAAATCGCGTAGCTTGCGGCGCAGTGTTGCGCGATGAATCCCGAGGATGTCCGCTGCGCGACTTTGGTTGCCGTCCACGTGACGCAAGACGACTCGAAAGAGCGGCTCCTCTATTTCGCGCAGGGCGAGCTCATAGAGCCCACCGCTAGGATGGCCATTTAATTGTTGAAGATAGTCTTCAAAGGCCCGCTCCGCATGTCCCCTTAACGGCAAGGAGTCAGGGAGGGTATCGGGTGTTGCCATGAGTCGCTCTCCGCCTGCGCCCACTCGTCGAACCGCTGCGCTGCGCAAGCAAACTGTTCGGCGGTCGACGCCGACGCCATGAACGCGGTCCTGGCGGATGCCGCATCCTGCAGTAGGGCGCTGTACCAAGCGAGGTGTTTGCGTGCGATTCGCAGGCCGGATTCTTCGCCGTAAAACGCGTAAATCGCCTGTAAATGCCGTAAGACTATAGCACGCAGCGTCGCGCGCGCGAGCGGCTCCGGCCGAGCTTCACCCAGTAGATGTGCCCGGATATCGCGAAAAATCCACGGTGTACCCTGCGCGGCCCGGCCGAGCATCACAGCATTGGAACGCGTCTGTTGCTGTACCGCTCGCGCTTGCTCGGCTGAGCGGATATCGCCGTTCGCGATGAGTGGAATAGAGACCGCATCGCGGATGGCCGCGAGTGTCTCGTGCTCGGCTTCACCCTGATAAAAATCCGCGCGGGTCCGACCATGTAGGGCGAGCGCCGCGATCCCCGCTTGCTCGGCAATCCGCGCAATGCTTGCCGCATTACGATGTTCTCGATCCCAGCCTGTGCGGGTTTTCAGCGTGACAGGGACGCCAAGTGGGGTGACGGCCTCGACCACAGCCTCGAGGATACGTGCCACCAGATCTTCATCCTGTAGCAACGCAGAGCCGCAAAGTCGATTACAGACTTTTTTGGCCGGGCAGCCCATATTGATGTCAATGATTTGCGCGCCGAGATCGACGTTACGGCGCGCAGCCTGCGCCATCACCGCGGGCTCCGCGCCTGCGAGCTGTACGACACGTGGCTCCGCTTCGCCCGCGTGATCTCGTCGTAGCCGGCTTTTCCTTGAGTGCCATAGTCGCTCATCGGAGGTGATCATTTCCGAGGCGGCAAGTCCCGCGCCCCATTCCCGCGCCAGCATTCGAAACGGCCGATCAGTGACGCCTGCCATGGGTGCGAGCACCACGGGCGCTGCGATCGTCCAGCGCCCGATCTGCCACGTACCAGGTTTCGGAGCGAGACCAGCTTGCGAGACCTCCACGGCACTCATGAGCGCTGACCGACCAGACAGGCCCATCCATCTTGCTCGCGCCAAATCGTTAGTGGGAGCCAGGGTTGGTAAGCCGCGATGACCTCTTCGGCTTGGGGCGTCAAGAGACCGGCTAGTACCAGCGTGCCGCCCGGGGCGAGTAGTTGCGAGAGTGACTCGGCAAGCTCAATCAGTGGGGCAGCCAAAATATTTGCAACCACAAGCGGTGCCGGTCCCACCGATTGACAATCGGCTTGTAGATGATCGGCATCCGTGTAAGGGCGAATCTGAGATTCCACGTCGTTGCGACGGGCATTCTCCTCGGTCGCCTCGAGTGCTTGCGGATCAATATCGTGGACCCAGGCTTCTTTGACGCCGAGCCGTAATGCAGCGAGTGCCAGAATGCCCGAACCACAGCCGTAGTCGATCATACGATCGAGTGGACCACGCCAGCTATCTAAGAATTCGAGACAGAGGCGCGTGGTTGCATGCGTGCCCGTGCCAAAGGCGAGGCCTGGATCCAAGTGCACGATGATGGCTCCTAGCTCATCCAGCACATGATGAGTCGGGCAGATCCACAGTCGCTCCCCAAAACGCAGAGGCTCATAGTTGCGAAGCCATTCCCGCTCCCAAGCGCGATCGGCGATGGACTCCGTGTGAAATTGTGAGGGTGCATAACCGATGGCCGTTGCGAGTTCAGTCAGACCGGCGTCGGTCAACGACGGACTATCGGCGGCAAAGAGGGCCTCAAGTTGCGTCGCCGGCCAAAGGCGGATCTCGCCAGGCTTGGGCTCGAGAACCGGATCATCGCGTTGATCGGTGAGGACTACTGAGAGCGCACCCGCGTCAAAGAATACCTGCTCGATCTCTTCGACGCGTAGCGGGTCACGGGCATCTTCCGACGCGAGCGCAAGACGAAGGGCAATCACCGCCATCAGGATCGATCTCTCGTGCGAGCTCGCAGTTTACTTGAGTCCGAGCCTACGCTCGAGATAGTGAATATCGAGACCGCCGCGTTCAAAGGCCGCATGGGCGAGGATTTCTTGGTGTAAAGGTCCATTATTTTTAATACCTTCCACCACCATTTCCGATAGGGCATTACGCATCCGCGCAATCGCTTCCTGACGGTTATCTCCATAGGAGATTAATTTGGCAATCAAAGAATCGTAATGGGGCGGCACACTGTAGCCGCTATAGAGGTGGCTATCGACCCGAATCCCAGGACCACCCGGTGCATGCCACAGGCGCACGGGGCCGGGGGAGGGCATGAACGTCTTCGGATCTTCCGCATTAATGCGACATTCGAGTGCATGTCCGCGTAAAACGATGTCATCTTGAGTCCACGGCAGTTTCTCACCGGCGGCGATCATCAGCTGGGCCTTAACTAGATCAATTCCGGTGACGATTTCCGTCACCGGGTGTTCGACCTGAATGCGGGTGTTCATTTCAATGAAATAAAACTCCCCGTTCTCGTACAGAAATTCGAGCGTACCCGCGCTGCGGTAGCCGACTGCCCGGCAGGCCTCGACCACCCGCTCGCCCATTTGGGCGCGCTGGGCGTCGGTGATCCCCGGCGCAGGGGCCTCTTCAATGATTTTCTGGTGTCGACGCTGCATGGAGCAGTCGCGCTCGCCCAGATGAATCACGTTTCCATGGTGATCCGCGAGAATCTGGAACTCGATGTGCCGCGGCTTCTCGAGAAACTTCTCCATGTAAATTTGGTCATTGCCAAAGGCGGCGAGCGCTTCGGACCGGGTAACGTTAATCGCGTGTAAGAGTGCAGCCTGGTTGTGCACGACACGCATTCCGCGTCCACCGCCACCGCCCGAGGCTTTGATGATCACGGGGTAACCGATATCGCGCGCGACGCGCAGATTCTCATCAGGATCGAGACCTAAGGGTTCGCCTGAGCCCGGCACACACGGTACCCCGTGTTGTTTCATCACTTTGATGGCTGAGACTTTGTCACCCATCATGCGAATCGTTTCGGACTTAGGCCCAATGAAAATAAAGCCGCTTTGCTCGACTCGCTCGGCAAAATCCGCATTCTCGGATAAAAATCCGTAGCCTGGGTGGATGGCCGCCGCATCCGTGAGCTCGGCGGCTGCAATGATGGAGGGCATGTTGAGGTAACTTTGCGTCGAGACGGCAGGCCCGATACATACCGACTCGTCCGCTAATAGGACGTGCTTAAGATTGGCATCGGCGGTTGAGTGCACGGCAACCGTTTTGATACCGAGCTCACGACAGGCACGCAGCACCCTCAGGGCGATTTCGCCGCGATTGGCGATGATGATCTTATCGAGCATGAGACGGCGCGGCTCAGCGGATGGCAAACAAAGGTTGGCCGAATTCGACCGGATCCCCGTTCTGCACGAGTACCGAGACGACCTTGCCGGCGCGATCGCTCTCGATCTGATTCATCATCTTCATGGCTTCGATGATGCAAAGCACCTGACCGACCTTCACTTCATCGCCGATCTGGACGAATGACTGTGCGCCGGGCGCGGGCGCAGAGTAAAACGTGCCCACCATCGGCGCCTGCACCATGTGATCGGTCGAGGGAGCCGGTTCAGCAGTGAGTGCGGCTGGCGCGATGGCGGCGGCTGCGACCACCGGAGCGGCCGCGGGCGCGACCATCGGCATGGGCATCGCAGCGGTCAGCGGTCCCGTGGGCAGCCGGCTGATTCGCACTGCTTCCTCGCCCTCTTTAATTTCGATCTCAGAGATACCCGACTCTTCGAGCAGCTCAATCAGTTTTTTGACTTTGCGAATATCCATGAGTCCCCCTCGATAGCCGCCACGCGCTTATGCGCTGGCCTTGGCGGGCGCAATTTACCCGAATTTAGGCTCGAGATCGGAACAAATCGATGGCAATTTGGCGCAGAAAGCGTCAGTCAATCGCTAGGTTATTGATCAGGCAGGAGATTTTTCAGCGCGCAAGGCGTCCAGTCGGCGCAGTTCGTCGCGGATTTGCTCTCGCGCGCGTTCAATGGCGAGCGAGCCAGTATTGATCTTCTCGATGTGATCCAGAATGAACTCCGCTTCATCCGCGTGTAACTCGCCGATTTTCAGCGCGACGATACGTCGCTCGGCATCCGCAAATACGGTAAAGGGGAACACGGGATCCACGCCAAAGGCATCGGCAGCCGCGAGGCCATCCTCTTCCCCAATCAAGAGCGGGTAGTCGAGACCGATCTCCGCGGCATAGCGTTCTACATCCTCACGGAAGTCCACGGCGATCCCGACCACTTCCACGCCCCGATCGCCGCGTGTTGCGCGCAACTCGCGCAGAAGCGGAATTTCGCGTCGGCAGGGCGCGCACCAAGTGGCCCAAAAATTCACAATCAGCGAGTCGTACTCAAAGCTTGAGAGGCTGCGCGGGGGGCCCTCAAGGGTGCCGAGCGTGAAATCGGGCAGTACCTCGGGTACTGCGCGGCTCAGTTGGCTCACGCTCGGTACCGCCTCGCGGCTGGTCGCGTCGGTGACGCCATCACGTAGCCATTGCCCTGATAAAAAACCGAGTACCCCACCGAGAATGGCGAGCGCAACGAGCACCATCAGTGTGCGACCCCAGCGTGAGTTGCTGGCTTCAGTGGAGGGGCTTGGCGTAGTTGATGGATTTGGGGGGGTGGATTCGGTCACGATATTCTGCTCAGTGTGATTTAAGGCGCCAGCGCCAGTTGGATCACGACGGCGAAATCCTCTGGGGGCATAAAGCCGACCACACGGAAGTTCGCGCGTTCAGCACCCGAGCGATCCCAGAAAGCGATGGTCGGTGGACCAAAAATCTCAAAGCGCTGCAGGAGGGCTTGATCCGCCTCGTCGTTCGCCGTGACGTCGGCTTTGAGTAAGACCGCATCGCTGAGTGCGGCCTGAACCTCATCATCGGTGAAGGTATCACGCTCCATTTCTTTGCAGGAGACGCACCAGTCAGCATAGAAATCCAGCATCACCGGTCGGCCTGCGGCCGCGGCGGCTGCGACCTCACGGTCAAGCTCAGCGACGGTTTTGATCTTACGAAATTCCAAAGTGCTCACGGGTGCCGCCAGTTGGGGTAGCGGCGCAAAAGGATCGCGTCCACCCATGAAAAATCCCACGATGAGTAAGCCCGCCCAGGCGGCGGCTACAGCACCGCTACCGCGCGCTAACCAGGCGGTTAGAGTTCGCGATCGGATCTGTAGTAACAAGACGGCTGCAGCAATCAAAGGAATCGCCCAGAGCAAGAGCGATACTCCCGGTGACGTAATACGTTCGAGCATCCAAGCGGCTACTCCGAGCATCAGTACGCCAAAGAATTTTTTGACCGTCTCCATCCAAGCGCCTGCCTTGGGAAGAAGACGGCCTGCTGAGGTGCCAATAATCAGTAGCGGCGTACCCATGCCGAGCGACATCACAAAGAGCGCGCTACCTCCGCGCCACACATCACCGGTCTGCGCCATCACCGCCAGCGCGGCAAAGAGCGGCGGTGCGACACAGGCCGACACAATGAGTGCCGACAGGCCACCCATGACGGCCACCCCACCGAGCGTGCCTGCTCGTTGGCGATTACTCACATCCGAGAGCCGGCTTTGCAGTGCGGAGGGCAGTTGAATCGTAAATAGGCCAAACATAGAGAGCGCAAACAGCACAAAGAGTCCGGCGAACACCGAAATGATCCACGGTTGCTGAAAGAGCGCCTGTACTTGCTGGCCCGCTGCCGCCGCCGCGACGCCTGCCAAAGTATTCACGACCGCCATCCCGAGTACGTAGGTCAATGACAGCACGAAGGCGCGAGAGGTGGAGATCGCGCCTTGTCCGGCGATGATGCCCGACAAGATTGGCACCATGGGTAAGACGCAAGGCGTAAACGCCAACAGTAGCCCGAGACCAAAGAAGGTGATGAGCACCCAGCCGAGCGCTCCATCACGAATCAAGGCTGCAAGGCGGTCTTGTTCCGAGACAAAAAACCCAGCGTTTTCCCTGACATCTAGCCCTGCGGCGCTCGATGGCGCATCAGTAAAGAACGCGCCCCCATCGCTCGCAGTGGCTGGTAGCACGACGGTCATGCGACGCTTTTCGGGTGGGTAACACAGTCCCGCGTCGGCGCAGCCTTGCAAACCCACGGTGAGTGGGAGCTCAAGCGACCCGCCTGCCGCCCGCGACACGGGCACCGCGACTTCTAAGTAATCGTAATAAACCTGCTGAAGACCAAAGAATTCGTCTTCTTTTTCTTTGCCTTCCGGGATCACGGGCGTACCCAAGCGGGCAAGCTGCTCGCCACTCGCCGTGTCGATGTCAAAGCTCAACCGATGGCGATAGATGTAGTAGCCGGGCTGGATCAAGAACTGCACAGAAATCTTGTCCGCAGCTGTCGGCAGGGCTACCACCTGAAACGCTTCTCGAGGGGGCAGAAATTCGCTATCACCCAGCTGGGCGCGAGCGACATGGCCCGTTATCACCGAGGTCAGCAGCCAAGCTAAAACGAAAAAAGTGCGCTTGATCATGGGCTTAGGTTACCTGAGTACCATCGAACGGAATCCCGGACGGGCGTGGAAAACGCGCATAAGAATAGCGGGCGCTGCCCTTGAAAAGAAACATTCCGTCGCTATCATTAGCAGCCACGTGGGGAGAGTGCTAACAGCGCTCTTCCCGCCACTATCCCGTTCGATACTTTATTTAAGGAGCGAAACATGAAAATTCGTCCGCTTCATGACCGTGTGATCGTGAAGCGCCTGGAAGAGGAACGCACCTCACCAGGCGGAATCGTTATTCCCGACAGCGCGACCGAGAAGCCTTCACAGGGCAAGGTCCTCGCCGTAGGTAAGGGCAAGATCCTCGAAGACGGCTCGGTCCGTGCGCTGGATGTCAAAGTGGGCGACAAGGTCCTCTTTGGCAAGTACAGCGGCACCGAAGTGAAGGTCGACGGCGATGATCTCCTCGTGATGCGCGAGGAAGACATCATGGCCGTGGTTGAAGGCAAGTAAGCCCCTGTATCTCACTGAAGGAAGATCAAAATGGCTGCAAAAGAAGTCCGTTTTAGTGATGACGCGCGCTCACGTATGGTGCGCGGCGTCAATATTCTCGCTAATGCTGTTAAAGCAACCCTCGGTCCCAAGGGCCGCAATGCGGTGCTCGAAAAGAGCTTTGGCGCCCCCACCGTCACCAAGGACGGTGTCTCCGTCGCTAAGGAAATCGAACTGAAAGATAAGTTCGAGAACATGGGCGCGCAGATGGTCAAAGAAGTCGCCTCCAACACCTCGGATGAGGCCGGTGACGGTACGACCACCGCGACGGTGCTCGCTCAGGCGATCATTCGTGAAGGTATGAAGGCGGTCGC
>RFOD01000035.1 GCA_009926865.1 Gammaproteobacteria bacterium | reverse complement strand
GCCGAGGTGTTCTGAATGTCAGTATCCACGGTGTCGATCGCGAGCACCCCCGCCGCAGCTGCGACGAGCTGACATTGACTGCTCGCCCATTGGTAAGGCGGCAAGTAATTGCCGTCCGTATCACGATTTGCCGACGCCCCGAGCTCGATGGCGAGATCCTCAGCTCCCCAGGTCATACCTGCCACCCGCGCTGGGGCGCTGGCAAAGGATGAGATCGCCAGCAACGCACCCGCGGTTTCGGTAATCATCGGCATGAGTTTGGTTTGCCCGACAGCCTGCCCATGGGCGCTCTCTAGGGCCTCCAGCCAATGATCCACCCGATCGACATCCGCCCCATGACGTGCCTTCGGTAACACGATGCCATCTGGTCCGGACGGCATGATGGCCTGCAAATCGGTCAGACCCTCCCCATCAACTGGATTGATACGCACCCAACACGGCACCGACCGCGTTGCCTCAGCTAAAAACGTGCGGATCGAAGTCCGTGCCTGAGGCTTTTGTGTCGCTGCGACAGCATCCTCCAAGTCCAAGATGATGGCGTCAGCACCGCTGCGTAGCGCCTTTTCAAAACGCTCCGGACGATCGCCAGGGACAAACAACATAGATCGCATTTTTATATCTCTTTCAATTGCTTATATTACTTTTATAAAACCGAACTTGAGTTTATAAAAGCCCTTCTGTGGGGCGATGTCGTTCACCTGGCCGCAATTCGCGTGAGCTCCACTGGGGCTGCAACCAGACCGCACTCTCAGCCTCCTCAATTAAAAACTCCAACGCCCAGTAGTGACCATTACCCGAGAAGGCACCGCGCCGCGGGTGATCCGTGACATCCAGCGTCCATGCCCGCTCAAGCGGACGATTGGTCGATGGCGCTGGATCATCCGTGTTGAGGATCGCTATCGCGGTATCCGCACAACGCCCATGTTCACGGGCCCCATGACGCCAGTCAATGAACCCGCGTAACTGAAAGGGATCCACGAACACCATCCGGAGCTCGAGCTTCCCCGCCTGAGGATGGGCCGCCCACTGCTCGCGCAGGCGCTGACATAAGGCATCAAGTACGTACGCGCCCGAGCTGTGCGCCACGAGCTCAAGGTGCCAAGGCCCACGCGAAGAGACCGCAAACCACCTTGCAGCGAGCTGGTCGGCCAGTTCGCGACCCACAGCCTCAGCACTCGCGGCCGCGCGCAGACGGGTATCCGAACGGGGTGACCAATCGATGAAATGGACGTCTCGACCGGTTTTTGAAAGGGCCGAGACAAGCCGGGGAAACTGGGGATTATCGGCATCCACGCTACCATGAAAAACCAGTGTATATAATAAGTTATCGTTTTTATTGAATTCTAAATCGAGTTTTATGATGGGCTCGAGCAAAGGCGTACGGCAGTACCACTCCAGCGCGACGGCTGTCGCACAGAGCACCACTAAAGCCCCCCAAAAACCTCTTCCGAAATGGATCTTTCCCATGCAGCGGCAAAACCTAGCCGAGCGTCAACGTGGCAAAGTTCTGCCACATTATTGCCGAAAGCTGATGACCTTACGGAAGCGACCGCCGTAGGGCAATGCGCTAGGCCGAAAACTGTGATGGAGATCACGGCGATCGGCTAGCCGTGCACCTGTAACGTAGCCTGGAGGGGCCATCGATGTCGCTTGTCATCAATACCAACATCTATTCGTTGTTGGCCCAACGTAGCCTCGCCACCACCAATGCGCAGTTAGCACAGGCGGCTCAGCGCCTTGCCACAGGCCTGCGCGTCAACAGCGCCCGAGACGATGCCTCGGGCCTCGCCATTGCGACTCGTCTGACCACCCAAATCCGAGGGCTCAACCAAGGTATCCGCGGCCTGAGCGACGGCATCTCGCTCGCGCAAACCGCCGAGGGTGGCATCGAGTCCATCACCAACAACTTGCAGCGTTTGCGGGAGCTCGCGCTCCAGGCTAGCAACGGCGTACTGTCGGATTCAGACCGTGCGGCCCTGCAACTCGAAGCCCAGCAAGTTCGCGACGAAATCGCGCGAGTGGCTGCCCAGACCACGTTCAACGGCCGCCCTCTCCTGAGTGGACAATTAACGCCTGGCCAGTTCCAAGCGGGACCCAATCTCACAGATGTTCTGCCCTTCGGGGGCATTCGCGATTTGTCGGCGTCCGAGCTCGGTTTCTCGCAGTCTCTGGGCGAGCCGCAGTGGATTGGAGAGGGACCCGGAAATGTCCCCGGCTTTACCGCGCTCGGTCTCAACATCCAGACGACGGGTACGGAGGTGTCGCAAACGCTGACCTTACTTGGCGATGTGTACCAACTCGGGAGCTTTGCCCCCGGCGCACTTAATCTCGCCAATGCCATCAACGCCCTCGCCGTTCCTGGGCTGAACGCCAGCGCAAACGCCAACGTACTGCAAGGCACAGTGAGCTCGAGCTACAGCAATTATTTCGATCCAGAAGGCGTCCTGACGCTCAACGGGACCGAGATCAGCCTGCAGGGACTTAGCAATAATTCGCTCTCACAAAACATCGACCTAGCGGTTGCGGCCATTAATGCGGTCAGCAGTCAGACAGGCGTCATTGCCAGTAACGGCATTGCCCAAGGACAAGGTCTCGTTCTCACCGCTGCGGACGGTCAGAACATCACCGCCCTTTTTGAGGCTACGGACATCAATGTTGAGCCGACGAGCTCTGGGTCTGGACCCGGAAACGTTCCGGGGTTCACGGAAAATAACATTACGGTCGACCCCGGCGTGGCCACTGCCAGCTACAGCATTACTGTGCTGGGTGACACGTACTCTCTCGGCGAGCTCGCGTTAGATGCTGGCACGCTGACCACGGCGATCTCCGAGCTCGGTATTGAGGGACTCGAAGCCACCGCTAACGCCACGGTTCTCAATGGCGAAACCAATGCCGATTATCAAAATTTCTTTGATCCGGAGGGCGTGCTAACACTCAATGGTGTCGAGATCACGCTCTCGGGTGCAAGTAGTAATACGCTGAGTCAAAACGTCGAGATCGCGGTCGCCGCGATCAACGCGGTCTCCGCACAAACCGGCGTCACCGCGAGTAATGGCGTCGCTGACGGCAATGGGCTCGTTCTCACTTCCGCAACAGGCGGCAATATTCAAGCGAGTTTTACTCCGACCGATATCAATGTCGATTGGGTGTCCTCCGGCGAGGGTCCCGGCGATGTCCCAGGCTTTACCGCAACGGGGCAACCGGTCCCGACTCAATCGGGTACCAGCAACAAGTCAATCACGGTGCTGGGAGAGACCTATCAGCTCGGTAATTTCAGTGCTGCCGCCGATACGCTGGTAACCGCGATTAATAGCCTGGGCATCGAGGGCCTAGCCGCGGTCGCTAATGACAATATCCTGGTCGGGAGTGCCGACAATAGTTATGCGAATTATTTTGACCCCGAGGGACTGTTAACCCTCAACGGTGTCGATATTCAATTGACTGGGTTAAGCAGTAATTCCCTGAGCCAGAACGTGGACCTCGCAGTCGCGGCGATCAATGCGGTCTCGACACAAACGGGGGTGACCGCCAGTAACGAAGTGACCAATGGACAAGGCCTCGTCCTGACCGCCGCGGATGGTGGCAATATCAATGCGCAATTTACGGCGACGGATATCAACGAAGACTGGACGATCTCCGGTGAAGGCCCGGGTGACCTGCCCGGATTTATTGCTCAAACCGGCTTCACACCGGGCTCGGGAGCCGTTGCGCAGTCGGTCACCGTACTTGGCACCACTTACAACCTCGGAACCTTTGAAGTGGGCGGGCAAAATCTCGCCAACGCCGTCAACGCTGCCAGCATTCCAGGGTTGACGGCAATCGCCTCAGAAACTCTCGTCGAGGGAACACAAGACTCTGGTTACTACCAATACTTTGATCCACAGGGGACGCTCACACTCAATGGTGTCGAGATCACCCTGGCTGGCAATCGAAATAACAATATGGCCGCTAACGTGGCCACTGCCATTAACGCCATTAACGCAGTCTCCGATCAGACCGGCGTCGTAGCTCAAAATGGCCTAGCTCAAGGCAAAGGGGTTATTTTGACAGCAGCCGATGGTCGAACCATCACGGTGGATTTTACGGCGACTGATATCAATGATGATCCGGTCGACGACTTTCTGACCACGGCCGGTAATTTTGGAATCGGCCTCACAGGCGCTGGCGGTGCGACGTCGGATATCACCTTTGAGTACTTAGCACCGGAAGGGATCACCACCGGCCAAGTTATATTCAGTGCGAGCACTAACTTACAAACGACTAGTTTTGATGTCGTGGGCAGCGCGGTCGATAATGACCCGGCGCCCAACCTACTCTCCACGGCTGGAAACTTTGGCCTCGGCACCACAGGCCCTGAGGGTCAGAACGCGCTTTACGATCTTTCTTTTGTCGCACCCGAGGGTGTCACCAGCGGGACGGTTGTCGTTAATTACGGTCCCGGATTAGGCAGCGCGAGCTTTGATATCGTCGGCAGTATTAATGATGCGGACCCTGCACCGGACTTTGCGAGTACGGCCGGTAACTTTGGCCTCGCCACCACGACAGGGGGCGGCACCGGCTCGAGCTTCAATATTTCTTATATAGCCCCGACAGGTGTCACGGAGGGAGCCGTGCAGATTGCGCCGGGGACTCGACTCAGCAACAACCTGTTTGAGATCGAAGGTAGCTATAACCCCGACGCAGATCCTGCACCGGACTTCTCCACTGTTGCCGCAAACTTTGGGATCACCACCACAGGCGCCAATGGCGTCTCAGCGCCGCTTAATGTCAGTTTCATTGCACCTGAGGGTGTGTACGGTGGCAGCTTAGAGTTTGGGGTTAGCAGTAACGTCAACTCCGCCCCGCTTGAAATCGTCGCGGAGTTTACGGAGCCCACCGAATTTGTGAGTGTCGCTGATATCGATATCTCAACCTTGGAGGGTGCGAGTCTCGCCGTACAGATCGTCGATGGTGCGCTACAAACCGTTACTGATGAGCGAGCCGCACTGGGTGGATTTTTAAATCGCCTCGATAGCGCAATCGCCAATCTGCGTGTGAGCGCAGAAAATCAAAGCATTGCGCGCTCGCGCATCTTGGATGCGGACTTAGCTGCTGAAGCTGCCGCCTTTGCGCGCGCACAGGTGTTGCAACAATCTGGTATCGCGCTACTCAGCCAAGCCAATACCCTACCCTTCAACGTGTTGAGCTTGCTGGATCTGCGCTAAAGAGAGCGTGCTCGCTGATTCGCACGCATGACCGTTTGGAGCCTCGCATCAAGAATCCTGCTGTCAACGAACTGACGCTCAAGCTATAGTCCCCTCGCCTATCAGAAGGGGACAAGATGTCGGATGATGCTCTGCGCCAAGCGGCGCTTGAATACCATGCTGCGCCGCGGCCTGGGAAAATAGGAACTCATGTATTCAAGCCCGCCGACTCGAGTCGTGATCTGGCGCTGGCCTATAGCCCAGGCGTCGCAGAACCAGTGCTTGCGATTGCCGAAAACCCGGAGACGGCCTACCAGTACACGAATAAAGGTAACCTCATCGGAATCGTCACCGATGGCTCCGCTATTTTGGGCCTTGGAAATTTGGGTGCGTTGGCAAGTAAGCCCGTGATGGAGGGCAAAGCACTTCTTTTTAAGCGCTTTGCTGAACTTGACTGCGTTGATATTGAAATCGACACCGATAACGCCGAGGATTTCATTGATACGGTTGCCCGCATCGCCGACAGCTTTGGTGGGATCAATATCGAAGATGTGGGTGCACCGCAGTGCTTTGCGATTGAAGCAGCACTCAAAGCGCGTTGCAAGGTTCCCGTCTTCCACGATGATCAACACGGCACCGCGATTTGCGTCGTGGCCGGTTTACTGAATGCGCTAGAGATCCAAGGCAAACAATTGGATCAAGTTAAAGTGGTGTGTCTCGGAAGTGGCGCGGCGGGTACGGCGACGCTACGGCTCTTACGCTCTATGGGAGTGCCCCCTGACCACCTCACCGCAGTGGACCGGCAGGGCGTAGTGCATGCCGACCGTGGCTCCTTACCAGATTACAAAGCAGAGTTCGCCCGTAAGACAGACGCGCGCACGCTGGCCGATGCACTAAAGGGAGCGGATGTTTTCATTGGGGTATCTGCCGGCGGACTGCTCGATGCCGAACTGCTGCGCTCGATGGCAGATAAACCCGTGATCTTTGCCCTCGCGAACCCGGAACCTGAAGTACGACCCTCCATTGCGCGCGGTATTCGCGATGATGTCATCGTTGCTACGGGACGCTCGGACTTTCCCAATCAGGTCAATAATGTCCTATGCTTTCCGTTCATTTTCCGCGGCGCGCTTGATGTACGCGCCAGTGCCATTACCGAAGAAATGAAAGTAGCGTCCGCACGCGCGATCGCCGCGCTTGCCAAAGAGCCGGTACCCGCCGAGGTATTGGCGGCCTATCCAGACGTCGCCGCACTCGAATTTGGCCCAGACTACATCCTGCCGAAGCCTATGGATCCACGCCTGCGCGACACAGTGGCCTCAGCCGTCGCCAAAGCCGCGATCGAGTCAGGCGTTGCCGGCAAGCCCTATCCCGCGCACTACCCCTCCTAAGAGCGTCAAGGTCGCTCCTCGAGGTGTCTGGTTACGCCTACCGTGCGCGAGCGCACGGTAGGCTATGACAATCAAAGATATAAAGAGCGGCATGGTGATCCATGCCACTACGATGTGAGTTCACGCGCGCCATAGAGGCCGGTGAACTGTATTTAAAATATCAGCCAGTGGTCCATGCCGCCACGGGCGAGATCCATAGTCTCGAAGCGCTGCTACGCTGGCATCACCCGATCTACGGTCATCTCGCTGCGCGCGACTTCGCCTTTGTGCTACAAGATCCCTCATTGCAAGAAGCACTGAGCCTGCTAGTTCTGCAAGAAGCCCTACAAGCACGAGCGCGCTGGGTACCCCATCTTGGTCCTATCCCGGTTAGCATCAATCTATCGCCTCGTTGGCTTATGTCCAAAACCTTTTTAGACCGAATTGAAGAAGGTCTGTCACACGCCAAAGGCTCACATCCCGCTCCTCTTTATATTGAAATCATTGAGACCGATATTCTCCGCTCAACGCCCACACTCTTGACCAACTTGCAGGATGCTTGTGAGCTCGGCGTGCAATTTATGCTTGACGATTTTGGCTCGGGCTACACGTCGATCGCTGAACTGCGCGATCTCCCATTACATGGGATCAAAATTGATCGTCACTATGTACGTCATATCGCCCAAAATCCGCAACAAGCATCCGTGATACTCGGCATGCTACATATCGCCGCAGGCTTTGGTTTACTCGCGATGGCCGAGGGAGTCGAAACTCAGCGGCAACAAACGATGCTCGATCGCTTAGGATGTCATTTGATGCAGGGCAATGGTCTCTGTCCCCCACTCGCGGAAGACGAATTGTGTCTGCTCCCAAAACCCGTACCGTACAGACCTTGGCGTGTCTCGGAGACTGACGCAAAATGGCACGTATGAATCGCTTGCAACCTTCCTCTCAGCTTGTCCGCCGCGTACTACTCGCGATAACGCTAGCCGGACTCGTGGGCTGCGGGGACGGTGCGCCTTCAGCGACACCCGGCTGCCGGGCCAATCTGGGCTCGATCGAAATCCTAGAAGTTTATGAGTCTGATCAAGCGCTGCATGTCGCGGGGTTGGTGCAGCACAACTGCTCGACCCCGACAGGTATCCGAGCACAATTTCAATTTTTTGATTCTGCGGGTCAACTACTTGCTGTGCGCACCGCGACACTCACCGACGACATGGCACTGGCCGCAGCCACGCCAAAAGACTTTGACTGGCGAACTCCGATGATTGCCGGCGTCGACTCAGTGACTGCCATGGTGATCGAACTGAGTCGTACTGACGTCATGACGGTCGACTAAGTCAAAAGCCGACTCCTCCGCGATTAAAGCAAACTCCTTAAAGCGTACCGCTCATCTGCGAATCTTCGTGGCCGACATTTCGCGCATAGATTTCCTGTGGATCAAACTCAGGGTTCTCCAAGAGCGACAACTGCTCAGCCAAAATTCGCTCACGCTCCTCAAGACGCGTGATCAAACCTGCATGCCAACGCCGCTCATTAGGTGCGAGTCGCGCAGGTTCAGCCCATTTAAGTAACTCCCGCATACGAGTGAAACACGCCTGAATCTGGTTCGGCAACCACGAGGTAATAGGCGTACCACCCGTAGCCGTGGCATGGCGTGTATGAGCCAGAATATATTTTTGCACGAATTGCCAATGACCTTGGCGAAATAGTAGCACTTGCTCCACACACGCAGCCGCGACCAGCGCTACTCCGGGATGTGCGATTAAAATTTCTTTTAAACCCGCTTCGTCTCGATCAGTTCGCAGATCATCAAACCATTGCTGGACCACTGGGGGACGATACTGACGCAGATCTTGCAAGTAACGGGTCAATTCATTGGTTGGATACGACTCATCAATACCCAGCAAAATATCGCAAGCGGGGATGATGTCATCTTGCGCACCGGTCTGCCCCCGGAACTGCATAGGCTGACCGCCGAACTGCTCGACAGCCTCGTAGATGACCCCGGGACCAAATAGGGACTCGTTGCCGGTGATCCCCATGATAAATACACGAAAATCGTTATAACGCTCAGGACGACTTGCACGCCACATCTCCCGTCGGGAGCGGTTAATGTGCTCAAGCGCGCGCAACAACCGCTGCCATGGACCTTGAAGATTCTCAGTCACATCCGCCGCACGGGCATCGCGCAAGACGTCCTGAAATGCCCCTAACAAGGCGGGTGTGTGATGATTGATTTGCACGTGCAACATAATGAAACCGATCTCATCGGTTGTACCGCTGAATCGGCATGCCATGTCGAGGTTACGCCAGTGCCAAAGATCTTCGCCATGCAAACTCGGATCTATATGAACAAAATTACCCAAAGAATAGGCGTGGTGATAATCCAACCATGGTGCGATACCCAGAGCCTCTGCAGCCAAGACAAGCGGTTGTGCAATATTAGCGGGCAATACATTACGCGCTTGGCCGTAGGCACCCCCTTGCCCCATGCCATGATGCGCAGGCTCTAACAAATACGCACTCGCCAAAAATGCATAGCCCCGAAAAAGCGCTTGCATCAGTCGCGCATCCTCACGCACCGCCAGCACTTCGGCTGCCAAATTTGGCAACAACATCACGGGTTCAACGATAGCGCCCTGTACGGCCAGTAGCCCTTGATGCCTACGCTCGCGGTCTAACCAGACCGGCATGCGATCAAGCAACTGCTGCACCGGGGTAAATGGCGCTGGTAGATGGGAGAGCGGACTACGCTGCGGCAAAAACCCATGCTTACGTCCGATGCGAAACACACCGTCATCGTAGCGGTCTTCTTGTTCAATGAGACCTCGTTGCATATTTCCCCCCGTCAGATTTCTTGTTATTTCAGATCAAAGATTGCTCATCACTTAAGAGTATTTTTGATGATTTCGCCATTCTTGATGATCAGCGGTATGTGCTGCTCAGCATTCTCGAGTAAGGTGATGTCGTCTAAAGGATTGTCATCAAGCAGTAGCACATCCGCCCAAGCGCCTGGCTCGATGACGCCCAGCTTACCCTCCCGATACGGGTGTCGCATCCCACTGAGCGCAAGCAGACGCGCGTTACCGGAGGTGGCCTGTCTGAGTACCTCCAACGCAGAGAACCAACGAAGACGAATACTGAATTCATTGGCTTGTAAGCCATAGATCCGCGGCGAACCGAAGACGTCGGTCCCGAATGCGACGGGCAAGTCATACTGCTTTGCCCACCGCATCATCTGGTCGAGCCCAGCGGCGATTCCCTGCGCTTTACCCGTGAGAGGAAAGGCCGCACCACTGAACAGATACGCTTGTGGAGATAGAAATACACCGCGCTCGGCCATCAATTTGATGGTTGGTTCGTCAATGAGATGGGCGTGCTCGATGCTTTTCACCCCCGCCTCGATCGACCGGCGAATCGCCGTTGGCGTGTAAGCATGAACGGCAACGTAAGTACCAAAATCCTCTGCCGCTTGCACCGCGGCACGCAACTCATCAGCGCGGTACTGCACACTGTCGAGTGGGTCGTAACTTGAGGAAAGACCGCCACCCGCCGCAACTTTAATTTGCGAGGCGCCTTGGCGTAGCTGCGAACGCACGGCGGCGAGCACCGCTGACCCGCCGTCGGCGATGGCGCCATAGCCGCGCTGCTCCATGACATCGCGGCCCGACGCATCGCCGGCACCGGGGCTGCGAAAATCGCCATGCCCACTCGTTTGACTGACCATCGCACCGGAGGGAAAGATACGTGGCCCGAGAATCAGCCCTTCATCGATGGCTCGCTTCAAGCCAAAACTCGGACCGCCCATATCGCGCACCGTCGTAAACCCGCGGCGAAGCATCTGCTCGGCGGTGACCGCCGAGCGATAGGCGATGTAGTTCGGATCTGCATCACGTAGGGCCAAAAATCCAAGCGGGATCGACGGATGAACATGGGCGTCGATCAAGCCTGGGATCAACCACCGGCCCTCTGCATCGATGTGCTGCTTGGCGTCCACCGGCGAGTCAGTCGCCGTGATAGCGATAATTTTTTGACCTTGGATATGGACTTGGTAGGGACCTCCCGCCAAGGCGTCGCGACCGTCAAAGATCTGCGCGTTGGTGATCAGCAAATCTAGTATCAAGGATTCGGATCGATTTGACTCATCCGCGTGGACAGGGCTTAACGCCCACACGACGACCCAACCGACGAGGGTCGCTAACTGACGCAATGTACGAAGTCGAAAAAACCGACCTGTCACCGCACTTGCTCCAAAAACTGCTCACGCGTCATCCCTGAGGACTTCTTCCATTCGATCACAGGCACCAGCGCCGCTGCGATTAACAGCGCCCACACCGCCAAAGTCAGCAGTACACGACGAGGACTCATGGCGTCATGGTGCCTGAAATTCCCACTCGCTTCTATCACCGGCGCGGGTGACGTACCATCAAACTCGATACTCGAGCGCGGGAGTCCCTGTTGAAAAAGCTAGTCGGACTGATAGTCATCATCATTGGCGGTTGGTTTTGGGCCTCGCCCTACTACGCGACCTACCAACTACAGGACGCCGTTCGTCAGGGCGACGCCGCGCGGCTCGCCAGTTACGTCGATTTCCCTGCTGTTCGGGAGTCTCTCAAGGCACAGCTTAAGGCCAAAGCCCTGGATGAATTGGCGCTGGATGAAACGAGCAGTAATTTGGAAGCACTCGGCGGACTCGTGGGGTCGCTCTTAGGCGCTGCACTCATCGACTCGGTCGTCGATACGCTCATCACCGCAGATGGACTCGCCTTACTTATTCGCTCAGGCCATCTCGAATCGACCGATACGAGCACCGAGGAGTCAAATATCATTGATAACTGGACGGTCACGCACCGCGACTTGAGTCATTTTGAGCTTCGCAATACGACAGCTACAGACCCGACTATTTTAATCTTTGAGCGCATCGGTCTTGACTGGAAACTCGTTCGCGTACAGATCCCGCAGTCACTACTCTAGCGTGAGGTGAGCGCCGATCCCGCGCTCTGAATGAGCCCACGCCCAGCACGAAGAGGCTCCGAGAAAGAGAAAAATGGTGCCGGAAATAGGATTCGAACCTACGACCTACGCATTACGAATGCGCCGCTCTACCAGCTGAGCTATTCCGGCTTCGAAAAGAGGGGTGAATCTTAAACGCGACGCAGCCGGATGAAAAGTTCGATACCGGCGTATTCCATACCTTCCGGCGCAGGCGGCAGCTCTGCAAAGCGCACCGCCTCGGGACTCACGTCCATCAGCGCCCCGGTTTCCACATCCTGAAAGTGAAAATGTGGCTGCGTATTCGAGTCAAACCACGTCCGCTCGCCATCCACAGCCAATTGGCGAATGATCCCTCGAGCCGCGAACAGGTTCAGCGTGTTATACACCGTCGCCTTTGACACACGCTCACCGGCTTGCTGCAGACGCGCCAAAATTTGCTCCGCGGTCAGATGCTGTTGCGCACTGAGTAATAGGACTGCGATCTTCTGCCTAGGCAAGGTGGGCTGGATGCCGGCAGCCCGTAATCGCTCAGCCAAGCCTGAGGCCTCGCAAGGCAGGGGGTGCTCAGGGGTCACGACAATTGGGCTCATCATTGGGCTCACGGCGCAGATTATAAAGACTGACCGCCACGCGGAGCCAGTCTCAGCTCTCGAGGCAGACTGAACACCACGTGCTCCTCACGTCCGGCGAGCTCCGCAGGCGCCTGGGCGCCCCACTCCCGCAGTTGGGCAATGACCTCCTGCACCAGCACCTCAGGAGCGGAGGCACCAGCAGTTAGACCCACACACTGCTTGCCCGCAAACCATGCTCGATCAAGATCGGCTGCGCCATCCACCAAATGAGAGGCTACGCCCGCTCGGGCACCGAGCTCGGCTAAACGATTGGAGTTGGAGCTCGTCGCCGAGCCAACCACAATCAATATATCGCAGTCGCTCAATAAATCTTTGACTGCATCCTGTCGGTTCTGCGTGGCATAGCAGATGTCTTCTTTACGCGGGCTCTCTAGCGCCGGAAAGCGCTGCTGCAAGGTCGCCACGATCTCGGCGGTATCATCGACCGACAAAGTAGTCTGAGTCACAAAGGCAAGCCGACTGGGATCGCTGACGGCTAACTCAGCCGCGTCCTCCACCGATTCGACTAAGCGCATCTGCCCTCCAAATGACACATCAAACCGACCGAGGGTGCCCTCGACCTCTGGATGCCCCGCGTGACCGATTAGGATAACGTCACGACCCTCACGTGCGTAGCGACGAACCTCCATATGCACTTTGGTAACGAGTGGACAGGTGGCATCAAACACATTGAGGTGACGCCGTTTGGCTTCATCCTCGACCGCTTTGGAGACACCGTGCGCAGAGAAAATCACCGTCGCGTCGTCGGGAACCTCATCGAGCTCCTGAACGAATATCGCACCCATCTCGCGCAAACGCTCAACGACATGCCGGTTGTGAACCACCTCATGACGCACATGAATCGGCGCACCGAACAATTCGATCGCCCGCTCGACGATTTCGATCGCCCGATCGACTCCGGCACAAAATCCACGCGGATTGGCTAGCTTAATTTGCATGACTCGCTAACTTACCTGTCCGCGACTCGCCCGCCAATCCCGCAAGGCATCCAGCAAGATCAAACCGGCGCCAACACTGATCGCCATATCAGCCACATTGAAAGCGGGGAAATACGCGTCTCCCCAATGCACGTGAATGAAGTCGACCACATACCCGTGCTGTACGCGGTCAATCACATTGCCCACGGCACCCCCCAAAATATTGGCTAGAGCCACCACGAGCCACCTTTCCTCCCGCACATGCAAGCGTCGCAACCAGATCACGAGACCCACGCTGATCCCGAGTGCGAGTACCGTAAAAAACCAACGCTGCCAGCCGCCCGCGTCCGCCAGAAAGCTGAAAGCGGCGCCAGGATTGTGTAGACGGGTGATATCCAACCAAAAAAAGACCGGCGTGTATTCACCGAGCAAATAATTGATTTCTATCCAGGCTTTACTCAGCTGATCTAAGAAAACGAGACCCGCACTCAGCGGTAGCCAACGCCAACCACATTCACGCAGTCGTGGCGAGCTAGTCATACGTAATGCCGCTCCTCACCCTCACCGGTCACATTCTGCACACACCGACCGCACAGCTCAGGGTGCTCGGTATGTTGCCCCACATCCTCACGTCGGTGCCAGCAACGCACACATTTTGGAGCAGCGGTTTTCTGTAGGGTGATCTCTATACCCTCGTGATCCTCGACGCCCTCGACCGACGCTGCCGAAGTAATCAAAAAGAAACGCAACTCGTCCCCTAAGGCACCTAAAACTTGCGCTTGCTGCGGTGAGCATACGATGCGCACTTCGGCCTCCAGGGGCGCGCCAATCTCACCGCTTTCGCGCAATTTCTCCAGCCTCCGTTGTACGTCAGTACGCAGATCCATCAAGGCACCCCAATCAATGGGATCGGACGCACACGTGGGTAGTGCATACCACGTCTCATGAAATACTGAGCGCGCTTGAGCACCTGGGAGTTGTTGCCACACTTCTTCAGCGGTAAACGACAGGATAGGCGCTAACCAACGCACCATTGCGTGCGCAATGTGATACATCGCCGTCTGCGCAGAGCGTCGCGCCAACGATTTTGTCGGCGTGGTGTAAAGCCGATCCTTGAGCACATCTAAGTAACAGCCACCCAAATCAACGATGCAGAAGTTATGCACTTTTTGATAAATGAGGTGAAAGTCGTAAGTCTCGTAGGCCGCACGGATCTCTTCCTGCAAGGCCGTGGCACGTTGTACTGCCCAGCGATCAAGCGCCACCATCTCGGATGTCGGTACGATATCGCTGCTCGGATCAAAGCCCGCCATGTTGCCAAGCAAAAATCGTAACGTGTTACGCATGCGCCGATAGGAGTCCGACATTCGCTGCAGGATCTCGTCCGACACGCTCATTTCATTGGCGTAATCGGTCGCCGCTACCCACAAACGCAGCACGTCCGCTCCAAGAACCTGCATGACTTTTTGCGGCGCAATCACATTGCCCAAGGATTTGGACATTTTGCGACCTTTATCATCGACCGTAAATCCGTGGGTTAAGACCGCACGATACGGCGCGCGAGCGTAGAGTGCTTCTGACATTAATAGCGAAGAGTGGAACCAACCGCGGTGCTGATCAGACCCTTCAAGGTACAAATCGACGGGAGCCGTAATCTCCGATCGTGAGTGACCCACGCACTCAAAGGAGAGCCCTGAGTCCGCCCAGACATCCATGACGTCCTGCACCTTGTCGTAGTCCTGAGCCTCATCACCTAAAAGCTCACTTGACTCAAGCGCAAACCACGCTTCAATACCGCCTGCTTGCACACGCTCGGCCACCTGCTCGAGCAGCGCCAAAGTGTTCGGATGTAGCTCTCCCGATACTTTGTGTACAAAGAGCGGAATAGGCACACCCCAAGTCCGTTGCCGAGAGATACACCAATCGGGACGATTTTCAATCATCCCCGTAATACGCTGCTCTCCCCAAGCCGGCGTCCACTTGACGCCCTTGATATCTTTGATGGCGTGCTGTCGTAGACCCTTTTGATCCATGCTAATGAACCACTGAGGCGTTGCACGAAAAATTACCGGCGTCTTGTGTCGCCAACAATGCGGATAGCTGTGACGCCACGCTTCGTCATGCAGTAGCGCTCCACTGACACGCATCATCTCAATTAACTGCGCGCCGCCCTCGTTGATGTGTAGACCCTCGACCAGCGGCGTTCCGGGCAGAAAACGACCATCGCCACCCACCGGATTTTTAACGGGTAAGGCGTAACGCTGCCCCACGATGAAATCTTCCTGACCATGTGCAGGCGCAGTGTGCACCGCACCCGTACCCGATTCGAGCGTGACATGCTCACCCGTGATGACGGGGACCTGCTTCGTCAGGAACGGGTGCTGCAGTAATAGCCCCTCTAAGGACGCACCTGAGCATCGGCCGAGCTGCTTCGTATCGGACCAACCGTAGCGAGTGAGACAGGCCTCAAGCAGATCGCTTGCGACCACCACTCGCACCGCAGCCCCATTTTCCCCGCGATGTGCTTCTAACAGCGTGTAGTCAATCTCCGCACCGACAGCCACCGCCTCATTGGCGGGCAACGTCCAAGGTGTCGTTGTCCAGATAACGAGCTGCGCGCCTTCCGTTTGCGAAGACTCCAGCGACATACGCTGCGCTAATTCCTGAGTATCAACAACCTTAAAGCCCACATCGATTGCCGCGGAGGTCTTCTCTTCGTACTCGACCTCGGCCTCAGCGAGTGCCGAACGACAATCGAGACACCAGTGAACCGGCTTTGCACCTTTATAGAGATGTCCATTCGCAATGATCTTGCCGAAAGCGCGAATTTGCGCCGCCTCGTACGCAGGGTCCATGGTGCGATACGGACGATCCCAATCGCCGAGCACCCCTAAACGTTTGAAGTCCTCTCGCTGCTGCTCAACCTGCGCAGAGGCAAACTCACGACAAGCCGCCCGAAACTCATTGACCGACAATTTTTGACCGGGTCGCCCCTGCTTTTTCTCAACCGCCAACTCGATCGGCAAGCCATGACAATCCCAGCCTGGGATATAGGGTGCATCAAAGCCCTCAAGAGTACGCGCCTTGACGATAATATCTTTGAGGATTTTATTGACCGCATGCCCAATATGAATGGTGCCGTTGGCATAAGGAGGCCCATCATGCAGCACGAAACTTGGCCGGCCCGCTGCGAGCTTGCGTAGCTCGCCATAGGTATCCTCTTCAATCCACCGCGCCAGTTGCTGCGGCTCACGTCGCGCGAGATCAGCCTTCATCGGGAACGCCGTTTGCGGCAAATTGATCGTCTGCTTGTAATCAGTCACTGCCATGTTCCATCCAATCGCTCACGCGCCACCGCAACGTCGCGATGCATTTGTGCCACCATCAACTCCACGCTCTCGAATCGCAATTCATCACGTAGGTGCGCGATGAATTCCACCTCTAGTTCGCGGCCATATAAATCCGCCGAATAATCCAACAAAAATACCTCAAGCAGGGGCTCGACCCCACCGACCGTCGGCCGCGTCCCAAGGCTAGCCACTGCGGGCCAACCCCCATCAGCAACGCCCCGAACCCGCACGGCGTAGATCCCTCGCAAGGGGCTCACTCGCCGACGCAAACGCAAGTTAGCGGTCGGAAAGCCGAGTGTACGCCCGAGTTGCTGACCTGCGACCACTCGGCCACGCATGCTATAGGGACGTCCCAGTAATCGAGCCGCCTCAGCAAAGGCACCATTCGCCAACGCAGTCCGGACCGCACTACTGCTCACGCGCGTGCCCTCGGCTTCGACCGGCGAGACGATCTCAACGGAAAAGCCGGCTTGGCGACCCGCCACCTGCAAAAATTCTGCGTTCGCCTCGCCCCCTCTACCGAAACGAAAATCATGACCCACCACCACGCCACGAACGGCCAGCCGTTGTGTCAGCAGGCCCAGGAACTCATTGCCGCTCATCTGGCGCAGCGCCTCATCAAAACGTAATAACACCAGCGCATCGAGACCCATGCCCTGTAGGACTCGCCAGCGCTCGCGCAAATTGGTCAATCGTGCTGGCGGTGTCTGGGGCTGCAAATACTCGCGCGGCAACGGCTCAAAGCTCAGCATGATGGCGGGGACACCCAAACGTCGGGCAAGCGTGACCGTGGCGCGCACGAGGGCTTGATGCCCAAGATGAACGCCATCAAAACTACCCAGTGTGACGACTCCACCGCAAAGGGACTCGCGCACGTTGAGAGACCCGCGTACGAGCTCCATAGCGCTTGAAATTATAGTCGAGCTGCCCCCTCACGGGTGCGCAGCGCGCTCGGGCGCAGCCCGAGTAACCAGAGCACTGCCGCGTACACCACCATGCCTGCGGCAATGCACACGGCAAGATGCGCCATACGTCGTGAGAGGGATGCCGTCACCCACGCCTCCAGCGGACCATCCAGCACCAGTATCACCGCCACCATGGCGAGCGTGGCGAGACTGACCTGCAGCGACAAGCGCAACCATCCGGGTGCGGGTTGGTAAACGCCTTGCTGACGCAAACCCCGCCATAACAGGGCGGCATTGACAGCTGCCGAGACACACGTCGAGGTGGCCAACAACACAAAGGGGGTCGCGAAGCCCGCGTAGTGCGCGGGCAGCACTACGGCGAGGTTCAGAAACATATTCACGGCTAAGGAGATGAGCCCGATGCGAACCGGAGTACGCGTGTCTTGACGCGCAAAATAACCGGGAGCCAGCACTTTCACGAGACTAAAGCCGATCAAGCCCCATGAGTACGCCATCAGGGCATAACGCGTCATTTCAATGTCTCGTACGCCGAACTCCCCGTAGCCGAAAATTGTTGCAGTCAACGGGCCCGCTAATATCAAAAGACCCGCTGCGGCCGGCACCACTACGATCAGCACCCATCGCAACGACCAATCAAGGGTCGCCGAAAATCTTTGATGATCACCTGCTGCATGCTCTGCCGATAGTCGCGGCAAAATAACCGTCGCCAAAGCAATACTGAAGACACCGAGCGCAAACTCCATGAGTCGATCGGCGTAGTACAACCAAGCGATACTACCGGTCATCAAAAATGAGGCGATGACGGTATCCAACAGCAGACTCACCTGTGCCATCGATGAACCAAAGATTCCAGGCAGCATCAATCGGCCGACTTTCCGTACACCGTCGGCCGCCGGTCGCCAGCGCGGCCACGTTAAAAAGCCTAACGATGCCACCGCAGGTAACTGCACAAGCACCTGCGCAAGCCCCGCGACGAACACACCGATCGCGAGCGTCACCCCAGGATTTTTCGACTGCGTGGCCAGACCCAAGGCGAAACCGATCATCACGAGATTCATCACCACTTGAGTAAAAGCCGGTAAAGCGAAGCGTCCGTGGCTATTCAGTACGCCGCTGAACAAAGCGGTTAGCGAGATGAAAAAGAGGTATGGGAAAGTCCAGCGGAGCATCTCTACAGCCAGCTCGTATTGGCCCGCCTGCTGAGTAAACCCGGGCGCGAACAGCAAAATAATCAGCGGAGCTGCGATCACGCCGATCACCGTCACCGCCAATAACACCGCGCCGAGCGTGCCTTGGACACCTGCGACGAGCTCGCGTACCTCTTGAGGTCCCTGTTTGACCTTGTATTCAGAGATCACCGGCACAAAGGACTGAGAAAACGCACCCTCTGCAAAGAGTCGCCTCAAGAAATTCGGGATTTTGAACGCCACCAGGAAGGCGTCCATCAGGCTACCTGCACCAAACGCTTGAGAGTACGCCATGTCTCGCGCAAGCCCCGTGACGCGCGAGAGCAAGGTTGTCAGACCCACGACGGAGGTATGCTTGAACAGGGCGAGGCTCATGGCGCGAGGCAAACTATAACCCGATGAGCCGTGATTACGGTGAGTAACATTGACATCCGAGCCCCCGATAACGAGAATACGCGACTTTTTGAGCTCAGGGATATTCCGTGGCCAACACCAAATCTGCCGAGAAAGCTGCCCGTCAAGCCGTCAAGCACCGCACGCGTAACGTCGCGCTGCGTTCTAAGTCGCGCTCGGCGATTCGTAAAGCCGTCGATGCTATCGCCTCGGGCAACAAGAGCGAAGCCACGACGGCTTACCAGAGTGCGACCTCCGTGGTGGATTCCCTGGTGAGTAAGGGCTTGGTACACAAGAATAAAGCCTCGCGCCACAAATCACGGTTAGCCGCAAAGTTGAAAGCGCTCGCCTAAGGCGCTCGCAAGAACGACTCGATTACTCAGTTAAAAGGGTAATCCAGGAACCCAGACCTGCGCTGTCGCAGTCTGGGTTTTTTCATGATCTCCCTCAACAGCCAGCAGCAACGGAACGCGTTGCTCGCTGCGAGCCACCTCTCGCCAGTCGCGCCCCTCGGGCCAAGGTTCGAGCGCCCCATGCAGCGCCCAGAGGAAATTGAGGGTCGGAGGCCGACCCGAGGCTTTCAAATCCAAAAACGCGCCCACGGAGCCACGAGCGCGCAGCGCCTCGACCGAATCGATACCGACTGTGGCTAAACGCTGTTCTGCACCTGGCCCAAGATTACGCAAATCGCGAATACGCAGGCGCAGCTTACCCGCCGCCAAGCGACGTCGAACTTTATCGTTCCGCTCGGGCATCCAAATCACCGATTTCGCTCTTCGAGGCGTCAGCCGAAGACTCGGTGGACGCTTCGATGAGATCCATCGCTTGCTCGGCCAATTGACGCGTCCCCTGACCCGAGACCGCCGAGACGAGAAACCACGGACCCTTATGCCGCAGGCGTCGCACGATATCTTTGGCGAGCTTTTGCGCCTCATCACTCGGCATCAGGTCTGCTTTGTTTAAGACTAACCAACGGGGCTTCGCGGCTAGATCCTTAGAGAACTTTTTCAGCTCAGCCACAATGGCGCGCGCATCACGCACGGGATCCGCCTCAGGATCAACGGGTGCGATATCGAGCACATGCCAGAGTACCCGCGTGCGTTGCAGGTGACGCAAGAAACGAATCCCAAGACCCGCCCCTTCTGCCGCTCCCTCAATCAAACCGGGAATATCGGCCATGACGAAACTACGATGCTCGCCGCAGTACACCACGCCGAGGTTGGGATGCAGAGTTGTGAATGGATAATCCGCGATCTTGGGTCGCGCCGAGGAGAGCACACTGATGAGCGTTGATTTACCGGCATTAGGCATCCCCAGCAAACCCACATCCGCAATCACTCGCATCTCAAGCTCTAGGGTGCGCTTCTCACCCGGCAATCCTGGCCCAAACTGACGTGGCGCACGATTGGTACTACTTTTGAATCGGGTATTTCCCCAACCGCCCTTACCGCCGCGGGCAACCAGTAACTCATCGCCCTCATTGACGAGGTCACCGATCTGTTCGCCCGTTTCTGAGTCGCGAATCACCGTGCCGACCGGAACCGGGACTACTAAATCGTCGCCACCTCGTCCAAAACAATCATTGCCGCTACCCGGCTGACCTGACTTCGCTTTGAATGTCCGCTCGACCCGAAAATCGGCCAAAGTATTGATGCCGGGCGCAGCACGTAAAATGACGCTACCTCCATGGCCACCATCGCCTCCGTCGGGGCCGCCGAAAGGCAAAAACTTCTCGCGACGAAAGCTCAGGCAGCCACGACCGCCATTGCCCGCCTGAACATGAATTCTCGCCTCATCGACAAATTTCATTGAGGACATCCACCTGCTTAGCCTTGGGTGCCACGTCTCGTCTACGCCGCAAACAAAAACCCCGGCACACGGCCGGGGCTTTCCCATCCGGTTGCGCTACGCGCCGCTTACTCAGCGACCACGTTAACAAACATCTTCTGCGCTGGGCCACGACGCTGGAACTTCACCTTACCGCCGGTCAGGGCGAACAAGGTGTGATCCGTTCCCATACCCACATTCACTCCGGCGCGATACTGCGTGCCGCGCTGGCGGATGATGATGTTGCCTGGGTTGACCTGCTGGCCTCCAAAGATTTTGACGCCAAGTCGCTTGCTGTGAGACTCGCGACCGTTCTTGGTACTGCCGCCTGCTTTTTTGTGTGCCATCTAACTCGTGCTCCGTGCTCAACTCATCGCTGCGGCTCAGCCGGCGACGATACCCGTAACTTTGACTTCGGTGAATTTTTGACGGTGGTTCTTCATGCGCAGATAGTGCTTACGACGACGGAACTTGACGACACTCACCTTGTCGCCCTGTCCGTGACGTTGCACCGTGGCTGACACACTCGCTCCCGCGAGCTTCGGCGTACCGAGCTTGACGGACTCGCCCTCGCCGACGAGACGCACATCGTCAAATGTCACCTCAGCGCCCTCTGCCGCGTCCAATAGCTCGACGCGCAGCACGCTGCCCTCTTCAACTCGATATTGCTTGCCGCCCGTGGCGATGACCGCGTACATGATGTCCTCCGGAAAAGGCCGCGTAGTCTACTGTCCGCCTTGCGGCGGGTCAAACCTTAATCAATGCTTTTCAGGCTCGGTCAGTGACCTGCAAGAGCCTTTGGGTTTCAAAGGGTTAGGGTCTCGGCTACCATCCCTCCCCGTGAGCATACTGGCAACCGTCAAGGACCTCGTTCGACCCGACCTTGGCGCGGTCGACGCCGTGATCCGCTCGAGCATGAAAAGCTCGGTGGAACTCGTCGATCAGGTGGCCGAACACATCATCTCAGGCGGTGGTAAGCGTCTTCGGCCGCTCATCGTGCTGTTGGCCGCCCGCGCCTGCGCCTACCGGGGCTCAAGCCATATCGATGCTGCGGCCTTCATCGAATTCATCCACACCGCGACGCTACTGCACGACGATGTGGTGGACGGTTCCTCGAAACGTCGAGGTCGCGATACGGCCAACTCGGTCTATGGCAACCAAGCGAGTGTTTTAGTCGGGGATTTCGTCTACTCCCGCGCCTTTCAGATGATGGCGGCGATTGGCTCGCAGCGGGTCATGGAAATCATGTCCGAGGCGACCAACGTAATCGCTGAGGGTGAAGTCCTCCAGTTGATGAACGCCAATGACCCCGAGACGACGCAGCAGCGGTATCTAGAGGTGATCTACCGCAAAACGGCCAAGCTCTTTGAATCGGGCGCTGAAGTGGCCGCGGTGATTGCCGGTGCGAGCCCGAGTCAGCAAAAGGCGCTCGCGGAATACGGTCGACATCTGGGCACGGCCTATCAGCTCATCGACGATGTTCTCGATTACCAATCCAACCCAGAAGAGTTGGGTAAGAATTTGGGTGATGATCTCGCTGAGGGTAAGCCAACGCTCCCGCTCATTCAGGCTTTACGGCGCACGGAAGATGGTCAGGTCCGAGACATTATCCGCGCTGCGATTGAACAAGGCGGTCTCGATCACTTAGAGGTGATTGCGGCTGCAATTGAATCGACACGGGGTCTCTTGAGTACACTCGCCGCCTCGCTCAGGACGAGGCCGATCAGGCGTTGACAGCGTTGCACGCGCTGCCCGAAACGCCCTACAAACAAGGTCTCGCGACTCTCGCCCGGTTCGCGGTCGAGCGCTCCTCCTGATCGGCGCGTAACCAGTATCGGGATGTAGCTCAGCCTGGTAGAGCACTACGTTCGGGACGTAGGAGTCGGAGGTTCAAATCCTCTCATCCCGACCATCTCTCGCTAAAGATTATGCAGTTGATCTTCACCAAGGGCGCGGGCAAATACGATCGAATGGATGTCATCGTCGATGGCATCTGCACGAACAGCGTGCAATGCCCGAAACAAGGCATCATCCCGCACGACATGCTGCACTTTGCCGTCGAATCGACGCTGCAACGTCGCGGCTTCATCATCCGAACACTCGAAGGCGACGCAAGCG
>RFOD01000034.1 GCA_009926865.1 Gammaproteobacteria bacterium | reverse complement strand
CAAGCAAGCCTCGACACTCTATGCCAACAACCTACTGCGCCTGACCGAGGAGCTATGTAAAAGCAAAGACGGCAGTCTCGATATCAATTTCGATGATGAAGTGATCCGCGGGACCACCGTTATCAAAGCAGGCGAGGTCACTTGGCCGCCGCCGGCGCCCCGATTATCGGCGGCCCCTGCACCGGCCAAGGCAGCGGGTGGCCAGAGCGAGCATGCAAAAACCATCAGTGCACCAAAGAAATCAAGCCATGGGCACGGCGCTGCAGCCGAACCTGCTTCGATAGGTAGTCTGCTGGGTGTCTTTGGGGTAGGCGCGCTGCTTTTTTGGTTAGTCGGTGCTTATGCGCCGCCCTCCTTCGTCGGTCACTTTACGGTCTTTGTGCTCGCTTGCTTCATTGGCTACATGGTGATCTGGAACGTGACGCCCTCTCTGCACACGCCACTCATGAGCGTTACCAATGCGATCTCAAGCATCATTGCCGTGGGCGCCTTGGTACAAATCGCACCACCGCTCGCGGATGACGCATCGCGTAATGAACTTTTGATCCGCGTCATGGCCGTTTCAGCCATCCTGCTGACAGCCATCAACATGTTCGGCGGCTTTGCTGTGACTCGACGCATGCTAGCCATGTTCCGTAAATAAGGAGATCGTGATCATGCTCAGCAGCAACTTGACCACCGTCGCCTACTTGGGCGCAGCGATCCTCTTTATTTTGAGCTTGGGTGGCTTATCAAATCCCGAGACGTCACGGCGTGGCAATTTCTACGGTATGGTTGGAATGACCTTGGCGGTCGTGGCAACCATACTCGGCCCGCGGGTCACGATGGCCGGATTACCTTGGATCGTCGGCGCGTTGGCGCTCGGGGGCTCCATCGGTCTGTATGCGGCGCGCAAGGTCCAAATGACTCAAATGCCAGAGCTTGTGGCCTTGATGCATAGTCTAGTCGGACTCGCGGCCTGTCTGGTCGGATTTGCAAGCTATGTCGATACGTCAATCAGCTACGAAGGCGCTGAAAAAACCATTCATGAAATTGAGATCTATCTTGGTATTTTGATTGGTGCAGTGACCTTCTCAGGCTCAGTTATCGCGTTCGGTAAGCTATCCGGCAAAATCAATGGTAAGCCTTTATTACTTCCTGCGCGCCATTGGCTGAACCTGCTAGGTCTATTGGTCGTTATTTTCTTTGGTGTACAGTTTACAGGCGCTCCGGATATCAATGCGGGTATGACGCCACTCTTAATCATGACCGTCATCGCATTACTCTTTGGCGTGCATATGGTGATGGCGATCGGCGGCGCCGATATGCCCGTGGTCGTCTCGATGCTCAATAGTTACTCGGGCTGGGCGGCGGCGGCGACAGGCTTCATGCTCGCAAATGATCTGTTGATCGTCACCGGCGCTTTGGTCGGCTCATCGGGAGCGATTCTCTCGTACATCATGTGTCGCGCGATGAATCGCCATTTCATCAGCGTCATTGCCGGGGGTTTTGGTACCGGTGGTGGCACTACACCGACGGCCGTTTCCGCAGCCGCTCAAGGGGAAGTCGTTGCGGTATCCGCGGCTGAGACGGCGGATTTACTGCGTAGCTCCAAGAACGTGATTATCGTCCCAGGTTACGGCATGGCCGTTGCGCAGGCTCAACATACCGTCTATGAAATCACCCGTGTCCTCCGTGAGCAGGGCGTGAATGTTCGATTTGGCATTCACCCTGTCGCAGGCCGTATGCCTGGACATATGAACGTGTTGCTGGCCGAAGCCAAAGTTCCTTACGACATCGTGCTCGAGATGGATGAGATCAATGATGACTTTCCGCAGACGGATGTCTCGATCGTCATTGGCGCTAACCCTTCGGCCGAGGACGACCCGAATAGCCCCATTGCAGGGATGCCGGTGCTGCAGGTCTGGAAATCCAAAACCTCGATCGTCATGAAGCGCTCAATGGCCTCAGGCTATGCCGGTGTCGATAATCCCTTGTTCTTCCGCGAGAACAATCGGATGTTGTTCGGCGATGCGAAGCAAATGCTGGAAGAGGTATTGACCGCGCTGCGTAGCTAATCGCGACTCGATTCTTTGCCGATATCGGGAGCGTTAGCGCGACACGGACCAAGCACCGTCATCAATAAAATGCTGCGCTGCAAGGACGAGCGGCGATCGAGTCCCAGTTGTTGACGCAAGCGTCGACCCTCATCTGCCGCCCTGCGTACTGTCATCGCCACGGGAGCGGGCTCATGAAATTGAGAAATCCCGACTCGAGGACGTAACTCGCGCGTCGTCAAGGACTGCTTAGAGGCAGGCGGCAGAGCGGGAGGAGCGACGGGCTCAGGCTTTTTAGCCCATGGATCCTGATCCCAGCTATCCTCTAAGAAATCGTCATCGTCGAAGCCACCAGTCGTGTTCTGATCGCGGGTCGAACCGGCCCCACCCGGCGCGGGTGGGGTGCTAGGTGGACGACCCTGCTGCTCGCGTACTCGCTCGACAATCCAAGCGAAAACGCGCGACAGCAGGGCGAAGCCCAAAAATAACCAGAAAAAGAGATCCTCAAAATCCATGCGGTTTAACGCGAGGTCGGCGGTGTCGGCGAATTATCATCCGAGGTGCCCGCGATCGCATCGCGCATGGAGGTATCAGCCTGCACATTGCGCATGCGGTAGTAGTCCATCACGCCAAGATTGCCTTGCCGGAATGCATCGGCCATCGCGCGAGGTACTTCAGCCTCAGCTTCCACCACCCGTGCTCGCATCTCTTGCTCGAGCGCCACCGCCATCGCGCGTCGCTCCTCGGCCTTAGCCTGCGCAATCTGCTTGTCTGCATTGGCTTGATCGATCTGTAGCTTCGCACCGATGTTGTTGCCCACATCAACATCAGCGATATCGATCGATAGAATTTCATAGGCGGTCCCGGCATCGAGACCCTTAGAAAGTACATGCTTGGAAATATGATCCGGGTTTTCCAGCACCGCTTTATGAGTCACAGCAGAGCCGATCGTGCTGACCATACCCTCACCCACGCGTGCGATGATGGTCTCCTCGCCGGCACCCCCCACCAATCGATCAATATTGGTGCGCACCGTCACCCGCGATACCGCAATCAACTGAATACCATCTTTGGCCACAGCTGCGATCTTGGGGGTTTCGATCACCTTGGGGATGACCGACATGTTGACGGCCTCTAGGACATCACGGCCCGCCAAATCGATCGCCGCAGCACGCTTAAAGCTGAGCGGAATGCTCGCTTTGTCTGCCGAAATCATAGCGTTGACGACACGACCCACATTGCCCCCCGCCAAAAAGTGCGCCTCGAGATCATTCAAAGAAATATCTAGCCCCGCTTTAACAGCACTGATGCGAGCATTAATGACGATGCTCGGGGGGACCCGGCGTAAGCGCATCGCAATGAGCGTCGTGAGTCCCACATAAGCGCCCGATGCCCAGGCGGCAATCCACAACGGGATCGGCACTAAGTAGAGGACGACAAACAGCGCAACCAGCAACAGCAGCAGTAATCCGCCCGTGCCAAACAAACCGATCAGTTCAGGTCCACCCATGATTGTCTCCCTCAGCGCTTACGAACTACGACTCTATTGCTATCGACCCGGGTCACGACGATCGGTTCCCCAGCATCGATGTATTCCCCCTCTGACACCACATCGATACGCCGACCCTCAATGAGCGCAAGCCCCGAAGGGTGTAGCGGTGATGAGGCGATGCCCGCGCAACCGAGTAATGCCGAGTCCCCCACAGGCGGCGAGACGTAACCGGCATCAGCCGTCATCCCCGCATCGAGTACTAGCTTTCGACCGAAGGGCGTACGAGGCAGCACGCGTAAGAGCGCAATCGCCGCCACAGTAGCGACCAATAGCGACGTCATCACGCGCGTCACGACGCCCACCACCGCTTCAGCGCTGGAACCGGGGCCTAGTAAACTAAAAGCGAGGCCTGCCAATAAACTCAATACACCGAATGCCCCGATGAAGCCGAAACCCGGCGTGACAAAAACCTCGATCGCGAGCAGTAATACGCCGAGCGCAAATAGCAATAACTCTTCGTAGCCTGCGAGCTCAACCAGCCAGTGCCCCCAAAAAAATAGGCCTAAGGCAGCAATACCAATCGCACCGGGTATCCCAAACCCGGGTGTTCGGATCTCGGTAATGACCCCGAGCAACCTCAGCACAGGGTTAGTCAAAAAGCGCACCACGCTCTCAGCCCACGATTCTTCGACATCCCGAAGTTCAACGCCCTCAAGACCTAACTGGCGTAGCAAATCATCGCGATCGGCTACTTCTGCATCGATGAGCCCCTGAGCGAGCGCCTCATCCGTGGTCAAAGTCAGTAACTTACCCTTGTCGATCACGCCTGCGATCTCCACATCCGCATCCACCATCGCCTCAGCGAGCCGCGCTGGACGGCCGCGTGCCTCAGCCGTCGCACTGAATTCTTTGCGTAGATAAGAAACGGTTTTTTCTTCAACCGGTTGCGCGGCGGCACCTGGACCACCACCTTGCACCGGCATGGCCGCACCGATAGTTGCCCCTTCGGTCATGTAGATTTTTTCGCTCGCCAAAGAAATTAACGCGCCTGCAGAGATCGCCCGCTTGTTGATGAACGCGACTGTCGGCACATCCGCTTCCAGCAAGGTATCGCGAATTAACACGGCAGCATCCACTCGGCCGCCAAAAGTATTGATCTCTAGGATGACTGCCGCCGCTTGCTCCTCGGCCGCTTGGTTGGTTACCCGTTCAATAAAGGGCGCAAGACCGAGGTCGATCACTCCGTCGACCGGAATCACATAGGCATAGCGACCCGTGTTCGCGACCGAATCTGCAGCCCATGCTGACCAAACACCGAAAACGAGGCATGACAGCGCCAGCGATCTGCGGACATAGGTATTAATCGCTGACCACAGGCTGTGTCCCCATGAGGAATTGCAACTTTTGGCGCTCATAATGGGTCAATGTTGGCATAACTGACTGCAACGTGCTGCACTATGACCGTGTCATCGCTCACCCAAACGACCGCATTCGCCCTCCTCTTGCTAGGCTCTCTGGCCGTTAGCGCGCAAACGCCGGTCACGACAGAGCCCGCTCTGGAAGAAATCACGGTCACGGGCGAACTCCCAGGCCCAGGGCTCTGGGTGGTGCGTAACGGGGAGCGTAGTTTGTACCTACTTGGTACCTTGAGCCCGTTACCCAAAGATTTACAGTGGCGTTCGCGGGAATTGGAGCGCGTTCTCGCTCGAGCCCAAATGCTGATCCCTTCGCGAGGTGACGTTTCAGCGGATGTCGGCCCGCTGAAAGCGATCGGACTGTACTTTCGATATCGTTCGCTACGTAACAACCCGGACGACGCCACCTTAGAGGAGGTGTTGAGCCCCGAGTTATTCCAGCAATTTGAGACGCTACGTCAAAAATATGCACCACGCGAACGAAGCCTCCTCGATCGGCGCCCGGTGTTAGCCGCCGGAGAACTATGGCGCGAAGCGGTCGAGGATAGCGGGCTCAGCCTACGCAATCAGGTCAATCGCCGAGTAGAGAAACTCGCCGATCAGAACGATGTCCCCATTGTTCGTCCGCGGCTACGGGTCGATGACGTACGGGCCACCCTCGATGAAGTCGCCAAAATCCCAGTCTCCGCCGAAATAGACTGCATGCAAGCGACGCTCAATCGGCTCGAAAGCGATCTTCAAGAGGCTCGCCAACGCGCTGAGGCGTGGGCAGTGGGCGATATCGCGGCGCTCAGAATCAGCGCCGTCGCCGCGCAACAAGAAGTGTGTTGGTCCGCCTTACTCACGAGCCCCAAAATGGCCGCGCTGCGACGGGAATTTGATGAGGCATGGATGAGCACCGCCGTACTCGCGCTGGAGGGACAAGAGACCACTCTCGCCGTTGTTCCTATCTTTGAGATTCTTAAACCGAACGGGATTTTGACGCAGCTGCGCGCCCGCGGTTATGAAGTTGAAGAACCTAACTGAGCCGACAGACAATCATTGAGCTAGGCGGCATCGAGCCCCATATCGATACGCCGCGCTGAATGGGTAATCGCCCCGACAGAAATAAAATCCACCCCCGTCGCGGCAATATCACGAATCGTCTCGAGGCGAACATTCCCAGACGCTTCGAGCGTCACCTCGCCCGCCGCCATGGCCGCAGCCTGACGTAAATCGGTAAGCGGCATATTATCGAGCAGGATGCCATCGGGGCGATGCGCGAGCGAGCGCAAGACTTCGGGGCAGGACTAGTCTATTGCGGCATGAACCTCGAGGATAAGCCCCTCGTCTGACGAATCGTTACCTGAGTCTCGGCTGCACTCTACGGTCAAGCCTAAGCTTGCAAGATGATTGGCCATGACTCGCAACTGCTCACGCCCCCGCCGGGTCAGCTGGATCGCTTTTTCCCGCCGATCTTCGCGAGAGCCGGCGATCACCCCGAGCAAATCCATCCGTTCAAGCCGGTGGATCAGCTTGCGACAGGCTCGCTCACCACCCAAGCCATGGCTGCGATACGCCATCACCACCTCGGAGATCGAAGCGCCGTCGCGCTCGGCTGCAAGGACGAGCGCGGGCACCAGACTAACTATTAACGCAATGGGGCTCGGCATCTTTGTTGTTCGAATAGCAGACCCAACGACTGCAATATACTTGTCGTTTATATAACCAAATCCGAACAAAAAATGGAACTAGTTTCGCTCACTACCTGCCGACCCGCTATTCGCAGGCCGGCTTCCTGGCGGTCAGGGCTGGATACGCTGAAGCAACGCGCCGCAATCAGCGAAGTAACGCAAGGTCTGCTCGGTAGGAATCACCAGCTTCACACGTGAATCGGAAGCTTGAGTTTGCAGTTCGACGAAACCCGCGTCTTCCAATTGCTGAACACGCTTACGGACCGTATTGAAATGCCCAAGCTCCTCACGCATCACGAGCTTGCGAATCGGATAGGGCTCATTACGCTGCCATGCTCGTACGATATCGGTGAGCAACTCTTCCGCGTCAGGTATCGCTAACAGACTGCCGGTTGGTAAATCTTTGAGTCCATCTAAAAGCCAAAGAAAACGCAAATAGAGCTCAACCAACTCTTGCTTGACCGGCGTAGACTTGATCGGTACCGAGGAGTTCGCCTCGGAGTTTTTATCTCTACGCGTCTTAATGGGCACTATCGCCATACCATTTCAACCTGTTGCTGAGTTTCAGTACGAGGAGCGCTGCGCCACGTAACATGTACAGTAGCAGTAACGCTCCCAAGAAATCGCCGACCCACATTACAAAAAAGCGCTCTTGCGCTGGCGCAATCTCTGGCGCCCAAATTCCCCAGATGAGCGCGTGACCTGCGGCATTCAGCACAGCCGACACCATGGCGAGCAAGAGTAAACGTCGGCCATCCAGTGCTTGTAGTCTCGTCACCTGGGATAGCGCTATGTGCCAGCCCGGACAATCTTTGACCGTCCAGCGCACCGCTAGCCAAGCCGCAACCGCCGGCACAAAAGCCAACATCAAATCAAGGCTAACACTCAGGGTCGGTAGCGAAAGTATCGTCAAACCCAAGACAGCGGCCCCGGCGGTAAAGCCGATGGCGCCCGCCAAACCGAAGAGGAGCACCAACACGATCCGCAGGCCATGCGGCAGGTAGACCCAGTTCGCGCCGGGCACGAACTCCGTCCAAGCGAACCCCGCATAATAAAGCGGCACCAATAGCAGCCATAGCGCGGCCGAGAGCGCTGCAAAGAAGAAAAATCGACGACCGACAGTCACTTGGGGAGGCTATACCGACTCGCTCCCAAGATTCAATCGTCAGCGGCATACGCGCGCGAACGATTATGATGCGCGGCATGTCATCACACAGCGCTCGGGGCGTACTTGCGATGCTGATCGCGGTCGCTGGCTTCTCCTGTATGGATGCGCTGCTCAAAGTCTTCGCAGCGCACTATCCGCCCATGCAGGTCACCGCCATACGTGCCTTCGCTTCGCTGCCGTTTTTATTACTGCCGCTGTGGTGGCAAGGACGTTTGAGGGAACTTAAACCGCAGCGGCCCGGCTTACACCTGCTGCGAGCTTTGCTCGGCGTGGTCATGCTCTCGACGTTCGTGATGGCGCTAAGCCAAGGCGCAATCGCCTCGGTGTATTCCATTTACATGGCAGCTCCACTACTCATTGCGGCCTTAGCAGCCTTCTGGCTCGGGGAGCACGTGGACGCAGGGCGCTGGCTGGCCATCGGGATCGGCCTCGCGGGGGTGCTCCTGATTCTGCGCCCCGAAGCGGGGGGTCTGCCGCTCATTGCAGGGGTTGCTGCCGCGCTCTCTGCGGTGTGTTACGCCTTAGCGGCGATCACAGCGCGTATCCTGACTCGCACCGATAGCTCCGCATCCATCGTATTTTCATTTTTGCTGGTGATGGGCTTACTGGCCGCGGTATTCGCCTCGCCCGGCTGGGTGACGATCCGCCCGCAAGACTATGCACTGATCGGCGCCGTCGGCATGTTTGGCGCGATCGGACAACACTACATCACTGAAGCATTCCGACACGCCCCCGCCGCCGTCGTGGCACCGATCGAGTACACCGCATTACTTTGGGCGATGGCGATCGACTGGGCGTTTTGGGATGTGTTGCCCGGCTTCGGCATGCTGCAAGGCGCCGCGCTCGTCGTGCTCGCGGGCCTTTATGTCGCGTGGCGCGAGCATCGCTCCGCTCCATCGGGAGCCGTGTCCTGATGCCCCATTCGGTGTATCTGAAGCTCGTTGGGGTTGCGGCGCTGTGGGGCGGGACCTTTATTGCCGGTCGCTGGATCGCCGCGGCCGTACCCCATTTCACGCTCGCTGCGTTGCGCTTCTGGGCTGCATTCTTAGTACTGGCACCGCTTCTGTGGTGGCAGCAGCGGCACTGGCCGAGCTTTCGTCCACGTGACTGGGCGTTTGCCTGCGGTCTCGCCTTGAGCGGACTCGTGCTCTACAACTTGTTTTTCTTTGGTGCGCTCGAACGTATCAGCGCGAGCCGTACTGCATTAGTCGTCGCGCTCAACCCGGTGTTGACGGCGATGCTGTTGGCACTCGTCTTACGGCAACCCCTTGAGCTTCACCGATGGCTCGGGATCATCACCGCCCTGCTCGGCGTCTCGATCGTGCTCGCCAAAGGTGATTTGCTCGCCATCACAGCCCGCATGACGTACGGCGAGTGGCTGATGATCGGCGGCGCGCTCTGCTGGGCGGTGTATTCGCTGATCGGACGAGATGCCCTGCGCGGCGAACAAGCGCCCTCCTCGTTGGCGCTGACCACCCTGACCACGCTGTGTGGGGCGCTCATGTTGAGTCTCGGTATTCCGTTTGAGTGGTCTGAATGGCAGCTTGCAGAACTGGGTTGGGATGTGTGGGCCGGCATTCTCTATCTCGGCGTCGGAGGGACTGCGCTCGCATTCGTCTGGTATGCCGACGGCTTACGCGCCATCGGTCCTGCGCGGACGACGGTATTTAATAACCTCGTCCCCGTATTCGGAGTCATCTTTGGTAGCCTCCTCCTACGCGAGCCCGTGCTCACCTCCATGTGGATCGGTGGGCTGGTCGCCCTGGTCGGGATCAGTCTCACTAACTGGACTCGACGATGAAAAATCAATTACTTACACACAGACTTGAAGAGGCGACGTCACGTAGTTGTCACAAATGACGGATGTTGCACCCCTGTAAATTTTTAAATATTTGATTTAAAAGGATTTTTTATTGATTGGCACTTTTTGCGCCAGACCAATAAAAGCCCCTTGGAAACCCGCATGAGCGACTCATCACAACAGGGTGATCCACAGGATTATCCACAGCAACTGTGGACAAATGTCTTGAGTGTCGCGCTCGATACCCCGCTGCGCCGGTGCTTTGATTATTTACCCCCGCTCTGCACGGCGATCTCGGGGGACCTCACTCCACTACCCGGAATGCGAGTGCGCGTTCCGTTCGGACGCCAACAGTTAACCGGGATTATTGTTTCTATAAAAGAACAATCAGAGGTTCCAAGCGATAAATTAAAACGGATTCTGTCGGTAATCGATTCGCAGCCGGTCTTCGATGCTCAGTTACTGAAGTTACTCAGTTGGACGGCGAGCTATTACCACGCGCCGCTTGGCGAAGTCATGGCGACCGCCCTACCCACGGCCTTGCGAGGTCCAACCGCCTTACAGGCGAAGGTCCCTGGCTGGCGTATCACCGAGTCAGGACGCGAGGCGCACAATCTCGGTGAGCTCAAGCGCACCCCCAAACAAGCCAAGCTATTGGGGGAATTGATCGCTGGCCCTCGTCCGCTCAAAGCCGACCCGAGCTTACGTAGCCTGCGTGAAAAAGGCTGGGTGGAATCCATTCTGCTGTTGGACTCGCCACAGGCATCCTCCGCCGTGCCCCCTGCGCCGTCGCCCACCGAGGCGGCTCCGACGCTGACCACAGAGCAGAGCGAGGCAGTGACTCGGATCCTGCAACACCCCGCTGGATTTACCGCGTGGTTACTACAAGGCGTGACCGGTAGCGGCAAAACTGAGGTCTATCTGCAACTCGCCGAGGCGACACTCAAGACTCACCGGCAAGTACTGGTGCTCGTGCCAGAGATCGGGCTGACGCCGCAACTGGTCGGTCGCTTCACCCAAAGATTTGGCGCCGATCGAATTGCCGTCATGCACTCGGGTCTCACCGATACAACGCGCCTCGCCGCGTTTCGGGATACTTTTTTCGGTCGGGTGCGGATTGTGCTCGGGACCCGCTCAGCCATATTCGCGCCGCTCTCCACACTCGGCTTATTGATTGTGGATGAGGAACATGACGCCTCCTACAAACAACAGGAGGGCGTACGTTACTCAGCGCGTGATCTGGCACTCGTGCGCGCGCAACTCGCCGACGTACCGATCGTACTCGGCTCGGCCACGCCGTCGCTTGAGTCGCTCCACAATGTATCTCGCGGGCGGTATCAGCCTTTGACGCTACCGCGACGCGCCACGGGGGCTCAGCCTCCGACGCTGCGTTTACTGGATCTGAGGCAGGAGAAAGTCACCGCAGGACTTGCGACCACGAGCCTGCAGGCGATTGATCGCCATTTACAAGCGGGTAGTCAGGTTCTCCTCTATATCAACCGCCGCGGCTATGCCCCCACTCTCGCCTGCACCGCCTGCGGCTGGATCGCACCGTGCCAAGAGTGCGATGCACGCATGACCGTGCATCGACAGGCTGATGCGCTACGGTGTCACCATTGTGGCGCAGAGCGACCGCTGCCTCGGCAGTGCCCCACGTGTGGTCATGGCTTACGCACGGTGGGACAAGGTACCGAACGGGTTGAAGAAAGTTTGGCGGAGCTATTTCCCACCACTGAGATCGCTCGCCTCGACCGTGATGTCGTCCGTCATGCGCGCGATTGGCAATCGACCATGGCGCGTATTCGCAGCGGTACAGCCCGGATTTTGGTCGGCACACAGATGGTCGCCAAAGGCCATGATTTTCCTGATCTGACCCTGGTGGTGGTGATCAACGCGGATCAAGGTTTATTCAGCACCGACTTTCGCGCAGCGGAACGGCTGGCGCAAACCATGGTCCAGGTCGCGGGGCGCGCCGGGCGCGCGCATAAGCCTGGCGAAGTGTTGATACAGACCGAGTACCCTGAACACCCCCTACTCCGTAGCCTCCTCGACGGAGGCTACGAAGCCTTTGCCGCCGCGGCGATGCAAGAGCGGCAAGAGGCGGCCTGGCCACCCTTTAGCCATCTTGCCGCCCTACGTGCCTCGGCGCTTGAGCTTGAACCGGCCATCCGATTTTTGGAGGATGCGCGCAATCTGGCGCTAAAAAGAGCGCCGAGAGCACTGCGATTACTGGGCCCCGCTCCAGCTCCCATGGCGAGGCGGGCCAGCCGCTATCACGCGCAATTGCTACTGGAAGCCCCTGAGCGCAGCGCCCTGCAGCGTTTTCTTGCGCCGTGGATCGACGCTATCGAAACCCTTCCGAGCGCAAAACGTGTCCGCTGGTCACTCGATGTCGATCCAATCGATCTCTTCTAGAAACTATAATCGCGCCCGTGAAAAACGAACTCCTGCAACTTCTGCGCACGCGCCTTAAGTCCCTTGAGGGCAGTGTGCTGCCGGCAAGCCTCGACGTCGAGCTACTACAACTTGAACGCACACGAGATGCGAGCCACGGCGACTTCGCCTGCAATATCGCGCTACGACTCGCCAAGTCTCTGGGTCGTAAACCTCGCGAGCTCGCCGCGCAGATCGTTGCTGCCATCGGCGAAGATCCGCTCATCGAACGCATTGAGATCGCCGGAGCAGGCTTTATCAATATCTTCGTATCACATCAAAGATATTGCGAAGAACTGCGCCAGATCCATATCACGGGCGCCCAATATGGACGACATACCCTCGCCTCACCCAAGAAAATACTATTGGAGTTTGTCTCGGCGAATCCAACAGGACCGATGCACGTTGGACATGGACGCCAAGCTGCCTATGGCGATGCGCTCGGCAAAATCCTGGCGGCGGCCGGTCATGAAGTATTTCGCGAGTACTACATCAATGATGCAGGTCGGCAGACCGAAATCCTTGCCGTCTCCGTCTGGCTGCGCTACCTCGAGCGTTGCGGCAAACTCATCAAGTTTCCTGAAAATGGCTATCGCGGTGACTATTTATTACCGCTCGCCGCCGATCTGCAGGCTCGCCTCGGCGAAACCTTAACTTGCAATGCCCAAGCGCTCTTTGACGGCCTACCCCCTGACGCACCCGAGGGCAATAAAGACGAACATGTTGATGCCTTGATCCTGCGCTGCCGTCAGCTGATCGGCGAAGAGGCCTGGCAACACCTACTGAGCTTTAGCCTTGAGCAAATGTTGGCAGAGATCCGCGACGACTTAGCCGCTTTTTCAATCGGCTTCGACCGCTGGACTTCTGAGCGCGCTTTTGCTGAGAGTGGCGCAATCGAGCACGCACTCGATCGCCTGAGAGCACGTGACTTGCTATACGTCAAAGATGGCGCGGAATGGTTCAAGGCAACTGATTTTGGCGACGATGAAGATCGCGTAGTGATCCGTGAAAATGGGGTCAAAACTTATTTTGCGTCGGATATCGCCTACCATCTCGATAAACGCGAACGCGGATTTGATCTTCTGATCGACGTGTTAGGCGCTGATCATCATGGCTATGTGGCCCGACTGCGCGGTGGACTACAAGCCTTCGGACATCCTGGCGACTGTTTAGAAGTGTGCTTGGTGCAGCTCGTCAGTCTATTCCGTGATGGCGTCAAACTTTCCATGGGTAAACGCGAAGGGAACTTCGTAACCTTGCGACAATTACGCGAGGAAGTCGGCAATGATGCCTGTCGTATTTTTTATCTCATGCGTAGCAATGATCAGGCGCTCGATTTTGATCTGGAGTTAGCCAAATCAAAGAGCAATGAAAACCCTGTATTTTATGTTCAGTATGCACATGCGCGGGTCGCAAGCGTGCTGCGCGAAATCGATGCCCGCGCGCTCAGCTATCAGGCTGATCAAGCCGCAACTTGGCTGCAGACGGACGGCAGCAACCTACTGAGCGGGCCGCATGCCGAGCATTTACTGAAAATGGCATCTCGCTACCCCGAAATCATTGAACAAGCTGCAGCACAACGCGCGCCGCACGCTCTGGTGCACTACTTGCGCGAACTCGCCAATGCGCTACATAGTTTCTATAACGCCGAGCGAATTTTGGTTGAGGATGAACGCCTACGCCATGCAAGAGTGTACGCATTGCAAGCAGTACAACAGGTATTACGTAATGGGCTCGCCCTTCTAGGTGCCCACGCGCCAGATTCGATGTGAAACCCGTCAAGCTTTTATGAACACCCCTATCGGTCGCGACTTCAAACGAACCCGCAAATCAGAGGGGATGGATCTTGATCTATCGAAGGATTTCTTTGTTGGTCTAGCGCTTGGTTTAGCGATCGCAGTCGGTGTTTTTGCCTGGCAACAACGCGAAATGGAACAACGCATCGATGCCCTGCAGAACCCCGCGCGTCCTGAACCGCGTGCAGATGCCAGTACGACCATCGAGCCTGCAGCAAACGAAGAGGAACTCGCGGATTACGGGTTCTACGACATGCTGCCGAATTCAGAGGTTGTGGTAGGAGATCCCGCCGAGCGCCGTCCCGATAGCCCGCCGCCGAATGCGCCCATTGAACGACCCGGCAGCTACGTTTTGCAACCTGGTGCCTATCGTGAGCGAGCCGAAGCCGAGCGCGTTCAGGCAAAGCTCAATCGACTTGGCATCACAGCCATCATTCAGCGCGTGGCCGTTGAGAACGATGAATTTCACCGAGTCAGAATTGGCCCGATCAATGATTTGACGTCATTGAATCGCACGCGCAATTTACTCCGATCGGCCGATATCGATGCGCTACTGATTCGGGTCAGCGACTGAGATTAAACGTCATCCTCGCTTCCACCGCGAAAATCTACGCCTAAGGCACGTAATTTACGGTAGAGATGCGTGCGCTCCATGCCCACTCGTTTAGCAAGTTGGCCGACCTTACCGTGACAGAGTTGTAACTGCTGCTGTAGATACGCACGCTCAAAGTGCTCGCGCGCCTCGCGCAGACTCAAGGCGAGTAAATCTTGTTTCACTAAGGTCTCAGTCTGCGCAGACTCCCGTGCTAACTCTTTTTCCATCTCACCCAAAGAAATCTCTTCGGTACCGCCGGCTACCAGCAGTCGACGCACCAACCCCCGCAACTCTTGCACATTTCCCGGCCAGGGGTAGTTTCTGAGGCGATTTTGTGCAGCCACTCCAAAACGACGGAAGGGTAAGCCCTCCGCATCCACCAACTGATCAACGTAGTGACGCAGCAGCTCGGGGATGTCTTCTGCGTAATCACGCAGCGGAGGGACTTGGGCAATGAGACCACTCAAGCGACCCAATAAATCTCGGCGGACGCTGGACGAAGCAGGCTCTAGCGTTCCTATTCGACGCATCACGCGAGGCTCTGCCGAGACGACTATTCGCGCTCGGAAAGGCCTAGAACTGGATTCGCCCAAACGCGAGTAATAACCGGACTCCAAAACGCCCATCAAAGCCCGTTGCGCCTCTTCCGGCAGGTCAGCCAATTCATTAATAAATAACGTGCCCTCGCCTGCTTGCTCAAGCAAGCCCAGCTCATCACCCTCGCCACGCCCAAACAAGGTCAGTTCAAAGTCACGTTCGCGCAAGGCACTGGCGACCAAAACCACAAAAGGCGACGCTGCGCGGGCACTCTGACCATGTAAGTAGCGCGCAAACGCTTCGCGCCCCGAGCCTGACTCACCCAACAACAAGACCGGTGCATCACTTGCGGTGAATTGATCGAGCTGTTTGCGCAGCGTTTGCAGAGCCCGACTTTTGCCTACGGGGAGCGCCGCAGCGGTCGCCAAACGACGATGAGTCATTCTTTGCTGACGACCCGCTTCAAGGCCTTTTTCGACCACACGCAGGAGCTTGGCAATCGAAAGTGGCTTTTCAACAAAGTCGACGGCGCCGAGTCGCGTCGCTTCTACTGCCGTCTCGACGGTACCATGCCCGGACATCATGATGACCGGGCAACCGCCGTGATCGGTAATCGACCACTCTCGCAGCAAGGTAATCCCGTCGACCTCTGGCATCCAGATATCGAGCAAGATGAGATCGGGCATCGACTGCGTACGCAGTCGACGCGCCTCCACTGCGTTGGCAGCGACTTCGACCTCGTAACCCTCGTCGGTCAGCACTTCTTTGACGAGGCCACGAATATCGGCTTCGTCATCTACGACCAAAATTCTACCGGCACTCATGCCAGCTCCCTCCGCGCGTCCTGTCGTCGCTCGCGCGCAGACAGTGTTTTGGGTTTTTGCTTGACGGGCAAGATAACACGGACTTGTGCTCCGCCCGATAGGCCGTTCTCCGCTTCGATGCTTCCGCCGTGATCCTCCACGATTTTGCGCACGATCGCCAATCCCAAACCCGTACCCCGAGGTTTACTCGTGACGTAGGGGTCAAACACCCTCGGTAAAAGCTCGACGGGAAACCCGGGACCGTTATCCGACACTCGAATTTCCACCGCAGGCTGGCCTTCAAGTGTGGTGGTTGTCGTCTCAAGTTGGATACAACCGTCGGCTCGACCTTCTAAAGCCTCGACGGCATTGGCGACGAGGTTGTTGAGCACCTGTCGTAGCCGAGAGCGATCGGCTTCGATCAATACGACCTGCGAAGCCGTCGCAGATTGGATACGTGGGCCGCTTTCCCGCGCGCGATAAAGATCCATGACCTCGCCCAATAACGCCTGTACATCAAACACCGCAACCTGCATGCCGGGTGCTCGGGCGTACTCGCTAAAGTCATTCACCATCTGCTTCATCGCCTCGACTTGCTGCACGATGGTGTGAGTGGAACGATCAACCATATCCGCATCCGTACCCTGCAGCCCTGGCAGCAGTCGTCGACGTAAACGCTCTGCTGACAGCTGGATGGGCGTCAACGGATTTTTGATTTCATGGGCTAGCCTTCTTGCGACCTCACCCCAGGCCGCCTCGCGCTGCGCTTGTAACAAGTGCGTGACATCATCAAACACAATCACATATTGAGCACTTCCCTCGGTCGCTGGCGTCAAGGGAACGCAGGCGCAAACCAATACTCGCTCTCCCCCTTGATTCGCAAGACGTAACAACAACTGCTCGCGCCAGTCTTCAAGGCCGGCATCGAAACGCGCTTGCAACGCCTCAACGAATGCCCCCAGTAATCCTTGCCCAGCCGACAAGCGTCCCAAATTTTCACCGACATGAGTGGAGAGGGGGGCGCCTAGAATGGCTTCGGCCGCCGTATTGGACAGCCTTAATACCAAGCCACGATCGACAGTCAATACACCTGTCGAGAGTCTTGCGAGAATCACCGCTAATCGCTCGCGCTCCATTTCGACCGCCTCTCGACTGCGTTCGGTTTCCACCCGGGCGCGCCGCAAGCGCTTGGTCATATCATTGAATGAATGCACCAAAAAACCCATTTCATCGCGCGAACTCAGCGGCACTCGAGTACCAAAATCACCTTTGGCGACCGCACGCGTACCAGCCATCAAATCCTGCACGGGTTTAAAGAGAATCTCAGCAAAATAAAGCGCACCATAAATGGCGCCGAGCAAAGTTACGAGCAACACCACGGTCAGGGTCGCCCGGAAACTATATTTCAAAGGCTCACGGAGAGCCGCTAAATCACCGTACTGCGAAAAAGATCGCTGTACGGCGTTGGTTAACTCAGCAAATTCACGTGGTAGATCAAAGATAGCGACCACAAATCGGGCATCCCCATCACCCATCGTCCCCCGCGGCACAGGCGCTGCAACCCGAATGATGTAACCTCCGTCGCTTAACGGCTCAAGCGCCACATAAGTGCGACCATCAGTCACCTGACGCACGAGCTCTGCACCCGGCCGCTCGGGTAAAGCATCTGGCACCGAACGACTGCTCGCCCCTAAGATGCGCTCGAACTCACCGTAGATGACGAGTTCCACAGCACTCGATTGCCGCAGCTCTTCATCAAGCGCGATCAAGCGCTCGCCGCCAGAGAGCCCCGCAATATCATCCGAAAATCTTTGAATGCGTTCGCCATGTTCGCGCATGCGTAAATCAAGCGCTGAGCGCGATAACTCCACGGCATCATTGAGTCCTTGGCGAATCTCAACGCGAAACCAGCTATCAATCCCGCGATTGAGAAAGTCGAGCGAAAAGAGATAAACCGTGACTAAAGGTAAAGCGACGAGCGCACCAAACACCAACACTGTACGCGCTGTGAAACGCGAACCGGGCACGCCTGCACGATACGCCTTCACCAGCTGCCACACTTTTCGCCCCAGCATGACCAGCAAGCCAAGTGCCATCAATAAACTGGCGAGCAATATCCAAGGCTGCAGTAAACCGAATTGTGCGAAGTTTCGTGTGGAGAGCGATAGCGCAATCAGCGCAAGCAACACCACCGAGGTGGAGACAATGACGATGAGAGCGGTTCGTCGGCCCTTTAGCGAGGCAGTAGCCACGAGTACCACTCGCTCTCTCGTTGCCAATCGTCAGTCCAAAACATCAAGGTCCGTAGCGCATCGGTCAGTCGACCTCGCCGCATACTGGCGCGAACGCGCACGCGATACTCTCCCTCAAGCGCCAACTGCGAGGCAACCAAAATCGGCCAAGCCTCCACGCGACCGAGATCCTGCAGGGCCGCTTCGAGCGTGGCGTAAGACTTTTGTTCGCCCCCCTCCAAAGGATCACGCATCACGAAGCGCTCACTGACCGGCTGAAAACTCAACTCGCGCGCCAAACGAACCGACAGCACGCTCGCGTCCAGCCAAAAGCGTCGATCGCGCGAGATTTCTACCTCGAGGTCGTACGAGAGCGAGACCCCCTCGCGAAGCGCGACCAGCGCCTCTTCACTCTGCGGATACCGGATCTGTGCATAGAGCTGATACACGCCCTCATCCACATTAATGAAGGCCGAATCGATTTGTAGCGCGCCCTCCAAAGGATCCGCGTGCAGCGAGCTGAACGGCACGAGAAATAGACAACACCACGCCGCGAGTCTCGCCCGCAAACTCGTCTGTGGATGTGTTGTCGCTGCGCTCTGCATTTATACGGCCCCTACCGTCTCGACCGTTTTGCCAAGGCAAGCATAATAGAACCCGTCGTGATCCGCGCCCATACCCGGCAGTAACTGTACCCCGACGGCCATGTCTATCGCGCTCACGGGCTTTTGGACATCCACGGGCCAACCCAAATCGCGGGCGGTGGGCTCCGCTGCCAAAAAATCGGTAATGACCTCGACATTTTCAGCGGGCAGCAGCGAGCAAGTGGCGTATAACAAGCGCCCGCCCGGGGCGAGCCGATCAAAAGCGTTCTTGAGTAGTTTTTTCTGCGTGGCAACCAAAGAAACGATATCGGTTTCTCGACGAAGCAATTTGATATCCGGATGGCGCCGAATGACACCCGTCGCCGAACAGGGCGCATCCAGCAAGATGCGCTCAAACATAAAGCCTTCCAATGCGCCTTCCACGCTCATATCGAGCACCTGAGTGCTTGCTCTGTGTCCAATGCGCTCAAAAGTTTCTGTCACCCGCCGTAAGCGCTCTGCATCGTTATCGACCGCCAACAATTCAATCTCGGGATAAGCTTGTAATAGATGCGCGCTTTTTCCTCCGGGCGCTGCACAGACGTCCAACACCCGCTGACCCGGCGAACACGGTAAAAGCCATGCAGCCAACTGTGCCGCTGTATCCTGAACGGAAACCGTACCTTGCGAAAATTGCGGTAATGCCGATACCGGCGCAGGATGCTCCAACGTCACGGCACTTGGCAGCCACTCAACAGCGACGCTCGCGCGTCCCTCGGCTGCCAAAATTCTTTGGTATTGCTCACGATTGAGTCCGCGATCGGCAGCGACTCGTAAAGTCATCGGCGGGTGAGCATTGTTAGCCTGCAAAATTAACTCGGTTCGATCGCCCCAGGCCTGCTCCAACGCACTCACCAACCACTCAGGATGCGCATGACGCACCGCAAGCGAACCATCAACCTCTGCGAATCGCTGTTCACGCTCACGCACGAAGCGTCGCAATACCGCATTAACAAAACCACTCGCTCGAGCGAGTCCGAGGTCGCGCGCGGCATCCACGGCCAAGTGCACGCTCACTTCTGCCGGTCCACGGGAATACTCGATCTGATGTGCCGCCGTGATCAATAAAGCGCGTAAAAGTGGCGGCACACTCTCTGCGGGCCGATCTACGAGACTGGCCACCGCCGGCGCAAGCCGCAAATACCAGCGCAAGGTCCCCAAAGTAATAGCACGAATAGCCGATGCATCCTCGCGTCGCACGCGTGCCTGCCGCGGATCGACCTTTGGCGCGATGCCCTCTTCCAAGGCGGCATCGGCACTGCGCCCATCATGCGCAACGGCGCTGACGGCCCTCGCCGCTGCAGCCAGCGTACGCGCCCCCGGCGCTAATTTTTGATTCATTCAAAAACCCCTTGTGCGAGCGCGGATGGCAACGCATTCCAAAAATCACGAGCCGGGAGTCGGCGCTTTCCCGCGCGCTGTAGCTGCTCAAGTCCCAGCCACGCTTCACCGCAAGCCACCACCAACACTTCCACCGTATCTTGGGCTGGCGCGTCAGCCGCCACGCGAGCCAGTCCCAGTAACTGTCCCGGTCGTCGCGAATCCGACGCCGGCTGCAGATCCTCGGGCAGACTCGGTAAGTAGCGAGCGCGATGAATACGCCATTGCTCACCGGCCATACGCGTCTCGGCCACAGGCCACGACTCAAAAGCACGAACTTTGCGCTCGATCGCCAAAGCGGATGCGCTCCAATCGATCATCGCCTCGGCTTTTTCAATCTTTGAGGCGTAGGTCATCCCTTGCTCTGACTGTGCGTTAGGCACACGATCGCCTCGCTCGATCTGCTCAAGTACGTCAAGTAAGGCGTTCGCACCCAGCTCGGCCAATCGAGACTGCAGCTCGCTCGCTGTTTCACGCGGCCGAATCTCGGTTTCACGCATCAACCAAACGGGCCCGGTATCAAGGCCCGCATCCATCTGCATGATGCTGACACCCGTATGGGCGTCACCCGCCAGAATCGCTCTTTGGATCGGCGCGGCGCCACGCCAACGCGGCAGTAAGGATGCATGAATATTGAGGCAGCCGAGTCGAGGAATACCAAGCACCGCTGCTGGCAAAATCAACCCGTACGCAACCACTACCAAAATATCAGGTGCCCAACTTTGTAATGACGACCAAGATTGCGCGGTGCGCAAGCTGGCCGGCTGATCTAAAGCAAGTTCTTGTTGCAGGGCATATTCTTTGACAGCGCTAGGAGCCAGCTTTCTACCGCGGCCAGCAGGTCGATCCGGCTGCGTCAACACACCCACTAACTTATGATGCGACGCCACCAGCGCACGCAACGGCGCAAGCGCAAACTCGGGCGTACCGGCAAACGCAACTCTCACAAGCGTCTCTTAGATCGGAAAGTGGATCGGAAAGAAAAATCAGCGCTCAACGCCAACCGCCGCTTTATCGGCAGTCGTCGCGGGTGATACACCTCGCGAAGCGCGATCTTTACGTTCTTTTTCAAGTTTTCGACGTACCCGATCGCGCTTGAGAAGCGACAAGTAATCAACAAATAGTTTGCCGTCGAGATGATCCATCTCGTGCTGCAAGCACACTGCCTCAAGCCCCGATAGTTCACGTTCAAAAGTGATGCCGTGCTGATCTTGCGCGCGAACTTTCACATATTGAGCGCGTTCGACATCATCAAAATATCCCGGCACGGATAGACAACCCTCCTCCATCACCCCGACCTCTCGACGCTCGAGGATCTCCGGATTGATGAACACCATGGGCGCACTGCGATCCTGCGACACGTCCATCACCAGTAAGCGTTGATGAACATTGACTTGCGTTGCGGCAAGACCAATCCCAGGGGCTGCGTACATGGTCTCGAACATGTCCTTCACCCGTTTTACGAGTACCGCATCGAAAACCGTAATGGGTTCGGCGCGATTGCGAAGCCGGGGGTCGGGGTATTCCAAAATATCGAGCAAAGCCATGTGGCGCTCCTGAGACCTGCAAGGTTATGCGTGAGAGCGTGAGTATACCGACTCGCATAAGAGGAGATTGAAGCGCTTATGCACGCTGTCTGCCGGTCGCCGCACGCTTAGGCTCGCTCTCTATGTCCGCATCGACTGACGTCAGCACCCCAGAGCCTGATTTGATAATCGAACAGTGTGCGCTCGCTCGTATTCCGGGCCTGGACGCTAACTTACTGCTACAGGCGCTCGATCGATGCGGATCTTGGGAGGCGTTACTGACGCTGGCGCCCAGTGACCAGCGAGCCCTTGGCTGGCCTCGTCATACGCTTGCAGTCTGGCCCGATCGCGCCTTGGCACAAGCCGAAGCGGATGCCAAAGTCCTGCAGCGTCTCGGTGCGTACGTGATCGCTGCTGACGATCCGCGCTATCCCACACTTTTACGCAACACGGGTGATGCGCCGGCGGTGCTGTTCGTGCTTGGCTCGGTTAAGAGCCTGAACTCACCCCAACTGGCGATGGTCGGTACGCGCCATCCCACGGCGCTCGGCCAACAAACAGCCGAGGCGTTCGCGTTTCACTGCGCGCGCGCCGGATTCACTGGCACGCGGCATTGATGGCGCCAGTCACCGGGGCGCGTTGCAAGCCGAGGGCATCACCATCGCCGTACTAGGAACCAGCCTTGAGCTCATTTATCCGACCGAACATGTCTCGTTGGCCGAACAAATCCTGGCGAGTGGGGGCGCCTTGGTGAGCGAATTACCGCCAGGTAGCCCACCACGGGGCTGGCATTTTCCGAGGCGTAACCGTCTGATCAGCGGCTTATCGCTCGCCACATTGGTGGTCGAAGCCACGCGTCGCAGTGGCTCATTGTCCACCGCACGACTCGCGCTCGAGCAAGCGCGAGATGTCTTTGCGATCCCGGGCTCGATCCACAACCCTCAATCTCAGGGCTGCCACTATCTCCTTCAGGAGGGCGCCGGACTGATTGATAACGCCGAGACACTCGTGACCAATCTGACGAAATCCCCATTAAATCAATATGTAAGCACACCATCTCTCCCCCAGAACACAACCCCTTGTGCGCGGCAGCTGTTGGACAACCCGCAGGAAATGCTGTTAGATGCGCTCGGCTACGAACCGACGAGCGTCGATGCGCTCATCGCGAGCACCGGCCTCTCCAGCGAATCTGTGGCGTCCCTGCTCCTCTCGAACTTGAGGGCCGCATCGAATCTGACACGAGCGGTCGCTATTTTCGGGTGATGGACCTGGGGTCATGACAGACAACGGCAGCGTTCTCGACATACTTATATACGTCTTCGACCGCTACATGCTGGCGGAACTAGAAACCGTACCGGAGCGAGAAGAACTCGCGCAGGATTTAACCGACGCGGGCTTCCCGGGCGATCAAGTTGAGCGCGCGCTCGATTGGTTGGCGGACCTGGCTGGCGAACGCGATAGGCCGGATCTCGAGGCGGCGCGACCGAGCGCCATGCGAATCTTTACCGAGGAGGAATTGTCCCGTCTGCCGGTTGATTGTCGCGGATATCTCTTGGCGCTTGAGCGCTCGGGGATCTTGAGCAGCCAGCAGCGCGAAATCGTGATCGAACGCCTATTGGCGCTGGACGGTGCCGAACTTGATGTCGATCAACTGAAATGGGTCGTTCTGATGGTCCTTTCCAGCCAGCCCGGCGAAGAGCTCGCATGCTCGCGGATGGAAGGCCTGATGTTTGATCCGGAGACCGAGCGCCCGCACTAGGGCGACGGCCTCATCAAAACCTTACGAGTAAAAATGGCGAACAATCTGGTCATCGTCGAATCTCCGGCCAAGGCTAAAACCATCAAAAAATATTTGGGCAAGGACTTTGAGGTCCTCGCTTCTTACGGCCATGTGCGTGATTTGATCCCGAAAGAAGGCGCGGTCGATCCGTCACAAAAATTCGCGATGAAGTACGACGTGATCGAGCGTAACGAACGACATGTCGATGCTATTTCGAGAGCGCTCAAAAGCGCAGACTCTCTCTATCTTGCGACCGATCCGGATCGCGAAGGCGAAGCAATCTCCTGGCACTTGAAGGAGTTGCTGGATAAGCGTGGTGCACTGACGGGCAAAAATGTCCATCGTGTTGCCTTCTATGAAATCACGCGCAATGCCGTCCGGCAGGCGATTGCCGAACCCCGTGATCTCTCTTTGGACTTGGTCAATGCCCAACAGGCAAGACGCGCACTCGATTATTTAGTCGGCTTCAATCTTTCACCGCTACTGTGGAAAAAAGTTCGTCGCGGACTCTCTGCGGGTCGTGTGCAAAGCCCTGCGCTGCGCATGATCTGCGAGCGCGAAGCAGAGATCGAGGCTTTTATACCGCGGGAGTATTGGACTCTTGACGCCCAAGGGAGTCTTGATCATCAAAAATTTCCACTTAAGCTGGTGGAATACTCAGGTCGCAAGGTGGAGCAATTCAGCTTTACCAACGCCGAGATGGCCAGCGAGGTTGAGCGTGTACTGTGTCGTGCGAGCGGTGCGGGCCTACCGACGACCGAAGCCGTCGGTGATACCAAAGAGCCCTTGCCACTCGTACCCGCCGGTGTCTTGAGGGTCATCAGCGTCGATCGCAAGCAGCGCAATCGCAATCCTGCGCCGCCATTCACCACCTCTACCCTGCAGCAAGAAGCCGCGCGAAAGCTGGGCTTTTCAGCCCAACGCACGATGCGCCTAGCGCAGCAACTCTATGAGGGTGTCGATTACGGCGAGGGGGCTGTGGGACTCATCACCTACATGCGAACGGACGCCGTCAATCTTGCTAATGAAGCGATTGGCGAGATTCGTGACGTGATTCGCCAATCCTTCGGCGCCGACTCTGTTCCAGAGGCACCGCGTTATTTCAAAAATAAATCACGCAATGCGCAAGAAGCGCACGAAGCGATACGCCCTACGTCAGCAGCGGTATTGCCACAATCTTTGGAAGGTCATATCGATAACGATCTACAACGACTTTATGCCTTGATCTGGAAGCGAGCGGTCGCTTGCCAGATGACCCATGCGGTATTTGATACGGTTGCCGTTGATATGTTGGCGGGCGAGCCGGGACCGAGCCGACATGTCCTGCGAGCCAATGGATCCACCTTGGTCAAGCCGGGTTTCATCGCGGTCTACCTCGAAGGTCGAGACGATGTTGCCGATGATGACGACGATCGGATTTTACCCGCGATGAACGAAGGGGACACGGTGCAACTGGTCTCTTTACGTGGCAGTCAGCACTTCACTGAGCCGCCACCGCGTTACTCCGAAGCTTCGCTGGTCAAAGCTCTAGAAGAACACGGTATCGGCAGACCCTCCACTTACGCCTCGATCATTTCCACGCTGAAAGATCGCGAATATGTGGATATGGATGGACGTCGATTTATTCCGACCGATATCGGCAAGATCGTCAATAATTTTTTGAGCGCACACTTTGGTCGCTACGTCGACTACGGCTTCACCGCCGCGATGGAAGATGAGCTCGATGCCGTCTCGCGCGGCGAAGAGGCCTGGACCGAGCCGCTGCAAAAGTTCTGGCAGCCGTTCATCGATCTCATCGAGCACACCGAAAAAAATGTTTCGCGTGACGAGGCTGCGCAAGCGCGCGAGCTCGGTACCGATCCCACCACTGGGAAACCCATCTCCGTACGCATGGGACGCTTTGGTCCCTTCGTACAAATCGGTACGCGTGATGATGAAGATAAGCCGCGTTTTGCGGGCCTGCGGCCAGGCCAAAAGATGGACAGCATCACGCTGCCCGAGGCGATGCAACTCTTTCAGTTACCGCGTAAGTTGGGCGAAAGCCGAGAGGGAGAGAGTATCGAAGCGAACATTGGTCGCTTCGGTCCCTTCATCAAATACGGTAGTAAATATGCGTCTCTCAAAGAAGATGACCCGTACACGATCACTCTTGAGCGAGC
>RFOD01000033.1 GCA_009926865.1 Gammaproteobacteria bacterium | reverse complement strand
CGATAAAGCTCGGAATGCGAAGATCCCGAAGGACCGTGACCCCAAAACACTGACGCTGGATGAGTGCCGCGAGCTACTCGCCGCAGCGCCACAGCGAGCGGGTCGGGGTCGATTTGGCCGAGGCAAGACGAGCGCTAAAGCTAAGTCACCGACCAAAGCCAAAGCGCCAGCGAAAGCAAAAACGCCCGCCAAGACCAAGGCGAAGACTAAAGCCAAGGCAAAAAGCAAAGCGAAGTCAAAAACCAAAACAACGCGTCGAGCAACCTCAACCAGCAAGCCCAAAGACACTCCTGATACTCCTGCGGCGTGAAGTACCGTCATATTTTTCATGCAGGCAACTTTGCCGATCTGCATAAACACTTGACATGGATGGTGCTGCTGCAAGCCATGCAGCGCAAAGAAAAAGGTTTCTTAGTGGTGGACACGCATGCAGGTAGTGGCTTCTACGATCTGCGTAGTGCTGAAGCGAAGCAATCCGCCGAAGCAAGTATCAACTTGCTGCCTGCCATCGTAACTCAAGACGCCAGCGCCCCCGTCACTGAGTCGGGTGCGCTCCAGCTCTATATGACGACGCTCGATAGCTTGCGTCGCGCAGCCACTTTGACAAACGGGTACCCGGGCTCACCGGTTTGGTCATTGAGTCAATTACGCCCGCAAGATCGTATGGTGTGTTTTGAGGTACAGCCCGCTGAGCACCGTCAGCTGGAGAAAAATCTCGCAAAGTTAGCGAAAGCGCTTAGCACCCAGTCACTGGCGCGCATCAAAACACGATGCGCGGATGGCTACGCGGAACTTGCCGCCTGGCTGCCGCCGATCGAGCGGCGTGCTTTGATCCTGATCGACCCGCCCTATGAAAATAGTGACCAAGACTACAAAGCCATCGCCACGGCACTCACGACGATCATGAGCCGGTTCAGTCAGGCGGTGATCGCGCTGTGGTATCCGATCAAGCATCGTGCGGACACGGAGCGAGCGCTCGGTCGATTGCTGAGCTCGCTCAGTACCTGCAAGGGATTGGCTCAAACTCCAGAGTCTCTACGATGCGAGTTGTGGCGGCACCCCTGCGACTCCAAAGTAGGGCTGAATGGCTCAGGGATGCTTGTGATCAACCCACCTTGGCAAGTAGAAGAGTGCTTGAGAGCATCGCTCCCAAGCTTATATGCGGCACTCGATGAGAGAGGAACCGGTGGCTGGCAAGTGATAGGAACCCCCCAATGAAACCCTACGCTGATCCTGAAAGGGACATCTTAGTGGCTCGCTATGGCGTGGTGGGCGACCCCATCGAACACAGTCAATCTCCGAGAATTCATCAGGCCTTCGCTTTGGCAACTGGACAGCGTCTTTCCTACGACAAATACCATGTCACTAGTGAGAATTTTGCCTCGTTCGCTCGTGATTTCTTTGCCAAGGGTGGTAGCGGGCTCAATGTCACCGTACCGCATAAAATTGCCGCCGCGGAACTTGCCGATGCCTTAACGCCACGAGCACGCACAGCGGGGGCTGTGAATACCCTACTGCACACCCTCGATGGACGCTTGCTCGGCGACAATACCGACGGCGCCGGCCTCATCGCAGATCTTGCACGCTTACGCGCGCCGGTTACGGGCGCACGTATCGTGATCATTGGCGCAGGCGGGGCGGTACGCGGGATACTCGGGCCGTTACTCGATCAGCATCCCGCGGAAGTTTGGATCGCCAATCGGAGTATCGAGAGGGCAGAACGCCTAGCCGAAGAATTCAAATCCGCATCACGTCCGACGCAAATCCTTACCTGCTCCCTAATCGCTTTAAGAGATGTCGGTAGCGCAGATCTTTTACTCCAAGCCACACCACTGGGCTTGCAGGGTCAGCTACCGACTCTGCCTAACTCTTTGGTTAAGGCGCACTCGTTCGCGTATGACTTAGGTTATGCAGATCAAGTCACGCCTTTTGAATCTTGGGCGCTTGCTCAAGGCGTAGGCACGGCAGCATCTGGGATGGGCATGTTGATCGAACAAGCCGCTGAAGCTTTTTTTGTTTGGCGTGGTGTGCGCCCCGATACCGCTGCGCTACATTTAGCGCATCAATCTTCGCGATCTGCGACCTCGAACAAGCGGTAACGCCTCGCGTATGACCAAAAAAACGGGAGCTCCAAGAGCACAAAGCTTAAGAGCGTAAAACCAAACCAGCCTAGCTCGAAGAATACAAAATCAAAACGCTGTCCGCTGCCATAAAAAAGCGCGCCCGCAACAACTAAGGCAGTGATATTCGCCAACAGATCATTGACAAGCAGTCGGTTCACATCTGAACCCGCAAAACGCGGATACACAAAGTAATAGGCGATATAAAGAATGATCAGATTGATTGAGATGATCATCCATTCAGCAGAAAGCACCATTCATCTCCATTCGCGTATTGGTTTCTTCGCGGTCACCGACGGGCGACCCTACACCAATTTTCAGTGCAACACTCTCGCAAAACACTCACCGTAGAATGCAGAATGCGCAGCGAAACTTTTTCATCCAGCGATCAGCCCAGCCGATCCCGAATTGCGGAGTCTACCGATGATTGATCGACGCCAACTCATTCTTGCCGGTATGTACGGACTCGGTGCACTGTCCGTGCCGGGGGTGGCTTCCATCCTGCACGCCCGCGGCTTCACACATGGCGTCGCCAGTGGCGAGCCCAGTATCGATTCCATCTTGCTTTGGACGCGCTTTGTAGCCGAGCAGGATACGCGCCTGCGTGTGGAACTGGCAGCAGATACCGGTTTTCGACGTATCGTGGCTGGCGCGGATGTGGCAACTCAAGGCGAGCGTGATCACACCGCAAAAATCACCCTATCCGGCCTTGAGCCAGGGCGTTGGTATTTTTATCGCTTCATTGCGCCGGATGGCACAGTCAGCTCGGTCGGGCGAACCCGCACGCTGCCGAGCGATGACGTGAGTCGCTTTGGGATCGGACTTTTTAGTTGCTCGAATCTGCCTTTTGGTTGGTTCAACGCTTACGCGCACGCCTGCGAGCGCAGCGATCTGGATCTCATCGTGCATGTGGGAGATTACCTCTACGAGTATCCCGTCGGTGCCTATCCCGATGCGGCTTCGGCGCTCCCTGGACGCTTGATCCAACCGAGCCATGAACTCCTCAATCAAGCGGACTATCGCCTACGCTATAGCGCCTATCGAAGCGACCCTGACTTACAGCGCTTACATCAAAGTTATCCTGTGATCAGCCAGTGGGATGACCATGAACTTGCGAATGATGCATGGGTGGATGGCGCGGAAAATCATCAAAGCGACAGTGAAGGCGAGTGGTCAGTGCGCAAAGCGGCCGCCATGGCGGTCTATCGCGAATGGATGCCTGTCTCGGATGATCTCTGGCGTAGCTATCCCATCGGCGATCTTGCGACGCTCTTTAAGCTCGAGACACGGGTGTCTGGCCGAAGTAAGCCACTGGATCTAGAGGCCGCCCTTAAAGGCCAAGAAAATCTCCCCCGAGTACTCAAAGAATTCCGCGATGGCGCGCTAAATGATGCAGCCCGAACTTTGCTCGGTCCGGAGCAGAGAGTCTGGCTCGATACGCAGATCAAAGATTCTGTGGCGCGAAAAGCGCGCTGGCAAATCCTATCGCAACAAGTCGTCATGGGTGAATTGAGACTACCCGGAGAAGTGGCTGATTGGGTTCCAGCGGATGCGCCCGAGATTTTCCGCCGTCGAGCGCAAGCAGGGATCGCCGCGTCGCGCGCGGGTTTACCTTTTAATTTTGATAGCTGGGGCGGATTCCCGATCGAGCGCGAACGCTTGCTAGCCAGCACGCTCTCCGCTGGCGCCAATCTGATCACGCTCTCAGGTGACAGTCATAACGCGTGGGCACAAAATTTGAGCGCAGAGGGTCGAGCAGCAGGCGTTGAGTTGGCGACTCACTCGGTCACCTCACCTGGGTTTGAGTTTCTGGCAAGCGGGGTCGATCCACTGAAAGTCGCGCAAGCCATGCGCGGGGCGAATGCGGGGCTCTTCTATGCCAACACCCATCAACGCGGCTACACGAGCCTCATGCTGAATCGTGATCGGGCCGTCGGCCAGTTTCACTTCCTGAGGACGATCAGCGAGCGCTCAACGGACATCGTTGACACCCAACGAGTACAGGTCGTTCACGGACGTCGGGAGCTCGAGCGCGGTTAGGAGTCGATCGGGCTGGGATGAGTTGACACTCATGCATGAATATGCATAATGCGCGCACTTTTATGCATACCGATCCCGCCCAACATGACCGTCGTTCCGCGATTCTGCGCATCCTGCGCGGCTCGCCCGTGCGTCGGCAGGCGGAGTTGGTGGCTTTGCTGCGCCGCGAGGGTCACACGGTCACCCAATCGTCCATCAGTCGGGATTTACGCGATCTAGGGGTGCTTAAAGCCGCGGGTCGGTATCTACCCCCGACGGACGAAGATAGCCGGACCTTGGATGATTTCAGTGCCTTGCGGCAATTCGTACGCGGGATCGATACCGCTGGGGATCACCTCACAGTGCTCCGCACCACCATCGGCGCCGCGCAAAGTGTCGCCATCGCACTCGACAAAGCCGACTGGGATGAAGTGGCCGGAACCATTTCCGGCGATGACACCATCTTCATCGCTACTCGCTCAAGCACCGGCCAGCGCGCACTCGTCGCGCGGCTACGCGACCTGTTTCGTATCTAAGGACTCCCCATGACAGAGCCGATTCTCCTCGCCTACTCGGGCGGTCTAGACACCTCTTTCCTCGTCCCGTGGCTGAAAGAGCAATATCAACGACCCATCATCACTGTCACGGTAGACACTGGCGGCATTGATGCGGCAACGGCCGCCACTTTGAATGAACGCGCCCTCGCGTTGGGCGCGAGCGCTCATCATCAAATCGATGCGCGGCAAGCCTATTTTGAGCAAGTGCTCAAATTTCTCATCATGGGTAATGTGCGCCGAGGCCAACTTTATCCCTTGTGCGTCGGTGCAGAGCGAGTCATGCAGGCGCAAACCCTTGCGCGTGTCGCCAATGAAATCGGTACACGTAGTGTTGCTCATGGCTGCACGGCTGCCGGTAATGATCAGGTGCGATTTGAAGTTGCCCTGCGAACACTGGCGCCCGAGCTCGAAATCATCGCTCCGGTGCGGGATCACCATTTTAAGCGGCAGGAAGAAGTGGATTTTCTAACGACGCGTGGTCTACCTGTCCCCGCGCATGGCGCGGCCTATTCCATCAATCGGGGTCTTTGGGGGGTCAGCATCGGTGGTCAAGAAACTTTGACCTCAAAAGGCAGTATCCCCGAACAGGCTTGGGTGCTATCCAAAGAGGCGTTCAGCAAACCCCGGTCTGCGCGCACGATTAGCTTGCAATTCGAGCAGGGCGTACCTTGCGGACTGGATGGCGAGTCACTGTCAGCCGTTCAAGTCATCGAGCAGCTGGAGCAGATCGCAGGCCCATACGGAATCGGTCGTGGCATCCACTTGGGCGATACGATCATCGGCACCAAAGGCCGTGTCGCATTTGAAGCTCCCGCTGCCGAAATTCTTTTGAACGCTCATCGAGAGCTCGAGAAACTCGTGTTGACGGCGCGTCAGCAGCGTATCAAAGAAACACTGGCAGCCCCGTACGGCGACTGGGTGCATGAAGGACAGTTGCTGGATCCAGTGTGCCGCGACATCGAGGCCCTAATGCTGAGCTCGCAACAGCGCGTCACGGGCACTGTGCATGTGCTCTTGCGTCCAGGCTCTGTCTTCATCGAAGGCGTGGAGTCTGACTATTCATTGATGGCCGCCTCAAAAGGGGTCTATGGTGAAGCGACGGGCGAATGGACCGCCGCAGATGCGCTCGGCTTTTCGCGCATCGTAGGCCTAAGCGGTATTTTCTATCGGCGAGCGGGCGATCACGTCGCTGCTGCCAAGCAATCTAGTAAAGGTGCAGTATGAGAACCGTCGTCGTCGATAAAATTGCCTCAGTGACGCAGGCCTGCGGACTCGGTCACGAAGTGCGCATCGCCACCGAAAATCTGCCGTCAGAAGAAGGCATTGTCGTGGTGGTGGAAATACTCTCGAGCAAAGCCAACTACAACACGCTCGAGCTCGCGAGCGGGCGTATGGCTAAAGTCAATAAAGGTGACATCGTGGTCGGCGCGCTCGGACCAAGACGCGCTTTATTTGGCTATTCCGGTCATGTCCCGAAAACGCTGGCTGCGGGCGATGTCATTCAAATGTTGAATATTGGTGGCGTCCTCGGTATCTGCGATTCGGTAAACCCCGATAAGGGCAAGCCTTTCGACTGCCGTGTACTCGGTGTTGTGCTGCACTTTCCTTATCTCGGTGAGCGGATCGGAGTACCGGCGCGCGCCGGTTACCGTAAGCTCGCTCTCAACGCGCCGCTCGAAACACATGGCGTACCCGTGGTCGCCCTAGCGGGCACCTGCATGGAAGCCGGTAAAACCGCAGCTGCCTGTTCTATCGTCAGTCGGATGCGCCACCGCGGAATGACGATTGATTGCTTCAAAGCGACGGGTGTGTCGCTGCGACGCGATATCCTCGCGATGGAAGATGCGGGCGGTCGAAACTCCTTGATCTTCACAGATCTCGGAGTCATCACGACCAATCGCCAAGTCGGTCCGGCACTGACACGTACTATGATCAGTGAATTGGCCGCTAAACGCCCGGATGCCATCGTCTTTGAATTGGGCGACGGTATACTTGGGGCTTATGGCGTGGACTCCATCTTGGAGGACGATGCCCTGCGTAAAGCCTTCACGGGCGTCGTCTTATCTGCCAATGATCCGGTCGCCGCTTGGGGTGGCGTCAAACTCTTGCGCGAGCGATTTCAAATCGAGCCCTGTGTGGTCACGGGGCCCGCCACCGACAACGCCGTCGGCGTAGAACTGATTCGCGAACAGATGAAAGTCCCCGCGTTCAATGCCCTTTCGGATGGCGCAGCACTCGGCGATTGCATCATTGAAGCGATCGGTCTTGCGAAAAAATTCCCGGCACCCGCGAGCCATTGATGCGCATTCCGACTCTCATTCTGGGCGGTACGGGCTATGTGGCCGGTGAATTACTGCGCCTCATCTTGGATCATCCCCACTTTGAGCTCTGCGGTATCGTCTCTGATTCGCAGCCCGGCTCCGCCGCAGCAGAGGCCTTCTCACACCTGGCACCGCGCTTGGGAGACCAATCGTTTATGGACGAGGCGGGAGCCATTTCTTTGGTATGTAAGCACCCGCGGCTCGCGATCCTGTCGGCTGCCCCCCATGGGGTGAGCGCAAGTCTTATTGATCGGCTACTCAATGCGGCACACCAGGCGGGCACACAGCCACGAGTCGTCGATATTTCTGCCGATTATCGTTATCGATCTCCAGAAGCCTATGCCGCCGTGTACCAACATGCGCATGGGGCTCCAGCACGCCTCAAAGATTTCACCTGTGCGCTACCTGAACATTTGGCGGTTGCGCCAACACCCCATGTGGCGCACCCCGGCTGCTTTGCCACCGCGACGCTACTCGCCAGCGTCCCGCTGCTTGCGCTAGGACTCAGTGAGCCTCTGCTCTTTGTCAGCGGCGTCACGGGGAGCACGGGCTCTGGCCGAAAGCCTGTCGCCGGTACACATCATCCGCAGCGACACAGCGATCTTTATAGCTATAACCCGCTCATGCATCGTCATATTCCGGAAATTACCGAATGCGCGACGGCCGCGAGCGGCGTGTCTGCCGAGTTCGCGTTTGTGCCACACTCGGGTCCCTTTGCCCGCGGGATTCACGTGACGGTGCAAGGGTCGTTATCAAGCGCGATGCGGGGCAAGCTCAGTCCGCAAGATGCGCTGATAGCCATTCGCCAATACTATGCAGACGCCCCTTTTGTGACGGTCACCGACAACCCACCTCGCCTCAAAGATGTCGTTGCTAGTAACCACGCTCGATTATCTGTCGCGACTCGGGGCAACACCATCGCAGTCATGTGCGTGATCGATAACCTCACCAAGGGGGCCGCGGGTGGCGCGGTGCAATGGCTCAATCGCTTGTTTGACTTACCGGAGACCACGGGCCTACTCGCTAGCGCTCCAGGCTGGACCTGAGCGACTTACTGCCCCCCAAGAGCACCATCATGCACCCTGCTATCAAAGATAATCCGCATCACTATCTAGCGCCGGTCTTCGCTCAATATCCCGTGGAAGTGGTCGACGCCGAGGGCGTTTGGTTACACACGCGAGATGGGCGACGGATTCTGGATCTTTATGGTGGGCATGCTGTGGCCGCACTCGGCTACAAGCATGCAGGATGGACTCGAGCCTTGACCGAACAGGCGCTCGCCTGCTCTTTCCAAAGTAATGCTGTGCCGATGGAGGTGCGTGCACGAGCCGCAACAAAGCTTGCGCGATTCGCGGGGGGTCATTTCGACAGTATTTTCTTTGTCAACTCCGGCGCAGAAGCCAACGAAAATGCCTTGCGTATGGCCTTTAAAATGACGCGTCGGCAAAATATTGTCGCCATCGAGGGCGCATTCCACGGACGTACGGCAGCTGCGGGAGCAATCACCTGGGGCGCGGACAAAAAGTGGTATGACTTCCCGCGTACTCCGTTTGAGGTGCGTTTTATCCCTCGCGGAGATCTAGCCTCAATCGCAACTCATATCGACCATGAGACCGCTGCGGTCATTGTGGAACCCGTGCAAGGTGTCGGTGGCGCCTTCGATATGGGCAGCGAATTCTTGCAAGCTTTACGAACTCGCTGCGATCAACTAAGCGCCCTACTTATTTTTGATGAAGTTCAGATTGGTGTGGGTCGTAGCGGCTACCCCTTTGCTGCCGATCTGTATGGCGTCAGACCCGACATGATCACGACTGCCAAGGCGCTCGGTAATGGCTTTCCCTGTGGTGCGCTACTCATGGCGCCAGCCGTCACCCAAGCGATTACGCTCGAAGGCATGGGGACCACGTTTGGCGGCGGGCCGATGGCCTGTGCTGCTATCGAGGCGGTCATTGATGCGATCGAAAGCGAGGATCTTTTAACTAGCGTGCGGCGTGTCTCGAACTTACTACGCGAGACCTGCACGATTGGCCCAGTGATCGGCCATCAAGGCGCAGGGTTTTTACATGGCTTGCGGGTCAATAAGCCAGCCAAAGAAATCCAAGCGGCACTGCTCGCTCGCAATATCCTCACTGGAACCAGTGCCGATCCTCACATCGTCCGGCTCCTACCCCCCTATATTTTGCAGGATACTCACGTAGATCTCCTACGTGATGCGCTGAGAGACTTATGAAACGATTCCTTGATCTAGCTGACTTTAGTCGCGAAGACGTGCTCGAGCTGATTGCGCTCGCCCAGCGACTGGAAGCGCACCCGGAGCCCTCGGCGCTCGCCGGCAAGATTCTGGGGCTGATATTTTTTAATCCCTCGCTACGTACGCTGGCGTCGTTCCAGGTGGGTATGCAACGCTTGGGGGGTAGCTCGTTTGTGATCACGCCCGGGCAGGGCACTTGGCAATTGGAAACGCGTCTTGGCGCCGTGATGGATGGGGCGGCGGCCGAGCATGTGCGCGAAGGTCTACCCGTACTCGCCTCTTACGCTGATGCAATCGGTATTCGTGCTTTTGCCGAGGGCAAAGATTTACAGGATGATGTCAGCGAAGCGCGATTTTCTGCGATGGCAGAGGTGATTGATAAGCCACTTATCAATATGGAATCGGCGGTGAATCACCCCTGCCAGGCCCTCGCGGATTGGAAGACTTTAGAAGAATTAGCGGTACCAGCGCGCGGTAAATTCGTACTGAGCTGGGCTTATCATCCTCGCATCACACCACTAGCCGTTCCGGCAGCGACACTACATATGGCAGCGCAGCGCGGCATGGAAGTGGTCGTTGCACGCCCGGACGGTTTCGCTTTACCTCAAGAAATTATGGATAAAGCACACGCGGCGGCAGCGGCATCAGGTGGTAGCGTCAGCGAAACCAGCGATCGTCATGCGGCGCTGAAAGGCGCACAGGTGTTATACGCCAAAGAATGGGGCTGCACGGCACCTTATGGTGATGCCGCAGCCGATGCAGCACAGCGCGCACAATTTAAGGACTGGCAAGTCAACGAGTCTTGGTTCAGTCATAGCGCTGAAGAGTGCAAATTCATGCACTGCTTACCGGTCAGGCGTAACGTGGCAGTCGCCGATCATGTTTTGGATGGGCCGCGTAGCGTCGTCTTACAACAGGCTCACAATCGTTTACCCGCGCAAATGGCAGTCTTACACCGTTTGCTCGCTCGGTCCGCTTCCACCTACTGACCGGCTGCGTGCATCCGGGTCTTTCTTAGGAGTTTCTCATGATCATGCATCGCGCCGATCCGACCGCCGTTATTCGCGCCCTACGTAGCGCAGCGCCCTACATCCGGCTCTACAAGGGCAAAACCTTCATCGTCAAAGCAGGTGGAGGTGTCTTTGGAGATCCTGCCGCGACGCGTGCGCTCATTGAGCAAATCGCGATCCTGCATTCACTCGGTATCCGCGTGGTATTCGTCCATGGTGGCGGCCCACAACTCACCGAAGTCACCGAGAAACTTGGCGTGCCGACTCAAATGATCGAAGGTCGTCGCGTTACCGATGCGCGCTCGATCGATGCGACCGCCATGGTGCTCAGTGGCCTCATCAATACGCGCATCCTCGCTGTCTGCCGTGAGTTACAGATCCCAGCGATCGGTATTAGCGGTGTTGATGCGGGACTCATCCAAGCCCATAAGCGCGCGCCTGTGAAGTTACAGAGCACCGATGAAACGGTGGACTACGGGTTCGTGGGCGATATCGATTACATTGATACCGACGTCGTGCGGAAACTACTCGACAATGGCCTGATGCCGGTGATTTCGCCGCTATCGAGCGATATGTCAGGAACCTTACTCAACATTAACGCCGATACCGTTGCTGCCACCTTGGGCGCCGCGCTGGGTGCCGAAAAGTTGCTGCTGTGTACGGGCGCTCCCGGCATCTTGGAGCGGCTTGAAGATCCAGGCTCAGTGATTTCTTATACGGATTTAGCGGGCTTGGACACGCTACGTAAACAAGGCAGTCTCGCCGATGGGATGTTACCCAAAGCCAAAGCAATCGAGACGGCCATCAAGGGCGGCGTCAAACGGGTCCATGTCATTTCTTATAAAAGCGCGGATGCCATTCTGGCAGAAGTCTTCACTAATGAAGGTACGGGCACACTCGTGGTGGCGGATGTCGGTAAACTGGAGCCCGCGGAGCTGGCCGCAGGTCAAGGCTGAGGACTCAAAGTCATGTCAAAGGCCAAACCATGACGCGTCTTTGGGACAAAGGCGCCCCGCTTGATGAGCGAGTGCTGCATTACACCGCCGGCGAAGATCATGCCTTGGATGAACGCCTTGTGGCCTATGACGCGCGCGCGTCGATTGCTCATGCGCAGATGCTGCATCAGCAAGGACTACTGAGCGCTGAAGATTGCGATGCCATTGAATCGGGTCTCGAGGCACTCGCCGCCTCACACGCACAGGGTGAGTGGCAAATTGAACTCAGTGACGAAGATGGGCAAACCGCGCTTGAAAAACGTCTGACCGCCAATATCGGCGCCGCTGGGGGTCGAGTACACCTTGGGCGCTCGAGAAACGACCAAGTATTGACCGCCTTACGCCTCTATTTACGCGATGCCTGCGAGCAACTCGCAAGCGGTGCCGAAGCCGTCGCGGCAGCGCTCGATCGACTCGCGGCCCGCCAAGGCGACCTCGTGTTGCCAGGCTACACTCACATGCAGCAAGCGATGCCGAGCTCCGTCGCGCTATGGACCGGCGGCTTTGCGGCTGAACTGCGCGATGATGCTGCGGGATTACGTGCCGTGCAGCGTCGACTTGGAAAGAGTCCGCTCGGTTCAGCAGCGGGCTACGGCACGCCGGGTTTACCCCTTGACCGCGAGGCAACCTGCGCGGCCCTAGATTTTGATTCCGTACACAACCCTGTGACAGCGGTACAGCTCTCGCGGGGCAAAGCAGAGTCTCAGCTACTCTTTGAAATATCTTTGTTAATGCAGGATCTTGGGCGTTTTGCGACCGATGTCTGCCTCTTTTATACGCAGGAGTTTGATTTCCTAGAGCTACCGGATGAGTTCACAACCGGCTCATCGATCATGCCGCAGAAGCGTAATCCGGATGTGTTTGAGCTTTTGCGCGGGCGTAGCGCGACGGCGCAGGCCTGTCTACTTGAAGCGCTTAGCATCTTCGCGAAACTACCCTCCGGTTATCAGCGAGATCTTCAATTATTGAAAGCGCCTCTATTCCGAGGTATTGATCTAGCAGCCTCAAGCACCGCGTTGCTGCCCGCAGCCATCGATGCGATGCGATTTAAGCCATCGTCCATTGAGCTGGACAGTGGCATTCATGCCGCCGAAGCCGCCAATGAATTAGTGGTCAAGGAAGGGATCCCTTTCAGAGAAGCGTATCGCCGAATTGGCGCGCTACTACAAAAAGATCCGGACGAAAATCCATCATGAAGCGACTGCCGGTACCTTGGCGTAAGGACATGACGCTCGAACTCGCCAATCGGATCTCTAAAGGTACGATGGTCGAAACGCTCGGCATCGTGATCACAGATATCAGCGCAGACAGCTTGCGCGGCGAAATGCGCGTTAGTGAGCATAGTTGCCAACCCATGGGCATCTTGCATGGTGGGGCCTCGGTCGCTTTTGCTGAAACCTTGGCGAGTGTTGCGGCGACAGCAGCTGTCAAAGAAAATGAGTTTGCATTAGGCCAGGAGATCAATGCTAATCACCTGCGCCCTGTTCCCAAGGGGGAGAAAATTTTCGGCGAAACCTATGCCGTCCATCTGGGTGCTCGCAGTCATGTCTGGTGCATCGATGTCGTCAATGCCGCGGGCGAGTCGGTATGTATTTCACGGATTACGATGGCGGTGGTGCGTAAACCATGAGTTCGTTCGATAACGAGTATGAGGAAAGTCAGCGCTCACCCACTGACTTTGACCCCACGCTCATTCCCTACACCCATCTCATTTACGGGCTGCACGCATTATCCGTGCTGATCGGTGTGACGGGTGCCGCGACTATCGTGGGGAGCTTTATTTTTGGTCTGCCCTCGATCATCGCTGTGATCATGAATTATTTACGGCGGCGTGATGCCGCAGGCACTTGGCTCGAATCCCATTTTCGCTGGCAAATCCGCACCTTTTGGTTAGCGCTTGGCTTGAGCATAGCTGTACTCTTGTTATCCGCCCCGCTGATGCTACTGCTCGTCGGGTTTGCAACGGCTTGGATCGGCATGTTGATGATTGGAATCTGGGTGCTCTATCGCGTACTGCGCGGCTGGCTGACCTTGCGCGAAGGTCGCGCTATCTTTGCGCGATGAGTCCTCCGAGTCATTCTGGATCAACTCGCTTGACGATTTGGCTGACGATGGCCGCCCTCGGGGCGCTGAGCGCCTGCGGCCAAATTGGTCCTCTGTATCTGCCTGACGCGTCGCCCGATGTAGTGATTACGGGACCACAAGACACGCCCCCGACTCCCTAAGCGCGAGGTCATCGTCAGGGGGGTATTGTGGTTTTCCGTAGCATCGCAAGGGATCAGCGCCACTTATGCTGGCGGCGACGGTCGCGGTGCTGGCGCAACGGACTTGGGGCTGTCACCTTCCCATTGGATCCGATCCCAGCGTCGCGATGGGTGAGGATGAGCTACGAGCGTTGATTGCCCGCGCCGAGCCCGCTTCGGCAACGGCTATCGCAGGGGCCCTCGCGCCCTCAGCCAAACGAACGCAAACCCTTGCCCCCCTCGTCCGGACGCGAGTCCCGTCAGACTCACCCCGCCCGCTCGCGCTCCGCGGGCTCACGCCTAACTCACTTGAGCGTAAGCCGCTTAAAGTCCCTACTGTTAAAGCACCCGTTTCTCTCTCAAGGCGTATAATCCGAGGTCTGGAGATTGGCTCCAGAGTCAAAAGGAACTTCACTCATGACCAGCAAGCTGACCCGTCGCCAAATGCTTGGCGCTTCCGTACTTGGTCTGCCAGCCATCCCCGTGGTGGTCGAAACCGCATTTGCTCAATCCTTACCTGTGCTCGGCCCGACTGAACCTGCGGCCAAAGCATTGGGCTACGTGGAAGACGCCACCAAGGTCGACGCCAAGGCGAATCCCAACTACAAAGCCGGCCAGCACTGTGGCAACTGCCTGCAGTGGGCCGAGAAGGATCGCAAAGCCGCCACTGGCAAATGCAATCTCTTCCCTGGCAAGCTCGTCAAAAACACGGGCTGGTGCAAAGTCTGGGTCAAGGCTCCCGGAACTTGATGTCTCGCAGCACCCAGGCAGTCGCGTTACGCGCGCTGCCTGGCGCGCTGCTGCTTGCGGGCTGGCTTGCCCTCTCTGCCTGCGCGCCTGCCACGCCTCCTCCCGCGCCATTTAACTCGACTGAGGTTGAGGGGCTTGATTACGGCCTCGGCGTCAACATCCCTGATACTTCCGGGGTACTACGGGAAATCAAAGAATTCCGCGGCCAAGTCGCTCTGGTGTTCTTTGGATTTGCGAGTTGCCCAGACGTCTGCCCCACCACTTTATTTCGCCTACGGGAAGTCCGCGACGCGCTGGGAGACCAGGCTGGCGGCCTGCAAGTCATCCTCGTTACAGTTGACCCTGAGCGTGATACGCCCGAGCGCTTACAAGCCTATGTTGAAAACTTTGACCCGTCGTTTTTAGGGCTCAGACCTGAACCGGAAAATCTTGAGCGTATTGTCGAAGAATTTAGAGCCATCGCAATCAAGGTACCGGACGCGACCGGCGAGAGTTACACCATCGACCACTCAGCAACGCTCTACATTTACGATCGTCAGAGCCGATTACGGCTGATTGCACAGCCCTCGCTGGAAGTCGCAAATCTTGCGACTGATATCAAACGTTTAATTCTTGAAGACGGCTGACCGTCCCGTCCCGCCTATACTCAGAAATGCCATGTACGATTTGATTTTAATCGATGGATCTTCATACCTTTACCGGGCGTTTCACGCCCTACCTCCCTTTACCAATTCACGCGGTGAGCCGACCGGCGCGGTGCTCGGTGTCACCAACATGTTGCTCAAATTCCTACGCGAGTACCCTGCCCACAAAACTATCGTAGTGTTTGACGCGCCGGGTAAAACCTTTCGCGATGAACTCTTTGCCGAATACAAAGCCCACCGACCGCCCATGCCCGATGATTTACGCAGCCAGATCACACCGCTGCTTGAAATCGTTCGCGCACTTGGCTTACCTCTGATTCGCCGCGAAGGGGTCGAAGCTGATGACGTGATCGGCTCACTCGCTATTCAGGCCGCGCAGCGTGGCGATACCGTTCTGATCTCGACGGGTGACAAAGATATGTGTCAGCTAGTCGGTGACAAAATTCGTTTGATCAACACGATGTCCGGCAGTCACTATGATCGCGACGCGGTCAAGGCCAAGTTTGATGTCTGGCCCGAGCAAATCATCGATTATCTCGCCTTGGTGGGAGACAGCGCCGACAACATCCCGGGTATCGATAAGGTTGGCCCGAAGACGGCAGCCAAATGGCTGAACGCTTACGGCGATATCGACTCACTCATCGCGCACGCGGACGAAGTCACCGGGAAGGTCGGCGAAAATCTCCGCGCGGGATTAGCAACACTCGGTCTATCACGCCAGCTGGCGACCATTCGCTGCGATTTGGACCTAACGGATGTCGCTGATCAGCTCACCAATAAACCCGCTGACACCGATGCACTCAAAGAATGGTACAGCCGACTGGAGTTCAAAGCCCTGCTCCGCGGCCTCGATGACGCTGCCCCACATTCGAGCGAAGTCGTTGACACACCGCTTGTAAACGCAGCGCTGCGTGACGCCGCTCGTCAATACACACTTATTCTTGACTCAGGCACTTTCGATGATTGGATGGCTCGTTTAGAGCAAGCAAGTTGCTTTGCGGTCGATACCGAAACCACGAGTCTCGATTACATGCAGGCTCAAATTGTCGGCGTGTCCTTTTGCATTGAGCCCGGTGTCGCCGCGTATTTACCGCTTGCACACACCTACGTGGGCGCACCGCATCAACTCGATCGCGAACAGGTCCTTCACCGATTAAAGCCGCTGCTCGAGAGTGATAACGTCAGCAAAGTCGGACACCATCTAAAATACGATGCGCATGTCTTCGCTAATCACGGGATTACGCTGCGCGGGATGCACTTCGACACGATGCTTGAGTCTTATGTGCTCAATAGTGTCGCCACCCGGCACGACATGGACTCCGTCTCAAAGCGCTATCTTGATATTCAACCAATCTCTTACACCGATGTGGCCGGAAAAGGCGCGAAGCAGCTCAATTTTTCACAAGTAGAGCTCGATCGTGCAGGCGAATACGCCGCAGAGGATGCCGACCTGACACTTCGCTTACACCGCTGTCTGTGGCCGGCGATTACGCAACAACCCTCCCTACAACAGCTTTATCAAAACTTTGAACAACCCCTCATCCCGGTGTTATGGAAGATGGAGCGTCGAGGGGTACTCATTGATCGCCAGATGCTACAAAAACAGAGTGAGCAGCTTGCTGAGCGCGCAGGCGAGCTGGAAGTTGCCGCCCATCGCGCAGCAGGCGGCGAATTTAATCTCGACTCACCCAAACAATTACAGGCTATTTTATTTGAGCGTATGGGGATCCCCGTTCTTCGTAAAACACCGAAAGGTCAACCGTCAACTGCTGAGGATGTACTCGAAGAGCTCGCGGAAAACCACGAGCTGCCCCGATTGATCTTGGATTATCGCAGCATCGCCAAACTTCGTAGCACCTACACGGAAAAACTTCCGAACCAAATTAATCCCGAAACAGGTCGTGTACACACCTCATACCACCAAGCCGTCGCGCAGACGGGGCGATTATCATCAACAGATCCTAATCTTCAAAATATTCCGATCCGTACTCCAGAGGGCCGTCGTATCCGGCAGGCCTTTGTCGCACCATCAGGATATCGCTTGGTCGCAGCCGACTACTCGCAAATCGAGCTCAGAATCATGGCGCATCTATCTGGCGATCCGGGGCTTTGCGAAGCCTTTGCGCAGGATCGCGACGTGCATCTGGCCACGGCTGCCGAAGTCTTTGATACTCCCATTGACGAGGTGACAGCAGATCAGCGCCGCTCAGCCAAAGCCATTAATTTTGGATTGATCTACGGTATGTCGGCCTTTGGTCTCGCGCGCCAACTAGGGATTGATCGTAGCTCGGCGCAACGCTATGTCGAGCTTTATTTTGATCGCTACCCTGGCGTCAAAGACTACATGGATCGAACTCGCAAACAAGCCAAAGAAAATGGCTTTGTAGAAACAGTCTTTGGTCGAAGACTCTATTTGCCCGACATTCAATCGAGAAATCGAGCCTTACAGCAGTACGCCGAACGCAGTGCAATCAACGCACCGATGCAAGGCACGGCTGCCGACCTCATTAAGCTCGCCATGATTGCGGTCGATACCTGGTGCGAAGAGGAAGCGGCGGGTGAGGCGCGACTCATCATGCAAGTACACGACGAGCTTGTGTTGGAGGTCGCGGAATCGGCGATCGAACGCGTGAGTGCAGCCGTCCGTGAACGCATGGTGGAAGCGGCGGGCCAGACGTTACGCGTTCCTCTCAAGGTGGATATCGGCGTGGGTTACAACTGGGATGAAGCCCACTAATTTCGTTGTTATTTTGCAACAGGTTGCGAGATAACAAATTGATTTTCATGGGAATTAATTTCAGGATGCACGGGAACTTCCGGCACCGCCCCAGGTCTGACAGCTTGAACGTTTGTCGTTCCCCGCTTCTCCCTCCCTGAGCGGGCCCCGGCTTTGAAGACCTGTGCCGGGTTATGTCTGCCCCCGGCGGCTCTAAACAGGCCCCGGGGGTTTTTTTTGCCACAGTTCTTGTAGCGTCGCTTGGGCTTGCGCGAGCCCGAGGCGCGAATGCGCTGAGAATATTTGTACGGTCGCCCGACCATCGAGCCGTTTTGTGGCGGATTTCAAAGCGGCCGCGCGGTCGGCCTGGTTCAACTTATCCACCTTAGAGAGCAGCACGTGGACCGAGCGTCGACTCGGGTCCGCCCAGGCGAGTAGCTCTTCGTCTTCATCCCGCACGCCGCGCCGTGAATCCACGATCAGCACCAGCCCCGTCAAGCTCTGTCGCTCACGCAAGGCCGCCACCAACGGCAACCATGTCTGACGTTCCTGCGGGCGTACGGCCGCATAGCCATACCCCGGCAGGTCCACTAACCGTCTCTCAGCACCCACATCGAAATAGTTCAAAAGGCGGGTTCGCCCTGGCGTCTTACTCGTCCGCGCGAGTCCGCGACGTTCAAGGATCGCGTTGATCGCGCTCGACTTACCGGCGTTGGACCGGCCGGCAACGGCGATTTCGGAGCCCGTGTCGGGCGGAAACTGGCTGACCGCCGCCACACTCAGCAAAAACTCGACTTGTGGGAACACTGACATGGGCTGCGCGCCGAAAATATGGGGGCATAGTGTAAACTCTGTGGCTCGATAATCGATCGTTCGGAGCCGATAGGATGTTGATCAAGCCCCGCGCCCTACTGAGCCTCTTGGCACTAGTGGCTCTGTCTGTCCCCTTTGCTCAAGCCCGCGGCAACGCCGAAGCCGGCGCCGAGCAGGCCAATGCTCTCTGTATTGCCTGTCATGGGGTCAATGGCAACAGCGTCGTGGCGGAGTGGCCGAGTTTGGCAGGCCAGAATGCTGCGTATATATCAGAGCAGTTGCGACTGTTCCGCGCGGGTCATCGCAACAACATGGTGATGTATCCCCTCGCGCTCGGGCTGACGGATGAAGCCATTGCTGACGTGGCGGCGTATTACGCGGCGCAAACTCCGACGGGTCTCGAAGCCGACCCAGCGACTGTCGCGGCCGGTGAAGCGCTGTATCGCGGAGGCGAACGAGAGCGAGGCATCCCGTCCTGCACGTCCTGCCATGGCCCAGCCGGTCTTGGCAATCCTGCGGCAGGTTACCCCGCCTTGCGCGCGCAACATGCCACCTACACGGTCAAGACGTTACAGGACTACGCCAATGATCAACGCTATGTAAACGTCACGACTGGGGAACCGACTCGCTCACGCAATGGTCATATCATGAGTGTGATCGCCAAGCGTCTGACGGAGGAAGAAAAAGTCGCCTTGGCGAGCTATATCCAGGGTTTGCGCTAAGTGGGATGGACTGAAGTCATGCGAGATCGCCGTCATATTATTTCTTTGTTAGCAATTTGCGCCCTCGCCTTAGGGTCCCTCGCGCCACTCGCACAGGCTCAGTCTGGTATCCCTAGTAAGTGGCAAGCGGGTAAACACTATCGGATCTTATCGCCGACGGTCGCGACATCGGTGGGCGCCGGTAAGGTCGAGGTGGTCGAAATTTTTTGGTACGGTTGCGGCGCCTGCTTCGTACTGGATCCTTATCTCGAATCTTGGAAAAAAAGCGGCAAACCCGCCAATGTCGAATTTGTACGGATTCCGGTGACCTGGAATGCGGGGGCACGACTTCATGCGCGGCTCTACTACACGTTGCAAGCACTCAAGCAAGATGAGCGTTTGCACACCAAAGTTTTTGACACCATCCATCGAGGTGGCAATGGCTTACTCGGTCGAGACGAAGCCTCCACCTTACCCGTAATGCTCAAATGGGCCGAAGAGAATGGCATCGAACGCAAAGCCTTTACGGATGCTTGGAATTCCATGTGGGTGAATACGCGACTGCGACAAGCCGACGAGATCGTGCGTCGTTATCGCGCTGAGGGTACGCCATTCATGGCCGTCAACGGGCGCTACAGCACGGATGTGGGTAGCGCCGGTGGCGTGCCGCAAATGCTGGAGTTGATCAACGCACTCGCTAACAGCGAGCGTCCGCGCTGACCTTTTGCGTGCGGCGCGTAAGCTAACCGCATGCTGAGCATTCATCACCTAGATGAGCGGGGCTTGCAACGAGCCTCCGTCGATCCTGCCATATTCTTTGTTGCGTCAAAGCTAGACCCGTCACTGCTGTGGGTCGACCTACTGGAGCCAACCGCCGAGGAAGAAGCGCTCATTGAGGAACAGTTTCACGTCGCAGTCCCCACCCGTGAGGAAATGCGGGAAATTGAAACCTCTAATCGGCTTTACGAAGAAGACGGTGTGCTATTTCTCACCGCCACCGTGGTCACCCAGCTCGATACCGATCATCCTCAAAATAATCCCATCACGTTTATCTTGACTCGGGACGTATTGATCACCAACCGCTATGTCGACCCGCTGCCCTTTCAGCGCTATGCCACCTTCGCGGCACGCCATCCTGAGCAATGCCGTAGCCCAGGGGCGATTCTAGCGGGGCTGCTCGAAGCCTTCGTTAATCGAATCGCTGATGCGCTCGAGCGTACCAGCGACGAGATGGATCATCTGACCGCCGAGGTGTTCACCCCCATCGATAGCAAGCGCAATCAACGAGTGCGCGATTACCGACAAATTTTAGAGCGCGTCGGCCGTAGTGGCGATTTAAACTCCAAAGCGCGTGAAACCCTCACGAGTCTCGGGCGCTTGCTCGCTTTTTTGCAGCAATCGAATCACAAACAAATCGACGAGACAACGCGTATCCGCTTTCGCACGATCTTTCGCGATTTGCGCCAAATGAGTGATCACGCCGCCTTTCTGGCCGGTAAAGTGCAGTTCACGCTCGATGCAACGCTTGGCATGATTAATATTGAGCAGAACAACACCTTAAAGATATTTTCTGTCGTCACGGTATTGCTGTTACCCCCGTCAGTGATTGGCGCCGCGTATGGCATGAACTTACGGTATCTTCCGGGTGCCGAGCACCCTTTTGGGTTTTCCTTAGCGGTACTCTTGATGATCTTGTCGGCCATCGTGCCGTTTATGGTGTTCCGTCGTCGCGGCTGGCTTTGACTTTCATTCTGCAGCAAGGAAAAATTCTGCTATGTCTCGTCATCGCCGTATTTATTCTTTGACTGTCGCAAGTGCGCTACTGACGCTCTCTGCCTGCGGTGGCGGTGGTGGCGGTAACACCCCCTCGACAGGCGCCAACCCAATCACACCCCAAGCCTGCTCGCTACGTGACCGGCAAGAATGGGCGATCGATAGCCTACGGGAGTGGTATCTGTTTCCGGACACTCTACCCGCCAATATTGACCCTGCTAATTATGCGACTGTCGATGAACTGATCGACGCGATGACCGCGACGGCACGCAGCCAGAATCGCGATCGTTTCTTCACGTACCTCACCTCCATCCAAGAAGAAAATGCGTTTCTGTCGTCGGGTGAATCTGCGGGATTCGGCGTCCGGCTAGGATTTGACTCTGCAGCACGACGCGTTTTTTTTATGGAGGTGTTTGAAAATTCTCCGGCGTTTACGGCTGAATTGGCTCGCGGCGACGAATTACTCGCGGTGGGCGAGGTCGGCGCCAGCCTCAGATTGGTTAGCGACATCATGGCCTCGGAGGGTTCGAGAGGTGTCTCGAATGCACTCGGCCCAAGCACGAGCGGTACCCGCCGTGTGTTACGCGTTACGAACGCCGCCGGAACGCGCGAAATCACTCTAGAAAAACGCGTTTATAGCTTAGAGCCCGTTTCACCCGTCTACGGTAGCCGTATTCTCGAGATCGAAGGTCGACGTGTGGGCTATTTCAATCTCAGAACGTTTATCGATTCGGCTGATGATCAGATGCGTAGCGTCTTCAATGATTTTAGAGCGCAGGGAGTCAACGAATTCATTTTGGATTTTCGCTACAACGGCGGCGGACTCGTGCGCACCGCTGAGCTACTGGGGGACCTATTGGGCGGGAATCGCCAATCGGGGCATATATTTGCTCAGCTCATTCATCGCCCCGAAAAAGCTTCGCGCGATAGCATCAAATATTTTGACCCTCCTTCGCAGGCGGTCTCTCCTCTTAAGCTCGCCTTCATCACCACCGGCGCGAGCGCCTCAGCGAGTGAACTCGTCATCAACGGTTTCATCCCCTATTTCTCAGCGGACCTCGGCTTGATTGGCGCGAATACCTTCGGCAAGCCCGTCGGACAAGTGGCTATCGATCGCAGCGCGTGTGATGATCGACTACGCGTGGTCGCGTTCACGACTAAAAACGCCAGCAATTCTGACGCCTATTTCGATGGCTTAGCGGGCGCTGTAAACGCCAGCTGTCGCGCAAGTGATGATATTTCCAAGCCCTTGGGTGACCCCAATGAGGCTTCAATCCGTCAGGCCCTCGATTTTTTAGCCGGACGGAGCTGCGAACCGATCGTGGCTAATACGTCAGGAAAGTTTCAAGCGAGCGCCGCCACCGCAGCCCCAAAGACCGTCACCGCCTACTCCACCGGATGGCTCGAACCGGTGGTTCCGGATCAGCCACATCCTGCCCAACGCGAGACGCCTGGGCTACATTAGCCCACATCGCAGCGGTACTGCCCACTCTCGACGGGCGCGCGCCACGGCATCAACAAGTTGGCGCGGCCTGACCGAATCTTTCTTTATACGGGCAACCCGCTAGCAACCGCCGAATCATTCTTCTGTTCCAGCGCACAGACCTCGACAGATACACGAGTTTCTTGAAGCGACGACTTGCGACCATCCTGCGCCTAAGAAATGAAAACGCTTCCAGACCCGATGTCACCCAACGCCGTGATTTTGCTCCGCATTTTTAACGCCACTGTTTAGTTGCGGGACTAAAGCGTACCGAGAGTGCAAACAGGTACCTCAAGAATTGAGGATCGGAAGCTTCCTAAAACGCTTTCCCGTTAGGACAGCGAGCGCATTGGCGAGCGCGGGCGCCACCGGTGGCACGCCGATCTCACCGACACCCGTTGGCGTAGCGCGGCTCGGAACAATATGCACCTCTATTTTAGGCGTCTCGATGAAACGCATAAGCGGATAGTTATCAAAATTGCTCTCGCGTACCGAACCGCCCTCGAAGCTGATTTTACTCCGCAGCGCAGCAGACAAACCGAATATGACCGACCCCTCAATCTGTTGACGGATTAGGCTAGGGTTGATGGGAGTGCCAACGTCAACGGCAACCACTACACGATGTATCTGCGGCTCACCCGCAGCGGACATCGACGCCTCAACCACCTGAGCCACAGCACTGCCGAAGCTAGTACAGAGCGCAACGCCGCGCGCCACCGTGGCGCCGTCGTTACGAGTAGCTGGAGGGCTCCCCCAACCGGAGCGCTGTGCAACCAGGTTGAGCACCGTGTGCTCTCTTGAACCGGGATCAAGATGCGCCAACCGGAACGCCAACGGATCCGCGCCCACGGCCTGCGCGAGCTCATCGATGACACTCTCCATGATGAAGGACTGGAAAGAGTAGCCGACAGAGCGCCAGACTCCGACCGAGACGGGCAGTTTGACCGTCTCGTTCTCGATGCGAAGATTGGGAATCCGATAGGGTTGGTCCGATATGCCTTCAACTGTCGATTTGTCGGGGCCAGGCGGCGCGAAACCAAGTAGCCGCGTTGTCAGATCAACCGTCGCAGACTGCACCGCCGAACGTGCATGTAACGCCACGATACGCCCGTCGGCCACAGCTGCCTCGACCCGCGAGGCGACGGCCGGCCGGTAAAAATCGTTGCGCGTGTCGTCTTCGCGTGTCCACTGCAACTGCACCAACTTGCCAGGGTACTCGCGCGCGATGCTTGCAGCCTGTAGCACAACGTCAAGCTCAGTACGGCGACCGAAGGCACCGCCGAGCGCAACGCTGCGGATCTCCACCGCCTCCTCATCGAGGCCCAGTAGTTGCGCTACCGCCTTACGCGCGACATCAGGCGACTGGTGACCCACATGTAGTACGGCCCTCTGACCATAAAACTTGGCGCAGCAAGACATCGGCTCCATAGCGGCGTGAGCGAGCCAGGGCAGTTCATAATCTGCGCTTATGCGCGTGGTCGCAGCGGCCAAGACCTTCTCGGCATTTCCGCGGTCAATGAAAGTTTGAGAATCGTGGCCCTCGCGAACTGAACTCCAAAGCGCCGCACTCAGCGATTCGGCATCACATGGCACAGCCGACTCGCTATCAGCCCCGAATTCGCCTGCAGGGGGCGACTGCCAGTCCGGTACCAATGCCGCCGCAGCGCGTCGCGCCCGCCAAGTACTGTCTGCAACCACGCCCACCGCCGCCGCAGAGCCGGCGAGCGAAGGCATCTTCACCACGCCACGTACACCCGGCATCGATAGCGCAGCCTTCGAATCCAGCCCGCCGAGCACCGCGTCGCGCCGAGGCGCATGCATCAGCGCCGCGAACAGCATGTCGGGCTCGCGGATGTCGCAGGCGTACTGGGCCACGCCTGTCACCTTAGCAAGCCCATCGAGCCGCGCCAGCGGCTGTCCGATGATCTTAAACTGCGTTGGATCTTTGAGTTTAACGTCGCCGATCTCGGGGAGTGCATCGGTATCTGTATTGGCTACCAGCGCGCCGTAGTCAATGGCACCGTACCGGGCATGCGTAACCCGCCCGTCAGCAGTACTGCATTCGGCGGCCGGCACCGCCCACTCGCGCGCCGCGAGAGCAACCAGCGCCGCGCGGGCCGCCGCGCCTGCCTGTCGCATCGTTTGCCAGAGGTCGGGGATGCTAGTCGAGCCGCCAGTCACCATCATGCCCATTAGGCCGGTGGCCTTGGAGGAGACATTGCGCCCAATGCGACGCAGAGTGCCGTCACCCTCTGTCGCGAAGGGCATCATGCTATTGGTAACAAAGAAATTACGGTAGATCGGGTCAATGGGCGACTGCTCAACGCAAACTTGGCGCCAATCGCAGTCGAGCTCTTCCGCGAGCATCATCGCAAGGCCTGTGTGCACGCCTTGGCCCATCTCGCAGCGTGGCACGATCACGGTGACCGCGCCATCTGAGCCGATCTTGACCCAACCGTTGAACGCTAACTCGCCGTCTTTGAGCGGCAGCGTCGCTTTGCCGTGCATCCTCGAGGGCGCGGGCAGCAGCGCCCAACCGACGACCAACGCCCCGACACCACCGAGGCCAGCCAGCAAAACCGTACGTCGTTTCATGTGAATGATACTCGCATGCTCTCGCACTGCGCCCTACTCGGGCATCGGAAGCGACGTGACATCGCGTCTGAGCACATCAGAAAATGTTGGGTTGACATGATTGTTTCACCTCACCCGTCCGACCACGGGCACTATTGCTCCAGTTATGCCACTCGCGGCAGACGACAGCAAGAAAACCACGACGTCGGCAACCTCCTTTGGCGAGACCCAGCGGCTGTAATCGGCGTCCGGCATATCGCTCCGATTAGAGGGGGTGTCGATGATCGAAGGCATGACAGCATTCACCCGCAAACCGTTCGGCATTTCTTCAGCCGCCAGTGCCTCGGTCAAGCGCGAAACCGCCGACTTGGCGGCGGTGTAGGCGCCCATCCCCGCGTCGGCGCGGACAGTCGCCGACGCAGTGACGTTGACAATAGCGCCTCCAGTCGCGCGCAACGCCGGCAACGCGAGTCGCGAAGCCTCAAACGCGGTCTGCAATTCCCGATCGCAGCGAGCCACATTGAGACCGAAGCAGCGAACCTGATGCGCTTTCGCGCTTGCGAACTCTACGATTCCGGCAAACCCTGCGGCGCCGAAGCCAACATGGCGAAATACCTCGCAGCCAAAGCCTCGTGGGAGGCAGCGAACGCCTGCATACAGACCCATGGTGGCTTCGGCTTCGCTGCCGAATATGACATTGAGCGAAAATTCCGCGAGACGCGCCTTTACCAAGTCGCACCCATCTCCACAAACTTCATCCTTTCCTATGTCAGCGAACACCTGCTCGGTATGCCTAGATCCTATTGACAAGCGAGCGGTACCCGCTGTGTGTTACGCGTTACGAACGCCACCGGCACGCGCGCGAGATCACTCTCAAAAAAACGCATCTATAGCTTAGAGCCCGTTTCACCCGTCTACAGCAGCTGCATTCTCGAGATCGAAGATCGACGAGTAGGGTATTTCAATCTCAGAACTTTTATTGATTCGGCTGATGATCAGATG
>RFOD01000032.1 GCA_009926865.1 Gammaproteobacteria bacterium | reverse complement strand
TTGTTGGCCCCGATCGCGATGGAAGATGGTCTGCGCTTTGCGATCCGCGAAGGCGGTCGTACCGTCGGCGCCGGCGTCGTCTCTAAGATCATTCAGTAATTAATTTTGAAGGGCGTTTAACGCCCGGGCAGAGTAGACATGGCCAATCAAAATATTCGTATCAGGCTGAAGGCCTTCGATCATCGCCTGATCGACAGCTCCGCGCGCGAGATCGTAGATACCGCCAAGCGCACGGGAGCAACGGTTAAGGGACCGGTGCCCTTGCCGACTAAGATGGAGCGTTACACGCTGCTTGTCAGCCCTCATGGTGACAAAGATGCGCGCGATCAGTTTGAGCTACGCACTCACAAGCGTTTGATGGACATCCTGGATCCCACCGATAAGACGGTGGATGCGTTGATGCGTTTGGAATTGCCGGCGGGTGTAGACGTTCAGATTAAGTTGAACTGAGGCACCACGTTCGGGTGATCAGGCGGCCGCGGCCGTTTGGTATACCGAGACCACAAAGCGCCGTAGGATCTCCTGCGGCGTTTTGCTATCTGGCCAATGGGTGTTGACCATCGCCTCCAGCTCTTGGCACACCGGTTCGAGTACCTCGTCCGGTAACACCCAACTCTCAGCATCGTCGCGACTGCGGATACCCTCCAGCACTTGGGCGGGGGAAATCTCAGCCCGCCACTCTGCTGCGACTAATTCCTCTGGGCCGACTCTAATCGCTTGAGCACCGACGGCGAGCAGCGCTTGATGCAGCGCCGGGCCCCCAGCAGGCGCCGCCGTCTTGAAGCCTTGCCGCATCACGGCTTGGCGGAAGGCGTTGCGAATTTGACCGGCCATCGAGGCGGGGTCGACCCAGTCTCGACCGAGTAATAAAAGCCCCTCTGGTTTGACGACTTCGGCGAGCCGTTGCAGCACAGCCGGCCAATCCGCGACCAAGTGTAGGACGTGGGTCACCATGGCGCCGTCAAACGTGTTCGCTCGGAATGGAAGCGCGGTGATGTCGCCTCGGATGAGCTGAATGTTTGCTGGCGCTTCGTGTAGCTGCTTCGAGAGCGTGCCGAGCATATCCGCTGAGAGATCGATACCGATCACCTCAGCTCCGGCTGCCGCCACGGGGAGCGCAATGCGCCCGGTACCGACACCGAGCTCCAAAAGTCGCAAAGATGAGGGGGCAGGAGCGTGACTCGCGCAGCTTCCGACGAGGGCTTCGCCAATGGTGTGGGCCACATCAGGTGGATGACCACGCAGCGCGTCATAGTGACGCACTACCCGATCATCGAACGAAAAATCGAGACGCGACATTTGGCTCCAGGTGATTACGGAGAGTGTGATTCGGCTCGATGTTAGGCGGTCGAGCCCACATCCATCGCACGCGTAAGATCTGCACGCGACAAGGGAGCCATTTGCGAGGCGCGAAAGCGACTCGTACTCACGCTGACCACTAACGCTGCGGCAACGAGCAAACCCGCAGCCTCGAGACCAAAGATGGCGCCGTAGGCATAGGCCGGCTCAATCATTCCCGATCCGATCAAAGCGGTATGCAAGGCACCACTACCGACTGAAGCAGTCCCTTGAGCCATAACCTGCGAGGTCCCCCAGAGACCCATGTAGAGACCGGTGGCCCCGGGGACCGTCATCTCCATCATCAAAGAAAGCGCACCGACGTTAAAGATACCCGTGAAGAGTCCCATCGCCATCAACGATGGTAGTACCCAATCGCGTAGGCCGAACACCGAGGCACTGGCGAGACCGACCATGAAGAGCGAGGTGCCGACACAACCGATAATCACGATGCTGCGTTTCGAGATTGACCATATTGAGCTCGCGATCCCCATCAAAATCATGCCAATGAGAACGCCGCCGCCCCAAGTCGGTTGAAAGCGCGTGGTCTCCGCCACGGTCATGCCAAATACTTCGGCGCCGACACTTCAAGGATATTGTCTTGTAGGAATATCGCGAAGATGGCGATGAAGATGAAGAGGAAAAACGCGCGGGTTTCCGCATTGCGATTTAAGGTCTGCCAGGCGACGCGCAGCGGATTACCGGGTGGCGCCACGAGTCGTGACCGCCGCAGGCTCTCTGTCAGTTCAGCGGGGGACATTCGCTTTTCAACACCCCAGATGCCAATCAAAGTAAAGCCAATCACGATCAAAGGCGTGAGGTTGTAGAGCGCTTGCATCGCTTCCGGCGAATATTCTGGCCGAATCTTATTCATCAGGATCGCGGAGGCGATCGTGCTCATGATCATGACAATCCAAACGACCGCGATCACGCCGCCGCGGGTTTTTTCATTGGTCACTTCGGCAATGAGCGAGTGGTAGGAATCGCCGATGGTTGCCATGCAAAGACCAAACAAAACAAAAAGTACGATCGCGCCGGTCAGCCATAGCATCGACCCGGCTCCCACTCCGTGAGCGGCGGCGGGGAGCAATAAGAACAGTAAACTGGCCACCACACTAGCGATTACCAGATAGGGCGTGCGGCGATAGCCGGCGATAGGGTGGGTATCGGCGAAGCGCCCAATAACGACTTGAAAGGGAGCGAGCATGTAGTGCACCGATAGCAGGCTCGTGACGATGATCGCCGCGATACCGAGTTCGACAATCGACACACGGTTGAAGTCGATGGTCAGTAACGCAAACATCCAGCCCACCCCCACCTTGGGCAGAGCGATGCGCAGGGTGTGCAGAAAAGAGCGAACCAGTGTCCACATGGCAACGACTCCCAGGCCGTACTGCTACAGCCGTCAAATTCAGTAGACAGAGTATGCTGTCAAACAAGGTTGACATCTAGACCTTATGACGTGACGGCTGGATCGGTGATCAACCAGCGGTTCTCTGAGGATCGTCCCTCTTTTATCGAAAGACGCTTGCATCCCTCTGCGGGCCTGCTTACAATTCGCGCCCTTTTTCGCTCCGGGTGATTTTCTGGAGCAAACCGCAGGTTTTGCGGTATCGGGCGCGGTTGGCGGAATGCCGCCAAGACCACTCGATCAGCCGAGCGACAGCCCGTCGTCGGCTCATCTAGTTGTCTTCGATCGTAACCCGATGATTGGTATGGGTTTTTTTAACGTGTTCTGCCAATCGCAGCAGACACATTGGAGTAACGACAATGGCTATCGGGCTAGTTGGCCGCAAGTGCGGCATGACCCGCGTGTTTACTGCGGAGGGTGAATCCATCCCAGTAACGGTGATTGAGGTTCTGCCGAACCGAGTCACTCAGGTCAAGACGACCGAAAAAGACGGCTATCGCGCTGTACAGGTCACCTATGGGGCCCGTCGGCCTCAGTTGCTTTCCAAGGCGGCCGCTGGGCACTTCGCCAAGGCGGGCACGGCTCCGGGTAAGGCGCTGGTCGAGTTTCGGGTGGAAGAGGGTGAGGCCGCTGATCTGGCTGTGGGCGCCGAAGTGACGGTCGCTAACTTCACCGCTGGACAGGTGGTGGATGTCACCGGCACGACGATCGGTAAAGGTTTCGCCGGCACGATGAAGCGCCACAATTTTGGTGGCCACCATGCCACCCACGGTGTATCGGTGTCTCACCGTACGCCGGGTTCTATCGGCCAACGTCAGACGCCAGGGCGTGTTTTCCCGGGCAAGCGTATGTCAGGCCATATGGGTGTCGTGCGACGCACCACTGAAAACCTCAAGGTGGTTGAGGTGGACGCTGAGCGCAATCTGCTCTTGATCCGCGGCGCGGTGCCGGGGTCCGAAGGCGGTCAGGTGGTCGTTCGTCCATCGCTCAAGGCTGCGACCATCGCGCCGAGCAAGGCCGGTAAGAAGTAATTCGGGGGCCTGCAGCACATGAAAATCAAAGTCGTGGGCGGCTCGAGCGAGCTGCAACTGTCCGAGGCGACCTTCGGGCATGAGTTTAACGAAGCCTTAGTGCACCAAGTTGTGACGGCGTATCGCAACGCCGGTCGTGCGGGCACGAAAGCGCAGCTGACGAAAGCCGAGGTCAGCGGCGGTGGCAAAAAGCCCTGGAGCCAGAAAGGCACGGGTCAGGCTCGCTCAGGTTCGTCGCGTAGCCCGATCTGGGTGGGTGGCGGCCGCGCATTTGCCGCGAAGCCCCGTAGCTTCGCACAGAAAGTCAACCGCAAGATGTATCGCGGCGCCTTGCGCTCGATGCTCTCGGAGCTTGTGCGTCGGGATCGTCTAATGGTGACGACGGGCATCGATCTCGAAGCTCCAAAGACGCGTTTGTTGGCAGCTCAGTTGAAATCTTTGGCGCTCAGCAGTGTGCTGATCGTAGTCGAGGCGGTCGACGAGAAGTTGTTCTTGGCGGCGCGTAACTTGCCGCACGTGCAGGTGTTGCCGGTGACGGCCTTGAATCCCCTCGCGCTGCTTGGGTACGAAAAGGTGTTGATGACCGTCGGCGCCGTCAAAATGATTGAGGAGCGTCTGCAATGAAAATTACGCAGCACGAGGCAGGTTGCAAGCTCAGTCAGGAGCGCCTCATGACGGTGCTGATTGCGCCGCTGATCACTGAGAAAACTGCATTGGCCATGCAGAACGCGAACCAGTACGCCTTTCGGGTTCGCACCGATGCCCGCAAAGGGGACATCAAGGCCGCTGTCGAGCTGATGTTCCAGGTCAAGGTGGATGCCGTGCAGGTATCAAACCAGTCTGGTAAGGCGCGACGCTTCGGCGCCACGATCGGTCGTACGCAGGCTTGGAAAAAAGCCTATGTGCGTCTCGCGGCGGGTCAGACCATCGACTATGAATCGAGGACAGCCTGATGGCAGTCATCAAGCTCAAACCGACATCGCCCGGCGCGCGATTCGTCGTAAAAATCGACAAGTCCAAACTGTGGAAGGGTGGCCCGTATGAGCCGCTGACCCGTTCGCAGTCTAAAACCGGTGGGCGTAATAGCTACGGCCGAATTACCACCCGTCATAAGGGCGGTGGTTCGCGTCAAAAATATCGCATCATCGATTTCAAGCGCGACAAAGATGGCGTGAAGGGTATCGTTGAGCGGATCGAGCACGATCCGAATCGCACGACGTACATCGCGCTGATCAAATATTTGGACGGCGAACGTCGTTACATTCTGGCGCCTAAGGGTGTGCAGCCGGGTGATGAGGTTCGCTCAGGCGCAGATTCGCCCATCAAGCCGGGGAACGCAATGCAGTTGCGTCACATCCCAGTGGGTAGCACGGTGCATAACATCGAGCTCAAGCCAGGTAAGGGTGGGCAGATGGCTCGCAGCGCGGGCGCCTCGGCGCAATTCACTGCGCGTGAAGGGATTTATGCGTACTTGCGTCTCAAGTCGGGTGAGACCCGCAAAGTGCATGTGGATTGTCGCGCCACCATTGGTACGGTGAGCAATGACGAGCACAACCTGCGCAGCTACGGTAAAGCCGGTGCGCGTCGTTGGCTCGGCATTCGTCCCACGGTACGTGGTGTGGTGATGAACCCGGTCGACCATCCGCACGGAGGTGGTGAAGGTCGCTCGGGTCAGGGTAACCCGCATCCGGTTTCGCCTTGGGGTTGGAACACCAAAGGTAAGAAGACCCGTACCAACAAGCGCACGACCCATATGATCGTGCAGCGTCGCCAAAACAAGGTCCGCTGAGCGGTCTTCTAAGATCAGGAGTCAATAGTGCCTCGCTCATTGAAGAAAGGTCCGTTCGTCGATTTGCACTTGGTCGCCAAAGTGCAAACCGCCGCATCCAAAAATGATCGCAAGCCGATCAAAACCTGGTCGCGTCGCTCAATGGTCATCCCCGAAATGGTGGGTTTGACGATTGCAGTGCACAACGGCCGGCAGCACATTCCCGTGCTGGTGTCCGAAAACATGGTGGGTCACAAGCTCGGAGAGTTTGCGCCAACCCGTAGCTTCAAGTCGCACTCGGGCGACAAGAAGTAAGCCGCAGACGGAGTCGAAAGAATGGAAGTCACGGCCAAACTCAAACATGCGCGGATTTCACCGCAGAAGTGTCGCCTCGTCGCCGATGTGGTGCGCGGGCAGCCAGTGGGTAACGCCATTGCCACGCTGCGCTTCATGCCAAAGAAAGGCGCGGAAATTGTCCGCAAGGTACTTGAATCGGCGGTTGCCAATGCCGAGAACAACAATGGTGCTGACATTGATGAGCTCAAAGTTCATCGCATCATGGTTGACACCGCGCCGGTACTGAAGCGTTTTGCCGCTCGGGCGAAGGGTCGCGGGGCTCGCATCGTCAAGCGTAACAGCCACATCACCGTCGTGGTCAGCGACGGCAGGAAGGACTGACATGGGTCAAAAAGTTAATCCAATCGGCATTCGCCTTGGGATCACACGTGAGTGGACCTCCAAGTGGTATGCGAACAAAAAGGATTTCCCGACGCACGTATACACCGATTTTCGCGTGCGCGAATTCCTTAGCAAAAAACTAGCCGAAGCCTCTGTGTCGCGCATTTTGATTGAGCGTGCGGCCAACCGAGTCAACATCACTATCCAGACTGCGCGTCCGGGCATCGTGATTGGTAAGAAAGGCGAGGACATCGAGAAGTTGCGTCAGCAGACGGCCGATTTGCTCGGACGTCCGATGGCCGATATTCGTTTAAACATTGCTGAAATCCGTAAGCCGGAGCTGGATGCTCAGTTGGTCGCCGATGGGATTGCACAGCAGATCGAAAAGCGCGTGATGTTCCGTCGCGCGATGAAGCGCGCGGTGATGAGCACCATGCGTAGCGGTGCGCTCGGTGTGAAGGTGCGCTTGTCGGGCCGTTTGAACGGCGCCGAGATCGCGCGTACCGAGTGGTCGCGTGAGGGCCGGATCCCGCTGCACACGTTCCGCGCGGATATCGACTATGGCTTTAGTGAGGCGAGCACGACTTACGGCGTGATCGGTATCAAGGTTTGGATCTTCAAGGGCGAAGTCTTCGAAAAAGAAGATCTGTCCAAGGTCGTAGCGGAAGAAGAGGCTGCGGCTGAGTCCACGGAGGCCGCGCAGGCCCCGGCTGCCCCGGCGCCGGTCGGCTGAGTATTGCGGAGGAATGGCATAAATGATGCAGCCCAAGCGAACCAAGTATCGCAAGCAGTTCAAGGGTGATAACGCCGGCCTTGCGCAACGTGGCAACTATGTGGCGTTCGGTGATTTTGGTTTGAAGGCGACCGAGCGAGCCCGTATGACGGCTCGCGAAATTGAGGCGGCCCGTCGTGCGATGGCTCGTCACGTCAAGCGCGGTGGTCAGATCTGGATTCGAGTGTTTCCGGATGTGCCAATCACCACCAAGCCGCTTGAAGTGCGTATGGGCAGTGGTAAGGGCAACGTCGAGTACTGGGTGGCCAAGGTCAAGCCGGGCAAGATTTTGTTTGAAATGGAAGGTGTAGACGAGAAGACGGCACGCGAGGCATTCCGCCTAGCGGGTGCGAAGCTCTCGGTGACGACATCCTTCGTCAAGCGGCAGGTGCGCTGAGATGAATGCCAAAGAATTACGCGGCAAGTCCGCAGGGGAACTCAACGAAGAGTTGCTGAAGTTGCGTCGCGAGCAGTTCTCGCTTCGTATGCAGCGGGCGACGGGTCAGGCGGTCAAGCCGCATGATTTTGGGCGAGTGCGCAGAGATATTGCCCGCCTAAAAACGGTGATGGCCGAGAAGGTTGCGGCTGCCAAGGTATCGGGGAATTAATCGATGAGCACCACTACCGAAAAAACGCTGCGAACGCTGACCGGTCGGGTCGTCAGCAGCAAAATGAATAAGACCATTGCGGTTGAAGTTGAGCGCCTGGTCAAGCATCCGCGTTACGGCAAGTACATTCGCCGTACCACGAAGCTACTCGCGCACGATGAGACCAACGAGTCGCGAGAAGGCGATACCGTACAGATTTCTGAGTGCCGTCCTTTGTCGCGCAATAAGAGCTGGCGGCTCGTGTCCGTCGTGGAGCGTGCCTCGTGATTCAGTTGCAATCCGTGCTGAGTGCCGCGGACAACAGCGGCGCAAAAACCGTGATGTGTATCAAGGTGATGGGCGGCAGCAAGCGTCGTTATGCGGCGGTGGGCGACATCATCAAGGTCAGCGTCAAAGATGCGATTCCGCGCGGTAAGGTCAAAAAAGGCGAGGTCTATGACGCGGTCGTCGTTCGTACCCGTAAAGGCGTGCGTCGTCCGGATGGTTCGCTGATCAAATTTGACGGCAATGCCGCAGTGTTGTTGAACAACAAACTCGAGCCGATCGGTACACGTATCTTCGGACCTGTCACCCGCGAATTACGTACGGTGCGTTTCATGAAGATCATTTCGCTTGCACCGGAAGTGCTCTGAGGAGATCGCTGTGAGAAAGATTCGCAAAGGCGATAACGTCATCGTGATTTCCGGCCGAGATAAAGGCCGTAAAGGTGCGGTGATTCGCGTACTCGACAACGACAAGTTGGTGGTCGAGAACATCAACCGCGTCAAGCGGCATACCCGCGGCAATCCGCAACAAGGTAAGGCCGGCGGCATCATAGAAAAAGAGGCGCCACTGCACGTGTCGAACGTGGCGCTCTTTAATCCGGCCACCCAAAAGGCGGATCGAGTCGGCATCAAGCAGCTCGAAGACGGCAAGCGGGTGCGTTACTTCAAGTCCAACGGAGAAGTGATCGACGCTTAAGGCGTCATCACCACGGGTTACACAGCATGGCAAGGCTGCATCAGTATTATTTACAGACAGTGGTACCGAAGCTTCGCGAGGAGCTCGCTATCAACAACATCATGGAAGTGCCGAAGATCACCAAGATCACGGTGAACATGGGCGTGGGCGAAGCGGTCGCTGACAAGAAGGTCATCGACGCGGCAGCCGGCGACCTGGCAAAGATTACCGGTCAGAAGCCGGTCATGTGTCAGGCACGAAAGTCCGTCGCGTCCTTCAAAGTTCGTGACGGACTCGCAATCGGCTGTAAGGTCACATTGCGCGGCGCGCACATGTACGAATTCCTTGATCGCTTAATTAATGTGGCGATGCCGCGTATTCGCGACTTCCGTGGCGTGTCACCGCGTTCCTTTGATGGACGCGGTAACTACAACATGGGCGTCAAGGAGCAGATCATTTTCCCCGAAATCCAGTACGACCAGATCGATCAGCTTCGGGGTATGGATATCACTATCACCACCACGGCGAAGGACGACAAGGCGGGTCGGGCATTGCTCGAAGCCTTCCAGTTCCCCTTCCGCAAGTAACGGGGTAAGCAAGCAAATGGCAAAGACCAGCATGGTTGAGCGCGAAAAGCGTCGCGCCGAAACCGTAAAGAAATACGCGGCGAAGCGGCTCAAGCTCAAAGAAACGATTCGCAGCCCTAAGAGCTCCGCGGAGGAGCGCGAGGCAGCGACGGTGGCGTTGCAAAAGCTCCCGCGTGATGCGAGCCCAAGCCGCGGCCGTAAGCGCTGCGCCATCACTGGGCGGCCGCGTGGGGTATACCGCAAGTTCGGTCTCGCCCGCGTGAAGATTCGTGAAACCGTCAACCGGGGCGAGCTCCCCGGCGTGTCGAAGGCGAGCTGGTAGGAGCACGCACGATATGAGCATGACTGATCCCATTGCAGATTTGCTGACCCGCATTCGCAATGCGCAGATGGCCCGCAAGACCGAAGTCAGTGTGGGTGCCTCGCGCTTGAAGCAAGCCGTGGTCAAGGTGTTGAAGGACGAGGGTTACGTGGCCGATTACCACGTGGCGTCAGAGGGCAATAAGGCCACGATGACGATCGCTCTCAAATACTTTGAAGGCCGTCCGGTCATTGATCGCCTTGAGCGCGTGTCACGGCCGGGACTGCGCATTTACCGCGGCAAGGACGAATTACCGAAGGTATTGGGCGGCATGGGCACCGTGATCGTCTCCACGCCTAAGGGTGTGATGACGGACAAGCAAGCCCGGGCTATTGGCCAGGGTGGCGAAGTGCTCTGCATCGTCGCCTAAGTAAGAACTCCAGGAAACGAACATGAGTCGTGTAGCCAAACAACCGGTCGATCTGCCTCAGGGCGTGACGGCGACCATCACGGATGAGCTGATCACCCTCAAGGGTGCTAAGGGCAGTTTGAGTGTGTCCTTAAAATTCGGCGTCAAGGTTAAGCAGGCGGATAAGTCACTCGAAGTGGTGTACGACGAGGGCAACCGCATGCATGCGGGCTCGACGCGTGCGCATCTGGCCAATATGGCGACCGGAGTGTCCAAAGGATACGAGCGCAAGCTCGAGTTGATCGGAGTGGGTTATCGCGCGGCGGTCCAGGGCAAAACCTTGAACCTGACGCTCGGCTTCTCGCATCCGGTCGCATTTGAAATGCCGGAAGGCATCACGATCGAAGCACCCAGTCAGACGGAAGTGCTCATCAAAGGAATCGACAAACAGCGTGTCGGTCAGGTGGCAGCGGAGATTCGCAGCTTGCGTCCGCCGGAGCCCTACAAGGGTAAAGGTGTGCGTTACGCCGGTGAGCAAATCTCGCTGAAGGAAGGCAAGAAGAAGTAACCCGGACGCGCGAAAGAGGATCGAGTCATGCAGATCACAAAGAAACAGCGACGACAGCGCCGGGCACTCAAGACCCGCGCCAAAATTCGCGAACTGGTGTCACCCCGCCTTACGGTGCATCGCACGCCGCGACACATTTACGCTCAGGTGTTCAACGCCGCGGGCGATCAAGTCTTGGCCAGTGCCTCGACGCTGCAAGACACAGCGGCGAATGGTTTGGCCAGCACGGGCAATGTCGAGGCCGCCAAGGTGGTGGGCCGTGCGATTGCCGAGCGGGCCAAAGCCGCCGGTATCACGCGCGTCGCCTTCGACCGCGCGGGTTTCATGTATCACGGTCGCATCAAGGCGTTGGCAGAAGCTGCGCGTGAAGCGGGCCTCGAGTTCTAAGGCAGGACATATCTATGGCACGAGTCGAAAAATCCCAGGCCACTGACGAGTATCTCGAGAAGCTCGTCGCGGTTAATCGCACCGCTAAAACCGTCAAAGGCGGACGTCAGTTCGGTTTTACCGCGTTGACGGTTGTGGGTGATGGGGCAGGTCGCGTCGGCTTTGGTTTTGGCAAGGCGCGTGAAGTGCCGGTTGCGATCTCCAAAGCGATGGCCGCTGCGCGTAAGAACATGGTCAATGTCGCGTTGCGTAAAGACACTTTGTACTACTCGGTGCGAGGCACCCATGGTGCGACGCGCGTACTGATGCAGCCGGCCTCTGACGGTACGGGCGTGATCGCGGGTGGCGGCATGCGCGCAGTCCTTGAATGCGCAGGCGTGCGTAACGTGTTGGCCAAGAGTTATGGCTCGCGTAACCCCATTAACGTGGTGCGTGCCACGGTCAAAGCCCTTGCTTCACTGCGTTCGCCCGAAGACATCGCGGCTAAGCGCGGTAAAAGCGTCGAAGACATTACAGGTTGAAGCACATGGCGGACAAAAAGCTGAATGTCACGCTCGCCAAGAGCATTCACGGCCAAAAGGCCAACATCGCGCAGTCGGTGCGTGGTCTGGGTCTGCGTAAGCGGCACCAGATGGTCACGGTATCTGACACCCCGGAGATCCGTGGGTTGATTCGCACCGCGCGTCATCTGCTGGTGGTCGCTGAGGAGAAACACTGATGCGTATCAACACAATCAAGCCCGCTGCCGGGTCGAAGCGCGTGCGTTTGCGCGTCGGACGCGGTGCATCGGCCGGTCAGGGTAAGACTTGCGGTCGAGGCGTAAAAGGTCAACGCGCTCGTAAGGGTGGCTACCACAAGGTGGGTTTCGAAGGCGGTCAGATGCCTTTGCAGCGTCGTTTACCCAAGGTTGGGTTCCGTTCTGCTATCAAGGCAACCCGCGCCGAAGTGCGTTTGGATGAGCTACTCAAAGTAAAGGCCGACGTCATCGATTTGGCGGCCCTGAAGGCGGCCAACATCGTGCCCGCGCAGACCGAAGTGGCCAAAGTGGTGCTCTCGGGGAGCTTGACCAAAGCGGTGACGCTCAAGGGTGTCGGTGTAACCAAGGGTGCTCGTGCTGCGATCGAAGCGGCCGGCGGTAAGATCGAGGACTGATTTAGATCGTGGCGACAGGCATCGGCAATCCAGCAGCAACGCTTGCGGACGCGACTCGCTTCGGTGAGGTACGCGCGCGCATTCTGTTTTTGTTGGGGGCGTTGATTGTCTATCGCATCGGCACCTTTATTCCGGTGCCGGGTATTAACCCGACTGAAGTTGCTCGATTCTTTGAAGACACTCAGGGCACGATCCTCGGCATCGTCAACATGTTCTCGGGTGGAGCACTCGAGCGCTTGTCGATTTTCGCTATGGGTGTGATGCCGTATATCTCGGCTTCAATCATCGTGCAGATGGTGTCGCACATTCACCCGCCGTGGATGGAGTATCGCAAAGAAGGCGAGTCAGGCCGTCGTAAGCTCACGCAGATCACGCGTTACTTCACGGTTGCGTTGGGCGTGTTCCAATCTTTCGGCGCTTCCATGGCCTTGCAAAACGGTGGCATGGTGCTGAACCCGGGCTTTGGCTTCGTCTTCATCGCTACGGTCACGATGACTACGGGCACGATGTTTTTGATGTGGCTGGGTGAGCAAGTCACTGAACGCGGGATCGGTAACGGGATCTCGATGATTATTTTGGCGGGTATCATCGCGGGTCTGCCGAGCGCGATGGGTCGTACGGTGGAAGCAGTCAACACGGGTGAGATGAGCGGTCTCTTCGCGCTCGTGCTCATTGTATTAGTGCTCGGCGTGACGGCGTTTTGCGTCTACGTGGAGCGCGCCCAGCGACGAATCGCGGTACACTATGCCAAGCGGCAGGTTGGTCGCCGGGTGATGGCGGGGCAGACGAGTCATCTTCCCTTCAAGCTAAACATGGCAGGCGTCATTCCGCCGATCTTTGCCTCGAGCATCTTGTTGTTCCCGGCCACCATTGCCCAGTTTTTTGGCACGGGTGAGGGTGCGGCGGCCGATGTATTGCAGACGATTGCGGCATCACTCGGCTACGGACAGCCTTTGCATTTGGTTCTGTATGGCGCCTTGATTATTTTCTTCTGTTTCTTTTACACAGCGCTAGTGTTTAACGCGCGTGAAACTTCCGACAACCTGAAGAAATCGGGAGCCTTCATTCCGGGTATTCGACCAGGTCAGCAGACTGGAGAATATATCGACAAGGTGCTGACTCGACTTACGCTCTGGGGTGCTTTGTACGTGGCTTCGGTCTGTCTCGTACCAGAGTTCATGATTTCAGAGGGTGGTGTGCCATTCGTTTTCGGAGGCACTTCGCTGCTGATCGTGGTGGTGGTTCATGGCGCAGTTACAGGCTCATTTGATGTCTCATCAGTATCCCGGGTTGCTTAAGCAGGCCAATCTGATGGGCTACGGACGCGGCGGCGCGCCGCAGTGAACATAGGATAGTCGTCATGAAAGTTCGTCCATCAGTAAAGAAGATTTGCAAGGACTGCAAAGTCGTGCGGCGTCGTGGCGTCGTCTACGTCATTTGTAAGGACCCGCGGCACAAGCAGCGGCAGGGTTGAGACCAGAGGGTATTTCAGTAGAATGCCGCGCTTTTATGCGGCTTCGGGGCAGAAAATATGGCACGTATCGCCGGCATCAACATCCCGATGAACAAGCATGTCGTCATCGGACTTACTCACATCTACGGGGTGGGACGCACCCGTGCACGCTCGGTTTGCGAGCAGGCAGGCGTGGATCCCACTACCAAGGTCAAAGATTTGACCGAGGCGGAGGTGAACGCGCTTCGTACGCAGATCGCCAAAGGCTTGGTCGAGGGTGACCTGCGTCGTGAAGTGTCGATGAACATCAAGCGTTTGATGGATCTCGGCACCTATCGCGGCTTGCGTCATCGCAAGGGTCTGCCTCTGCGGGGGCAGCGCACTCGCACCAACGCACGCTCGCGTAAAGGTCCGCGTAAACAGGCCGTCAAGCTCAACGCGCAAGCCGGCAAGTAAAGGCAGTACACCATGGCAGATCCAAAAGGCAAAAAGCCGAAGAAAGTTCGCAAAAACGTGCTCGACGGTATCGCGCATGTTCACGCGTCATTCAACAACACGATCATCACGATCACCGATCGTCAGGGCAATGCCTTGTCATGGGCGACTTCGGGTGGCAGTGGTTTCCGCGGATCGCGCAAATCCACACCGTTCGCTGCGCAGGTGGCGGCTGAAAAAGCCGGAACTGCCGCTCAGGAGCATGGTTTACGCAACGTGGAAGTGCGGGTTGCGGGACCGGGACCGGGCCGTGAGTCGGCCGTCCGTGCGCTCAATAATTGCGGTCTGAAAATCACCAGTATTTCGGATGTGACGCCGATTCCGCACAACGGCTGTCGTCCCCCCAAAAAGCGCCGCGTCTGACGCAGCGTCGCAAGAGGAAATATAGATGGCGCGTTATGTTGGTCCCAAGTGCAAGCTTGCTCGTCGAGAGGGCACTGATCTCTTTTTGAAAAGTGGTGTGAAGCCGCTCGAGTCCAAGTGCAAATTCCAGGTGCCACCGGGTGGCGTCAAAGGTGAGCGCAAGACTCGTTTGTCTGAGTACGGTAGCCAGTTGCGCGAGAAGCAAAAGTTACGCCGCATGTACGGTGTGCTGGAGCGTCAATTCGCCAATTACTATACTGAGGCCGCGCGTCGATCAGGCGCGACAGGTGAAAACCTGCTGAAGCTGCTCGAGTGCCGACTCGACAACGTGGTCTATCGCATGGGTTTTGCCGCCACTCGCTCAGAAGCTCGCCAGCTCGTGAGCCACAAAGGAATCGAGGTCAATGGTGACGTGGTCACGATTGCTTCTTACCAAGTGCGCCCAGGTGATGTGGTGCAGATTCGCGAGAAGGCGCGCAAGCAGCTGCGCATTCAAAACGCGATGCAGATCGCTGCCCAAGTCGGCTTGCCGGAATGGGTTGATGTCAATGACAAGGAAATGAAGGGTGTTTTCAAACAGGTGCCTGCGCGGGATGAGATTCTGCCGGACATCAATGAAAACCTAGTAGTCGAGTTGTACTCGAAGTGAGGTTCTGAACATGCAAGGATCGGTCAGCGAATTCCTCAAGCCCCGTGTCGTGAAGGTCAGTCCCCTCGCGCCGCGACAGGCGCGCGTGGTTATCGAACCCTTCGAGCGCGGCTTTGGGCACACCTTGGGCAACGCTTTGCGGCGTGTGCTTTTGTCGTCCATGCCAGGCGCCGCGATCACCGAAGTGGAGATCGAAGGGGTTTTGCACGAGTACACCAGCATGGCCGGTGTGCAAGAAGACGTAGTCGACATGCTGCTGAACTTAAAGCAGGTGGCGATTCGTATGCACGCCCGTGATTCCGCGGAATTGCGCCTCTCAAAGAAAGGCCCAGGCCCTGTCACCGCCGGTGATATTCAGACGGATCATGACGTCGAGGTGGTGAACCCCGAGCACGTGATTGCCAACCTGACCCAGGCTGGTGAACTGACTATGGTGCTGCGCGTTGAGCGTGGTCGTGGCTATCGTCCCGCGTCGCAGCGAGCCGTTTTTGAAGAGGCGACTCGGCCGATTGGTCGACTGCAGTTGGATGCTTCATTCAGCCCGATTCGTCGCGTGACCTACTCGGTTGAGGCGGCGCGCGTAGAACAGCGGACAGATCTCGATAAGCTGGTGCTCGACATTGAAACCAACGGCACGATTGATGCTGAAGAGGCGATTCGTCGTGCAGGTGGCATCCTCAAAGATCAGCTGTCGGTGTTTGTTGATCTGCAGGGTGAAGAAGAGTCGGGTTCGGCTACCGAGTCTGCTCAGTTTGATCCGATTCTGTTGCGCCCAGTCGATGAGCTTGAGCTCACTGTGCGTAGCGCGAATTGTTTGAAAGCGGAAAACATCCATTACATCGGCGATCTGGTGCAGCGTACGGAAGTGGAGTTACTGCGTACCCCGAATCTTGGTAAGAAATCACTCACCGAGATCAAAGAAGTGCTGCAGAGCCACGGCTTGATGCTGGGTATGCGTCTAGACGGTTGGCCTCCGGCTGGGCTGCGTCACGATGAAGATCGTGGCAGCTTGATGTAAGCGGAAAAATTGAGGTTCAGATATGCGTCATCGACTCTCAGGGCGACAGCTGTCGCGTAATGCGCCGCATCGCCATGCTCTCATGCGTAATATGAGCGTGTCGCTGTTGCGACATGAGACCATCCGTACCACCTTGCCGAAAGCTAAGGAATTGCGGCGCGTGGTCGAGCCGCTCATTACGCTCGCCAAGGTGGATAGTGAAGCGCGTCGCCGGCTCGCGTTTGCTCGCTTGCGTGATTCGGCTGTGGTGGACAAGCTGTTCACTGAGCTCGGGCCTCGCTTTAAGGCGCGACCAGGTGGCTACACGCGCATCCTGCGAATGATGCCTCGCCCCGGTGACTCGGCGCCTATGGCGATGATGCAGTTCGTCGAGTTGGCGGCCAAAGAAGTGGCCGAGGCGGCTCCCGAAGCAGCCTCCGCGGCAGAGGCCAAAAAACCCCGCGCTCGTAAGGCGAAAGCTGCCGCAGCTTAATAGGGTTTAGGCCCGACCAAGCGCCAGCTGATCAAAAATGCCCCCTTCGAGGGGCATTTTTTTAGCCACGTGCAGGGCTTTTCCGTGATCGCCCGCCCTCATATGACGGCGTGTTAGCCAAACGCGACTCGCGTCAGGTTCTCATGGCCAGTCGATGTCAACGCAAGATTATCTTCGATGCGCACGCCACCAAACGGCTTCAGACTGTCAATGAGAGCCCAGTTGAGTTTTTCGCGTAAAGCCGCGTCATGACGCAAGGGTGCCAGCAGACTCTCAATGAAATAGAGCCCCGGCTCGAGCGTGACCACAAATCCCGGCTCAAGGATTCGCGTCAGCCGAAGTGCGGGATCTTGCGGCGGGCGAGGGATGGTGGTGGCTCTGTCATCGGCCCAGAGTCCCGCGACATCGTGGACCTGAAGCCCGAGCATATGCCCGATGCCGTGCGGGAAAAACAGCCGCGTCAAGCCGAGCGCAGTAGCTTCTTCGCCGCTACATCGCACGATCTCCGCCGAACTCAAAATATCTGCGACTCCACGCACTGCCGCGAGATGAATCTCTTTCCAATCTGCGCCGGGTACGACCTGCTGCGCTAAGCCTTGCTGCATCTGATCCATGGCCTCTACGAGTGCAGAGAAGGGACCCTCAGCGCTACGCGCATAAGTCCGCGTGATATCACTGCCGTAGCCCCGACAACTCGCACCCGCATCAAGCAATAAGCTGCGCACGGGCGTCGGGGATCGGCGCTTTAGAATTTGGTAGTGCAGCACGGAGGCTGCTTCATTGACGCCAACAATGGCGTTGTACGGTAGTTCTTGCTCGCGTTGACCGCAGCCTGCTAAGAACGCCTGATGAATCTCAAATTCGCTACCCTCAGCATGGAAGGCCGCCTCGGCTGCGCGATGCCCTTTGGCACCAAGCGCATTCGCCTCACGTAGACACGCGATTTCATAGCCCGTCTTACGGCTACGCGCAAATTCCAATTGTTGCCATAACGCCGCTGGGCTCGACTGCACGCACTCAGGTAGCCCTGTTGGTGGTCGATCGCTGAGCCATGCGGTCTTTCGCGCGGGCTGTTTCGCTAGCGCCTCCACCATCGCTTCCCAGCTGCTGACCGTCACAATATCGAAATGCTCTGGCCAGCCGCCCACAGGGAGTTGGGGTGGCTGATACCAGAAGTCTGTTGCGGCTCGAAAATATAGGCGTGGCCGCTCGCCGGGGATCCATTCCACCATCGAGCCTGGTGCATCCAAGAGCGGCGCCCACCACCGAAATATGGCGTGGGGTTTATAGGGATACTCCGTGTCATCTCGGAATACCCCGACCGGTTCCCCCGCATGAATCAAGAGTCGATCGAACTGGCTGTCCGCGAGGGCGACCCCGCTTCGACGCATAACTTCTTGCAGATGGGCTCCAAAAAGCAGATCTAGGCTCGCTGACATGTGTAGTCCCTCACATAGGATGTCGGTAATTCTAGAGTTTCGTTGCACCCGTGTCTTTCCCACCTCACACGCCCACTGCCGTTCACATTGTCGGAAAAAGCCGATAAACTTCCCTACGCGGCGCAGGTCGCCAGACAAACTAGCTAGGTTGTTTGACTCTAACTTTCGTACACACATTTGGGGTAACGACAAAATGAAGACGAAGCTTGCTCTTTCTGCTGCGCTTGCTGCGCTCCTTCTTGCTGCTTGCGGTGGTCAGCCCGCCGAAGCTCCGGCCGAAGAAGCCGCTCCGGAAGCGGAAGCTGTTGACGCCGGCATGGACACCATGGGCGAAGAAGCTGCTGTGGAAGAAGGCGCTGAGGCCGTTGCTGAAGAAGCGCCGGCTGAAGAAGCTCCTGCCGAGTAAATCGGTTCTCGCCCCGCTAGGGGCTGACCGATAGAGCCGTCAGGCTCTGGTAAAACCCGGGTACGTGGGCAACCATGACCCGGGTTTTTCTTTGGTAGTATCTGCGTGATCCCTGATATTCGGTGTTTGACCCACTACCGCAAGCGCAGATGTTGACGACGATCAAAGAGCTCATAGATTCTCCCGAGAGTGGCGATCTGCAGTGGTTTCGCGCGGCCTATGGTCGTTGGCGCAGGGAGCTCAGCCTTGGCGTATCGTTAAGTGAGACGGCGATCGATGCCGATATCCAAGATATTTTGCACGCTGATCATTACCGTATTTTCCTGATCCAGGCCGCGGGTCAATCGGTTGGGTTTGCCATCATGAATTCTTGGGATGTGGCAGCCAGAGCGTTGCAACGTCCAAAGATACAGCGGTCGCAGGTAACACCGGGTGTGTCCTCATCGCGCGGAAATCGCGCGCTGCCTGATCATGAATTAATTGAATTTTTCATTGATCAGTCGTTTCGTCAGCGAGGTATTGGCGCTGAAGCTGCGAGATTGTTATTGGCGCGCTTCGCCGGTCTCTGGCAAGTGTCGCAACTCGATACCGATCGAGTCGCCGTACACTTTTGGCGAGCAGTTATCACGCGCGCGTCGGGCGGCGAGTTTTCCGAGTCGCACGCGGACGGGCGTTTTTATCAGCGGTTTCGTTCTGGTGTGTGACGGATAGTAGCGACGCAAGGTAGCGTCCCGTATGTGACTCGGCGCAGCGAGCCACCTGCTCTGGTGTCCCCGTCGCGACGATGGTGCCACCCCCATGACCTCCCTCAGGACCGAGATCAATGATCCAGTCAGCACTTTTGATGACATCGAGATTATGCTCAATGACGACTACAGAGTTGCCCTCATCGCGTAATCGGTGCAAGACAGAAAGTAGTTGTGCCACGTCATGAAAGTGTAAACCCGTGGTCGGTTCATCTAGCACATAGAGCGTGCGCCCCGTGGCGCGTTTGGCGAGCTCGCGAGCAAGTTTAACTCGTTGGGCTTCTCCACCCGAGAGGGTAGTCGCGTTTTGACCGAGCTTGAGATAACCCAGCCCCACATCCATAAGTGTTTGCAGCTTAGGTTGGATCGCTGGAATATTTTGAAAAAGTCGTAGTGCATCCTCGATCGTCATCTCTAGCACGTCATGGATATTTCGACCTCGCCAAATGATTTCCAGCGTTTCACGGTTGTAGCGTTTACCCTTGCAGATATCGCAGGTGACATACACATCTGCTAAGAAATGCATCTCCACGCGCATGACACCATCGCCCTGACAGGCTTCACAACGCCCGCCTTTGACGTTGAAGCTGAAGCGACCTGCGTCATACCCTCGACTGCGCGCCTCGGGGACTTGGGCAAAAAGTTCGCGCAGGGCAGTGAATAGCCCCGTATACGTGGCTGGGTTCGACCGCGGCGTACGCCCGAGCGGTGTTTGATCAATCTCAATGATTCGATCAATATGCTCCAATCCCGTCAGTGCTTCACCCTGTGCCTGTGGGACGGGGTAACCGTTGAGCATCGCGCGCGCACGCGCGAGTAAGGTGTCGTTGACCAAGGTGCTTTTACCTGAGCCTGAGACTCCCGTGACACAGGTAAATAAGCCAATCGGGATATCTACATCCACCCCTTTAAGGTTGTGGCTGGAAGCGCCGCGCAGTTGTAGTAATCGCAGCGGATTTTTGGGCGTGCGTTGGCGCGGTGGCGAGATTTGCTTTCGGCCCGAGAGGTAGTCTCCAGTCAGTGAGCCCCTATGCTCTGCAATCTGCACAGCAGTCCCTTCCGCTACGAGTTGACCCCCATGCACACCCGCGCCTGGCCCGAGATCAATCACATGATCGGCAGCGCGAATCGCATCTTCGTCATGCTCGACCACAAGAACGGAGTTACCGAGATTTCGTAGGCGCTGCAGGGTGGCGAGCAGTCGCGAGTTATCGCGTTGGTGTAGACCGATAGAGGGCTCATCGAGGACGTACATGACCCCCGTCAACCCGGAACCGATTTGACTAGCGAGGCGAATCCGCTGCGCTTCACCTCCAGAGAGCGAATCGGCAGCGCGATCCAGCGTCAGATAATCAAGCCCGACATCGAGGAGAAACCGCAAGCGATCTCGTACTTCCACCGCGACTTTCTGTGCGATCTCGGCTCGCCAGCCTTCTAGTGAAAGCGTATCAAAGAATTTAAAGGTTTCGCCGATGGGTTTCGATGCGAGCTCTGGCAGAGTCACTCCTGATAGCTGCACGCTACCTGCGGTTTGGTTAAGTCGCCCGCCGTTACAGTCTGGGCAGCGCCGCCAGCCTTTATAACGAGATAGTTCTTCTTTGACGTCGGGTGAATCGGTTTCACGATAACGTCTTTCAATATTGGTAAGCATGCCTTCGAAAGCATGACTACGTTGCGTGACCTTGCCGCGTATCACATAATCGAAATCGATCGGTTCCTCTCCACTTCCAAAAAGCAATACATCGCGTACCGACTGAGGCAGTTCCTGCCAAGGCTCTTCGACATCAAACCCATAGTGGCGCGCAAGGCTCTTGATCATTCGTAGATAGTGCGCGTTGTGACGATCCCAACCACGGATCGCGCCGCCCGCTAGTGATAATTGCGGGAAGGCAGCCACGCGTGCGGGATCAAAGAATTCCTCTTGTCCGAGCCCGTCACAGCGCGAGCAGGCGCCAGCTGGGCTGTTGAAAGAAAATAGCTTAGGTTCGAGTAGCGGTACGCTGAAGCCGCATTCCGAGCAGGCTTGACGATTGGAGAAGAAGATACCGTCGCTCGCCGCGGCGTCCATGGGTACAACTCTCGCAACGCCACCCGAGAGCTTAAGCGCAGTCTCAAATGATTCGGCAAGACGTTGTGCGGCGTCAGCCCGGATCCGTAAGCGATCCACGACCGCATCGATGTCATGTTTACGGCGCGAATCGAGCTTCGGCAGGGTATCGAGCTCCTGCAGTTCACCATCGATACGAGCACGCACAAAACCCGCCGCCTGAAGCTCGCGTAGGACCGTCTCGTGCTCGCCCTTGCGGCCTTCAACGAGCGGGGCGAGGAGTAAAATGGCTGTGCCCTCGGCGAGCTTGAGCGTTTGATCAACCATTTGGCTGACGGACTGAGCCGCTAAACGGCCTCCGTGCGTGGGACAGTGGGGGGTGCCGGCTCGTGCATAAAGTAGCCGCAGATAATCATGAATCTCGGTGACCGTACCGACGGTTGAGCGCGGGTTGTGAGAACTCGCTTTTTGCTGGATGGCGATGGCGGGTGAAAGCCCTTCGATGTGATCGACATCCGGCTTTTCCATTACCGATAGAAATTGTCTGGCATAGGCCGAGAGCGACTCGACGTAGCGACGCTGGCCCTCCGCATACAGTGTGTCAAAGGCGAGTGAGGATTTACCCGAACCCGAAAGCCCGGTGATCACGACCAGTGCGTGCCGCGGGATATCGAGATCCAGATCTTTAAGGTTGTGGGTTCGAGCTCCACGGACGCGCAAGGTCATGGGCAGGGTACTTCCAGGGGCTTCTCGTCGGTTATCAGCTAGGGAGCCGGGCGTTGCAGCGCCCGGGGAACCGACAAGTTTAGCGCTCAAAACCGCCAATTACTCGATAAATGGAGCCTTCCTTCGAGTGTGAGAGGATTAAAATAGCCCCCAAGCTTTCAGATTCTTTCGCGGGGGGCCGTTTGGTTCCCCGCGATCCCTCAAGACAAGGCAAAATAGGGCAAACGATATGGCACGTGGCATCAATAAAGTCATTCTGGTTGGCAACCTGGGGCAGGACCCCGACACCAAGGCCATGCCCTCGGGCATGACTGTATGTAACTTGCGCATCGCGACTTCCGAGAGTTGGAAGGATAAGCAAAGCGGTGAGATGAAAGAGCAAACCGAATGGCACAGCGTTGCCATGTTCGGGCGCCTCGCTGAGATCGCAGGCGAGTACTTGCGCAAAGGTTCCCAAGTTTACGTTGAGGGTCGACTGCGCACCCGCAAGTGGCAGGACAAACAAGGTAACGACCGCTATACCACCGAGATCGTCGCCAGCGAGATGCAAATGCTCGGCGGAGGTGGCGGCCGTGGTGGCATGGGCGGTGCGGGTGCGGCGCCTCGCTCAGAGATGGATGCGGATGATGCGCCACGACGCAGTGGCGGTGATCGTGACGAATTTGACGACGATATCCCCTTTTAACCTTTAGACATGATTTTGTTTGGCGGGAGGCCAACTCACAGACGTGCCCAAATCTGACGGACCCAGTCGCTATTTCATCAAGACTTACGGCTGCCAGATGAATGAGTACGATTCCTCACGGATGGGGGATGTGCTCGCTTCGACTCTGCACATGCAGGCTACGGATAATCCGGCCGAGGCAGATGTGCTCTTGGTTAACACCTGTTCGGTACGTGAAAAAGCAGAATCCAAGGTGTTTTCTTTGTTAGGTGAGTGGCGCTTGCTGAAAGAGCAGCATCCGCATCTCATCATCGGGGTGGGTGGATGTGTGGCGAGCCAAGAGGGCGAGACCTTGGTGCGTGCGGCGCCACAGGTTGATTTGGTCTTCGGGCCACAAACGGTACACCGACTTCCTGAGATGATTGCTGACGTACGACGTCAGGGTCGCTCAGTGGTAGATGTCAGTTTCCCGGAAATCGAAAAATTTGATTCGCTACCCGCGCCGAGAGCAGAGGGTCCCACGGCTTTCCTCTCGATCATGGAAGGCTGCAGTAAGTACTGTAGTTTCTGCGTTGTGCCCTACACCCGTGGCGATGAAATCAGCCGCCCGTTCGAGTCTGTGATGCGCGAGGTGCATGAGCTCGCGGCTCAAGGCGTACGAGAAATAACGCTTCTTGGTCAAAACGTGAATGCGTACGCTGGGCCCATGGACGATGGTGTTTGTGTCGATTTGGCGACGCTGATTCATCATGTGGCGGCGGTCCAAGGTGTTGAGCGGATTCGATTTACGACTTCGCATCCGCTGGAATTTGATGACAGTCTGATTGAGGCGTACGCCAATGTACCGAAGCTTGCCAATCATCTGCATCTGCCCGTGCAATCGGGGTCCGATCGAGTGCTTGCAGCCATGAAACGCGGCTACACCGCGCTCGAATTCAAGGCGCGTATTCGTCAATTACGACAAGTGCGTCCTGATATCTCTGTCACTTCGGATTTCATTGTCGGTTTCCCAGGTGAAACAGATCGTGATCATGAGGCGACGATGCGGCTCGTGCGAGAGCTTGATATCGATCAAAGTTTTAGCTTTTTATATAGCCGACGACCGGGCACGCCCGCCGCTGGCCTATCGGATGATGTCCCTCATGCTGAGAAGCAGGCCCGGCTTGCCGCCCTACAGCAACTCCTTGAGGACAACGCCACGCGCCGCAACCAATCCATGGTGGGTTCGCGTCAACGGATCTTGGTTGAGCGAACGTCACGTAAAGATGAGCGCGAGCTCGCGGGTCGGACGGAAGATAATCGCTGGGTCAATTTCCCGATCCCTGCGGGGGTTGATCCGCAGCAGCTATTAGGTCGTTTCTTAGAGGTCGAGATCACCGAAGCCAAGCGCCATAGCTTGCGTGGGCGCTGTGTGGGTGCAGCGGATACGGATGGCTGAGTCACCGGCTTTCATTGTGCGCGAATTTTCCCTTGAGCCTGTGGATAATGCACGGCTCGCGAATCTTTGCGGCCCACTGGATGAAAATCTCAAGCTCGTCGCTTCACGACTCGCGGTCGAACTTCGTCGGCGTGGCAGCGCGTTTAGAGTGATCGGGGCCAAAGCAATGGCGGCCGAAAGTTTATTGCGCGAGTTATTTTCTTTGGCGCGGACCCAAGATATTACCCCGGAATCGGTGCATTTAGCACTACAGGATCACGACCAGCCGAACGTCTCGCGGTCGAGCACACGTGAGGACGGTGAGGGTCCCTCTGAAAGTCTCGCTGAGACTCAAGAGGCGGAGGTTGCGGTGCGTACTCAGCGCGGTGCGATTCGTCCGCGAGGCCGTAATCAGCGCGAATATTTGCGACGAATTCATAGTCACGATTTGACCTTTGGCGTGGGTCCCGCCGGCACGGGTAAAACCTATCTCGCCGTAGCTTGCGCGGTGGAAGCTCTCCAAGAGGATCAAGTCCGGCGTATCGTGTTGGTACGCCCCGCGGTGGAGGCGGGCGAGCGGCTTGGCTTTCTACCGGGCGATTTAACTCAAAAAGTCGATCCTTACCTGCGGCCGATGTACGACGCGCTGTACGAAATGATGGGCTTTGATCGAGTCGCCAAGCTCATCGAGCGCAATGTCATTGAAGTTGCGCCCTTAGCCTTTATGCGCGGTCGTTCCTTGAACGATTCGTTCATTATTCTGGATGAAGCGCAGAATACGACCGTCGAGCAGATGAAGATGTTTTTGACGCGTATCGGTTTTGGTTCGCATGCAGTCGTGACTGGTGATGTGACGCAAACCGACCTACCGGCGGGCAAGTTATCGGGTCTGAAGCATGCCTTGCGAGTTTTGCAGGGTGTATCAGGGGTGGCATTTCAATACTTTGATGCCGCTGATGTCGTGCGACATCCATTGGTGCAGCGAATCGTACGCGCTTACGAAGCGGGTGAAAAAGGGGCATCTGAGTCGTGAAGCCACCACCGGCGATCATTGAGATCAGCCGAACTGTCCGCTCGACCATCCCGAGCGATACACAGATAAGGAAATGGGCGCGCGCAGCCTTGGGTCGCCCAGGGTCTCGGGTCGAGCTTGCCCTGCGAGTCGTCGGTTCAGCTGAAGGGCGGCGTTTAAATCTTCTCTGGCGCGGCAAAGATCAACCAACCAATGTACTGTCCTTTCCGGCGATTGAGGCGGCAACCATCGGCGGCCGACGCCTGCTCGGCGATATCGTGCTGTGCGCGCCCGTGATTGCCCGCGAAGCAAAGTCGCAGGCTAAGCGTCTTGAGCAGCATTATGCGCACTTGATCGTGCACGGCTGCCTGCATCTTCTAGGGTATGACCATGAAGAGGAAGTCGATGCCATTCGCATGGAGCGACGCGAAAAACGCATTCTCAAGGGATTAGGGTTTCCTGATCCCTATCAGTTTTCTTTGGCCACGACGGAGAGGGTATGAGTACCTCGCGCCACGGCGTGATGACATGGTTACGGAAGTTCGTGCGAGATCTGGCGGGTGCTGCGGATGACCGCGAAGCCTTGGTGGATCGTATGCGCGAAGCGAGAGAGCAGGGGCTAATCGACGCCGATGCGCTCGAGATGCTGGAAGGCGTGATCGAGGTTGCGGACCTACAGGTCCGAGACATCATGATTCCGCGCTCTCAAATGGTGGCGGTGCGACGTGATGATCCTGCCGACAAACTTTTGCCCGTCGTCGTGGAGTCGGGTCACTCCCGATTCCCGGTGATGGACGATGATCGCGACGACATTGTCGGTATTTTGCTTGCTAAAGATGTTCTACGCGCTTTTGCTGCTGAATCCTCTAATGGCTTTGATATACGCGAGTGTATGCGACCGGTCGTCGTCGTTCCGGAATCAAAGCGTGTAAATGTGCTTCTCAAAGAATTCCGTCGAAATCGTAATCATATGGCGATCGTGGTCGATGAGTATGGCGGTGTATCGGGGCTCGTGACCATCGAAGATGCGATTGAGCAAATCGTCGGTGATATCGATGATGAATTTGATGTGGAAGAAGACCAAGACATCCGTCAAGAAGGGGGTAGTGGTTTTCTAGTTCGCGGCGGTACTGCCATTGAGGATTTCAACGAGTTTTTTGGTACGGAATTGTCAGACGAAGAATTTGATACCGTCGCGGGTCTTGTGATGAAGCAGCTTGGGCATTTGCCACGTCGAGGCGAGTGGGTGCACATCGCGGGTATGCAAATGCGAGTGATCCGAGCAGACCGCCGTCGTGTTGAGATGCTCAAGATCACCTTGCCAGATGGTGTTGTCCCCCCGGGGGTCAGGGAATCTCAGGAAGAGCCGTGAGTGGGCTAGTCGCCTTCGCTGCCGGGGCGGTACTGCCTGCGGCGTTTTCGCCATTCGGGTTTTGGCCGCTTGCTATCATTTCGCCAGCGCTCCTCTTTTTTCTTTGGCGTGAGGCGACACCAAAGCGCGCCGCGGGCTAGGTGTTTACACCACGGGCACGTATTGGCTCTATACCAGCATCCACGGATTTGGTCAGGCGCCGGTCTGGTTGGCGCTTATTTTGATGGCAGGCCTCGTCATCTTGATGGCGTCCTACCATGCAGTATTGGGCTGGTGGGTCACGCGCTTTTGGCCGCAATCAACCGCGGTGCGCGCCTTGCTCGTGCTGCCGCTATCGTGGGTGGTATTGGAGTGGGTACGGGGCTGGTTTCTGTCGGGTTTCGGCTGGCTTTCGATCGGTTATTCGCAGACGGATACTTGGTTAGCAGGGTTTGCACCGATCGGTGGGATGCCCCTTCCCTTATTTCTTTGATTGTTGTCGTGATGGCAGCTTCGCTGGCATGGCTGATCGAGCAACAACTTACCGACTCCGAGCGCGTCTTCTTTACGGTATCGGGCAAATGGGTCGCGTGGGTCGTGTTAGTGATGCCCTGGATCGTCGGCGCAGGCTTGGTCGGCATGGAGTGGACCGAGTCTCAGGGCCAAGGACGAGATATCGCGGTGGTGCAAGGCGCCATCCCGCAAGATCAAAAGTGGTTACTT
>RFOD01000031.1 GCA_009926865.1 Gammaproteobacteria bacterium | reverse complement strand
GACGTGCGTCAAGCCATCCGAGTTCGACGCAAAGAGAGGGTCGTTGCGTGGTCCGAATTTTCGGGTGGACGCATCGCTACCTCATTGATTTCGTTAGAAAATGGTCGCACAGGCGACTGGATTGAGTTGGAAAACCCAGGCAGTGGCCGCAAGGTCCGTGGGCAGATCCAGACAGACGGCAGCGTACGGCTCGGGAGTCACCGCGTCGCGTTAACGGCTGCCCCTCGCATAAATTTATCATCAGGCGCTAAAGTTTCCGCCGGTGGGGACGACTGAACCCCCATAGAAGTAGGAATTGCGCCATGACAATCGACAAAATCCAACCTTCGGTGAACCAAGTCTCGCTAGAAGCCAAAGCGGCTCAAGCGGCTGATGTCGCCGCACGCGCTCAGGCCACCGCCCGCAAGCAACAAACCGAGGCTCAACAAGCCAAAGTCGTTCAGAAAGGGCTAGCGGATGTGGTCAGTGTGCCGGTCAAAGTGTCGGTGGCTGCCCAAGAGCGACTACAAGCCGCTCGCGTAGCCGGTGAGAAAGATGCGTTTGATCAGGAGAAGGTGGATCGGATTCGTCGCGAAATCGCCGAGGGGAACTTCCCCATCGATGAAGAGCGACTGGCACGCAAATTCCTTGAACTTGAGAAACAATTGGGAGATCTGGGGCGCTGATCCTCTCGCGGGTCACTCGCCTGCCCCAGCACATTAACTATGAATGTCGCTCAGCCCGAGACCCTCGAACAATTGCAATCTTTGTGTGATGACCTCTGTCATCTTTTGGAACGCGAGCACTCGGTGCTGCGCTCACGAAATGGTCTCATCGGCGCGGGCGTGAACGAGCTGGAGCAGCTACACGGCGAGAAAGATCGGCGCATCGATGTGCTCGATCGCGCAAGCCGCAGTGGACTCTATTCGGATCAGGCCAAAGCGGATCCCGCACGCGCGCACACGGTCCGTCAGTCGATCGAGCGCTGCAAATCTTTGCAAGCACGCAATCATCAAGTGTTTAGTCGTGTGGTCGGCTCCCAGCGTCGTCTACTTTCGATGCTGCGAGACCCCTCGGAAGACGTCAGTCTCTATGATCGTGGCGGTCGCAGTCTCGATTACGGCAGCTCCATCCGCGCTCATCGCGCCTAATTCGCTGAGCTTAGTCGGGCTCGCGCCCTTCCATCCAATAGACCCACGATAAAACGACGGCAACCGCGACGTACACATCGCGCGGTACAGGCGTTCCCAAGGGTAAGTCGGCCAGACGCGCCGCTAGCACCGGATCACGCATCACCGGCACGCCTTGTTTTTCCGCCTCGCGCACGATCGCTTGCGCAATCGCCGCCCGTCCGCTCGCGGTGATCACGGGGACAGGATTATCGCCGTACTCCAGCGCGACAGCGCGATCGGCGGCGACGGCGCGATCCGTGGGGCTCATACGTGAATTTCCTTGAGTCGCCCAGGCGCGCTCTGCGGCACCTCAAGCTCTTCGTCTGCACGCATCACCGCCCAACGCGCAAGCTCAAGCCCCGCTTCCTCGAGTCGCTTGGACAACTCTCCTCGCGCAGACTCCCAATGCTCCGCTCGGCTCGTATCCGCCGTCAGTAACGTAACGCCCACGCCCATACGCCCGACTTGTTCGATCCGGATATCGATATCACCGATCGGCAAAGAAATACCGCAAAGCCGCATTCGCCACGGGGGAGACTCCGCATCTGCATCAGACTGCCCTTTGCGGGCATCCGGATCGATGCGTCGAGGGTCCTGCTGCAGCGTAATCCACCAGGCGCCTAAGCCATCGGGCGATGGCAAAACAAAGGAGTAACAACTACCTCCTGACTGATGCGCGAGGCTCGCCGCACCTTGTAACGACACCATGTCGTCGAGCGCTGCCCAAGCCTCGGGTACACGCTCGCCACGCGGGTGTCTCGCAATAAAATCCAATATCTGACGCTTCAGGTCCGCAGGCGGGACGACGCGTCGATCTTTGAGCCGTGCCTCAAGAAATAAGCCCGATTGAGCAAGCGAACTCGTCACCGCCTGCATCCATCCCCCGACACTCGCCGGTAAGGCGCCGGTCGATAAAGACGTCGCGGCAGACATCCGAGCGGGTGCCCCCGCAGATACCCCCATGGAAGGGCCGGTCGTGCCGATTCCGCCTTCACCCCGTGCGGATTGGCCCCGCAGCCACATCGCCCACTGCGCTAGAGCGCGGGGCGACTCCAAGCGTGCGGCCAAGGCTTGTAGTGCGCCTGCGAGCCCGGGAGCGAGCGTTCTGCTCGCCGCTTGCGTGGCTGATGAATCAGCGAGCTCTGCCAACTCACCCGCGCCATAGACGGTCATCGCGCCTCGGACAGCGGGCGCCCCACCAATCCGCGCTTTACTTTGTCCCGCTAACGGTAAAAGCGGCACCAGCATCATGGCGCCTTCTGCATTGCGAGCGACCTGCAACGAAAGCGCCGTATTCTCTGTTAACCCCGGGATGGGGCGGGCAGCGAAAAAATGCTCACCGATCCGCAGCCACATCTCGTCGTTTTGGAATCGCACCATCGCTGACAAGGTGGTTCCCGCCTGCCACTGTGCGGCCGCTGCCGTCGCCGGTGGCACACGGATCGCGCGCTCAAGCGCCGGCACCAGATCTACATCTGGCGGCACAGGTAATTGAGGCGGTAAACCAACGGGACTCAGCATCGCGATTCCAGTCGCCTCGAGATGGGTGAACTTGAGTATAGTTCGATTGTTCCATTTTGGAGGAATATCCATGCCCGCTGCTTTGTTGCTCGCTGCTCTCACAGGGCTGACGCTGATGCACTCGCTGCCGGCTGAGGCGCAAGATGCGAGCGCCGCACCACCGGCAGAGTCCGTTCGTCCGTTACAAAATCCCGCTCCGCGCTCACGAACCATTCCTGAACTTGTCTGCACCGGCACGCAACGACAGGATATTGATCACGCGAACTTGCAGAATTCTTTGATCACCGAGCCCTTCCGATTACGACTGCGTGGAAACATGGTGTACACCGGGCAATCGGCGAGCACTGAACAGTTTACGAGTCTCATCAGTCGCACCGACCAGCGACGCTGGACGGCGGGCACCTCCACATTGTTGTTGGATGACGAACTCGTTCGCGGGGCTTGGATCGAGGTCGAAACCGACCTTACACGGGTGCGGTCCCTGAGCTGCGAGGCCTTTGACTCTTCGCGACGTTAATGTCGGGCCGTTGATGACGACTTAAGTTTTTGATGGTCTTTCCACCTAGTATAAAACCCGCGCGCTCAATGAGCGCCGTCGCGGTCATCGCGCTCTTGACGAGTTGCGGAGGCGGAGGTGGCGATAGCGCTGAAGCCCCTCCAACGCAAAATGAGCCTGTCATCCAAACCGGGGCGATCGATGATCTCTCGCTCGCGGGCGTGAGCTACCAAAGTGCGACGCTCACCGGTACGACGGATGAGACAGGGGGCTTTCGTTATCGTTGCCCAAGTAGCTGCGAGACGGTGACGTTTCGTATCGGGGGAATTACGTTAGGCACGGCGACGGGTAGTGCCAAACTATTGCTCGCCGACTGGCAAAACGGCATCAGCGCAGGTGTCCTCTCGGAGTTGACGCTACGTCGCGCCCAGCTGCTGTATGCCTTAGATGAGAATGCGGACCCCACCGATGGTGTCCGGATCAGCACCGCGACAGCGAGCGCTCTCGCCAACCGTAACCTGAATTTTGATGCGGCGAACTTTGATACCGAAATCAACGCGCTGATTGATGCACTGCGTAATGATGCGAGTCTGGCCGCAAGCTTTCGCAGCACCTTAACCGTCTTACCCCGATCGCGTGTGCGTAGCCTCCTCGAGCAGGCGATCGCCAAAGCCCGTGGAGTCTGGGTCGAGCGACCGAGCGCGAACGATCAACCGGTCGTTGAAGTTCGTAAATATGTGCTGTCGATCAGCGATAGCCAAAGAATTTCGTATACGGGCGATAGCCAAAGCCTTCGCGAACGCTACCCACGGGGACTCAATCCCGCCATCGGGACGGCATTAGTACGCGTGAGTGGCGCGGCGAGCAGCGCTTGGGAGCTGCGCTCCCTCACCAGCCGCGGCATTCACGTCAGCGCCCCTCGCTACGCGGCAGGCGGTGAAGTGCGAACTGCGAGCGTCCTCGTCACACCGAGCGCTGAAGGCGCCCCTGCCACAGCCAGCCTGCGAGTGACCGCGGATAGCGCGAGCCTACAATCTTTGTCCTCGCTGACGGACGTATCGGGGGCGGTATTCTCGGGGCGTCCGACACCGACCGGGGCCTCCGGGAGTGATGGGGCGCGTAACCTCAAAGAAAACCTGCAACCTGCCTCGCCCGAATTTGATCAGCGAGGACTCAACCCCTCAGGGCTGACCCTGACGGAGGATGGCAGTCTCTGGGGCTGCGATCTATTCGGACCGTTTTTATTCCGGTTGGATGCACAAGGACGTATTGCGGCCCGTTATGGCCCAGCCGGTACGCTCGGCGCGCTACCGGAGGTCGATCGACGCCTGCCCGCCATCCTCGAGTGGCGGCAAGCCGATGCAGGCTGCGCGGGTCTCACCGCCTCAGCGGCCCAAGCGGATGTCATTTGGTTCGCGATGGCGGATGTGCTCGATATCGACGGAAGAACGCGCCAATCGGCGAGTTTGATTCGCTTAGTCGCTTTTGATCGTCGTACTTTAGCGACTCGGCAATATGCCATCGCTCGACCGACCGAAGAAATCGACCTTCAGGTCTTAGATCTCGACGGCTTGGACGATGGGCGCTTATTGGCCTTGGTGCGCTATCGGAATACAGCCGGTGGTGCCTTCCGTCATGAGATCCGTATTTGGGATGTCGCGCAAGCAACCGACCTCTCCAATCGAAAACTCACGAACGGACCTAACGCAGGGCGTGATTTGGAATACGGCACGGCTCAGCAAGTGGCGCTGAGCGGCGTGACGCTCGTCACGCAAAACCTAGTACTCGTGCTACAGGATTTAGGTTGGACGTCACCCGACGCCACGGGCCTTGCGCGCGGCGATGCGAAAACCTTATTTCTTTTAGCAAATGTTAACGGGGGGGTGCAGAGTCAGCTGACGGGAGGCGACCCAGCACTCCGTATCGCAGAGCATCAAGTCACCGCCGACGGTGTGATCACCCCACGCGCGAGTGCTGGCGGACCGGCCCCCGTCTACACGCTGACCCCCGCCGACTTTGAAGTCCGCGAAACGGTGCTTTGGTCGATCCAATTGCGCGAGGCGCTATGAAATCCGTAACGACTCAATCGATAACGACTCGTTGGCAACATGGCGCGGGGGCGCTCGCCCTCGCGGGGAGCTCATGCTGCTGGGCGGCTATCGCGATACGAGTGTTCCTGATGCCTCTGAGCTCGGTCCCGTAAGCGGTCAGGCTGCCGAATGACGGGATGGGATCGCGTTTGTACCGAGGTCCACGCGGCGCTATAGCGGCCCGCTGGTGACCTATTATTGGAATGGTGACTATGTCCGTGCCGACTACCGAAACGGTATCCAATATGGCCCCTGGACCCGCTACTCCAAAGAACACGTGGTGATTCAGTAAGTGTGCTTTGATCTCGGTGTGCCGGTCGCCTGCCGCTAACCCGCTGAAGACCTCTCCCGCAGCGAGCTGACCGAGGTTTAAGCCACCCACTTCGCACGATGGGGCGGTCGCGTGGCCACCTCGGCACTCGAATCTTTGTCTGGCTCGGACGATCGACAACTAAAACACACCGTCTCGGCTTGCTGCCAGACGCCGCGCGTCAGCATTAAGCGACCGCACCGACCACAGCGCCCATGCCCTGGGGTCGCAGCTTCGCGCGGTGGCCACCCCATGGCGGCATGTTGCGTTCCGACTCTCATGTCTGTTAAGTCGGCCTACACACGGCCAACTTAAGGAAAACCGATGAGCCCACAGACGACTCCTGTGACCGAAGTCCGCCGCGGCGCCCTTGCCAAAACGCTGGATGCGATTGAGCGCATCGGCAATCGGCTACCGGATCCTGCGATGTTGTTTTTGATTTTGCTGGGGTTGGTCGCCTTACTGTCGGCGTGGTTATCGACCCTCAGCTTCAATGAAATTGATCCAAGAACTCGCGAAGCGATCGTGATTCGTAATCTGCTGGCGCCCGATAACCTCACGCTCTTTATGTCTGGGATGGTCAAAACTTTTGTTGAGTTTCCGCCGCTCGGTGTGGTGCTCGTCGCAATGCTCGGTATCGGCGTGGCCGAGCACACGGGTTACATCAATGCAGCACTCAAGGCTCGATCACGCGACGCTCACTGCTCACGCCAGTGGTGATCACGGTGGGAATCGTGTCGCATGTGGCGGTGGATGCGGGCTACGTCTTGGTGATCCCACTTGGTGGGTTGATCTTTCATGCCGCCGGTCGTCATCCGCTTGCAGGGATCGCGGCTGCGTTTGCGGGCGTCTCGGGAGGCTTCAGTGCCAACTTTGTGCCGTCCTCGCTTGATCCTTTGCTATCGGGGATCTCACAGGCCGCGGCACAACTGCTTGATCCCACCGTCACGGTCAATCCTTTGAATAACTGGTTTTTTACCCTCTCCTCATCCGTGCTCATTATTGTCGTCGGATGGATCCTGACCGATCGATTCATTGAGCCTCGTTTAGCGAGCACGGCGGTCGATGGCGATGCGCTTGTCGTTGAAGATCAAACGCTCACGGCCGATCAGAAACGCGGCTTGGTGCACGCCTCGCTCGCGCTACTCCTCTCCGCAGCCCTCTTGGCGCTCAGCACGTGGCCCGCAGACTCCGCCTGGCGAAACTCTGAAGGCTTACTCACCGCGTTTGATGCGCCCCTCATGCGATCGATTGTCGCGCTCATTTTTGTGCTGTTTGTGATTCCAGGTGTGGTCTATGGCTATGTCGCGGGCACCGTCACCTCCCATCGTGATGTGATCGCGGGGATGACGCAGTCCATCAGCGGGATGGGCTACTACATCGTCATGGCTTTTTTCGCAGCACAATTCATTGCCGCGTTTGGCCAATCCAACTTGGGCCCGCTGGTTGCCATCAAAGGCGCCGATGCGCTGCGTGAAGCAGGTCTACCGATGCAGGTCACCCTCGTGGGCATTGTGCTGCTAACCGGCGTGGTGAATCTCATGGTGGGCTCCGCCTCGGCGAAATGGGCCTTAATCGCCCCGGTGTTTGTGCCGATGTTGATGCAGCTCGGGGTGTCCCCCGATCTCACTCAAGCGGCCTACCGAGTGGGTGACTCGAGCACTAACATCATCACCCCGCTCCTACCCTACTTTCCCTTGATCGTGGTGTTTTGCCAGCGCTACGTGAAATCAAGTGGGATCGGGACGGTCGTTGCCCTGATGCTGCCGTATTCGGTTACCCTTCTGATCATATGGTCAGCGTGGCTGATCCTGTTCTGGTCGCTGGGATTGCCCCTCGGCCTGCAATCGTCGTATATCTACGCGCCTTGAAATACCAAGGCTTTATGAGCTTGTTAAGGAGTCCCGTATGGATCGCCGAGAATTTGTCATCACCGCCAGTGCCGCGACCGCCGTTATGAGCGCCCAGCCCTCTTTCGCCTTGGCCGACGACAACCCATTTTTAAAACCCTGGGCGCTTGCCGATGGCGCGCCCGCCTTTGATCTCGTTAAAACGGAACACTACCTGCCCGCGTTTGAGGCCGGCATGAGTGAGACCCGTCGCGAGATCGCGGCCATTATTGCCGATTCGTCAGCACCGACCTTCGCCAACACCATTGAGGCGATTGAGCGAGGCGGCGAGATCATGGATCGCGTGCAGTCCGTGTTCTTCAACATGACCTCTGCGAATACCAACGCAGAGCTGCAAAAAATTCAGCGCGAGATCAGCCCGAAGCTCGCAGCCTTTCGCAATGAAATCGTACTGAACGACCAGCTCTTTGCGAGAATCGAGGCTGTCTACAACCAACGCGATACGCTCGAGCCCGAGCAAGCTCGGGTGGCCGAAAAGTACTACAAAGATTTTGTCCGAGCAGGCGCCAAGCTGAATCCGTCACAGAAAGAGCGTATGCGCGAAATCGATCAACGCATGTCAGAGCTCATGGTTCAGTTCCAACAGAATGATCTCGCGGATACCAATGCCTTCACGATGGAGCTCGCGAGCGAAGAAGATCGCGCGGGGCTACCTGACTTTGTGCTGGCTGCCGCACTGCAAGCCGGGCGCGATCATGGTCAAGATGGCAAGTACCTCATCACGCTATCGCGCTCGTCGGTACAAAGTTTCTTAGAGCTTTCGCCACGGCGAGACTTGCGCGAAAAAGCCTTCAAAGCCTGGGCCGCGCGTGGCGCGAACAGTAACGATTACGATAACCGTAAGCTCATTGCCGAAATCGTGGCGTTGCGGATCGAGCGAGCGAACCTCCTCGGCTATCGGACCCACGCCGACTTTGTACTGGAAGAGCGGATGGCCAAGACACCGCAGGCCGCTCGCGATCTGATCGAGCGAGTATGGAAACCCGCCCGTGCCCGCGCCATTGAAGAGCGGACGGATATGCAACGCCTCATTGATTCTGAGCAAGGCGGATTTAAACTCGAAGCCTGGGACTGGCGCTATTACGCCGAAAAAGTCCGCGAAGAAAAGTTTGCGCTTGATCAGGATGAACTCAAGCCCTACTTCCAGCTTGAGAAAATGATTGAGGCGGCCTTCTATACTGCTAGTAATCTTTGGGGCCTGAACTTCAAACCGCGACCTGAGTTACCAGTCTATGCGGATGGGGTACGCGCATGGGAGGTTCGTGATCGCGATGGCAGCCTCATCGGTCTTTTCTATGGCGACTACTATGCAAGACCCGCGAAGCGCTCGGGCGCTTGGATGAGCTCTTATCGCACGCAACAATATCTTGGCGGCAAACGAACGCCCGTTGTGGTCAATGTCTGCAATTTCAATAAGCCCCAAGCCGGTAGCCCCGCGCTGCTGTCCTACGATGATGCCGAGACACTGTTCCATGAATTTGGGCATGCTTTGCATGGCTTGCTGTCAAGCGTCACGTACCCGCGTCTGTCGGGTACGTCGGTCCCAACCGACTTTGTCGAATTCCCCTCACAGGTCTACGAACACTGGCTGGGTCAGCGCCAGATCCTTGAGAAATTTGCCGTTCACTATGAGACAGGTGAAGTCATTCCATCAGCCTTGCTTGAAAAACTCATGGCGGCGCGTAACTTTAACCAAGGCTTTGCGACGGTCGAATTTTTAGCGAGCGCTTTTGTGGACATGGATGTACACAGCCTGACGGAAGCGTCAGCCAATACCTTCGACATCGACGCGGCAGAGCAAGAAACTCTCAGTCGCTTAGGGATGCTGCCTGAGATCGTCTGCCGCCATCGTCCGACTCACTTCAGCCACATCTTTGCAGGCGGCTACTCCGCAGGCTACTACTCCTACATGTGGTCAGAGGTACTCGATGCGGATGGCTTCGAAGCCTTTAAGGAAACCAATAATATCTTTGACCCAGAGACGGCGAAGCGTCTGCGCCAGCACGTGTACTCGGCAGGCGGCACTCGCGATCCGATGGAACTCTATGTCGCCTTCCGCGGCCGAGAGCCTGATGTACAGGCTTTGCTGCGCAACCGCGGCTTCGCCTGAGTACAGTCGACCGAATAGCGTCTATCGCGGCTGATATTTTTCAGTCGCGATAGACGTAGATCGCAATCGCCTTGGCTCGTCGATTCGGCGGATTAATGACGTTGCTATAAACGGCACTCGAGATCTCAAGCCACCATTTGCCAGACATACGCGGCTCGAGATTCGGCTCGATAACTTCCTCTAAGATAATCGCGTTAGCCCCGAGCTCCGCCGCTTCTTTACGTAGCGATTTGTAAAGTCGCTCTTCATTGGCAAACGTGTGATCGCCATCCGCATTCAGCAGGGCGACCTCTTCATAGCGACCCTCTACCTGATCGCTCGTGCGATAGATCACCACCTGCTCGACCTCCACCGCAGGACGAATCGGTGCTGTGCCAATTCGCGTGGAGCGTGATGAGACGCAGGCCGATACGGCCAGCAACAGCAGTGAGACAGTCAAAAGTCGCATCGAGGGGTGCAGCATGCCGCGCTTGAGCATCGTTATGACTCCTTTGGAAAGCCAGTCGGACCGACACTAGCCAGACCCAGTTTTTTACCGAGTGTCGGGTTAGCGTAATAAATCGTCATTTGGGCAATTCGCCCACGTCGATATTCAAAAAAATTACAGTTATTCAGCACCAAGGATCCGCTCGCATAGTGGGGCGACTTTCGGTAAGGGCGTAAACGTACCGTGAAGGTGGCGGCACTGCGGCGCGCAGAGAGATCAATGAAATGCCGAAAGTCGACAAATCGAGCGTAAAAATGCCCGGTCAGGTGTTCATAAAAGTGAGCGAGCGGTGATCGCCCTCGACGAGGCGCCATCGAGAATAGTCGGACCGGATTATCACCGTGATAAATCTTCACCTCGGCATCGCGCGTAAAACACGCGAGGACCGCAGGAATATCTCCCCGCGTGACGGATCCAAAGTATTCCGTCTCTACGAGTCGGGTAATTGCGGCGCGGCTCAAGGTAGACATGGATGTAATGCTATCCGAATCGCCTTCTTAGGCCGAGCGGGCGCGCTTAGCTTTTTCACTATCCGCGGGCGGCTTGAGGATGGCATACCCTTGCTCGCCCACCTCGCAAATCTCAATCGGCTCGGCCACACCTTTCATCTCGTAATAACCGTAACGTTTCCAGGAGATCTCATCGAGACCTGGAATTTCTTGTCCCTCAAGCATCTGCTTAGCGTTATCGTAGACAAAGCGCGACATCAGGATTTGATCGCCAGTCGCCAAAGATTGAATGCGCGCTGCGGTATCCACCTGAATACCATTTAAATCGAATTGCTTATCGGGTCTCGCGACACGCTCGGCAACCACTTCACCGGTATGGATACCAATGCGATCATAGAGACGCTCGCCATCGGTCTCCGAGGTATCGCGTAGATAACGCTGTAGCGATAAGGCAAAAATCACAGCATCAGACGGTGTCGCGAAGGCTACAAAAAACGCATCACCTTGTGTCGAGACTTCTTCACCCGTCGAGGTACCTCGGATCAATCGGCGCACGAGCGCATGATGCTTCGTCACTAGCTCCATCGCGTAAGCATCACCAAATTTTTGCTTGAGCTTGGTCGAGTGCACGAGATCCGTGAACACCATCGTGACCACCCGATTGGGGTAGCGCGTTCCGCCTGATGAAAACCCCGGCATCGATCGGCCATCTGCGCCGCCTGAGGGCGGAGGCGCTGAGGCGGGAGGCTTCGCAGCTTGGGAGCGGGCTTCCGCCGCATCGATCTCCTCTCTAAGGACCGCGGTCAGCGACGCGCCTGTCAGCAAAGTATTTAATGCGGGGCTTAAACTATTCGCATCAAATTCTTTGTTGAGATTTTTTTCAATGGTGGGCGCCTTCATGATGGGGTTAAGCACGCCATGAAAGCGCGGATCCGAACGAAACCGCAGACCACCAGAAGTATTCCAGATCGGGATCACCTCACCGCCCAAATTGGCTGACCGGCAAAATTGCATCAACTGCTGATGGATGGCGCCGAACTCCTCTGCAGACAACTTCGCCGCATTGGGCGACAGCGGCACTAAAACAAACGGCACACCCTGAATCTTGATATGCGCAACTTTGACAACGGCCATCGACATCCCCCTCAAAACCAATCCACTTTGGAAGTTTAACGGATCACCGTGTCCGGCTTACGATGCATCAAGGGACTCGCTGTTTGCCGCAGTTGGCAATTCTGGCGCTTAACGCTATAGTTTCGTACGAGAAAGCGCTTATATTTATCTCGTACACACACAAAATGACAATTGCGTCACTCTCGGCATTCACAGCCCCCGGTCATTGGTGGAGCTTACGCACCGCCCGCGACCAATTAGCTACAGATCTCCCTAAAAGTCGACGTTCATTGGAGCGACACTTGCGCGCGCTGATCGGCTGGCCCGAGGCGGTGACAGCGGACAGCCTGCGCGACCACCAAGATCGGCCACTTAACCCACTCTTATTGCAGCGTCTCAGCGTAGATGCGCGACGCAAGCGACAGCATCTGCTTTTTGCGCAGGAGTGGCCTTTGCCCAATGGACAGCCCTGTCTGCATGTGAATGATGCGCGGGGCGCGCGCTATTGGTATCCCCTCGCGAAAGTCAGGGATGACGCGGGCAGTGAGCTCGCGATGGCCCTCGCCGCGCTCGGCAAACTGCATCCTCGAGGCGTCATCGTTTTACCTCACGGATCGCTCGCCCGTTACCGAAAAGTTAGCGCGTCGCTCATTCCATGGGCGCTATACCCGAGCGATGTCATCGATCCCTTGCGCCCCAAGACCCACACTGTGATGCGCTCCGAGACGTACGCGGAGAGCGTCCTCGTCGAACTCGAGGCGGAGAGTCTGCATATCCTGCGTGAGGCGCTCGCGGGCGCCCAAAAGCCCGTCACCTTGTTCTCGGCCGGCAAAGATAGTGCGGTGCTCCTACATTTGATCCGCAAGGCCTGTTATCCGGAGCGACCCGCGGTGCCTCTCCTACACATCGATACCCGATGGAAATTTCGCGCTATGTATCGCTATCGAGATGCGTTAGCGAAGACGGGAGATTGGACGCTTGAAGTGTTTACGCACCCACAAGCTATCAAAGAAAATATCAATCCTTTTAATCACGGACCGAGTCAGCATACCGAGATCACTAAAACGCAGGCTCTACGCCTTGCCTTAGATCAAGGTGGTTACGACACCATCATCGCGGGTGCCCGACGCGATGAAGAAGCCTCACGCGCAAAAGAACGTCGATTTTCAATCCGCGCGCCGGGCCATCGCTGGGACCCCCGCAAACAACGGCCTGAGCCTTGGAATCTCTATCACTCTGGGCTCGGCCCAGGCGAATCTTTACGGGTCTTTCCGTTATCAAACTGGACTGAGCTGGATGTTTGGCGCTATATCGCTCGCGAAAATTTATCGGTCGTTGAACTTTACTTTGCCGCAGCTCGCCCCGTCGTTAAGCGAGATGGGCAATGGATCATGATCGACGATGAGCGTTTTCAACTACGCGATACTGATCGTGTGGAGGTTCGCACGGTGCGCTTCCGAAGCCTCGGGTGTTACCCCTTAACGGCTGCCGTCGAGTCAGATGCCACCACCGTCGATGAAATCATTGATGAATTAACGCATAGCCGACAATCAGAGCGTCAAGGTCGCGTCATCGATCGGGATCGACCCGGCAGTATGGAACTCAAAAAACGCGAGGGTTATTTCTGATGGCGACCCCGCGAACATCCGATTTAGCCCCAGTCTCACCCGCAGCCGGTCTCCTCAGAGTCATGACCTGCGGCAGCGTGGACGATGGGAAAAGTACGCTAATGGGTCGGCTGCTGTACGACAGTGGCCAATTGACGGACGAGCAAAGCGACGTTACCGATTTAGCCCTGCTCATGGATGGCTTACTCGATGAGCGCACACAGGGTATTACGATCGATGTCGCCTATCGACATCTTGAGCTTGAGGGTCGTCGCTTGCTTCTCGCCGATACACCGGGTCACGAGCAATACACTCGTAACATGGTCACGGCCGCCTCCGATGCGGATCTTGCACTGTTACTCATCGATGCCACCCAAGGGATCACCGTACAAACTCGCCGACATCTTTTTATCGTGCATTTAATGTGCGTACCGCAGCTCGTCCTGTTGATCAACAAAATGGATGCAGTGGACTACAATGAAAAGCGCTTCTCTGAGATTCATGAAAAACTGCAATCCATCCTCAAAGAACTCGCGTTTGACGGTGATCACCAAGCGGTACCGATATCTGCGTTAAAAGGTGACAATGTCCTATGGCGTTCATCGCAGATGCCGTGGTATCAGGGTACGACGCTCAAAGATAACTTCATCACCGCCACGAAGCGTCGCGATGAGGGCAAACCCGCTTTTGCCGTCCAAGCAATACGGCGCGATGCGAGCGGCCATCGTTGGTATGCCGGCAGCGCGCAGAATGGCCAATTTACCGTCGGCGATTCGGTGCAAGTTGCTCGGTCACGCGCCTCTACGCAGATCAGTCGCATCATCAACGCCGACGGCGAGCTCTCCTCGGCTGGCCCCTCCGCGGCTGTCTGCCTGCAACTTCACCCCGAGGTAGACGTCAGTCGCGGCGATGTCTTCATAGACCCCAATCGGCCGCTCGAGTTGAGTGCTCAGTGCGAAGCCACGCTGATATGGATGGATGAACACGCAGGGGTGGCGGGGCGTCAGTACGAAATCAAGCTTGCAACCCAGCACACGGTCGCGACCTTGACCCATATCAAACACACGCTGGATCTTGAGCATTTCACGCAGCAAGCGAGCGCAACAATCGGTCTCAACGATATCGCGACCTGTACGCTCGCCATGGTGCAACCCCTCGTCTTTACGCCGTATACCGAGTCGCGCGCCATGGGCAGCTTTATTCTGATCGATCGACAAAGTCAGGCGACGGTCGCCGCCGGTCTCATCCGTCACGGCCTACGCCGAGCGCAGCATCTGCACGCACAACCGCTCTCGATTAGTCGTGAGGAACGCGAACGTTTAAATGGCCATCCTGCGAAAGTACTCTGGTTCACCGGCTTATCAGGCGCCGGCAAGTCCACCGTCGCCAATGCGCTACAAGTGGCCTTACATACCCGAGGCATCCACTGTTATGTGTTGGATGGCGATAACGTACGTCTCGGGCTTAACAAAGATTTAGGGTTTACGCTCGCTGATCGCGTCGAGAATATCCGTCGGATTGCCGAAGTAGCCGCCTTAATGCTTGATGCGGGACTTGTCGTACTGACGGCTTTTATTTCGCCGTTTCGGGATGAGCGGCGCATGGCTCGCGAACTCATCGGCGACAGTCGATTCCATGAAATTCACGTTGCGACACCGCTTGAGGTCTGCGAGCAACGCGATGTCAAAGGGCTTTACCAAAAGGCTCGCCAAGGAGCTCTGCCTAATATGACCGGTATCGATAGTCCTTATGAAGCTCCCGAGTCTGCCGATCTGACTCTCGATACGAGCAAGCTCAGTCTAGATGCCGCAGTCGATGCTTGTTTGGATCAATTTTTTGAAGGCGCGTGATAGATGGGGCACCACCACGGTAAACGCTAACTGTCAGAGCGGGACTCCGCCAATAACTTTTCATTAAATCGGCGAATACGCTGCGACTGAATACGCGCAATATTGCGATAAAGCCCCGCTGCTAATTCGGGATAACCATCAAGCGCTTTTTGTGTGAGAGCTAGCGCTACCGAATCAGTTTCCGCTCTCACGCGAGCTGAACGCGGTTGATTATCGACTATCGCCATTTCACCAAAAGTCTCACCGGGCGAAAGCTCTGCCACGGACTGCCAGCCACCCCCTTCGGTACGCTTTTCTACCACAGCCTTGCCTTTGATAAACACAAAGAATCGATCTCCGGGATCGTCTTCATCAAAGAACAGTTGATCAGCTACAACATCCACCCTCTCAACTGCAGCCACTAGCCATACGAGATGCACTCGCTCAATACCGGCAAATAGCGGCACATTGGCAAACACCCTCAATAAGGTTTCATCGACTGCGCGCATGCCCTCTCCCTCAAACAACTGCGATTAGCGGCCCCACCACTAGCGCGTTGGCCTCCTCCCATGTTACACCGCTACCCACAGCGCGGTGGAGGCCCGGTGCGTGATCATAAATACAACATACCATCGATCCCGGCGGGTCAGCCATGATTAGGATCGCGGTACTCAACATTAAAGGTGGCTCTGGTAAGTCCACTTTGGCCACGAATCTAGCGGCGTGGATCGCTCAATGCGGGCGACATGTGGCGCTCGTGGACTACGATCCTCAGGAGTCCGCCACCGCTTGGCTCAATCGAAGGCCAGCGGACCGGCCACATATCGCAGGGGTATCTGCCAAGGGTAGCGACGTACGGCTCACGCGAGTCTATCGGTTAGTCGACGCACTCAACACTGAGTTCGCGGTGATTGACACCCCAGCGGCGCTCCCGGTCCAAGAATTAATCTATTACTGTCGTGATGCCCACAAGGTACTGTTGCCGGTCTTGCCCTCGCGTATCGACACCGACGTCTGCGCTCGTATGATTCGTCATTTGCATGTGCATGGCGGGATAAAAAAAGGGGATGGCCGGCTGGGGATTATCGCAAGCCGAATTCGTCTGGATACGCTTGCTTACAAACAATTAAAAAAATTTTTGGCAATACTGGAAATCCCCGTTATCGCCGACATACGCGACTCACAAAATTATGTACGATGTGCTGAATTGGGACTGGGCGTGACAGAACTACCGCCCTATCAACGCGGCGCCGACATGGCCGCCTGGGAAGCGATTTTACGTTGGATTCATCCGGCTGATACGCCAGAGCGAGCGGCATCCTCAGAGCATGCGAGCCGGATTGCGCAGTTAGTCAATTTGTTGCCGGATCGAGATCTCTAACCACACGAAACCCAAAGGTAAAACGACGATCCGTCGCCGACATTTTTAGTCGAAAAGCAGGACGAGTCCCCGCTGCGATCGCCGTCCAACCCTGACCGCGCATGACCCGCATCCCGCAATCCCCTGAGTCCAACCGAGGATGCCCATCGGTACGCGCGCCCTGATGGGTATCATTCCAACAGTCTGCCACCCATTCATTGGCATTTCCCAACATTCCATGGAGACCAAAAGGGTTGCGGGCCGTTTCTTTGACGGGGGCCGTTGTGGGATAGCCATCATCACACGGCTCGCCCTTCCAATCCTCCATGACCTCATATTTGATTTGGGTTTGGTGCCAACCAAAGGCTTGACGGGTCGCTTCATCGCCGAGATTGACCCATCGGCAAATATTTTCAGACGAATCACCAAACCAAAATACGCTGCGACGGCCTGCCCGAACCGCGTACTCCCACTCGGCTTCGCTTGCTAAGCGATAGTGATAACCGGTGCGCCCACTCAACCAAAGGAGGTAGGCCTGGGCATCGTGCCAATTAATACAGGTGACGGGGTGTGAGTCATCTTGACCCATCTTGGCATCCCGCCAACTACGCGACTCATCAAAGAGCCACTCAGATCCCACGAAATGCCAACAGCCCGCTGCCGGTTGATAGCCGGTTGCGGCCGCAAAACGTGCGAACTCCCCTCGACTCACCTCGTATTGGCCCATCGCAAAGGGTTTAGCGATCGTGACCGACACTAAGGGCTGCTCACGTGTCGCCCAATAGTCGGGTAAGCCCAAGGCTTTGGATTCTGCCAACTCGGCACCCATGGTGAACTCACCCGCCGGCACACTTACGAGCGATGGACAGTCCTCACAGTCCTGCCAGACCGATATAGTCTGCGCATGAGCGATCGCAAAAACTCCGAAAATCAGCGCACCGATCACCGCTCTCAAGCTGGGCAAGCTCATTAACTCAGCGGTCTCGCAAAAGGGCTGCGATCTACTGTCAATAAATGACCGTAACCGGATTCGGCTCGTCGCGAAAATGCAGTCACGCTAATAACCCGGGTTCCCAAGCTAGTCACTCCCATGCCAACTATCGCTCGACTGATGAGTTCGCAGCGATTCATGATGAGACGATCTCTTGCAAGAGAGGCGATAGCGGTCGATCCAACTCTTGCCAGCGCGGATGCAAGAGCTCGGGATGTTCGCCGCGTAGCCGATCGGCAAATGCGCTCGGTAGCGCTGCAGGCCCGCCGAGTACCCGCCGCCCACTCCAGGCCCCTAACATCATGCCGGGCGTATCCTCCATCTGCATCCAAGCGGGAAATGGAAAAACGTAAAAGCCGTTTGTTTGAAATGGGATAGCGGTCACGGTCGGGTCTTCGAAATCGCGTCGAGTTGCCGTTGCGCAAGAGCTTTCAATAAACATTTCTGGCCAACTCTCAGGAGTCGGGCGGATATGCTCAGATTTCACCAAATCACCTTCAACTCGAAGGACATGAAAACTTTTGAGCCAGTGGGCCACTGTCACATCAAGCGGTAGGTAACCTTGCGGTCCGTGTATCACACCGGGATCGTTTAAAAGATAAAGCGGCTCTAACCTTAATTTCGCACCCGTTATAGGGTTGATCACAGAATCAATGAATTGTCCTGATGTTAGGTCCAAGGGGTAGCTCACGTTATGGGCGTGAATTCTCCAGAGCCAAGGGGCTACACGTCGAAAATAAGAGAACTCCATCCCTTGCCATCGCACAATGGGCACTGGCCTCTTACCAAGCGCGAGGACATGCATGACAAACTGATAACTCGTCAGCGTTATCGCCTCGTCCTGCAAATCTCGCTCAAAGCGAAACAACGCCTTAAAACGCTCGATCGGATCGGATAGCGATATCATCCGCTGATTGATAACTGTGCAGCCCGACGCGCCCGTACAAGATGTATTGTTGATCTCGTTGGATGGCTTACCCTCGTCTACCTGCGCACTTGCAAGAGGGCTGTCGCACAAGACCGAAAATCCTCCGATCATGCTAAGGGGCAAACCCAACGTTAGCCCACGACGCGCAATATTCAAGGTATGCCCTCCCCCGCCCCTCGGGCAGACTTGGCTTCTGAGTCTGCCAGATGGTGATTAAAACTTATTTCACTGGCGCCGGCGTCTCCGTGCGCGCGTAGTTCTCAAGACTGGAGAGACTCGGATCCACCCACTTTTCGGGCGCGACGACGTAGCTCGGGAAGCGCTCACGCACTCGGTTCGCCACGCGCTCCGGCACGGCTTCCACGCCCTTCACCGACGAGAAGGTTCCCGCGTACACAATGTGACCGGGGGTCTGCCCCATCAACATCCACGGTAGCCACGGCGTAATGCGGTTCCACACACCCGTATGCGGTAGGTGCGTCAAGGAATCATTTTCAATGTCCGCACGATCGATGACGTAGCGGAATAGCTCCGAGACGCGATTCATCGGACCAGCCGATTCACGCGGCCATTTCTTTGGATCCAGCGCATTCGGATAGAACAAGTGGATGTCACTCGTTAGCACGACAGTGTCATCATCAATCAGCGTCCAGTCCCGCAAAAAGGTGGTTTGTCTTTGTTCAGGCCACCGTAGCTCGGCGGCTCGGGATAAAACTCAGACAGCACATAATTAAAAGGATCGTTGGCCACATCGACCACGCGTACCCGCTCGCCGGTGTACGGGTTATCCCATTCATCCATCAACTCGCCGGTCTGCAAGTTACGATAAAAAACCAGCTCGCGACAGAGACGCTGATAATCACCATTCGGTTGCTTGAGTACCCGAATCGAGGAAAACACCTCAAAACCCATCAACGGACGCACGGGCTCATTGTCACGCACACCCATCACGGTGCCGGTCACATAGCCGTTCACAAACTTACCGGGTGCGATATCGCCTTCGATCCGCGCCGAGGTTTCACGATTCCAGATCGGATCCTTGAATTTCTGGCGCAACTCGTCCGCCGACCAACGATAGCTGCTATGTGAATGACCGGCAGCTGAGGCCACCGTCGCCCCACCCGCGAGTAGCGCGCCGCCACCCAATGCTGAGGCCAATACTTCACGACGTGACTGCTTTGCCATCATTACCCCCGTTTATCACTGCAGTGGTTGAATGCGCCGACTATGGCACCAATGCCATCGGCGCCGAGTTAAGACATACATTCTCGGCCACAGGACGGCTTATTTCTTATCACTTTGACGCATAGCGATCATCGTTTTTGACATAGGCAAGCGCTCGATATCGGGCACGGTGCAATCGGCCCTCGGGTGGCCAACGACCAACAGGAGAAAAGGTCGCTCTCGATCGCGGGGCCGACCGAGAATATCGTTCAAGAATTTCATTGGGCTCGGCGTGTGTGTCAAGGTCGCGAGTCCCGCCCAATGTAAGGCCGAGATCAACATGCCGGTGGCAAGTCCAACTGATTCTTCAGGGTAATAATGCTTTTGCTTACGACCCTCCGCATCGAGGCCGTATCGCTCAACGAAAATCGCAATGAGCCATGGCGCCGTCTCTAAAAAAGGCTTCTCGGCATCTGTACCGATCGGCTTGAGCGCCTCAAGCCATGCGTCGCTCGCACGATGCTCATAGAATTCACGCTCCTCCGCCTCGGCAGCTTCACGAATTTTCCGCTTTATCAGCGGATCAGAAATCGCGATGAAACGCCACGGTTGCTGATTGGCGCCCGAAGGCGCCGAACAAGCGATCTTGAGCGCTGACTCAATGATCTCCCACGCAACAGGTTGGCTATCAAAGTGGCGCACACTGCGGCGCTGCGTGATCACACCCTCAAGCGCCCGAACACGCTCAAGACGATCCGTCTCCGTCATGGTGGGCAGTGAATAGGGCAAGCGATTGGTCACAACTGAATCATTGATGCGATCGCTCGATAGTGTTCGAGCGTCAACTGTCCGGGCGCAGAGGCTTGGGAACCTGAAAAAAAAGTCATCACCGAGCGACACTCCGTCGCAAAGATTCGTGATGCCACGCCGAGCTCGCCCATCGAGATACCGACGACCGGTATCGATAGCTCCCGATCCGCTTCACGCGTCGCGGCCATCAGGCGTAGCACATCATCGAAATCTTTGGGCATGACGGCGACTTTAGCGATATCTGCGCCTGCTGCACTCGCCTGACGAAAGGTCGCAAGCAACTCTTCCCAAGGCGCGGTATTTGAAAAATCATGACTCGAGCCAATTAACTTAATACCAAGCTCATGACAACGATCACGCACTCGATTAAATTCCCTCGGTCCAACGCTGAGCTCTAAATCTACAAAGCGAGGTTGAATCACTGCAGCTAAAGCAAGTAACGCTGCCACACGTACACCGTCTGGCATACCGACCGCGTGTCCGCCCTCGCGCTCAGAACGCAAGGTCAAAATCAAAGGAAGATCACTGAGACAATCGCGTAAGTCGATCGAGAGAGACGCCATGGACTCGATGCTCCGCTCACCTTCCGTCCGAAGGACTGCCAAAGCATCTAGGCGCCACTCGACGATATCCGGCTTTAGCGCCCGTACGCGTTTCGCCTCAGCTAATAGGGATTCCGGCTCTGACGCCAGCAACGGCACGCATACCGCAGCACGACCGGAAACGATCGACCCTTTAGTAGTGCAATCCGCGTGTGAGTTCATATTTTCAACCCCTGTCGTCGGGCGGTATTCTGCCTGTGCGTTGCCGATGACGTCCAACGCCACGATTCACTAGGAGCTCACTATGTCCTCACGCCGCCAATTTCTGTATCAAGCTGCTGGTACCAGCCTCGCTCTGGCGAGCGGCTTGGACCTTCATCTCGCTCAGGCGGAAGCTGCCACAAGACCGCTCGATATTCTCCTACTGGGGGGCACTCGTTTTCTCGGGGTCCACCTCACCGAGGCGGCGCTCGCCCGTGGACATCGGGTAACGTTTTTCAATCGAGGTCGCACGCGTACCGAACTCTTTCCAAATATTGAGCGTCTCGTCGGCAATCGTGATGGCGAATCCTTAGGGGGGCTGCAAGCACTGGAGGGGCGTCGTTTTGATGCCGTGATTGATACATCAGGGTATGTACCTCGTCATGTCGCACTCAGCGCATCCTTACTCGCCAGCCAAGCCCCGCATTATCTTTTTATTTCCACCGTGTCGGTCTATCGGGATTTCAGTCAGGCGAACGATGAACAGTCTGCGCTCGGTACCTTGGAGGATCCGACGATTGAAAAGGTGGATGGCAATACCTATGGGCCGCTCAAAGCGCTGTGCGAACAAGCAGCCTTAAATGCCTATCGCGACCAGCATTGCAGCATTTTACGCCCTGGGTTGATTGTAGGACCCGAAGATAATACCGATCGCTTTACCTATTGGCCGGCACGCTGCGCTCGAGGGGGGCGATTCATTGCACCGGGAACACCCAAAGATCCCATCCAAATTATTGATGCGCGGGATCTCGCAGCCTTTAGTCTTCGGTGTTTAGAGCAACGTCTGAGCGGTACGTTTAATGTCATTAGTTCATGGGATCAATTTACGATCGGCGATTTGGTGGCAACCTCAATATCCGCGGCCAAAGAATGGACGCGCCCGCCCGAAGAACCGAGCCCCGTATGGATGGCTGCTGATTTTTTGAGCACACAAAATGTGGCACCTTGGAGTGACATGCCCGTCTGGGTGCCCGATGGCCCCGATAGCTATGGGTTTTCTCGCACCTCCGTAAAAAGAGCCCAAGCCGCAGGCATGCGTATTCGACCGCTCGCCGACACCGTCACCGACACCTTACAATGGCACCTCAAGCGACCTGCGAACGAACAAGCCGCACTACGTGCCGGCGTTAAAGCCGAGCGCGAAGCGGAGGTGTTAGCGGCTTGGGATGCCGCACGGGCATGAGGGAGCCCTCCCCAGAGCGACGTATTGTCTCGCTGGTACCGAGCCTAACGGAGCTTGTTTGCGATCTGGGTTTAGCGCACGAGCTGGTGGGGCGCACCGGATTTTGCATCCATCCCAAAGAAACGGTTCGCAGTATTCCCAAAGTGGGTGGCACAAAGGATGTGGATATCGAAGCTGTGAAGGCTTTAAGGCCCACTCACCTCATCGTCAATGTCGACGAAAACCGCAAAGAAGTGGTCGATGAGTTAGCGCCACATATTCCGCAAATCATCGTCACTCACCCTCTCGGGCCACTCGATAATCTATCGCTCTACCGCGAGTTCGGTGAGCGCTTTGATCGCGCGAGAGAGGCTGAGGCGCTCTGCCAACAATTTAATGTAGCACTGCCTCCCTCGAGCGGCGAACCCACTGAGTGCGTTCTATATTTGATCTGGCGAGCGCCTTGGATGACGGTCTGCGAGGATACTTATATTTCTAGAATGCTCGCGCTCTTTGGCTGGCAAACTTGGGCGCCCTCTTCGCCAGAGCGCTATCCCTCGTTAGAACTTAAACAGTGCGAGGGGATCATAGATCGAGTATTACTCAGCAGCGAGCCTTATCCGTTTCGAGATAAACATATCGAAGAAATTAATGATGCCCTACCCAGCATTCCCGTCGAATTGATCGACGGCGAGATGGTCTCGTGGTACGGCAGCCGAGCCATTGAAGGATTACGCTACCTGCGAGACTTCACTCGCCGCGGCGCCAGCCCACGCTGAGCTAGACGCTAGACGCTTGCACAGACCTCATACGTTACGTCGAAATTGCCCGCCCACTGCGTAAAGCGCTCTGGAGATCTGTCCAAGCGATGCGTAACACACAACATCCATCAAAGATTCAAAAACATTTCCGCCGAGCGCAGCAGTTGATTGCAGCGAAGCGAGCCCCGTAGCGGCTCGCTCGGCGTTACGCTGCTGAAAGTTCCGTACTGCCGTGACCTGTCCCTGCTTTTCCTCTTCGGTCGAGCGAATGAGTTCAACCGCCGCATGCTCAGCGGAAGCGTCATGTTCAGCAAGAAATGTGTTGACACCGATGATCGGCAGCGTGCCATCGTGCTTCAACGTTTCGTAGTACAGACTTTCCTCTTGTATCTTACCGCGCTGATACATGGTCTCCATGGCACCCAGTACACCACCACGGTCACTGATCGATTCAAATTCTTTGTATACCGCTTCTTCAACTAAATCGGTTAGATAATCGATTAGCAATGACCCTGCCCATGGATTGTGATTTTTATTAAGTCCAAGTTCGCGGTTGATGATTAGTTGGATGGCGACCGCGCGCCGCACGCTCTCTTCAGTCGGCGTAGTGAGCGCCTCGTCATAGGCGTTGGTATGCAGGGAATTGCAGTTATCGAACAATGCGTAGAGCGCCTGTAGCGTAGTGCGCGTGTCGTTGAACTGAATCTCGCGTGCATGCAAGGAGCGTCCCGAGGTCTGAATGTGATATTTCATCATCTGACTACGAGCGGTAGCACCGTAGCGATCGCGCATCGCACGCGCCCAGATACGCCGAGCGACGCGCCCAATCACGGCGTACTCCGGATCCATTCCGTTGGAGAAAAAGAACGACAAGTTTGGGGCAAAATCGTCAATTTTCATACCGCGCGCGAGGTAGTACTCGACGATCGTGAAGCCGTTGGCGAGCGTGAAGGCCAACTGGCTGACGGGGTTCGCGCCTGCTTCGGCGATGTGATAGCCCGAGATCGATACCGAATAAAAATTACGTACGGCGTGATCAATGAAATAGGCCTGCACATCGCCCATCATGCGCAAGGCAAATTCAGTCGAAAAAATACAGGTATTTTGTGCTTGATCTTCTTTGAGGATGTCAGCCTGTACTGTTCCACGCACTTGCGCGAGGGTGGCCGAACGAATCTGCCCGTACTCCTCGGCATTTAACCCATGACCAATCAACTCTTCGCCACTCAGACCAAGTAAGGCGAGGCCCGTGCCGTCATGCCCCTCAGGTAGATCGCCCCGATACGTGGCCGGCGCTAAACCTCGGTCGTTCAAGCTCTGATGCTTTGCGGCGATAAAACGCTCGGCTTGTGACCAACGGCCTTCCGCTTTAAGGAAGCGCTCAACTTGCTGATCGATCGCCGTGTTCATGAACATGGCAAGCAGCATGGGCGCAGGACCATTGATGGTCATCGAAACCGAGGTGGTCGGTGCGCAAAGATCGAAGCCCGAGTAAAGCTTCTTCATATCATCGAGCGTAGCGATCGACACCCCAGAGTTACCGGTACGCCCATAGATATCGGGACGCGTGTCCGGATCTTCACCGTAGAGGGTGGTCGAATCAAAGGCTGTGGACAGCCGAGTCGTGCTTTGCCCACGCGCCAAATAATGAAAACGCCGATTGGTGCGCTCAGGACTACCCTCTCCTGCAAACATACGAATCGGATCTTCCTGCTCGCGGCGATAGGGGTATACGCCCGCGGTGTAGGGATACGCGCCTGGCAGATTCTCGCGCATCACAAAGCGAAGAATGTCACCCCAGTCACGAACCTTAGGCGCCAACAACTTCGGGATACGATTGTGACTGAGCGTATCGACGTAGTTTTCGCCTTTGACTTCTTTGCCGCGTACGAGATACCGATACTCGGGATCGGTAATTGACGAGACGCGCTGCGGCCACGCACGTAACTCGCCGAGACCTTGTGACCCAATCGCATTGAGTGCAGCATCGTATTCTTCGCGTAAGCGGGACAGCGCGGCATCATCGCTCACTTGCGCGCCATAGGGCTGTAAAGGCGCTGGTAGAGCGGGATCTCGCAATGCCTTCAAAGATTCGTACAAGGCATAAGCACGGCTTGCTGCATCGGCCGTTGTATCAATGTCGGTGTCTGCTTTACGTCCGCTCGCAGCGATTTCTGCTAAATAGCGGCTGCGCGTACCTGGGATCAAAGGATCGCGAGACACAAATTCGGTGGGACCCGGATCACTGACTCGCCAATCTCGTGCCCCAATACCGCTTGCGACGAGGCGCTCACAGATCGCTGCAAACAACCGATTGACGCCAGGGTCGTTGAATCTTGAGGCGATGGTGGGATAGACAGGGATCTCTTCATCCGGCGCCTGCAGCTGCTCGGGATGATTGCGCCGCCACTGCTTCTTCACATCACGTAGAGCGTCTTCTGCACCACGCCGCTCGAATTTATTGAGTACAACCATCTCCGCAAAATCGAGCATATCGATTTTTTCGAGCTGACTGGCAGCGCCATATTCGCTTGTCATGACGTAAATCGGCAGGTCAACGAGATCGATGACTTCGGTATCGCTTTGACCAATGCCGGCAGTCTCGACGATGATCAGGTCAAATCCAGCGAGCTGATACAAAGAAATGACATCTTTAAGCACTGCCGACGTTGATAAATTACGACGACGTGTCGCGAGCGATCGCATGTACACATTTGGCGCGGCGAGGCTGTTCATACGGATCCGATCGCCCAAGAGCGCACCGCCCGAGCGACGGCGCGTCGGATCCACCGCTACGACCGCAATTTGTGCATCCGGGAAAAACCGAACAAAGCGCTGAATGAGTTCATCGTTCAACGAACTCTTACCGGCGCCGCCCGTGCCGGTCAATCCGATTACTGGGGCACGACGCGTATTGCGACCCATTGCCCGCATGATTTGCTCGCGCAAAGCTGCTAAGGCTGCATCCGCACCAGCTCCCGATACACTCGCCGGCAAGCCCCGCGCAGACCCTTCCAACACCGAGATCGTTCGCCCCAAATGGCGGTGGTCGCGAACGTTAAGCGGACCAAATTCATAGGCCGGATGACCGCTCGCCTGTACCCGCTTGAGGACATCGGAAATCATGCCCACAAGACCTAGCTGCCGGCCATCTTCCGGGGTGTAAATCTTTTCGATGCCGTGACGCTCGAGCGTCTCGATTTCCTGCGGCGCGATGGTGCCACCGCCACCGACGACGACACGAATATGCTCGCAGCCTTGCTCGCGCAACATATCGACCATATACGCAAAGTATTCGTTGTGGCCGCCTTGATACGAGCTGACAGCGATGCCGTCGGCATCCTCTTCAATGGCCGCACGCACGATATCCGCCACCGAACGGTTGTGGCCAAGATGCACCACTTCCGCGCCCTGTGCTTGCAGTAAGCGACGAATCATATTGATGGCGGCATCGTGACCGTCAAAGAGTGATGCCGCGGTGACAAACCGCAAAGGTGTCGGCCCTACGCTTGAGGCGGTCTCGCCACCCATGTCTTCAATCGGTTGCACAGAGCTCTGGCTCACGGGATTCTCGCTCCACAAGGGACTTTACTCGTTAGTATATTACGCTTTACTCGCAAATAAATTACAATCCCCCCTTGATCTCTACCGGCTTGAGTACAGCCTTCGGCCATGGAATAACGCCCTGACGATGAAAACCTCGGTAAAATCCAACACCAGCCCTTGGAGCGGCGCCTCCATCGCCCATCAGGAGCGCGACTGGAAACGGCAAGCACTCATTCGCGCCGCCGCGAAAGCCTTTTCACTGCGTGGCTATCACAACACCTCACTCGATGATTTAGCCGCAGCGCTCAATATCACCAAACCCACGATTTATAGTTATGTCGCGGGCAAAGAAGAGTTGCTGTTTGAGTGCTTTCGACAAGGCGTGGATGAAATCCTGTCGGGTTTTAGCACGGCCGAGAGCGAGGGCGGCTCAGGCCGCGAACGACTCCTGACGGTTGCTCGGCACTATGCGGTTGCGGTTACCGGCGACTTTGGCTGGTGCATGGTGCGCTTGGAAGAGGAGGGCCTCAGTCAAGCGATGAGCACAAAGATCAAGGGCCTCAAGACTGAAGTGGACCAAGGACTACGCCGATTAATTCGTCAAGGTGTTGCCGATGGCTCGATTCGGCCTTGTGATCAAAAAATGACGGCCTTTGCGCTGGCCGGCGCCCTCAATTGGATCGCGCATTGGCACCGAGCGAATGACGCCTTGTCGCCGGATGAGATCGCTCATCGTGTACTCGATGTGTTTGAGTGGGGTCTTGCGCCTCGGGGCGCAGGAGACCTTGATACCTAAGGGCGCCGCTGTCACGGTGCGTGTAATTGTTTTCATGACTCGTAAACTGGAGCTCTGCCATGACCTTCAACAGCATTGAATTCTCGATAGACGGACCGATCGCTCGCATCACGCTCAATCGACCTGAGTCGGCCAACACCATTGGCGTCGAGATGGCTGAGGAGTTATTACAGGCCGCCCTACGCTGTGATGGTCACCCTGATATCCGCGCCGTTATTTTGACCGCGAAAGGTCGGTTTTTCAGCGGGGGCGGTGACGTTCAGTCATTTGCCGCCGCCGCAGAGCAGGGACCTGAATTATTACGTCGAATTACGGCCCCTCTGCACGCGGCGGTCTCGCGCTTTGCGCGGATGAACGCGCCCCTCATCACAGCCATCAATGGCACGGCTGCCGG
>RFOD01000004.1 GCA_009926865.1 Gammaproteobacteria bacterium | reverse complement strand
GGATCACACACGACATGACCTCGGAGCAGAGCGATCTCGCGTTAGTGCAGCTCGCACAACGTGGTGACCCCGGAGCTTTCGACGCCTTGGTGCGTCGGTATCAGCATAAGGTCGTCAAGCTCGTGTTGCGGTATGTGCGTGATCCAGCTGAGGCGGAAGACATTGCGCAAGAAGCGTTCATCAAGGCCTATCGTGCCTTGCCTCGTTTTCGCGGGGACAGCGCCTTTTACACTTGGCTCTATCGGATCGCGATTAACACTGCGAAAAACGTTCTGGCGGCCCGAGGTCGTAGCCCAGTCAGCTATGACATTGACAAAGATTCCGATGAAGCGTCGTCGATGGAGTCGTACATGAAAGATACGGCGACTCCCGAGGCCTTGGCGATGACGGACGAAATCCGCTCCACCGTCAATCAGGCGATCGATCAACTCCCTGAGGATCTGCGTACGGCCATCGTATTGCGTGAGCTCGAGGGGTTGTCCTACGACGAAATTGCGCAGGCCATGTCCTGCCCAGTCGGCACCGTACGGTCAAGAATTTTTCGAGCTCGCGAGGCGATTGACGCCCGCCTGCGCGAGGTGTTTGAAGGCGGTTTAGGCCGCGGAGAGGTGATTGGATGACGGGCCACGAAAGAGAGAGTCAGTTGTCGGCCATGTTTGATGGCGAGCTATCGGCCGAAGAGTGCGAGCTATTGGCGCGACGTTTGTCGCGCGATGAAGAAATGCGTCGCAGCTATGCGCATTACGCGCTGATCGGTAGCGTGATCCGTAACGAGCCTTTGGCCTCCGGCGCTTTCGCTGACAAGGTGCATGGGGCGTTGCGCGCGGGCAGTGTGACCGCGGTGGCACCGTCATCGCGTGCCGCGCCAGCAGCAACCCCGCCAACGGCGATGCTAGCGGGCACATCGGCTGAGGGTACAGCGGGGGTCACTCACGCACGCAACCGATGGGTGTGGCCACTTGGGGCAGCGGGCTTGGCGGCGAGCGTCGCTGTGGTCGCGCTATTGAGTCTAGACCCCGCCGCCACCCTTCAGCAGCAGCCGAGTGCGCCGGCGATCGTGGCCGATCAGGCGACGGCGGAGATGGCCGTGGTGGAGGAGGTGGTGACGGCGCGCGAATCGCAGTCGATGGTGGCTGAAGTGATCATCCCAGATCGACCGACCTCCCTGGAGCCTGAAAGTTACGTGACGCCGCCCGTGGAAGGTTTAGTACCGGAGCGAAAGTTGGCGCCGACGATTCAGTTAGCCAATTATGTGGTGGCCCATGGCACCGTATCGGCACCGATGATGCGCCATAGCGCGCTCTCAGCCTTCATCACCGACCAAGAGGGTGTGATGGTCCCCGGTGTGGCACCGACCAACACTAGTCGACCGTCCGGTGCGAGTGAGGTCGTCACTCAATGAGATCGGGGCCTTCAGTAGGGCGCTGGTGGCCGTGGCTATTGTCACTCTGCGCCCTCTCGCCTGCTTGGGCGGATACCGCTCAAGATTGGCTGGAGCGCATGAATGTCGCGCTAGCTGAAAAAAGCTATGACGGTACGTTCTTTCATATGCGTGACGGGCGCAGCGAGTCGCTGCGAATTGTCCATCGGGTGCGTGATGGAGATGTATGTGAGCGCTTGATGTCTCTCGATGGCACGGGTCGTGAGTTCATTCGTCGTGGCGAGGAGCTACGGTATTACTTGCCCGAGAAAGGCTTGGTTTTGGTGGAGCGACGTGAGCGCGAAACGGGTCTTTTGCCGAGCTTTCCGAGTCTGAAGGCAGCGAGCACCGAGCTCTATGATTTTGGTGAAGTCAGACGTGTACGCCTGATGGGTCGTGACACGCGGCTGGTGACGGTCGAGCCGCGCGATGAGTTTCGATACGGGTATCGCGTGTGGATTGATGCGCGTACCCACATGCCGCTCAAAAGTGAATTACATGATGGACGTGGCGCAGTGCTTGAGCAGTTGATGTTCGCGAATCTCGCTGTCTTCAAAGAAATCCCCGATCACCTCTTTGAGCCACCGGCCTCGGCCAAAGGCCTGACCACCTTGCATGGTGCGGGACGCAGTGCTGAGGGTAGGATGGCGATCCAACGTTGGCGTGTGCGCGCGCTCCCCAAGGGCTTTCGGATGATCCATCAGTTTGAGCAGGCGTTACCGGGCGCTGAGGAGCCGGTTGCGCACCTCGTGTTCTCGGATGGTCTGGCCTCGGTTTCGGTGTTTATCGGTGAGCGCTTGCCGGCCCGTAGTGCCAAAGAGGTCGCGCTGGAGCGCCGCTTGGGCGCCTCCACGACGTACTCCACCGAGATTGCGGGCCATCAGATTGTCGTGGTTGGCGAGGTCCCTCCGGACACTGCACGATTCATCGCTTCGCAACTACAGGCAGCGCGACAGTGACGGAGGCTTGGCTCCTCTTGGGTCGCGAAGACTGCGGCTTATGCGAGGAGATGCTCGAAGCACTTGAGGCGTTATCTCAAGAGCTGGTGCTCCCAACCATCGAACGGGCGGACGTCGATTCGGACCCCGAGTGGCAGCGCCGCTATGGTTTAAAGATCCCGGTCTTGCTCTGGGCGGGTGAGCCGATCGCCACCACTCGGCTCGATCCCGAGGAGATCCGCCGACTGTTGCGTAAACGCCGTTAGGGCGCTCGCGAGCGGTATAATTGGCCGTTTGGTGGCGCCCCACGGGTGGGGCTTTCAGGGGCCCATGCAGCACATTCGTAACTTCTCAATCATCGCTCACGTTGATCATGGCAAGTCCACCTTGGCCGATCGACTCATACAGCTTTGCGGCGGTCTACAGGCGCGGGAGATGCAAAGCCAAGTGCTTGACTCCATGGCGCTGGAGCGTGAACGCGGTATCACCATCAAAGCGCAAAGCGTCACCTTGAGTTATCAGGCGCAGGATGGGCAGCGCTACCAATTCAACATTATTGATACGCCCGGGCACGTGGACTTCTCCTACGAAGTCTCGCGCTCGCTGGCCGCCTGTGATGGTGCGCTGTTGGTGGTCGACGCTTCGCAGGGGGTTGAAGCGCAGAGTGTCGCCAATTGCTACACCGCGATTGAGCAAGGGCTCGAAGTCTTGCCGGTGATCAATAAAATCGATCTACCTTCTGCCGATCCGGACAAGGTGATCCGAGAAATCGAAGAAATCATTGGTATTGAGGCGCAGGAGGCGGTGCGCGTCTCTGCCAAGACGGGCGAAAATGTCGAGCAATTGCTTGAGGAAATCGTACGGCGCATTCCGCCGCCGAAAGGGGACCCCGCTGCGCCTGTGCAGGCGCTGATTATTGACTCTTGGTTCGATAACTATGTGGGCGTCGTATCCCTAGTGCGGGTCGTTAACGGCACTTTGCGTCGGGGCGATAAAATTCGAGTCGTCTCGACAGGGCGTACTTGGCAGATCGATAAGCTCGGTCGCTTTACGCCAAAATCAGTCGCCTCTGAGACGCTCTCGGCGGGCGAGGTGGGTTTCGTCATTGCGGGAATCAAAGAAATTGACGGAGCACCTGTCGGAGATACGATTACGCTAGATGGGCGCCCGTGCGATGCCCCACTACCGGGGTTCAAGCAAGTACAGCCGCGCGTGTTTGCGGGTTTGTTCCCAGTTAATAGTGATGATTACGAGTCATTCCGCGATGCGCTGGCGAAGCTGCGCCTCAATGACTCAGCCCTGCATTACGAACCGGAGGTTTCGGGTGCGCTCGGCTTCGGCTTTCGGATCGGTTTTTTGGGTCTTTTGCACATGGATATCGTGCAGGAGCGACTCGAGCGCGAATACAACCTCGACCTCATCACGAGTGCCCCCACGGTGGTCTACGAAGTCGCGACCACCGATGGCAGTAATGAATATGTCGATAACCCGGCGAAGCTACCCCCGCCCAATCGTATTGCTGAGATTCGAGAGCCCATTATCATCGCTAATATTTTAGTGCCGCCTGATTATGTCGGTGCGGTTCTGCAGCTATGTACCGAAAAGCGTGGGGCACAGCGCAAAATGCAATACCTCGCTAATCAGGTCTCTTTGCAGTATGAGTTGCCGCTCGCTGAAGTCGTACTAGATTTCTTTGATCGCTTGAAATCTTCCAGTCGAGGCTACGCGTCGTTTGATTATGAGTTCAGTCATTTTCAAAACGCACCGCTTGTGAAGCTCGACATCTTGATCAATGGCGATCGGGTGGATGCACTCTCCATTATCGTGCATCGAGAAAGCGCTTATCAGCGGGGGCGTGAGCTCGTCGATAAGATGCACGAGCTCATCCCGAGGCAAATGTTTGAGGTCGCGGTGCAAGCGGCGATCGGTACCAATGTGATCGCCAGGGCAACCGTCAAAGCGCTGCGCAAGAACGTGTTGGCGAAGTGCTATGGCGGCGATATCACGCGAAAGCGCAAACTGCTCGAGAAACAAAAAGAGGGTAAGAAGCGTATGAAGCAGGTCGGTTCGGTCGAGATCCCGCAAGAGGCGTTTCTCGCGGTACTCAAAGTCGGTAGGAAGTGACCGGTGTTTGATGCGATTGTGAATGTACTTTCGATGCTGACGGCGCCTGTTGCGATCGTTTGTGTGATCGATGATTGGTTTTTTCGGAGTAAGCGGCAGCTACAGTACGCGAAAGCGGGGGATCTCTTAGCACCCGATCCGATCCTATTGAAAGTGTTGTACAACGCGCTGCCGATTTTGATCTTGGCGGCGTTTTATTCTTTGATTAATTCGCAGCGTGCGGACTTTAGCTTAGTGATCGTATTGATCACGGTGGTGTCAGGGTTGGTTTGGGGGTTCGATAGCCTCTTTCTCAAGCCGCGACGTTTAGCGCGAGCACGCGAAGCGGGGGTGCAGCCTGAGATGCTAGCGATTCCCGCGACGGTCGATTACGCCCGCAGCTTTTTTCCGATCATGGCGGTACTGCTGATTTTGCGTTCCTTTTTCTATGAGCCGTTTCGTATTCCCTCGGATTCCATGATGCCGACACTGCTGGATGGCGATTTCATACTGGTCAATAAATATACCTACGGGGTTCGACTGCCCGTCATCCATGAAAAAATTCTGGATATGGGGGTACCGGAGCGCGGGGATGTCGCCGTATTTCGCTTTCCGACCGATCATCGTGTCAATTACGTCAAGCGCGTGATTGGTCTACCGGGCGACCTCGTGGAGGTTCGCTCAGATCAGCTCATTATCAATGGGGTACCGGTGCCCTTGCGTCAGCTGGGGCGATACGAGGACGGTTGCTATCGTAATATGCGCCTCGCCGAAGAGACACTTGATGGCCGCTCGCACCAAGTACTGCATTGCTTGAGTTCAGACATGCTCGCGGTGCCACCGCTTGCTTCATGTGAGCGCGGCATCATGCAGAGTTATATTTGTAATGAGTCAACGGCTGGGATTAACCCTGATTTAGGCGATCGCATTATGCGCGTTCCCGAGGGTCAATATTTGATGATCGGTGACAACCGTGACAACAGCTCCGATGGTCGAAGCTGGGGGTTTGTCGATGAATCCTTATTGGTTGGTCGCGCCTCGTTGATTTGGTTTAACTGGGACTTACAGCGCTCAGGTGGACCGGAATGGGGTCGGATCGGGATGCGCATCCGTTGAGTCGGTCGGCGGATTGGCCGCAGGCGTGGTTGGCGCGAACCTTCCCTCACGCGCCAAATGATGTCGCTTTGTATCGCGCGGCTTTGACGCATCGCAGCGCTTCCGGCCGCAACAATGAACGACTCGAATTCTTAGGAGATGCCGTGCTCAATATGTTGGCGGGTGAGTGGCTATTTGAGCGCTTTCCGCTCGCGCCGGAGGGGGATCTCAGTCGGTTGCGAGCGAGTTTGGTGAGTGAGTCGCCGCTGGCCCAGATCGCCCAACAGATCGGGGTGGGTGAGCAGCTACAGCTAGGAAGTGGGGAGTTGAAAACCGGCGGCTTTCGGCGCGAGTCAATTTTGGCGGATGCGCTAGAAGCCCTCATTGGTGCGGTGTATCTCGACAAGGGACTTGAGGTAACGCGCGAGTGGGTGCGGGGGCTTCTCGCCTCGCCGCTCGCACAACTTCCCGAGGCGGATGCGCTTAAAGATCCAAAGACTCGCCTACAGGAGTATTTGCAGGCACGCGCCTTGGCCTTGCCGCTTTATGAGGTCGAGCGTATTGAGGGCGAGGCACACGCGCAGCATTTTGCTGTGCGTTGTGAACTCAAATCCCTGCAGGCCGTGACGTTTGGTGAGGGGTCGAGTCGGCGAAGAGCCGAACAGCAGGCCGCCGCGCAGATGCTACAACAGTTGGTGGAACGCTCGTGAACGCGGAGCAGGGAATATTTCGGGCAGGCTTTGCCGCCTTGGTGGGTCGACCAAATGTCGGAAAATCGACTTTGCTGAATGCTTTGGTCGGTCAAAAGTTATCGATCGTTACGCCGCGCCCCCAAACCACGCGACATCGCATTCTCGGACTCGTGCATCGACCAAACCTGCAGGTCGCCTTTGTCGATACACCGGGACTTCATCAAGGTGAGCGACGCGCGCTCAATCGGGCGATGAATCGTACGGCGGCGGCGGCGCTGTCGGATGCAGATCTTGTCGTGTTTGTGGTTGAGGCGCTGCGTTGGACGGAAGAGGACGAAGCCGTGTTGCAGCGTGTCCGCCAAAGCGGTCGGCCCGCGCTCGCGGTGGTCAGTAAAGTCGATAAAATTTCGCCGCGTCAGCGGGTGCTACCGTTTATGGCGGAGCTCGCGGGGCGGCATGAATTTTTGGCTGTCGTGCCGTTATCAGCGGCCAAAGAAGACAATCTTGACGCTTTATTCGCGGTGTTGGCGCAGCATCTACCGGAGTCTCCGCCGCTTTATGCTGAAGAAGACCTCACAGATCGTGATCAAAACTTTAGGATCACGGAAATCATTCGTGAAAAGCTGACGCTCGAACTCAACCAAGAAGTGCCCTACGGGATTGCCGTCGAAATTGAGCGCATGGTTGAAGAAGAGGGCCGGCGGGTGATCCATGCGGTCATTTGGGTCGATCGTGAAGGGCAAAAGCCTATCGTGATTGGCGCGGGTGGGACACGCTTGAAGCGTGTGGGGAGTTCCGCGCGACGCGAAATAGCCGCTTTATTAGGCACCCGGTGCCATCTCGAGTTATGGGTGAAGGTGCGCGAGAACTGGGCAGATAATGCGCAGGCCTTGCTGAAATTGGGGATGGAGTAATGCCGAGCGGCGCCTACGATGCCTAATCGTCGTCGCGTCGAGCTTGATGCCTTCTACGTCTTGCATCATCGACCCTGGCGCGACTCGAGTCGCATGCTCGAGGTCATTACCCGCGAGCACGGACGGCTGACTTTATTTGCGCGTGGGGTTCGCGGTCCGCGCGCTGCACTGGCTTCGTTGTTACAACCGTTCAGGCCGTTACTCGGCTCATGGCACGGGCGCGGTGATACGGGTCAGCTCGTACATGCCGAACCGATGCCTGCTACCGAGGGTTTGCCGCTCGGCGTGCCCGCCATGGCCTTGATGTCGGCTTATTATTTGAACGAGTTATTGATCAAACTCAGCGTCCGAGCCGATCCGCAGCCTCAGCTCTTTTCGCTCTATTCTGCCACTCTGGCCCGTATGGCCGAGGACAGCACCGCGCTGGAAGCAAGCCTCCGTGCCTTTGAACGACGCTTACTCGACATTTTAGGTTACGGCTTAGTATTTGATATCGATGCGCGTAGCGGGCGGGCGATACAAGCCGACGCGTATTATCATTTTCACCCTGAGTTGGGATTTGTGGAGACCCAAGCGTCGGCGCCCGGCGAGGCGCCGCAGCCGAAAGTCTGTGTGGGTGCGGTGCTGCAAGCGATCGACGCGGAAGATTGGCGCGAGGCGGCGACGTTGGAGCAGGCGCGTCGGATATTTCGAGCCGCGCTCGATCACGCCTTGGAGGGTCGCGAGTTACGGACGCGCGAGGTGGCTAAAGCGGTCTCGCGTCATCAAAAGATTAGTGCAGAGGCGATACGGTCGGAATCGGGAGATGAGTAAATGGAGTTGGGTATCAACATCGATCATGTGGCAACGCTACGACAGGTCCGTCGTGCGACCTATCCCGATCCGGTTGAAGCGGCCTTAATCGCTGAGCGCGCGGGCGCCGATAACATCACGCTGCATTTGCGCGAGGACCGTCGACATATCCAAGACGATGACGTTCGGCGCTTAAGTCGCTGCGTACAGACGCGCATGAATTTAGAGATCGCGGTGACCGATGAGATGCTGGAGTTTGCCTGCGCGATACAACCCGCTGACTGTTGTCTCGTACCAGAGCGTCGCGAGGAGCTCACCACTGAGGGTGGGTTGGATGTACTTGCGCAAATCCCCCGTTTAACGTCGGCCGTCTCGCGGTTGCGCGATGCAGGCATTCGGGTTGCGCTCTTTGTGGATCCCGATCTGCATCAAATCGAAGCCTGTGCTCGCACCGGTGCATCGGTGGTGGAACTGCACACGGGCACTTACTGTGAGGCGGGTCATCTGCAGGGCGAGCGCGGTGCAACCTCAGGGTCACAAGCGCAAGAGCTAGCGCGCTTGCAGGCAGCGGCTCGTCTTGCGAATTCATTGGGCTTAGAAGTGCACGCAGGTCACGGACTGACTTTAGAGAATGTATCGGCCGTGGCAGCGATTCCTGAGATTACCGAGCTCAATATTGGCCATTCGATCATTGCGCGAGCGGTATTCGTGGGTTTGCCGCAGGCGGTCAACGAAATGAAGCAGGCCATGCTCGCGGCGCGGCGTTAATGCGATGGGTCGCGGCAAGTCGATGATGAGAGGGGAGGTGTCATGACCACGGTGGTTTTCGATATCGAGACAGTGCCGGATGTGGAACTTGGTCGGCGGGCCTTGGGCCTTGAAGGTCTCGATGATAGTCAGGTCGCCGATGCCATGTTCACACTCGCAAGACAGCGCTCGGGGAGTGATTTTTTGCCTCTTGAGCAGCACCGCGTGGTGGCGATTTCGTGCGTCATGCGTCGTGAGAGTAGCTTCAAAGTCTGGAGCCTAGGCGAGCTTGAGTCCTCCGAGGAGGAGCTACTACAAAGATTCTTTGATGGGATCGAGCGTCACTCACCCACCTTGGTCTCCTGGAACGGAGGGGGCTTTGATCTCCCAGTCTTACATTATCGGGCGCTGCGTCATGGCGTGATTGCTGAGCGCTATTGGGAGAGTGGCGAGCGCGATCAAAGCTTTCGCTGGAATAACTATCTCTCGCGTTTTCACGAGCGACACACAGATCTCATGGACGTGTTGGCCGCCTATCAACCGCGGGGGCGCGCGAGTTTAAGCGACATGGCTGAGCTTTTGGGCTTACCCGGGAAGCTGGGGTTTTCCGGTGCGCGGGTATGGCCTGCCTATCAAGCCGGTGATTTGGCGGGGATCCGTCATTATTGCGAGACCGATGTTTTAAATACTTGGCTCGTGTACTTACATTTTCAGCGTATGCGAGGTCGATTAGATCGCGAAGAATTCACGGCTGAGAGTGCGCGAGTGCGTCGGTTTCTCGAGGAGTCTCCGGAGGCGCATTGGCAGGAATTTTTAGGGGCCTGGGAGCCGCGTCTTGGCTAAGCGTCAACGGGTCGCATCACCACCCGAGGAGGGGCAGGTCGCAGCGCTCAATCACGATGGGGAGGGCATTATTCGCGGCGAGAAAGTCGCCTTCGTGCCCGGCGCCTTACCCGGCGAGCGAATTCGTTTCGAGCGTTGGCGATTTCATCGGCAGCACGATGAGGCACGTCTGCTTGAAATCTTCGAACCCTCTCAAGATCGTACGAGCGCACAGTGTGCGCATTTCGGCGTCTGCGGGGGGTGTGCGTTACAGCATCTGACGAGCGATGCGCAGCTGACTCTGAAGCAACAATCTTTGGCCGAGACCTTGCAACGCATCGGTCGGGTGACGCCCGAGCGCTGGCTTGTGCCACTTGCTGCTGAGTCCAGTTGGAATTATCGTCGGCGAGCCCGTTTAGGCGCGAAGTACGTGACCAAGCGGGGCGAAGTCTTGGTGGGATTTCGTGAACGTAAAGCACCCTATATCGCCGCATTGACGGGTTGTCCGATTTTGGCAGAGCCCTTGGATAAGCTTATTCAACCGTTAGCGTCTTTGATCGGCTCGATGGAGAGTCGCAGTCATATTCCACAGATTGAAGTCGCGATCGGTGAGAGTGTCGATGGTTCACCCGATACGATGTTGGTGTTTCGGCATTTACAGCCATTATCGATTGAAGATCGCGAGCGCCTTGCGGCCTTTGCCTCGACACACTCGGTAGAGGTCTTATTGCAGTCCGCAGGTCCCGATAGCATTCAGCCGCTCGCAGGCGAGGCACGTTTACTACGCTATCACCTACCGCAGCAGGGCTTGCAGTTTGAATTCGAGCCGACGGATTTTGTGCAGATCAATGCGGCGGTGAATCGTTTACTGATTACGCAGGCGGTTGAACTCTTAGCGCCAAGGCCTGAGAGTCGCGTGCTCGATCTTTTTTGTGGACTCGGAAACTTTACCTTGGCGCTCGCGCAGCAGGCGGGCGAGGTGAAAGGTCTGGAGGGTGATGCGGGGCTGGTGGCCCGGGCGGCCCATAATGCAAAACTGAACAGTATCGAGAATGCACATTTTGGTGTCGCCAATCTGTTTGAGCCGGATTCGCTCGCTGGCCATTTGGCTGGTGTCACACATGTGTTACTGGATCCGCCTCGAGCGGGTGCTGAGCCCATTCTTGCCGCCCTCGGTGCCAGTGAAGTCCAAAGAATCGTCTATGTGTCGTGTCATCCCGGAACGCTCGCTCGCGATGTCGGTATACTTTGTCACGAGCAGGGTTTTCAGTTGCAGGCGGCGGGGGTCATTGACATGTTCGCCCATACCAATCACGTTGAATCCATCGCGTTGCTGGAGCGTCGACCATGACCCTCGGGCCGCTGATGGTGGATGTTGAGGGCTTTGAGCTCAAGCCTGAGGAGCGCGAGCTCTTGCAACACCCCTTAGTGGGTTCGGTCATTTTATTTACGCGCAACTACCAAGATCCAGTGCAGCTCAAAGCGCTCGTGCAGTCGATTCATGCCGTGAGAACGCCGAGTTTAGTGGTTGCCGTCGATCACGAGGGCGGGCGTATCCAAAGATTTAGAGAGGGCTTCTCGGTCTTGCCGTCGGCGCGACGGATCGGGCATGAGTACGACATCTCCGCCGCAGAGGGACGAGCGCTCGCTCGCGACATGGGCTGGTTGATGGCCGCGGAGTTACGCGCGGTGGGTGTGGATTTGTCGTTCGCTCCCTGCGTAGATCTCGAGTACGGCGTGAGTGAAGTGATTGGTGATCGCGCCTTTCACGCGCGCGCCGAAATCGTTGGCGAGCTTGCTGTCGCTTACATGAGCGGGATGCGCGAAGCGGGGATGGTGGCAACCGCTAAACATTTCCCAGGTCATGGCGCAGTGGTGGCTGATTCGCATCACGCGATCGCCGTCGATCGGCGGGCACTCGTTGATCTATCCGAGGACATCCTGCCGTATCGGCGTTTGATCGCCAACGGATTGGTCGGCGTGATGATGGCGCACGTATGTTATCCCGCCGAAGATCGATGGCCTGCAAGTGCGTCAGAATTTTGGATTCGCCACGTCCTACGCGAGCAGTTGGGTTTTCAAGGGGTGGTGTTCGCAGATGATCTTTCCATGAAGGGTGCAGCGGCGAGCGGCGATATTACCGAGCGCGCCGAGCGAGCCCTGCGGGCGGGTTGCGATGTCCTGCCGGTCTGTAATCACCGACCGAGTGTCGAACAGTTGTTAAATTCTTTGGGGGTTCCGGACGATCCCGCCTCGGCACTACGGCGCGTGCGTCTGCGCGGGCGTAGTGTATTTGAGCCGTCAAAGCTTAAAGAGATGACTCGCTGGGCTGAGGCGCGTAGCCTGCTGAGCAAAGCCGCGAGGGCGCCGTCACTTACTTTGAACGCACCCCGGGGCTGACCACGGCGATGACCCCAATACCGGGGTTGTCATAGTAGTTGCGTTCATTGAAGCGGATCCGACGTAACTCGCTCAGTTGATAGCTTTGACCGCGACGGTCGGTGTAATCGAGATGCATACCAAAGTGCAGTAGCGTGCCGCGCTCTAGCACCCAGGCACCCTCGAGTCCGGGGATGCGAATACCAACCTTACTCAAAGGAATACCGGCGCGAGTTCTCCATTGACTTGCCGTTTGCGTCCAGCCGCTATGAGCCAGCACGACGTAACCGCGCTTGCTGAGTCGCTCGCGTAAGCCAGTCAGTTGTAGCGCAGAGCCACTGCGGGTGGCGAGTACACGGCCGACTTGATCGTCTTTGGCCTCTAAGGTGAGTTCGGTCAGCGACCGAGGTGGCATGGCCCCATCGATTCCTTCATCTTTCGGGCCTTTACCCTCAAAGATCAGGACTTCAACGTGGTAGGTGGATTCTGGGGTCGTGTTATCCGCTTGGGAAAAAGCAGCGGGGCTACCCAGCGTCATGAGCAGGGTGCCCAAGACCCCCCCGACTGAGAACAGGGTGACGTGCCAGTGATGCCTATTCGAGCGTCTCATGCGTCCGGCATGATAAACGACGGCGGCGCGAGGCGCTGTAGCAAGCGACGCACGAACGCATAGCGTTCGGTTTCGTCACTTAAATCTGAAGTGATGCGCAGCTTCAGCGGGCCTTCGAGTCGGTACTGTCGCGAGCGGTCTTGAATGAGTGTGATCACGGCAGCGGGATCCACATGATTTTGCGCCTCGAATTGCACATAACCACCATGGGCACCGAAGTCGAGTTTGCGAATACCGAGCGCGCGCGTAAAGAGCCTCAAGCGTGCGTTCTGCAGTAGATTTTGTGTCGCCTGGGGCAGGTCGCCAAAACGGTCGATGAGTTCGCTCAGTAACTGATCGAGAGTCGATTTATCGGTTGCAGCGGCGAGTCGCTTATAGAGCGCAAGACGCAGCGGCACATCGGCCACATAGTCCTCTGGCAGTAAGGCAGGCACGCGCAATTCCACCTCGCTCTGCGCGCTGATGGGCGCTTCGAGATCTACCGTGCGGCCTGTTTTGAGTGCCGACACCGCGCGTTCCAGTAGATCAAGATAGAGGCTCAAGCCCACCTCGCTCATCTCGCCACTTTGCTCTTCGCCGAGTAACTCACCCGCACCCCGAATTTCTAAATCATGGGTTGCGAGCACGAAGCCTGCGCCCAGATCCTCCAATGATTCGAGCGCCTCCAGACGTTTGAGGGCATCGCCTGCCAAGGCTTTACGCGAGGGCACGAGCAAATACGCATACGCTCGATGATGCGAGCGACCCACACGCCCACGCATTTGGTGCAGTTGCGCCAGACCAAATCGATCTGCCCGATCAATCAAAATCGTATTGGCGGTCGGCACATCGATACCACTTTCGATGATGGTCGTGCAGACCAAAATATCAAAGCGTCGGTGATAAAAATCCACCATCAAGCTCTCTAGGTCCCGCTCACGCATCTGGCCATGGCCGACACGGATGGAGGCTTGCGGAACCAGTTTCGCAAGATCAGTAGCAAACTTCTCGATACTTTTGACTTCGTTGTGAACAAAGTACACTTGACCACCGCGACGCAGTTCGCGGAGGATCGCCTCGCGAATCGTCGCATCACTCCATTCGCTGACGAAGGTTTTGATGGCCAAGCGCTCGGCGGGAGGCGTGGCGATCAAAGAGAGTTCGCGCAGTCCACCCAGAGCCATATTAAGGGTTCGTGGGATGGGCGTCGCCGTCAAGGTGAGCACATGCACCTCAGCACGCAGGGCTTTGAGACGCTCTTTATCACGAACGCCAAAGCGATGCTCTTCATCGACGATGATTAAACCTAAGTCTTTAAATCGAGCATCTGCATGGAGTAGTCGATGTGTGGCAATGACGATATCGACTTGTCCGCTTTCGATCCCTTCGAGTACGGCAGCCGATTCTTTGCCTGAGCGAAATCGTGACAAAGATTCAATGCGTACCGGCCAATCGGCAAATCGATCGGCAAAGTTCGCCGCATGCTGCTGCGCAAGGAGCGTGGTCGGCACAAGCACGGCGACTTGCTTGCCCGCTTGCACGGCGACAAAGGCCGCGCGCATGGCCACCTCGGTTTTTCCAAAGCCCACATCGCCGCAAACGATACGGTCCATGGGCTGTTCTTTACCGAGATCCTCGATGACTTTACCGATCGCCTCAGCCTGATCAGCGGTTTCTTCAAATGGGAACGCATTCGCAAAACTTTGATACTCAAGTTCTCGGTGCGAGAGCGGTGTCCCGCGCCGCGCGCGCCGTTGTGCGTAGAGATCGAGTAGTTCGGCTGCGACATCACGAACCTTTTCGGCTGCACGCCTGCGTGCCCGGGTCCATTGATCAGTGCCGAGCTTGTGTAGTGGCGCGTTTTCCGGTGCGGCGCCCGAGTAGCGGCTGACTAGATGGAGCGCATGCACGGGCACGTAGAGCCGATCACCGCCTTGGTATTCGAGTACCAGAAACTCACCGTCCTGATCCCCGACGCGCATGCTTTGTAGGCCGATATAGCGGCCAACCCCGTACTCTTCATGTACGACCGGAGCGCCAGCAGACAAGGTTTGCAGGTCGCGCAAAATGGCATTGGGATCGGCCGTGACTTTGCGGCGGCGACGTTCCTGACGGGCGCGACTCCCAAAGAGTTGCGACTCTGAGAGAATGGTGAGCGGCGGCTGAATGAGTTCGAGCCCCGCCAGTTCAGGCGCCACGGTCAGCGCAAGCGGCATATCGCCATCCCGAAAGGCTTCCCAGCCGTTGACGGCGGTCGCTTTGAGCGACGCTCCACGCAGGAGTTCGCCGAGGACTTCACGTCGACCAGCGGAGTCCGCGGCGAGGAGCACGCGCCCTGGGAATTGCTCAATGAATTGTTGAAGCGGTGCCAGAGGACGTTCAGCGCGAAGTTCCAAGTGTAAATTTCGCGGCAAGCGTGACCCTAAGTCCACGTGCGTAGCCGAATTGTCGGATTCTGCGCGCAGCGCGCTGGCGTTAGCTTGAGGCAGTGCGGCAAGCGCACGCGTGACTTCCTCTGCGGTCAGTAGGATTTCTTCGGGGCGGAGCAGAGGCCGTTCAATGTCACCACAGCGATCTTCGTAGCGAAGATCAACCGCCTGCAGGGTCTGTGCCATGGCGGTCTCGGTATCACTTAATGTGTTGAGGAGTCGCGTACCTGTCGGCAGATAGGCAAAAAGATCGGCCGTATCATCAAAGAATAAAGGTAAATAAAATTCGATTCCGGATGGTGCTATGCCATCGCTCACCCCGCGATAAATGGCACTGCGCGTGGGGTCGCCCTCAAAGCGCTGACGGTACCGGCGACGAAAGGCGCGTACCGCATCGGTATCCAACGGCAGTTCTCGTGCCGGTAGCAAGGTGATCTCACTGATCGTCTCGAGCGAACGCTGGGATTCAGGGTCAAAGCGTCGAATCGCCTCGATCTCATCATCAAAGAGATCGATACGCAGCGGGGAGGAACTGCCCATCGGGTATACATCGAGCAGAGAGCCGCGCAGGGCAAATTCGCCCGGGTCGCTGACCTGACTGACGCTCGCGTAGCCCGCCTCTGCCAGACGTAATCGGAAGGCTTCAAGTGCTAGACGCTCCCCGACGCGCAGGCAAAAACTACGGCTATCGATATAGATACGCGGCGGCAGGCGTTGCAGCAGGGTATCAAGCGTCACCAAAAGCACGCCGCGCTGCAGGCTCGGTAACCTTGAGAGCGCCTTCAGTCGCTCTGAAATAATGTCGGCGTGGGGTGAGAATACGTCGTACGGCAGCACCTCCCAGTCCGGCAGAGTCAAGAGCTCAAGCTCGCCCCGAGCAAGCGGCTCGGCAAGGAAAAAGCTCAGTTCCGCCTGGCGTCGCTCGAGGCTTCGGGCATCGGCTTCAAGGATGATCCACAGTCCGCTGGCGGTCGGCTCTGCGAGCGCATCCGCGAGGGCGAGCGCCAAGGCGCTACCGTGCAATTGGCACCAGTGAACCGCCGGTCGTTGTGAATCCGGGATCGGGGGTGAGAGCAGCCGAGTCATGGGCGCGCAAGCTTAGACCACTTCGGCAAAGGTGTTGTGGTTAAATCCTTACTCGCATGTTTCAACCATGGCCTTTGTTCGTTGGCTTGCGCTATGTCCGTTCACGGACCCGCAAGTTTTTCGTTTCGTTCATTACCTGGGTGTCACTCGCCGGGGTGGGTGTAGGCGTGGCTGCACTCATCGTGATTCTGTCGGTGATGAACGGTTTTGAGGGTGAGCTACGCGAACGACTACTGGCCCTAAGTAGCCACGCGCATGTGCAGGCACTGACCGTGCCGATAGGCGATACCCCCTCAGCACCCGAAACGACAGAGTCTGCCATCTTTGATGTCCGCTCGCTCTCGCAGTGGGACGCGTTGGCCGCGAGGCTGACAGCGCAGTCAAAAGGATCCTTGCAAGGTGCGGCGCCCGCGGTGGAGATTCAAGCGCTCGCGCTACGCACGCCTGAGATGCTCCCAATCCGCTTGCGTGGAGTGGTACCGACTTCCGAGCCCGCGGTCTCGCGTGCGGCGGAGTCTGTGATTGCTGGGGAGCTCTCGGCACTTGAGCCGGGTCTTGATCGAGTCGTACTCGGTAGCGTCGTCGCCAAATTATTGGGCGTCGGTGTGGGCGATCGGGTAACCGTTCTGGTACCGACCGTGACGGCAGGAGGTACCCCGTTACCGCGACTTCGAGAATTTTTGGTGGCGGGTTTATTTGAGGTGGGCTTACAAGATCACGATGGCACGCTCGCGCTGGGCCATTTCGCTGATGTCGCCGCCCTTGCCCAAGAGGATCGAGCTGCTTTTTCTTTGCAACTTCGATTTAGCGATGCCTTGCTTGCGCCGAGAGCGGCCGCAGATCTTGCTATATCGCTGCCCAGCGGCCTCTCGATTCGGGATTGGACGCAGGATCATGCGAATTACTTTCGGGCAATCCGTATTGAAAAAACCATGATGGCCTTGATTTTGTTGCTGATCGTGGCCGTGGCGGCATTCAATATCGTGGCGATGCTGGTGATGGTGGTTACGGACAAGCGCACCGATATCGCCATTTTACGTACACTCGGCGCGAGCCCAAGCGATGTGACGCGGGTATTTTTGACGCAAGGCTGGGTGATTGGTTGGGGCGGCGTGGTGCTCGGGGTCGCACTCGGTGTCGTCCTTGCGCTTAATGTGGGTGATATCGTGCCCTGGCTTGAGAGAATCTTTGGCTTTAGTTTGATGGATCCTAGTGTGTATTACGTCACGCGTATTCCTTCGGAGGTGCGTTGGTCGCAAGTGGCGATTGTCGGTGGCTCGGCGCTATTACTGACCACGTTGGCGAGTGTGTATCCCGCACGACAGGCGGCAAAGGTCGCGCCGGCGGAGGCGCTCCGTTATGAATAGGCAGAGAATTCGATGAGTATGTGGCGGCCTTGGGAAATCTGGCTCGGTAGTCGTTACCTGCGCTCAACGCACCGTCGTGGGTTTATCTCGTTCGTGGCCGGAATCTCCGTCGTCGGTCTGATGCTCGGCGTAGCGGTCCTGATCGTGGTCTTGTCAGTCATGAATGGTTTTGAACGAGAACTACGATCGAGAATGCTCGCGGTGACCTCACATGCGACCTTGATGGGTTTAGAGGGTACGCTCGATGATTGGCAGGACGCGCGCGAGCTTGCCTTGCAGACGCCCGGGGTGACTCATGCGGTGCCCTACATCGAATCTCAGGCGATGGTGGCGCGGGGGGCGAGGGTGCTTGGTGTCGGGCTGCGAGGCGTTAATCCCGATCTTGAGCGCGAGGCGACGGGGCTCGCCGAGCGTGTGGTAGCAGGCGATTTTGAGCAGCTCCGCGCAGGAGCATGGAACGTCGTCGTGGGTGCGACGCTCGCCAAAGAATTATCACTTGACCTAGGAGATCAGCTCGTGCTGATCGTGCCTGAGGGTAGCGTGACGCCAGAGGGGGTCATGCCGCGTATGCGTCGTCTGACCGTGGCCGGTGTTTTTGATAGTGGGATGTACGAATTTGATCGCGGATTGATCCTGATGCATTTAGAGGATGCCGCTCGCTTACTACGTATGCGCGGTGAGGTGAGTGGTTTGCGTTTAGCTTTGACAGAGCCGCTGGAGGCGCCCGCGCTCGTACGCGAGATCGCTGTGGCGCTTGGGGGTGGCTATTTTATTAGTGACTGGACTCGTAACCATGCAAACTTTTTCCAGTCGATTGAGCTCACCAAAGGCTTATTGTTCATTATTTTGTCGATCATTGTAGGAGTTGCGGCGTTTAATATCGTGTCAACGCTGGTGATGATCGTCAAAGAAAAATCAGCGGATATCGCAACCTTGCGTACGCTCGGGGCAAGCCCGTCAAGCATTCTTACGAGTTTCGTGACCCAGGGCGTGTTGATTGGCTTGGTGGGAACCCTTGCGGGTGTGGTTCTTGGTGTGGCGATGGCATGGCAGGTTGAGTCGATTGTCGCCGCTATCGAGCGTCTCTTTGATGTACAGTTTCTCAATGCCGAGGTGTATTTCATGAGCGATCTGCCGGCGACGGTTTTGGCCGAAGATGTGTGGCAGGTGGCGGGCGTCGCGTTTGCGCTGTGTGCGTTGGCGACGGTTTACCCTGCATGGCGTGCCGCGCGGATGCAGCCGGCGGAGGTGTTGCGACATGACTGAGGGCAGTATCGTCAACGTGCTCGAAGCGCAGCATATCAGCCGTCACTTCCAGCAAGGCACACACCGGCTGCAGGTCCTCAAAGACCTGGAACTCGTGGTACAGGCGGGAGATAGTCTGGCGATCGTGGGTGCTTCCGGTTCAGGTAAGACGACGCTTCTGCAAATCTTAGGTGGCTTAGATCGCCCGAGTAGTGGACGCGTGTCGATTCTCGGTCAAGATCTGCATCAGATGGATGAAGCTGCGCGGGGCGCGTTGCGTAATCAGACCATGGGGTTCATCTACCAGTTTCATCACTTACTGCCGGAATTCACTGCACTTGAAAACGTGGCGATGCCTTGGCTTTTGCGTCGTGCCTCGGTCGAGGAAGCGCGCGAGCGGGCGAGTCGGGTCCTGCGAGAAGTCGGTCTCGGTGAGCGTTTAGATCACAAGCCGTATCAGCTCTCGGGCGGCGAGCGTCAACGCGCCGCAGTGGCGCGGGCGCTTGTGACGGAGCCTGCTTTAATCTTTGCCGATGAGCCGACCGGTAATCTGGATGGTCGTAATGCAACGCAAGTCTTTGAGCTACTTCTAAGCTTGCGGCGTGACCGAGGCACCAGTTTGATCGTGGTCACCCATGATTTGTCGTTAGCAGCGCAGCTCGACCAACAACTGCATTTGCAAGACGGAAAACTCGTCAACGAGCGCTGATTAGCGCTTCGATCGACGATGGCGTTCGCGGTACTGTTTGCGAACCCGCCACAGCCAGAACCGATCGAGCAAAAACCACGATCCAACCCCCGCGATCAAACCGCAGGTCAGGCATCCGAGTAGTAACGGTCGCCAGATCAAACGCAGTTCGTTCTGCACCCAATCCCAGCTCGGCTCGAAGGCAAACGGGTAGATGGGTACGCCCAGCATCCAAGTGCCCAGGGTGTAGCACATCAAATAAACCGGTAACGCCGTAAACGGGTTGACCAAAAAGGTCGCGCCCACGATGGCAGGTACGTTGAGTCGTGCCACCAAAGCCACAAAGAGGCCGATTGGTACTTGCAAGGGCAAAGGGATAAAGCAGATGGCGATACCAATGCCAAACCCGGTCGTCACGCTACGGCGCTGTAAGGACCATAGACGCGGATCAAATACAGACTGTGCGAAAGGACGTACGTACCACTTATCGCGGATGGCCTGTGCGTGGCGCGAGAGCTGACGGAGAAACTGGCGGGGCATGGCAGGGCGCGACTCTAGCAGTGTCGCCGGCAGTTTGCCGCCTTTCGTGGGGCTCAGTGTCTTACTGGGTTGCGGTCTGGCTTTAAGCCTGCCTTGGCCGCTGATGGTGATGCTTGTCGGCGCGGTCGGTGCGGGCCTTGCCTGGCTGGGTCAACGGGCCCGCACCCGCTGGCGACGCCGCCTTGCTGCCGAGATTTTAGTGCTCTGTCTCGCCGCCGCCTGGACCGCTTGGGTCGCCTCCGATGAACTGCAGCGGCGATGGCCGGCAGACACAGGGGGCGAGCGCGTGATTGGGCTCCTGACCATCGATTCGTTGATCGAAGGCGAGGGTGAGAGACTCCAGTTTCAGGGTCGGCTCAGCATCGAATCACCTCGCACCTGGGCGAGGACATTACGAGCCGAGGTAGAGTGGTCGCAGCCGCCTCGACCGTTGCCGCAGGTGGGTGAGCGTTGGCGGGTGCTCCTGCGTTTAGAGACGCCTACCCCCGCGCGTAATCCCGGTGGGTATGACGCTGCACGCCAAGCGTTTGTCGAACGAATCCATGCGCGTGCACGCGTGCTGCCGTGGGCGGCCACCGAGCGAGTCGCCGAGGCGCGTCCGAGTTGGCTGCGTTTACGATCGCATATCGCAGCGTCTATTCGCGAGCGTATCGTGGATCGGGATGCTGCCGCCTTGTTCGCGGGGCTCGCGGTGGGCGCGACGGAAACCGTTTCGCCCGAGCAATGGCGCGTCTTTAGTGTCACGGGTACGACGCATCTGGTCGCCATCTCCGGTATGCATGTGACCCTGTTTGCGTGGTTGATGGCCGCGATGGCGCGTCGTCTCTGGTCACGAATACCCGCGCTTATGTATCGATGTGATCGCGAATTCTTTGCGGGTGTACTCGGCGTCAGTGCGGCGACCTTCTATGCTTTCCTGGCAGGATTTGGGGTGCCGACTCAACGCACGGTCGTGATGTTATTTGTTTGGTGGGCGATGCGGTTGGCGGGACGCCATCACTCGGATCTCGCCATCCTTGGCCTTGCGCTAGTGGCGGTGTGGTTGATCGATCCGCTCGCACCCTTATCGGCGGGCTTTTGGTTGTCATTCGTAGCGATGGCGACCTTGATGACCGCAGACACTGCTGCGGGGAATCCTTCGAGTGCGACGAATCAAAGATTCATCGAGCGTCTTTGGCGAAGTGTGAGTACGTTACTGCGCGTACAGTGGCGGATCGGTATCGCACTATTACCTTTGACGTTGATCTGGTTTCAAAGTGTCTCGGTCGCAGGGCTGGTGGTGAATTTACTGGCGATCCCAATTTTCTCGTTTGTACTCGTCCCTTTGGTGCTGCTCGGTGCCGCTTTGCAGTCGATCTGGGTGGGAAGTGCAGCGCCGGTGTGGTGGTTAGCTGAGCGGGTACATGACTTGATATGGCCGCCCCTACATGCGATCGCCCAAAGCGACTGGGCCGTGCTGAATTTTTCCCCACCGTTCATCTGGATAGTGCTCGCCGCCGCAACGATTGCCATCTGGTTGTGGTTACCGATCGAGCGCAGGGTATTTGCTGAGCGTTATCTCACGCGACGCACCCTCATCCTCGGGTTATCAGCGGTGCTCCTGATCAGCGCTCAGTGGCGTGCGTCGGTCCCTGAGGGGCAGCTTTGGGTGCGTATCCTTGATGTCGGGGATGGCGCCGCCGTGATTCTGCGCACTCGCCATCAGGTGATCGTTTACGACACAGGCGAATCATTTGGCTCGCAAGGCGGGGGTGCGCGAGCGCGTGTGCTCCCTGCGCTACGCGAGTGGGGTATCGATTCGGTGGATCTTTTGGTCTTGGGATCGGTCACAACGCTACGGTTACTGGGAGCGGCGACTCTTGCCAATTTGCTGCCTGTCAAAGAAATCCGACACACCACCGATTGGCGCTCTCCACCACCGCTCGCGAAACCTTGCGATCACAAGGTCATTTGGCGACGTGATGGAGTGGAGTTTCAAATACGCCCAGCCGGTCACTCGGCGCAGTTTTGTGTGTTACGCGCCAAAGTGCTTGCTGGTCCGGCTTTACTGATAGCCGAGAGACTCGATCGCACGGCTGCGCAAGCGATTGCTGTTGAAGATCCCGATTTTCTGAGAGCCGATTGGGTGTTGGCACCCCGACGGGGCTCGGTGCGTGCCGTGTCCGCTGATTTTATCGAAGCGACCGAGACCCAGCAGGTGTTGGTGAGCTCGCGGATGTGGAGCGATTCACAACAGAGTGTAGCTACGCAGCGCTGGGGTCTCGCGGCGACACGCTGGTCCAGCACCGCTCGGCAGGGCGCGTTAACACTGGTGTTATCCGCACGTGATCCCGGACGCCTTGAGGGCTACCAGCAGACTTTCCGCTTTGGGGTCTGGCGGCGACCCTCGATCGGGTCGAAGCGCTGATCACCCCGCTTGACCACTAGAAATCAGCATGCGAGTGATATCGCCGGCGACGCTCAGCTATCATCGCAGGGTATGGCCGATCACAGGCAGCACAAGGCATGACCGCGAGCCAATCCGCAGACACGGCGTCCAATGCCAGGACGGCGACTCCATCAACGACGGCGACAGGGACGGCGACGGGGACGGCGACGGCGGCCAACACCACGAACGTCAGCGCGGCGTCGAGTACGGGTGCGCTGTCGGGTCCGATTCTGGCGCCCGTAGAGGTCATCGACGCCGGCGCGGTGTATCGGCGACTGCTGGGTTACGCCCGACCCCACCTCGGTATGTTCTCCATCGGCGTGGTGGGGATGGCGATGTTCGCTGCGACCGATTCCTTGCTGGCCTATCTCGTTCAGCGTTTTTTGGGTGGAGCGTTTGTCGACCCCGATCCGCGGATTCTTTGGGCGATCCCATTGGGTGCGGTGGCCTTGTTTTTTTTCCGGGGTATCGGTGATTACGTCGCCAATTATTTCCCGGGTTGGGTGGGTCGACAGGTCATCAAGTCCTTGAGAGCGGAATTATTTGCTCATTACCTGCGTCTACCGACACGGTATTTTGATGGCGCTGTGACAGGTGGGATGTTATCGCGCCTGACCTATAACATTGAGTTAGTCGCTGAAGCTACGACGCATGCGATCACCATTATTATTCGCGATACTTTGACGATTCTGGGTCTGCTCGGGATGTTGTTCTGGTTGAACTGGCGTCTGGCAGCATTCGTACTCGTACTCGCACCGCCGATCTCTTGGTTGATTCAGTTCATCAATCGCTCGTTCCGTCGCTACAGCGCGCGGATCCAGGCTTCGATGGGTGATGTCACCCGAGTGACCAAAGAAGCCTTAGACGCTCATCGCGTGATCAAGGTCTTCAACGCGCAAAAGTACGAAGAAGTGTTGTTTGATGGCGCTAACGAGCGCAATCGCCATAGCAATATGCGACTCATTAGTGCTCGAGCCTTAGCGAATCCGGTCGTGCAGATGATCGCTTCGGTGGGCTTGGCTGGCGTACTGTTCTTCTCTATCCAACAGGTCTTTGATGGCCGGATGGGGGTCGATCAATTTTTGGCGTTTTTGACCGCCTTACTCTTGATGACGGCGCCCTTGCGGCGCTTGGTGCAAGTCTTTGGGCCCTTGCAGCAAGGCATTGCAGCGGGCGCGAGTGTATTTGAAGTGCTCGATACCCCAGCCGAAGTGGATACGGGTGATAGGACGCTGACGCGCGCGCGGGGTGAGGTGGAGTTCCGTCACGTGAATTTCCACTACGCAGATCCGTCGGAAGCGGCGCTACAAGAGATCTCGTTCAAAGTGGTGCCGGGCCAAACCGTGGCGCTGGTGGGTCGATCCGGTTCAGGCAAGAGCACGCTGGTGAGTTTGCTGCCCCGATTTTACGAGCCCCAATCGGGGATGATTTATTTAGATGGGGTTAATTTGCGCGACTATCGACTCAATGCGCTACGTGATCAAATCAGTCTGGTCAGTCAAGAGGTGATGCTCTTTGACGATACGATCCGTCGTAATATCGCTTTTGGGTTGACGTCCGCTGAAGCGCCTGCGGTCGAGTCGGCCGCTGAGGCGGCCTTTGTCAATGATTTTGCTAAAGAGCTGCCACTTGGGCTGGATACGCCGGTAGGCGAGCGGGGGTCTTTGCTCTCAGGTGGGCAAAGACAACGAATTTCAATCGCGCGGGCGCTGTTAAAAGATGCACCGATCCTAATTTTAGATGAGGCGACGAGTGCGCTCGATAGCGAATCGGAGCGCCGTATTCAGCAGGCGCTTAGCAAGCTCGTCAGTAACCGAACAACGTTCGTGATCGCTCATCGTCTATCGACGATTGAGCAAGCAGATCTCATCATCGTGCTCGATGAAGGGCGTATTGTGGAAATGGGTGATCATGCCTCTTTGATCGCCCGAGACGGTAAATACGCGCAGCTACACCGTCTGCAGTTTGCGGTATAGCGGATTGAGTATGGGCAGATTGCTCGAAGCTCTGTGGTACGCCCGGCCGAGCTTGCCGATTATGTTGTTACGTACTGTATTTGCGCCGATTTTGTGGCCACTGGCAGTGATCTTTGATGTCGGCTCGGGTTTTCGTCGCTCGCTCTTTAAAAGTAGCGGGCTAACTGTCTATCGTGCGCGCTGTCCGGTGGTCATTATCGGTAACTTGTCGGTGGGCGGGACTGGAAAAACGCCCTTAGTGATTTGGCTTGCGAATATTTTGGTCAGTCGTGGCCTAAAGGTTGGGATTTTGACGCGCGGCTACGGCGGTCGTGGGCGTGGTGTGCAGCGAGTCGCGGCGGAGAGTGACCCGCGCCTGGTGGGCGATGAGGCTTGCCTACTTGCGCGCGAGACGCGTGCCGTCGTGATCGCAGCAGCAGAACGCAGCGCGGGTGCCGAGGCACTCGAAGGCGAGGGGGTCGATCTGATTCTGAGCGACGATGGGTTGCAGCACTACGCGCTGGCGCGTGATTTAGAAGTCGTCGTCGTAGATGAAGCGCGTGGCCTCGGTAACGGCTGGTTATTGCCGGCAGGGCCCCTTCGAGAAGGGCGCAGCCGTTTGCACTCGGTGAATTGGTTGATTTGGCACACGGCACCGCTGACACCGACTGATGTGCGCGACGAGGGTGTCACGCGACCGCCTTCGGGCCCAGCGATGCGTCCCGATCGCCCGCACCAGCGTTTGAACCGAAGAGTCGGCGATGGGTTGGGGCTTGTGTTAGGCGACTCACCGCGCTGCCTAGAAATGCAGCTCGGCGCCGCAGAGCCGAGGGCGTTGCTCGATGGACGATCCCAGTCTTGGTCGGCCTGGCGCGGCCAGACGGTGCATGCGCTCGCGGGGATCGGGCGACCGGAGCGTTTTTTTTCTATGCTGCGCGCGGCGGGTTTGAGTGTGCACAGTCGTAGTTTCCCTGATCATCACGCGTTCACCGCGGCGGATATGCCTGCCGATCCATCGGTTCCCGTGCTGATGACCAGTAAGGATGCCGTAAAATGTCAAAGCTTCGCCGATGCGCGCCTGTGGGAAGTGCCGGTCGCGGCGCACTTGTCGCCTGAACAGGGTGAGGCCTTGGTCGCGGATATTTGGGCGCTTTATGAGCGCAACACGAAGCCAAAAACGGGGATCACTCCGGGGAGTTGAGCAGATGGATACTCGGTTACTGGATATTTTGGCCTGCCCGCTCTGCAAAGGTCCGTTGGTGTACCACAAAGACGAGGCGGTCCTCGTGTGTCGCGCCGATCGCTTGGCCTTTCCGATTCAAGATGGCATTCCTGTGATGTTAGAAGAAGAGGCGCGAGTGTTGGCAGCGGATGATCCGTTGCTGGCCCGTTAAGTCTCTATCGCGCGCGACGAGCAGCCCGCATGTATCGCATTGTCATTCCGGCGCGTTACGCATCGAGCCGCCTACCGGGTAAGCCGCTGCGTGATATCGCAGGTAAACCCATGCTGGAGTGGGTCTATGAGCGCGCGCGATGTTGTGCGGCGATCGAAGTTTTGATCGCAACCGATGATGAGCGGATCGCTTCGGTCGCGCGTGGGTTCGGCGCCGACGTCGTGATGACCTCCATCGATCATCAAAGTGGCACCGATCGGATTGCCGAGGTCGCGGTGCAGCGGGGCTGGGCCGAGCAAGACATCGTGGTCAATTTGCAAGGCGATGAGCCTGCAATGCCAGCGGCGCTGATCGAGCAAGTCGCTGCGCTACTAGAAGAGTATCCCGATGCGGATATCGCAACACTGGCGGCAGCGGTACGGGATCGAGATGAATACTTTGATCCGAATACGGTCAAAGTCGTAACTGATCGCGAAGGACGAGCGCTATATTTTAGTCGTGCGCCGATCCCTTGGTATCGAGACGAAGCGCCCATGGGCTCCCTGCCAGGTGCGCGGCGTCACATCGGTTTATACGCCTATCGAGTTGGTGCACTGCGACGTTTGGCGGCGCTGCCGCCGGCACCCCCTGAGGTGGCTGAAAAGCTTGAGCAGCTTCGGGCGCTCTTCAATGATTTGGAGATCCGAGTGGGCGAAGCGGTGACGTTGCCGGGGCCCGATGTCAATACGGTTGAGGATCTCGCGCGGGTCAGTGCTCGCTTGTTAGGCGAGACTGACCGTTGCGATTAAGCGGATCCGTACGCGACGGTTAGTAGTCGTTGCGTCGCGAGGCGCCTGAGCTGGGGCCAAAGGTCGCGCGAGTCGGCGCGGGTCCTGATGACCAGACCACTTTTTTCTCAGGTTTCGTTGTGTCCTCATCGGTCGGAGTCGCCCCTGTCTGGGTGGTGACTTCATCCGCTGCAGGGGTGTCCACTGTAGGCGTGTCCACTGTAGGCGTGTCCACTGTAGCGACCTCCACCGTGGTGCTTTCCACGCGCTGTTCGGCGGAACTTTGCGCAACCGGCTGCGGTTCGGGCTCCACTGGTGTCGCAGTCACCTCGATGGGTGTGGGCGCGACTTCAACCGGTGTGGATGCGGCGATCGACGGTGTTTCTGTGGTCGGCGGCGTCTGGACGGCGGGCACTAAGCCCGTCCAACTGGCAGGGGCTGGGTCGGGCGGGGCGAGCGCAGCGTCTGGAGTAGCGATCGGTGACACCGTTGTGTCCGACGACGCACTTTCTGGCGTCGAGGCGCCTGTCATCAAAGATTCGGTAGCCAAAGACTCGGTAGCCAAAGACTCTGTGGTCATAGATCCCGTCGCTAAAGACTCCGAGACAACCGACGTGTCAGCAGCATTTTCGCCTTCCGTGACGGCCAGCTCACGTCCGTGACTACCGCCACGACGACCGCGACGGCCCCGACGGCGACCGCGGCGCGAGTCACGGGCTTCGCCCTCTTGTGCCGGGGTGGGAGCGCCCGATTCGTTGACACTCGCTGGCGTAAGGGCTGAGGACTCACCAGTCGGCTCAGCGCGAGATGGCAAGACAGGTGCAGACGTTGACGCCGAGGCCGCGGTGGCAGTTGGCGTGGCCGTGGCCGTAGCCGTGACCGTAGCCGCGACGGCTGTGCTCGGCGTGCCCGATGCGGATCGATCACGTTCGCCGCGCCGGCGATGGTCGTCGCGACCGCGTCGATTACCGCGCGAGCGGTCACCGCCACGGCTCTCAGGCGAGTCGGCATCACGGGTCTCACGTTCCGGCCGCGATTCACGAGATTCTTTGGAATCACGCGACTCGCGCGAGTCTCGGTCTCGGCGATGTCGATCTCGACCGCGCCCCGAGCGACCATCACGACGGTCACGATCATCTCGACCACGGGTGTTGCGCGAGCCTTGATCGCGTGAGGGTTCCGTTTTTTCGGGAACGGGGTCGCCAAATAACCACCGCCATAGACGCACAAAAATACCCGGGCGAGGTCCGCTGGGTGCGGCGACCGTTGCCGCGACAGGCGTGGGTGCCTGCACGATGGGTGCCGGGGTGGTCGGTAGGAAGGTTGGGACCGCAGGCGCTTCTTGAGGTGCTTTTTGCTCGCGAGTACCAGACGGGTCCGGTACTTTGGCAGGCGTTGGCATCTGATACGAGAGCCGCTTGAACTCGGTCTGCTCCGACTCATCGTCACGTACGCGGCGAATCGAGTACTCAGGCGTATCGATGTTCAAATTCGGGACGATGATGAGTTCCACGTCGCTCTTATCTTCAAGCGTTCGCAACCATTCGCGCTTTTCATTGATGAGGTACGTGGCAACTTCCACAGGTACCTCGGCAATGACCTTGGCGGTGCGATCCTTACGAGCCTCTTCGCCTATGAGGCGAAGCATGGCGAGCGCCATCGATTCGACCGTACGAATGCTGCCGATACCTTGGCAGCGCGGGCAGACCTCATGACTGGAGTCGCTGAGTGAGGGTCGCAATCTTTGACGCGACATCTCCAAGAGGCCAAAGCGCGATAGACGGCCAATCTGGATACGGGCACGATCCATCTTCATGGCATCGCGTAGACGATCTTCGACTGCGCGCTGGTTTTTCGTTTCCTCCATATCAATGAAATCGATGACGATGAGGCCACCGATGTCACGGATACGCAGCTGTCGAGCGATTTCGTCGGCTGCTTCGAGGTTCGTGTTCGTCGCGGTGGTTTCGATATCTCCACCACGCGTGGCGCGTGCTGAGTTGATATCGATCGAGACCAGCGCTTCGGTGTAATCAATAACGATCGAGCCACCCGAGGGGAGTTGCACCTTGTGGGCATAGGCGGATTCGATCTGACTTTCGATCTGAAAACGCGTGAAGAGGGGGATGTCATCGCTGTACATCTTTAGCCGACGACCGCCTTCGGCGGGCATGAAGCGCTGCATGTACTCGAGTGCGATCGTATGAGCACCCGGCTCGTCGACCAATACTTCGCCAATGTCCTCGGAGAAGTAATCCCGTAGCGCGCGGGTGACAGGATCGCTTTCCCGGTACACCAAAAAGGGCGATGGGCGCTCAAGCACCGCTTTGACGATCTCATCCCATTGGATCTTGAGATTATCGAGATCCCACTGCAGCTCCTCGACCGCACGTCCTAGACCTGCGGTGCGCACGATCGCTCCCATACCAGCAGGGATTGAGAGCGCATCCATGATGCTCTTCATCTGATCGCGCTCTTCACCTTCGATGCGACGGCTGACGCCGCCCGCGCGCGGGCTATTGGGCATTAAGACGAGAAATCGCCCAGCCAGCGAGATGAAGGTGGTGAGAGCAGCGCCCTTATTGCCACGCTCTTCTTTTTCGACCTGAACCACGATGTCCTGACCTTCCTGCAGGACCTCTCGCATGTTGATGCGACCGCCGGCGGGTTGCTTCAAGAAGTACTCGCGAGAGATTTCTTTAAGCGGTAGAAAACCATGACGCTCGGCGCCGTAGTCCACGAAACACGCCTCGAGCGACGGCTCGATCCGGGCGATACGCCCCTTATAAATATTCGACTTCTTTTGTTCTTTGGAGGGCAGTTCGACCGAAAGATCGTACAGCCTTTGACCATCAACCAGAGCGACGCGTAGCTCTTCGGCTTGCGTCGCGTTGACCAACATTCTTTTCATGGGCCCCTCGTTGGGAAAGTGGGGCCGACAGTACGGCGGCAGGCGTTGAGAACAACGCTGCCCGGTCTCCGCTCGTTTCAAGGAAAACGGCGGATCTAACCAATGCGGTGATGTGCTGCGCGAACGCGTTGACGTGGGTCACGTTAGTATTGTTCGTGCTCGCGGGCATCAAGGTTGGCCCTGATGTCCCACTGCCCTGGTCTCTCTATTACCGATGGCGTGTCGGGGGAGTCCTTTCGGATGACTCAACGCCCCACACGGCGACTGTCGGCCTGCTCGATGGCCTCGTTACCGAGGACCAACTAATATGCGGCGCCCGCTCCAAAAGTGGCAAACTGCCCACCCCGGATCGCGCGCACCGCGCTGATGTCTGCGCCATCTCGACTCACGAGGGGCCGCTGATTTCAGCCTTGCCAACCTCGGACGGATGATGTTGCAACGGGCCGAGGATAAGTCAAAGCTTATGGAAAAACAAGATCTTACGGAAAAATCTGCATATCAGACCGTGCGTCATATCACGGTCGGCGAAGACGATGCAGGGACCCGGCTCGATAAGTTTTTATTGCGGCAATACCCCGGTGCGCCGCGGACTCGTGTGTTTCGCATGGTTCGCAAAGGGGAGGTACGACTGAACGGTAAGCGCGCGGCGGTGGATAGCCGGCTCGCGCTGGGGGATGCCGTTCGTCTGCCACCTTTACGCGAGAAGCCCGATGAGGCGGGATCGATTTCCGTGTCGGCTGACGGGGAGGTGCTCACGGGTTTGGCACGCTCGCGCGATGGTGAGCCCGCGACGGTGCGACGCAGGCGCGTTCCAAGTGGCTTACTGCAGTCCGTGACGGAGGCGATCTTGCATGAGGATGAGCGTCTACTCGTCGTGAATAAACCCGCAGGCATCGCTGTCCACGGCGGTAGCGGAGTGAGTTTCGGGATCATTGAGGCGCTACGAGCCGCTCGGCCGGATGAGAACTTAGAGCTCGTGCATCGACTCGATCGGGATACGAGTGGCGTGCTGTTGATCGCTCGTAAGCCCGCGGTGCTGCGTATGTTGCATGCCAGCTTGCGTGAGGGTGAGGGGTTCGAGAAACGGTATCTCGCGCTCCTAAAAGGCCAATGGCAGCTGGGGAAGAAGCGGCTCGATTTACCACTACGTACCGATTTGCGCTCAGGCGGTGAGCGGACGGTGCGCGTACGCGAAGATGGTAAAGAGGCAGTCAGTGATTTTCGTCCGGTGCAATTTTTTGGTCGGATGGCGAGTTTGATGGAAGTATCGATTTTGACGGGCCGTACGCATCAGATTCGTGTGCACGCGGAATATGCCGGTCATCCTGTTGCCGGAGATGACAAATACGGAGATCGTGAGTTCAATGAAATCATGCGTGACTACGGACTCGAGCGCATGTTTCTGCACGCATCGAGTATTTCGTTTACCTGGCCAGATAAGGGCACGCCGTTTAGTGTGAACGCGCCGTTACCCGAGGATTTAGCGGCCGTGATTGATCAGCTTAGCGACGCGGCGCGTAAATCGCGCGCAGGTCGGCGGCGAGCCAGATAAGCGGTAACCCAATGAGTGCGGTGGGATCCTCGCTACTGAGCTGCGAGAGCAAGGTGATGCCAAGACCCTCACTTTTGAAGCCAGCGGCGCAATCGGTCGCGGGCTCTCTTGCCACATAGTCAGCGATTTCTGACTCGGTCAGTTCACGAAAGCGGCAATGCGTATCGTCACGATGCCGATGCCAAATGCCTGCCGCCATGCCGACTACCGCGACGGCGGTGTGAAAGGTGACGGTCTGCCCTGACAGCTGCGCCAACATGGCCGCTTGGCCTTGCGCGCTCCCCGGTTTACCGAGGCAACGATCGCCGAGCGCACAGACCTGATCGGAGCCAATCACGATCGCCTCAGGATGGCGGGCGGCCACCACTTTGGCCTTCTCGAGCGCTAAACGTTCGGCTAGCGCGACGGGTGACTCGCCCTCGCGGCGACTCTCATCGAGATCAGCCGCTTCGCACTCAAAGGGGTAGCCCAGGCGCGCCAAGAGCTCCCGTCGGTACCGCGAGCTTGAGGCTAGGTAGAGTGGGCTAGGGGGGGATGTCGAGGTAGGGTGCTTTTCGGCCACAGAAACAACAGCTTAAGGTGGAGTATGTTTTGACTCGCCGGATTGTCGCACCTATTATACGCGCCCCATGCGCCGAGACTGGTCGCGTCCTGTTGATGTAGAGCGTCTGGCTGACTTAGCCGAGCACCTCGCGGTGTCGGTTCCGGCAGTCGAGATGCCGCGTTTACGTGATGTGTTATCGCGGCCAGAGGGTACGGTGAGCGGCGATTTACGCTTCGCGCGACGCAAGGGCCGACCGATGGTGCAGGTGAGTGTGCAAGCCAAACTGCCCTTACGCTGCCAGCGCTGCCTGCAGCCGGTCTGGGTAGAGGTTGCCGGCGAATCAGAGGTCTGGTTCGTCAGCGAGGAGAGCGAGGCGGATGGGCTTGAGCCTTCGGTCGAACCGACGCTCGCGCCGCAGTGGAAGATGGCACCGCAAGCGGTGCTGGAGGAAGAGTTATTACTGGCCATGCCGCTGATCCCGCGGCATGGCGAGTCGGAGCAGTGTCAGCCGACATCCGCGATAGCGCCGGATGAGGCGGCAGTGCAGAGGCCGTTTGCTGATTTGGGCAAATTGCTGCAGCGGGATTCGTGACGCGTCGGATTTCATTGATGGTCCGTCGCGAAGATTGTTTTAAGGAGCCGACATGCCTGTTCAAAAAAGTCGCAAGACGCCCTCTAAGCGCGGAATGCACCGTTCACACTCGGCGCTCGCCAAACCGGCTTTGTCGGTGGATCCGCAGTCGGGTGAGACCCACTTCCGTCATCGCATCACGCCCGATGGTTTCTATCGCGGCAAGCGCGTCATCGAGAAGGCGCCGGACGAAGAAGCGTCAAGCTAAGGTCCACTGCTGCACAGTGAGTGCAGCAGGCTCCCACGTGGAGCGTTTTTTCTCATGATCACCATCGCGCTCGATGTGATGAGTGGCGATCTGGGTGCCGGTGAATGCATTCCGGCAGCCCTGTTGTCCTTGCGAGCTAATCCCCAACTACAACTCCAGTTAGTGGGTGATGAGTCAACGATACGCGCAGCGCTCGCGCAGCAAGTCGGGCGCGATAGCTCGCTATCCCAAAGAATAGCGGTCATCCACGCGAGTGAGATCATCACGATGGATGACTCGCCGCGTGAAGCGATTCGACGCAAAAAACAATCCTCCATGCGTCTTGCCATCGATCAGGTTCATGCCGGATCGGCCCAAGCGGCGGTGAGTGCGGGTAACACGGGCGCGTTGACGGCGATTGCGCATTTTGTGCTCAAGTGTCTACCTGAGGTGGAGCGAGCGCCCATTATGTCGGCGGTACCCAATGTAAAGGGTATGACGCATGTGTTGGATCTGGGGGCGAACGTCCGAGCAACCGCTTTGCAGCTTGAGCAATTTGCCATCATGGGCGCGATCGTTGCGCGCGATGTCCATGGCATCGCAAGACCTCGGGTGGGGCTACTTAATATTGGCGAAGAAGAGCAGAAGGGTAATGACCTCGTACAGGAGGCCCACGCGCGGCTTCTCGCCTGGCGTGAGGGCGCGCGACGAGAGACTTTTGACTACTACGGATTTGTCGAAGGCCACGATATTTTTGGTGGTGAGGTCGATGTGGTCGTGACCGATGGTTTTACCGGGAACGTCGCCCTAAAGACCATGGAGGGTTTAGCCGGACTCATCAGCTCGCGCTTGCGTCAGGAGTTCACAGCGGATCTCCCGAGCAAGCTCGCAGCGTTAATGGCGCGACCTGTCTTGAAGCGAGTCTCACAATCGCTTGATCCGCGTCGCTATAACGGCGCGGTCATGGTGGGTTTGCGTCAGGTCGTGGTAAAAAGCCACGGTGGAGCGGATCGTGTGGCAATGTCTGAGGCCATTCGTATTGCCTCCACAGCGGTGTCCAGCCAGCTGGTACGGCATGTGGAAAGTGCCTTTCGTAGCTGATTCGATCTTTTTCTTTGGTCATTGGGGGTGACATGCTGAAGTATTCACGCATTGCCGGTACCGGCAGCTATCTGCCCAGTCGGGTGATGACCAACTCTGATCTGGAAAAGATGGTGGACACTTCCGACCAATGGATCCAAGAGCGCACGGGTATTCGTCAGCGACATATTGCTGCTGAGGGTGAGACGACGGTGGATTTAGGCGCTGAGGCAGCCCGTCGGGCACTCGATGCCGCGGGAGTCGATGCCTCTGAGGTCGATCTCATTGTGTTTGGCACGACCTCGCCGGATCTGGTGTTTCCCAACTGCGCAGCGCTACTGCAAGATCGCCTAGGGATTCGTAGTCACTGTCCGGCGCTTGGCATGGAGGCCGCCTGTAGTGGCTTTGTCTACGGTTTATCGGTCGCCGATAAATTTATTCGCTTAGGCGAATCAAAATGCGCCCTCGTAGTTGGGGCGGAAACCTTGAGTCGGATTGTGGATTGGACGGATCGGAGTACGGCCATCATCTTTGGTGATGGCGCTGGGGCGGTGGTGCTTAAGCCCGATGATCAGCCAGGCATTCTTTCAACGCACCTACATGCGGATGGTTCCTTCAAAGATTTGTTGTACTGCTCGGGTGGCCCCTCTAAGGGATTTAAGCAAGATGAGCAAGGTCGTATTGATGCCTTTATTCGCATGAGTGGCAACGAAATATTCAAGGTTGCCGTCAAATCTTTGGGGGCGATTGTTGATGAGACATTAGCCGCAAACGGACTAGATCAATCGGCCATTGATTGGCTGGTGCCCCATCAGGCCAATATTCGCATTATCCAGGCCACCGCGAAAAAGCTGGAGATGCCGATGGAGCGGGTCATCGTGACCGTGCAAGATCATGGCAATACCTCCGCCGCTTCAGTGCCGCTCGCGCTCGATACGGGGGTGCGTGATGGACGCATCAAGCGGGGCGATCTGATTTTGTTGGAGGCATTCGGGGGTGGGCTGACGTGGGGGTCCGCATTGATTCGATATTAGTGACCCTGTATCGAGCGCACACCAAAAAAAACGCCGCGCTGAGCGCGGCGTTTTTGTTGCCCAAAGGCAGATCGCGAAGAACTTACTTCGAGATCGAGCGCTTGAACATGCGATCCATTTTTTCGTTGGTCGCATCGCAGCATGACTGGCTGGCCTGAGCAGCGGCGAGCGCCTGATTGGCGGTCGACTGTGCGCCTTGAGCGGCGCTGTTGGCCGAGGCCGCGGCGCTGCTGGCTGAGTCGGCCGTGCCCTTCACGGCAGACAGCTGCGACTGAAGGCTCGCGACCTGGGTCTTCAGGCCGTCGACTTCGGCCTGCAGCGGCTTGAGGTCGGTGCAGCCGGCCAAACCGACGACTGCCGCGACGGCGGCGATTTTGACGATGATCGGGGTCTTCATGGTGGTCAAGTCCTCTCAAATTGTTACTGATTCTTGGCGAACTCGAGGCCGCCGTGTGGTCGACCCCATTCGCATCGATTATAGCGATATCAAAAGCAGATGGGGACAGCTGATGGACACGTATTTTCATCCGCAGTTCCACGCAGCGGGGTGTGCGGGTGCACATAAATCCCATCCCACAGCTGATCGCCGCTATTTTACGGCTAATATGCTCACCATGAGGGAGAGTCATCGCTCAGTTAAGCGGCGATATATCGGCACATGAACGCTCCGCAAGGTATGGGCAAAATCAGTGGTTGCGTGATTACGCGCAACGAAGAGGGGCGCATTGAGCGCTGCCTGCAATCCTTATCAAACTGTTGTGATGAGTTACTCGTTGTCGATTCAGGTTCCACCGATCAGACGCGTGAGAAAGCCGCTGCGGCGGGGGCGCGCGTCTTGCAGCGTGAGTGGAGCGGTTATCGCAGCCAGAAGCAATTTGCAGTCGATGCGGCCAGTTACGACTGGATCGTGTTTCTGGATGCGGATGAGCAGGCGAGCGAGGCGCTGATCGCCGAGTTACGGCAGTTGCGTGAGCAGGGTGCGTCGCACGCGCACGCGGCTTATCGCATCCCCTTTCGCTCGATTTACTTGGGACGTTTACTGCGCTTTGGCGATACGGCCCGAGAGAGCCATGTGCGTGTCTTTGACCGCCGCCGCTGTCGCTTTGGCGGCTACGAAATCCATGAAAGGATTGAGACGGATGGCAGGATCGGACGCCTGCAAGGGCAAATTCTGCATAACTCGTATCGAGATCTCGCGCACCAGATTGAAAAATTATCCCGCTACGCGCGTCTAATGGGCGAGCAAATGCACGCCCATGGTAAACGGGGGAGCTTGAGTAAGCTGCTATTCAACCCGACTTGGCGTTTTATTCGCGGCTACGTGCTGCGGCTGGGCTTCCTCGATGGCTGGCGTGGGCTCGTATGGTCGCTGATCGAAGCCAACTATGTACGCCAAAAATATTTACATCTTTGGGTACTAGATGCCGAGCGACGTCAGTGACGTCTCCACAGCACATCTCTTTGCGCAGGGTCTTGGCGTAATTCTTTGATATTAATTGGCTGCAGGGGTACATCGCCATTTGGTAGGTAAGGCTTAAACCCTGATTCCTGCAGTAAATCAATCAGTGCATCGATGCCTGCACCGCTGCGTTCAAGATAGGCAGGGGAGTGCTCTAGTAGCAACCACTCGCAACGGGCGAGCAGATGGCGCGCACCGCGTAACGCAAAGACTTCGTAGCCTTCGATATCCATCTTTAATAGACGGATCGGCCCCTCTGGCAGGGAGTTCGTCGACCAGTCATCGAGGGAGACCACTTGTACGGGGATCGTTTCGCCTGCATGTAGATCCACTAGCGAATGTCGGCCGGCATTACTTTTGCCGTAGCGGTGCAGTTGCAAGGTCGCGGCGTGTTCGCCGACGGCGAGATTGAAAGCGCTGACTTGATCGATGCCATTGAGCTTCAGATTGCGTTGTAGACGAGCAAAGTTATCTGGGTCAGGTTCAAAGGCCAACACTTGGCAACGCCCTTGGGAGAGTCGGCTGACTAACAAAGAATACCAACCGATATTCGCGCCGATATCGATCATGAGATCCGCTGAGCGTAGATCCAGATGTTTTTCGAGTGTCGCGGCGAGGGCGGGTTCGTAGCGTCGATACTTATAAAGATGTCGACCGATGACATCGGCTGGGCTCACTTCGAGTTGCAGATCATATTCAGGGATCTGCGCGGTGATATGCGGCGAGTGCAGAATCCAACGGTGGACGAAGTGGGTGAGCGTGCGCAGGATTGTCATGCGCGCATGGTATCAACGTCCGCGGCTGCGTCCATCACGTAGTATTTCGCGCGCGGCATTACGACCGGGCAAACCCGTCACCCCGCCACCCGGATGAGCGCCCGCGCCGCAGAGATAGAGTCCGTGCACGGGACTACGATAATCGGCAAAACCGAGTGCGGGACGTGCGGCCCAGAGCTGATCGAGTCCGAGTGCACCATGAAAAATATCGCCACCTGCCAATGCGAAGCGCGTTTCAAGATCGAGCGGCGTCAGTAGGCTGTAGCCGAGTAAGCTACGGCGGAAATTGGGGATGTGGCGCTCAAGTTGGGTGAAGATGCGAGTGACGGCCTCGGTGCGCAAATCTTCATCAAGCCAACTGCGTCCCGCTGGAGCGTGATAGTCAAAGTGCTGGCAAAAGAGGCTCGCCACATGCTGGCCTTGAGGGGCGAGACTGTCATCTAAGGTTGAGGGAATCAGCATTTCGATGATGGGCTCTGAAGAGAGGCCCTGCAGTCGCGCTTCGGCATAGGCGCGATCCATATAGCCCAGTGAGGGCGCGATGATGATGCCCGCGCCGAGATGATGGGTGTCGGTGCGCGAGCGTTTGGCGGCGAACTGCGGCAGTTCCGACAGCGCAAGATTCATACGCAGAGTGGCAGAGCCGACTCGCCAGCGTTCGATGTGTTCGCGGAAATCTTTGGGAAGCTCGTCCGCAGACAATAAATTCAAGAATAGGGGCTTTGGCCCAAGATTACCGACCACACGCGAGGCCAGCATCTGTCTGCCATCAGCCAGTTCAATGCCGATCGCAGCATACGCGCTGGACCCGCGGGTAGGGCGCGTCAGGATACGACTCACCGGAGCATCGCACTCAATATATACACCGAGTGCACGCGCCTCGGCAGCAATCGCATCGCTGATGGCACCCATGCCGCCGACCGCATGACCCCAAAGGCCGGGTTGGCCATTGACCTCACCAAAAGCATGGTGCAGCAATACATAGGCACTACCTGGCGTGTAAGGGCTTGCGTAGTTGCCGACCACAGAATCAAAACCATACAAGGCTTTGAGCGGTGCGCTTTCAAACCAGTGATCTAAGATTTCACCCGCGCTACGCGTAAAAAGTTCATGCAGTTCGCGCTGGACCCGTAACGGTAGTGCGCGTAGCTCCCAGCCAAAGCGTAAGGCTTCCCATAGATCACGGCCGCGCTGAAGGTCCGTAGGGGGAGTGCGCTTCAGTAGATGGCGCAGTAGTGTGAGCGCATGCCCGAGCATTTCATTGAATTCGGGGAGTCGTGCGGCATCGCGTGCGCTGAACCGTCTGACCTCTGCCAAGGTATCGGCTACGCTCGGTCCAGCACTGAATGAGTCACCTTGCTCTAGAGGCAGAAAATTCTGCATTGGCCGCGTCAGGATCCGCAGCCCGTGCGCCGCTAGATGTAGGTCACGAATGATCTCAGGGTCGAGTAGTGAGACGGTATAGCTCGCGCTGGAGTTACGAAAGCCCGGCCAGAACTCTTCGGTCACTGCCGCGCCCCCAACACGCTCTCGACGCTCGAAGACCCCGACTTTCCAGCCCGCGCAGGCAAGGTAGCAGGCGCAGACAAGACCGTTGTGTCCGCCGCCAATGATCACGGCATCGAATTTTTCGCCCGAGGGCTTGCGACTGGATGTATTCACAGGTACTGTATGGATAAACAGAGGTGTCCCATGTCAGATCTCACTCCCAGACAAACCGAAATTCTCCGTCTCATTCAACGCACCATTGCCGAAACCGGCATGCCGCCCACCCGTGCTGAGATTGCCGACGAGCTCGGCTTTCGCTCAGCCAACGCGGCCGAAGAGCATTTACGCGCCTTGGCGCGCAAGGGCGTCATCTCACTCGTGCCGGGCACATCGCGCGGTATCCAGCTTAAAGATATTTTGCGTGAACAGCTGGGTTTGCCGCTGATCGGGCGGGTCGCCGCCGGGCGCCCCATTCTCGCAGAAGAGAATATCGAAGCACGGTTTGATATCGATCCTGGCATTTTTTCACCTCGTCCCCATTACCTACTGAAGGTGGTGGGCATGTCCATGAAGGATGCCGGTATTTTTGATGGCGATCTGGTGGCTGTGCATCGTACGCCCGATGTGCGCAATCGTCAGATCATCGTCGCCCGACTCGAGAACGAGGTCACTGTTAAGCGCTATAAGCAGGAAGGTCCCACCGTCTGGTTGCTACCCGAAAATCCCGACTTTGAACCCATTCGGGTCAATGTGCGTGAAGAGCCCTTGATTATTGAGGGCGTGGTGGTGGGTGTACTGCGTCGCGGTGCTGAGCAGGGTAAGACCCTCTAAACCCTACCGAGGTTAATCATGTCTACTTTCGAACTGCGCCCGTCACCGGGCGTTGGGAGCGGCTTTGTCTTCAAAAACGGCCGAGCTTCTCGTCCTTCAAAAAAATCATCACTACGGCGATTTAGTTGTCCGTGTGGTTGCGGTCGGACCGGCTGGTTTTCTCAGCCGCGCTCGTTACGTAGCGCAACGTCGCTGAGTACTCCCGGGGTGTCGTCGCCGGCTGCGCCTCTCCTGACGGACTGAGGGGTGGTGTCATGTCTTCGGTCCGTCCGCAGCAGACGACGGGCGATACCTCGCTTGAGTCCTTGCTACAACATCCGGCGTTGTGGCGCGGACGACAGGCGGCTACGCGTCCCACGCTGTCGAGCGGCAGCGCAGTACTCGATGCTCAGTTGCCGAGCGGGGGTTGGCCTGCAGGCGGGCTGACGGAGATCCTGACGCGCCGCACAGGGCTTGGCGAATTACGACTCTTGCTCCCCTTGTTGCGCAGGGTGGGTCAACACATCCCTGCACGCTGGGTGGTGTGGGTGGCGCCTCCTTTTGAACCCTATGCACCGGCGCTACAAGCCTATGGCATGCCACTCGCTGGGCAGTTAGTGATTCGCACGACGGAGACCGCATGGGCACTTGAGCAGGCTTTGGAGTCTGGAGCATGTGCGGTGGCGCTATGCTGGGGTTTGCATGCGCGGGCGGCGCAGCGTGCCCAGATGTTGCGCAGATTGCAATGGGCGGCGCAGCGCAGTGGCTTTCCGGTATTTTTGTTTCGTGATTGGGAAGCCTTACGCGAGCCTTCTACCGCCGAGTTACGTCTTACATTCGAGCCGTTGAGGCTCGGCGGTCAAGTTCAGCTCATCAAAAGTCGGGGAGGATCACGCAATCCCTGTCAATTTCTTTGGTCAGAGTTTGAAAGAGTATCTGAGCCAAACTCTCGTGTGGGCGCGACGCCGCTGTGAGACGTAGTGCTCGACCCTTATTACCTATAGCTGCGCCAACTCAGGGTGCACGCTCCGCAGTCGCTCCCGCCTCGGCTGAATTAGAGCTGATCAGTGAAGAGCCTGAAGGTCTGTCGGCACGGGAGTTATGGCTCGCGCTCAGTGAGCCAGAGAGTGATAAACAGAGACGTTTATGTCAGATCGCGCAAGCGTTCAGTTCTCAAGTCAGTCTCGAAGCTCCCGATGGGGTTTTGCTCGAAGCAGGACGTAGTCGTCAATATTTTGGAGGTCTCAAACGTTTACTTGCGCGATTACAGCAGCGTTGTCAGCGCGCTAAACTCAAACCCAGATGGGGCCTAGCACCTACCCCTTTGGCGGCTTTGGCTTTGGCTCGTGCGGTACCGGGTCAGATGGTGTTACAGCGCTCCCAGTTGGTGAGTGCAGTAGCCTCATTACCTTTGGCGTCACTGGGATGGCCAGAGCGGACGGTGGAGCGTTTGGCGGCGATTGGTGTCCGTGAGATCGGTGCCGCTTTGCGTTTACCTCGCGCGGAGTTCACGCGTCGCTATGGGCGCAGTTGCCTTACGAGTCTAGATCGTCTGCTCGGTCGACAGGCTGACCCACGTCCACGACTGACCTCGGCGTTACGTTTTCGCGTGCAGCGATCTCTGGATTTTGAGCTGCGCGATACTGCACTCATCTTGCGTGAGCTACAGCCGATGCTACAGACGCTTGAACAATTTTTGCGTCGTCAGCAACGAGCGATCGAGTGTTTGCAGCTGCGTTTGCAACATCGCGCACGCTCTCTGCAAGTGACACCCGAGTACACCCTCCTGCGCGCGACGCTCGCGCAGGCGAGCTCACACGCAGAGCCTTTCGCCCGTTGGTTCGCTGAGCGCCTGGCGCGGGAGCGATTACCGGATACCGTGATCGGTTTGGAGTTACGTGCGGCAGTGTTCTTACCGATGACGGCTCAGAGTGATCATCTTTGGCAGCCCGGTGAGCACGGCGGTGCAATGGGGCGAGAGTCTCCGGCTCTCATCGAGCGATTACGGGCACGGCTCGGACATGAAGCGGTGTACGGTCTTTGTCTTGTCGATGAGCATCGACCGGAGTGTGCTTATCGTGTGGCTGAGCCGCGTTTAGCTACAACGAGCGCTGGGACGAGTGCTGCATATGCTGCGATTTCTGAGGCCACTCCGATGCGGCTTCCGCGTCGTCCGCTCTGGTTATTGCACGAGCCACACCCTCTGCCATGGTGTTGGCGACAGTTACAGTGGTTATCGGGACCTGAGCGCATCGAAACAGGTTGGTGGGATGGGCGTGATGTGATGCGTGACTACTATCACGCCCTCGATCCGCAAGGTGCTGAAGTTTGGGTCTTTCGTGAACGTCGGCCGCCGCATGCTTGGTATTTGCATGGCGTCTTTGGTTGATGGGATTCCCGCTGCGGATATCCCCGCGTATGCAGAGTTGCACTGTCTGACGAGCTTCAGTTTCTTGTGTGCAGCGTCGCAACCGCAGGAGCTCATCGAGCGGGCTGCGGAACTTGGCTATCGTGCCTTGGCCGTGACAGATGAATGTTCCGTCGCCGGCGTCGTACGTGCCTATGCCGCTTGGCGCGCATTGCCAGATACAGTTCGCGAGCGATTTTCTTTGATCATTGGTAGTGAGTGTCGTCTGCAGTGTGGGATGCAGTTGATCATCCTAGCGGCCGATCGACAAGGTTACGGACAGTTATGCCAGCTGATTACTCGTGGGCGCCGCGCTGCCGAGAAGGGTGATTACCGATTATCGCGCGATGATGTATTGCACTGTGTACAGCCGGAGCACTGCTTATTACTTTGGGTACCCGAGCGCATATTAACTGGGGTGGAAGAGGCGACATTGGAATGTGCGCGCTGGCTACAAGCGCATTTTCAGGGGTCTGCTTGGATCGCGGTCGAGTTACTGCGCGATGGGTTTGAGACGCAACAGCTCGCCGATCTAGAGGTCTTATCTGCCGCAAGTGGCTTACCACAGGTCGCCACGGGTGGGGTGTGTATGCATAGTCGCGCGCGCCGGCGTTTGCATGACGCAGTGACCGCGATTCGTCTGAATCAGCCCGTGCACAGCTTGGGTCGTCGCAGTTTGGCTAATGGTGAACGCTATCTACGCGAGCGACCTAGACTTGCGAGGCTCTATCCGCGTTCGTTACTAGCTGAGACTGTGAAGATCGCGGCGCGCTGTCACTTCAATCTCAAAGAATTACGCTATGAGTATCCGCGAGAGCTAGTCCCTGAAAGTTACACAGCTAGCGAATGGTTAAGAAAGCTCGTCGAAGTCGGTGCCCGAAAGCGTTGGGGTGAGAGAGTGCCTGCGTATGTGCGCGCACTGATTGAGCACGAACTACAGCTGATTGCCGAGTTAGGTTATGAATCTTATTTTTTGACGGTCGAGGATATCGTTAGCTTTGCTCGTCAGCGAGAGATCCTGTGTCAGGGCCGAGGGTCGGCCGCCAATTCGGCGGTCTGTTATTGCCTAGGGATCACCGAAGTGGATCCTGCGCGGATGTCGATGTTATTTGAGCGATTTATTTCTCGTGAACGTAACGAGCCCCCCGATATTGATGTCGACTTCGAGCACGAGCGACGTGAAGAGGTCATTCAATATATTTATCAAAAGTATGGTCGGCATCGCGCAGCCCTGACGGCCACGGTCATTCGGTATCGGCCACGTAGCGTGTTGCGAGATCTGGGTAAAGCCCTAGGGTTTTCCTTGCCCGAGGTGGAGCAGCTTGCCAAAGCGGTGTCTCATTGGGACAGGGCGATTGACCCAGAGAGACTGCGAGAAGCCGGTTTTGATATGAGCGATATCCGCGATCCGCAGCGAGCGCGGCGAGTGGCTGCCATCATGGAACTCGCGCCGCAATTATTGGGCTTCCCCCGTCACCTGTCGCAGCATGTGGGGGGCTTTGTGATTGCGCGTGATGAGTTGGCAAGCTTGGTGCCGATCGAAAACGCGAGTATGCCCGAGCGAACGGTCATTCAGTGGGACAAGGATGATTTGGATGTACTCGGGCTCCTTAAGGTCGATGTCTTGGCGCTCGGGATGTTAAGTGCCATTCGACGAACGCTGCAATTATTGGCGCCTTGGCGCAAAGCGCAGGACCAGAGCGAATTGACACTCGCGGATATTCCTGCGGAGGATCCACAAGTCTATGACATGTTATGCCGCGGCGATTCAGTCGGGGTGTTTCAAGTCGAGTCACGCGCGCAAATGGCAATGCTGCCGCGTTTACGACCACGCAATTTCTATGACCTTGTGATCGAGGTAGCGATCGTGCGACCTGGTCCGATTCAAGGTGACATGGTGCATCCTTATCTGCGCCGCCGTAATGGTGAGGAGCCCGTGACCTATCCCAGTGAGGCGGTGGCTGACGTCCTCAGGCGTACGTTGGGCGTACCTATTTTTCAGGAGCAGGTGATGCAGCTTGCTGTGGTGGCTGCAGGCTTCACGCCGGGTGAGGCGGATGCCTTGCGCCGCGCGATGGCAGCTTGGAAGCGCCAAGGCGGTTTAGGGCACTTTGGTGAACGCCTCATTCGTGGGATGCGTGAGCGGGGTTATAAAGAAGATTTCGCACAAAGAATCTTTGAGCAAATCAAAGGCTTTGGTGAATATGGCTTTCCGGAGTCACATGCGGCTAGCTTTGCTTTACTCGTCTATGTGTCGGCTTGGCTCAAGTGCCATGAGCCTGCGGCCTTTACCGCAGCACTACTCAATAGTCAGCCCATGGGCTTTTATGCTCCGGCGCAGCTGATCCGTGATGCGCGACAGCACGGGGTGCCGATTGAGCCCGTTGATCTCATGCGTAGCGAGTGGGACTGCACACTCGAACCACCCGCGATTCGCCTAGGGCTGCGTATGGTGCGAGGCTTATCGCAAGCGCCTGTTATGCGTTGGCTTGAAGGGCGTCGGGCTATCGATGAAAAGGCGGTGATAGATATCTTTGGGATCTTGCAGCAGTACGGTTTTGATCGTGGCGATCTTGAGGCCCTCGCCGCTGCCGGCGCGCTTGCGGGGTTGAGTGGGCATCGCCATCGAGCGTTTTGGCAAGTGGCGGGCGTCGAGAAAAATCTACCGTTAGCGCCAGCGTCGGCAGAGGTGGCGGTGCCGTTGCTCAGAGCACCCACAGAAGGCGAGGATATCGTGGCGGATTACCGGCACCTTGGCTTGACGCTGGGTCGTCACCCTGTCGCGCTATTGCGATCCCGTCTGGATACGCTAGGCGTATTAACCGCCACGGCGCTTGCCCAAAGACCTTCAGGCGCTCAGGTGTCGGTAGCGGGGCTGGTCACCGCACGTCAAAAGCCCGCGACGGCCGGCGGCGTGACGTTTGTGACGCTTGAAGATGATACGGGTTATATCAATCTCATCGTCTGGCGAGCGCTATCACAGCGCTATCGATCCGCACTCCTCGGTGCACGCTTCATGCAGGTGGAGGGACGAGTGCAGCGTCAATCGGGCGTGACCCATGTGGTCGTGAGCCGAGTGCGCGATCTCAGCGCCTGGCTCGGCCAACTATTGACCCGTAGTCGAGACTTTCATTGACGCCGACGAACCTTACGGGCTCCACCGTCCTCATCGAAGCCGATGTCGTAGTCATCGAAGTCGCTCGTCAGTTCGGCGGTATGTTTTTCTTCCCGCAGACGTTCCAGACGGCGCCAAGCCGGATCTCCCCCCTTGGGGGCTGCGCTACGTCGGCGTGATTGATCTATATCGCGAAAGACATCATCCAAGTTGTCATCTGAATCGAGCGCGTCCTCATCATCGAATTCGTCTTGTTCTGGTCGTTCGTTCATGGACTCGCGAGCCCAAAGTGAGGTGGATGGATAAAGCTGCTGGCGCGAAATTTAGGGCCACCGAAGAAAACTTGCAACAGGGAGTTTCAACAATTGTGAAACCTGTCAACTTGGCTCAACGGATGAGGGTATTCATCTCGAAAATCGGTAGCAGCATGGCAAACACAATCAGGAGCACGAAGACCCCCATGGCGATGATCAGCAAAGGTCCAAGCAGCCCCACCATGGCTGTCAGAATACTGTCGAGTTCGCGCTCTTGGTTGGCCGCCGCACGCTCGAGCATGTCCTCGAGCCGGCCACTCGATTCGCCGCTTGAAATGAGGTGCACCATCATAGGCGGAAAGAGTTTACTCGCTGCCAAGGCGCGACCGATTGCGGCGCCTTCGCGTACCCGCTCGGCCGCATGTTCAACCGCCTGTCGCATGGGTCGATTGGCGATCACGCCTGCCGCAATGCTCAGTGCCTCGAGCACGGGTACCGCACTCCCTGTCAAGATGCTGAATGTGCGGGTGAAGCGGGCGGTTTCCATCCCGCGCAAGATGCGGCCGACCACCGGCGTCTTGAGTAGCCAAGCGTCCACACGTAGACGGGTCTGCGGTTCTTTTAGAGCTCGCCAACCGAGCAGGCTAGCGAGCAGGATGACCGCTAGTAACAGTAGGCCGTAGTCGCGTAGGCCGTCACTTAAAAAAAGTAGCGCGCGGGTGAGCCAAGGCAGGGTGTTATTGCCCGCCTCAAAGACTTCGACCACCTTGGGTACCACATAGGTCAAGAGTCCTGCCACGATGACCAGTGACATGACGGTGAGCACCATGGGGTAGAGGAGCGCACCGAGGACGCGTTGGCGCATCACATCACGGCTCTCGGTGTAATCGGCGAGTCGCTCGAGCACGATATCGAGTTTACCCGCCTGTTCACCTGCAGCCACGGTTGAGCGATAAAGCGGCGTAAAAACGCGTGGGAATTCACTGAGCGCAGCAGCCAAAGGCTCGCCCTCCACGACCCGCGCGCGCACGGCGCGCACCACGCGTTGCACGGCGGGCTTTTCTGACTGTTCGGCGACCGCCTGCAGGGCTTCATCCAGAGGTAGCGCTGCACGGACAAGGGTGGCGAGTTGTCGAGTGAGTAGCGATAGATCCTGGGCGTTCACCGGTGCCCGCCATTCGATACGGCGGGAGAGCAGGCTCTCGCGCTGGGCCGGATCCGAGCGGCGTGCGTTCGTAGTCAGCGGCTCTACCGAGGTCGGTAACCAACCCCGGTCACGTAGCTGCTGACGGATCTGCTTGGGGTTATCACCCTCCAATACACCACGCTGTTCGCGGGCGTTCGCATCGATCGCTGTGTACTCGAATGCGGGCATCGCCGACTCTTAACTCACCATTTAGTCTTCGCGTGTGACGCGCAGCACTTCGTCGAGCGTCGTCTCGCCGCGTAATACTTTGGCACGTCCATCCTCACGAATCGAGGGGGTGAGTGTGCGAGCGTGCTGCTCCAACTCGGCCTCTGAGGCGCCATCGTGAATTAAGCGTCTTAGGGTGTCATCGACGACCACGACTTCATAGATTCCTGTGCGACCGCGGAAGCCCGCTGTATTGGGGTTCGCCCGATAGAGGGTGGTCTCTGCGGCGGTCGGTTCAATATTGAGTGCGCTACGCTCGAGGTCTGATGCGGTGTAGGCCAGGCGCGACTCATCGAGTGTACGCACGAGACGCTGCGCGACAATCCCAATCAAACTCGAGGCCAATAAAAAGGGCTCTATTCCCATATCGCGCAGACGGGTAATCGCGCCGATCGCGGTATTGGTGTGTAGCGTGGAGAGGACTAGGTGCCCGGTGAGTGAAGCTTGGACTGCAATCTGCGCGGTCTCGAGATCGCGAATCTCACCCACCATAACGATATCGGGATCTTGGCGCAAAATCGCACGTAAGCCGCGCGCGAAGCTCATATCGACTTTTGGATTGACTTGTGTTTGGCCAACGCCATCTAAGTAATATTCAATCGGGTCTTCGACCGTCATGATGTTGCGCGTCGCATCGTTGAGGCGGCTAAGTGCGGAGTAAAGCGTCGTCGTTTTGCCCGAGCCGGTAGGGCCAGTCACCAATAAAATCCCATTGGGTTTATGGATAAGGGCATCGAGCTGCGCTTGCAGTTCAGGCGCTAAACCGAGCTCCGCCAAGTCCAGGCGACCAGCCTGTTTATCAAGTAGACGCAGTACAACGCGTTCGCCATGACCCGACGGGATGGTGGAGACGCGCACATCCACTGCGCGTCCCGCGACGCGCAGCCCGATTCGCCCATCTTGCGGCAAGCGCTTTTCGGCGATATCGAGTTTCGCCATTACTTTGATACGTGAGACGACTGCAGCGGCGACCGCTCGCTTGGTTTGTAAGACCTCGCGCAATACGCCATCGACCCGCAAGCGTACGATCAATCGATTTTCATAGGGCTCGATATGAATATCCGAGGCGTTATCTCTCACAGCTTGGGCCAAGAGCGCATTGATAAGGCGAATGATCGGTGCGTCGTCATCGCTTTCTAACAGGTCCGCCTGCTCTGGAAGATCCTGGGCGAGAAAGCTCAGATCACTCGCCTCATCTAGACTGCCGGCCGCCACGGCGGCATCTTGGCCGCTTTCATACGCCTCGCGTAACCAGCGTTCAAAGATATCGTGACTGACGGGCTCTAAAATCACCCGGGGTACTTCGAGGTGTCGCTGTGCTTCGGCAATGCTGCTCGGGTTGGCATCGGCTCGCAGCGCCAACGTGGCGACCCCGGGTTCCAGTTTGCGTAGCAGCACGCCGTGCCGACGCATAAAGCTTAGAGGTAATACAAAGGACTCACTCATTAATCGATGGGCGCGTCTTGCGTGTCTGTGACGGATGAGGCGGAAGGCGTCGCTGTAGACGGCGCGCTCGTGGGCGGGGTGGTCGTGGGCGGAGTGGTCGTCGGGATCGCGGGTAATTCGGCTCGGCGCTCACCCGGCAACAGCGGGATACGCCCGCTTGAGGGCCCCAACCGCAATTGCTGATCACGCATATAGTTATATTTTTGATTGGTCTCGATACGAGTATCCGTGCCATCACGCAAGATGCGTGGCTGAATAAAGACCATCAAGTTCGTTTTGGTTTTCTTGGCACTGCGGGTCCGAAAGGCTTCGCCAATCACAGGGATCCGACCCAAAAATGGTACGCGCTGCTCGCCGCCCGTCTGTGAATCTTGGATTAATCCCCCGAGCACGACCGTGCCACCATCTTCAATCAACACGTGGGTGCTAATGGTGCGCTTATTCGTGACCAGATCCACCGCGCCAGAGCTCGTCGCGGCGATACTTGAGCTCTCTTGCTCGATCTTGAGCATCACCGCATCGCCTTCATTGATTTGCGGGGTAATTTTCAGAATCGTGCCGACTTCCTGTCGCTGAATCGTCTGAAAGGGATTGAGGAAATTATTGTTGGCGTTACCGCCTGTGCTGGAATATTGGCCAGTGACAAAGGGCACTTCCTGTGCGACTTTGATTTCGGCCTCTTCGTTATCCATCGTGACGATCGACGGTGTAGCGATAATGTTAGTGGTGGAGTCGCCACGCAACGCACGAAGGATGGCGGCGAAATTCACGCCGGTATCGCCCAGTCGGCCGATTCCGACGGTGGTGCCGCGTGGAACGGAGGTCAGGGTTGTGGGGTCGTTCGCCGCACGGGCAAGATCGACAATACTCACGCCACCGACAGGTTCAATGAATCCGCCGACGGCATTATCTGCAAGTGAGCCGTCGACCAGCCAATTGACCCCGAGCTCAGCGGATTTATCAGCGGACACTTCGACAATAATGGCCTCGACGATGACTTGTGCGCGACGGATATCCAGTTTGTCCACCACACCCATCAAAGATTTCATGACTTTGGCGGGCGCTGTGATGACGAGCGCATTGGTCTCGGGTTCAGCCCAAATAGTGGTGGTGATGCCGCCCGTCGAAGTGCTGTTGGCAGCTGCGGCACCTGTCCCGCTTGCGGCCATTTGTTCTTTGAGCTTAGTCGCGATTGCCTCGGCATCGGCATAGCGCAGATAGCGCACTCGTGTGTCACCGCCTTCTGCGAGCGGCGTATCGAGATAGGCGATCAGGGTCCGTACGCGCAAACGCTGGGTGGCATCGCCCGCAAGCAGGATACTGTTGGAGCGCTCATCAGCCACCATGCGTAGCGGCGCCATGCCACCTTCGCCTTGGGTCTGGGCGGGATTCAGGGCGTTAATCGTGCGCACGACTTCGGCCGCCGAAACATTTTGCATGGCGACTAATTCAATATCCGAATCATTGGCCTGATCGATGCGACGAATAATGCGCAGCATCCGATTCACGTTATTGGCTCGATCCGAGAGGATCAAAGTATTTGAGGCGGGGTAAGCGGCGAGATGCGCATTTTGCTGCATCAGGGGTCGCAGAATGGCGACCAGCTGCGCGGCGCTCACGTTATTGACGCTGACGACCTGCGTGACGAGCTCATCGGAGGTGGCGCTGACATCGGGGGCGAGATCGTTGCCCGGCATCGTGCGCATGTTCGCATCGGGGACGATTTTGACCACCTGCCCAGAGGGAACGGCAGCAAAGCCGTGCACCTGTAGTAGCGCGAGAAACGCCTCATAGAATTCATCGGGGCTCATCGGCGTCTGCGAGAGCATGGTGACTTGCGCGCGTACCCGCGGATCAATGATCACGTTACGACCCGTCGCCGCGGCGACGGCTTCGATCACCTGAGTGATATCCGCATCTTTGAAATTAGGGGTGATACGTGGGCCGTCCGCGGATTGGGCGTGTACCAAAGCTGGCGCGAGGGCCCATCCCAAAAGTGTGAGCAGCAGCGCTCCCCGATGCGGGAAAACAGAGTTCATGTGTGCACTATACCAAGCTCAAGGTGAGGGACCCGCGGCCGCGAGCTGACTGACATCAATTTGTAATGTTTGAGGACGCCCATCGCGCTCGATCCCGAGTTGCAGCAGGGGTGAAGAGGAGAGTAGCGCCGCAAAGTCACGGCCGCCATTCATGTCCGCGACCGGCGCTTGATTGACGGTGAGGACGAGGTCCCCAGGGCGTAAGCCGAGGGTCTCAAAAGTGGTGGCATCGGCCCCCGGGTAGATTCGAACCCCGCTGGGCTGGCCGGCGCGCAGTACGGTTTGCCAAGTCATGACACGGCTGAGGGCGTTCGGCGCGTTGGACGGGGGTGGGTCGCGAGGCGGGACCGCGCGCTCAGGACTCGCGGCGCCAGCGCTACGGGCTGAGTTCGTGAGCGGGTTGTTCGCGACGGACGTGCTCGGGGCGAGTGTGTTTTCGGGCAGCGTGAGCGATTCGCGCTGACCGCCCCGTTGCAGAATGACCTGCGTTGGCCATATTTCGAGCAGCGTCGCACCCCCGGGGAGGGCTGCGCCAGCAGCGTAGACCTGACTCCCGCCGCCTCCTGCTGCGATGAGCGCGCGCCCTGCACGTGGGTCGCTTTTGGCAACCACACCGAGCAGACGTAATGGCAGCTGCGTCTGAGGTGCACGCTGGTTGGGCTCCTCGGTCACACCAAAGGGTGCGGCGGCGATCAGAGCGTCCCACTCGGCGCCGGATGCGGCGGGGTCGGTTTGAAACGAACGCGGCGTGAGGGGATTCGGCACGCGTCCATCTGCCGGGTGCTGCCAAAGCAGACCGAGCCAGAGCGCAGCCAAAAAGGCAGTCAGACTGCCAAGCACAACCGAAAGCCAACGGGGCGGGTAGGCGGGCATAGTGATAGTGTGCCTGATATTCGCGGGCGGCCCCAGTGCTACCCCCTTAGCCCGCGCCACGGTCCGTTCCATGGCCTAGCCGCTACATGGCCTCCACTTGAGTTCGCTCCAAGTGACCCCTATAAGGAGAGCATGTCGAGCGAGGAACGCCCAGATCTGGATGCCACGGTGGCTGAGGCGACGCCGGAACTCAAACAGCCGCCGTTGTTCCAAGTACTGTTACTGAACGATGACTACACGCCCATGGAGTTCGTGGTCGATGTACTCGAGCGTTTCTTTGGTATGGGCCGCACTCAAGCGACCCAAGTCATGCTGGAAGTGCACATGCGCGGTAAAGGGGTCTGTGGGGTCTTCACCCATGAGATCGCCGAGACCAAGGTGGCGGTGGTGACGCGGTACGCGCGCGATCATCAGCACCCGCTGATGTGCACGTTGGAAGAGGTTTAGCGGAATAGATCTTAGGATCGCTAAGGAGATTGGCCCGTCGTGTTGTCCAACGAACTTGAAACTTGTCTCAATAGCGCCTTCCAGATGGCGCGTGAGGGTCGTCACGAATTTTTGACGGTCGAGCATTTACTACTGGCGATTTTAGATACACCGAAAGTGCAAGAGGTGTTACGCGCCTGTGGCGCCGACCCCGATAGCTTGTCGAACGAGCTACGCGAACACATTGATTCGAATACGCCACGAGTCGCGGAGAGCGAGGAGCGCGAAGTCCAACCGACGCTTGGCTTTCAGCGTGTCCTGCAGCGCGCCGTGTTTCACGTCCAGTCCAGTGGCCGTAAGGAAGTGGGCGTGGTCAATGTGCTAGTGGCGATTTTCAGCGAAAAGCAAAGCCACGCGGTGTTCTTACTCGCGCGACAAGACGTGTCTCGGCTCGATGTGGTCAATTACATTTCGCACGGCATGTCCAAGGTGGAGGATGCGTCCGTCGAGTCTCGCGAGGAGAGCGCCTCGGTTAAATCTCGAGAGGCGGAAGCCGAAAGCGCGCTCGATAAGTATGCGACGAACCTCAATCGGCTCGCTGAAGAGGGCAAGATTGATCCTTTGATCGGGCGACAGATGGAGCTTGAGCGAACGATCGAAATCTTGTGCCGAAGACGTAAGAACAATCCACTCTATGTGGGCGAGGCTGGGGTCGGTAAAACAGCGATTGCTGAGGGCTTAGCGCGTCGTATCGTTGAGGGCTCAGTGCCTGAGGTGCTTGAAGGCGCGACGCTGTACTCACTCGATATGGGTTCGTTGATTGCCGGTACGAAGTATCGAGGCGATTTTGAAAAGCGTTTGAAAGGCGTCATCGCGGAGCTCAAAAAGCAACCGGGTGCGATTTTATTCATTGATGAAATTCATACCATCATTGGAGCGGGGGCCGCTTCAGGTGGCGTGATGGATGCGTCGAACTTGGTTAAGCCGGTATTGACTAATGGCGAATTACGCTGCATTGGCTCAACGACTTACCAGGAATACCGTGGAATCTTTGAAAAAGATCATGCACTAGCGCGCCGTTTTCAAAAGATTGATGTCGTGGAGCCGACGGTTGCTGAGACAGTTGAGATCTTGAAGGGTTTACGCTCGCGCTTTGAAGAGCACCATCAGGTCAAATATACCGATGAGGCTTTGCAGGCTGCAGCGGAACTCTCTGCCCGCCACATTAATGATCGGCACTTGCCCGATAAGGCAATTGACGTGGTCGATGAAGCGGGTGCGCGTCAGCGCGTCAAGCCCGCTGCAGAGCGGGGCGACACGATTGATGTGAATGAGATTGAAGAGGTCGTCGCGCGGATTGCGCGTATCCCGCCAAAGACCGTTTCGAGTAATGACAAAGAAATTTTGCGTAATCTCGAGCGTAATTTGAAATTGGTGATTTACGGGCAGGATGCAGCGGTTGAGACGCTCTCATCGGCGATCAAGATGTCGCGCTCGGGTTTGGGTGATGAGCGTAAACCCGTGGGTAGTTTTCTCTTTGCAGGGCCCACCGGCGTCGGTAAGACCGAAGTCACGCGGCAGCTTGCTATCGCACTCGGGATTGAATTTATCCGATTTGATATGTCTGAGTACATGGAGCGTCACACCGTCTCGCGTCTGATTGGCGCGCCCCCGGGGTACGTGGGTTTTGATCAGGGTGGCTTGTTGACAGAAGCGATCGCGAAACATCCGCATGCAGTGCTGCTGCTCGATGAAATCGAGAAGGCGCATCCCGATGTATTTAATTTGCTGCTGCAGGTCATGGATCACGGCACGCTCACGGATAACAACGGACGCAAGGCTGATTTTCGTCACGTGATCATCGTGATGACGACCAATGCGGGCGCTGCGGATATGGCGCGTACCTCGATTGGTTTTACGCAACAAGACCACACCACCGACGGGATGGAGGCGATCAAAAAATTGTTCTCGCCCGAGTTTAGAAATCGCCTCGATGCCGTCATTCAGTTTGGTGGCCTGGATGCGGCGACCATCGAGCGTGTGGTCGAGAAATTATTGGTCGAAGTGGAAACGCAGCTCGAGTCTAAAGGCGTCAGCTTGCTACTCGATGATGCGGCGCGTCAGTGGGTAGCTGTCAAAGGCTATGATCCCAAGATGGGTGCTCGGCCCATGGCTCGGGTGATTCAAGAGCACATCAAACGTCCACTCGCGGAAGAATTGCTCTTTGGTAAATTGGTCGGGGGCGGTGTGGTCAAGGTCTCGGTCAGCGATGATGGGGCATCGCTCGTGCTCGAGTGTGAAGCTCACGAGGAGACGGCAGTCCCCGCGTAGCGAGGGTCTTGACGGCCTAGCGCTTAGGGGCCAAGTTGTGGCTTAGCGGCCCCGGTAAACGATGCGACCTTTGGTCAAATCGTAGGGCGTGACTTCGACCGTGACAGTATCGCCCGTGAGAATGCGGATATAGTTTTTGCGCATCTTGCCGGAAATATGCGCGGTGATGACGTGTCCGTTCTTCAGCTTCACGCGAAAGGTGGTGTTGGGCAACGTCTCGACGACCTCACCATCCAATTGAATCGCGTCTTCTTTCGACATCAGTATGCGGACACCCGGCAAAAAAGAAGCGGCGATTCTGCCGAAAGCCGCCCGACGAATCAATCAGAACCGCTCGGCTTGGGAAGAATCGCCATCGAGCGGATCGATCAATTGCCGAAGAAGATGCAGAAAATCGCTCCGAGGCAACGATCGGCTGCCAAGACTCTTGAGGTGAGCGGAGGGTAACTGACAGTCGATCAGGGCGATTTGTCGCGCGGGTGCCGCACGAACGAGCGCGGATAGGGCGATCTTCGAGGCATCGGTTCGCCGCGAAAACATCGACTCGCCGAAGAAGACCGGGCCGATTTGTAGGCCATAGAGCCCGCCCACAAGTTCATCCTGAAACCACGTCTCGATGCTGTGGGCATAGCCGAGGGTGTGCAAGCGTAGATACGCCGCCCGCATCTCGGGTGTGATCCACGTACCATGCTCACCCCGTCGGGTTCCAGCGCAGGCATCAATCACAGCGGCGAAATCGCTGTTAGTCCGCACGTCCCATCCCCCCTGACGTTCGCGTTTAGCGAGGCTACGAGAGCGACGAAACGACTCAGGGAACAGCACCTCACGGGGGTCCGGTGACCACCAGAGGATAGGTTGCTCGGGGGAGTACCAAGGGAAAATGCCGCGCCGATATGCCGCGAGTATTCGCTCTGGACGCAAATCGCCCCCGGCTGCGAGCAACCCGGCGGGTTCCTTCAGTGCGCGGTCACACGGTGGAAAGGCTCGTGGATCTCCCTGCGGGTCGAGCCAGATGAGGCCACTCATGACGCAGCGGGCGCGGTATCCGGTGACGAATCCGCTGCCGTATCCGGCGCAAGGCGAAACGGAATATGCTCACGCACATTAGCGGCGTAGCGATCGACCGCTACGCGCTCACGACGCAGGTAATCGTCAATGGCTCGCGCAAAGCGCTCATCAAAGATTCGATGGGCTGATGCGGTATCTGTGGGTTCAAAGCCACGGCTGACTTTGTGCTCACCTTGTGTGCCGGGCTCAAAGCGGGCGAGCCCGCGTTCGATACAAAACTCGATCCCTTGGTGGTAGCAGGTTTCAAAGTGCAGACTATGAAAGTCTTCGGCTGCGCCCCAGTAGCGGCCGTAGAGCGTGTCACGTCCCACGAAAAATACCGCACAGGCGACAATTTCATCACCCAGTAGAGCGAGTTTGAACATCAAAGAATCGCCCATGCTCCGACAGAGTTCGAGAAAGCTTTGGGCGTTTAGGTAGGGTTCGTTGCCGCGGCGTAAGAAAGTGATACGGTGTAATTGCCAGGCACTCAGGGCTTGGAGTTCGCTCGCCTCGTGACCCCACACCGTTTCAAACCGAATTCCCGCTTCGGCAACCCGTCGTCGTTCACGTCGTGCTTTCTTGCGCTTCTCCGACGTGAAACTACCGAGGTAATCTTCAAAGTCCCGCCAGCCTCGATTGCTCCAATGAAATTGACAATCTTTGCGTGCAAGCCAACCGCGTTTTGCGAATACCGTCTGATCTTGGGCGGTGGGGAAAAGCGCGTGTACCGAGGAGCATCCCTGATCGAGAGCGGTTTGTTCGATGGCATCAATGAGCTTATCGAGCGTCGCCTCGCGCGCAAGATCATTGCGACAGAGGAGTCGCGGACCGGTCGCCGGCGTAAAAGGCGCGGCCAAGATGAGTTTCGGGTAATAACTCAGACCGTGTTGGTGATACGCCTGCGCCCACGCGAAATCGAACACAAATTCGCCATAGGAGTGTGTTTTGATCCAGCCGGGTGCGGCGGCAGCGAGCCCGTTAGTATCCTCCAAGGTGATCAGCTGAAGATTCCAGCCGCTTTCGCCGCCGATCGATTGCGTGCGCTCAAGAGTGCTCAAAAATTCGTGACGCAGGAAGGGGTAGTCCGTTCCCGCGAGCGCATTCCAAGCCCCGGCATCCAGCGACGCGAGCGTGTCGTGGATGCGAAGCTTCACGACGGTTCGCGATGCTCGAGGTAACGATCGGCATCTAGTGCCGCCATGCAACCGGAGCCGGCCGAGGTGATTGCCTGACGATAGACGTGATCCGCCACGTCGCCGGCGGCAAAGACGCCGGGGATGCTCGTGGCGGTAGCCTGACCCTCAGTGCCGCTGTGGACCGTGATGTAGCCACCCTTCATAGCTACTTGACCTGCAAAGATATCGGTATTTGGGCTGTGGCCGATCGCGATGAACACGCCCGTCAGATCCAGATCTTGTGTCGGGGCATCCGGGAGTGCTTTTCCATCGACGGTGGGTCTGACGCGTAGACCCGTCACGCCCGAATCGTCTCCTAATATTTCATCGACGCCGTGATTCCAAAGAATATCTATCTTGCCCTCATCTCGACGAGCAAAGAGCTTATCTTGCATGATGCGTTCAGCGCGCAGATGGTCACGACGATGGACTAGCGTGACATGGGCGGCAATATTCGAAAGATACAGCGCTTCTTCTACCGCCGTGTTACCGCCGCCAATCACGGCGACGCGCTGCCCGCGAAAGAAAAATCCATCACAGGTGGCGCAGGCTGAGACGCCTCGGCCTTTGAAGGCTTCTTCGGAGGGTAGGCCTAAATATTTCGCGGACGCGCCTGTGGCGATAATGAGTGCATCACAGGTGTATTCCCCGACATCCCCTTGAAGACGAAAGGGGTGCTCGGTGAGATGGGCCGTATGAATGTGATCGCTCACCATCTCGGTGCCGAAGCGTTCCGCATGCTCTTTCATGCGGGCCATCAGGGCGGGACCCATGAGTCCGTGCGGATCGCCTGGCCAGTTATCCACCTCGGTGGTGGTCATGAGCTGCCCGCCTTCTTGGAGACCAGCGATTAGCATGGGGTGGCGATTGGCTCGGGCGGCATAAACGGCCGCCGAATAACCCGCAGGTCCCGAGCCAAGGATGATGAGAGATCGGTGTTGTCGCTTCGGCTGTGTCATAGGGGAATGGTAGGGTCTCTGCGCGGCTTACGCCATGCCATCAATGGTAGAATGCATCCTGTGCGTACCCTTATGACATGGAGCCAGCCCCATGGGTGATGCCGCGCCGAAAGAGGCGCTGGGATCGCGCTTCAGTGCCGCCGTCGCGCGCGCTCTGCGCGAAGGTGCAGTCATCCTCGCGGGCGCCTTGGCGCTGATGCTGCTCGTGGCACTCTCCAGCTACGATCCACTCGATCCCGGCTTTTCATTTACGGGGATCGCAGGCGCTGAAGTGGGGGCGGGCACCCATAACCTGATCGGTCGGCAGGGCGCTTGGTTAGCCGATGCGCTCTTTTTCCTCTTTGGTTGGCCGGCTTATTTATTTCCCGCAGTGCTGGCGGGAGCGTGTGTGCACGCGGTACGTCATCGGGATGCACCTGAGCTGTCGCGGTTGAATACGCTCGTTCGGATCGGAGGCTTTGCGGTATTGCTGGCTGCGACCTGTGCACTGGCCACCTTGCACTGGCCGCCGGGCTACCTACGGCAAACGGCTGGCGGCGTGATGGGGGGGCTCATAGGCGAATGGCTCTCATCGAACCTTAACTTCACCGGTGCGACACTGCTCTTACTCGCCTGTTTAATGAGCGGCGTGTCGCTTGCTTTTGGTGTGTCTTGGCTCGCAGTCACCGATGGGCTTGGGGCGTCGGTCTGGCAGGGGGTGGATCGCCTACGTCAATGGCGACAGCGTCAGCGCGATGAGGCGGCCGGTGATGAACGGCGTGCGGCCCGAAAAGAAGTTTTGGAACTTGAGAAAGAGCGTAGCGCAACGCGCAAGAAGCCACGTATCGAGGCCCCTGCACCGCAACCGGTCAAGAGTGAGCGCGTTGAGAAGGAGCGACAAGTTCCACTCTTTACCGCTAAACCCGGCGAACTGCCGCCGCTTCAACTGCTTGACGATCCGAAGCCGCAGGAAGCGGCGTATTCGGACGAGGCGCTTGAGGCAATGTCGCGACTGGTCGAGCTCAAGCTCAAAGACTTTGGGGTCGAGGTAGAAGTCGTCGCGGTGCTCCCGGGGCCAGTGGTTACGCGTTTTGAGATGCGTCCGGCGCCTGGTGTGAAAGCCAGTCAGATCAGTTCACTCGCCAAAGATTTAGCACGAGCGCTTTCGGCGATCAGTGTGCGCGTGGTCGAAGTCATTCCGGGTAAATCCGTCATGGGGCTCGAGATCCCGAACGAGCGACGCGAGATCGTCACACTCGGTGAGATCATCAAATCGACGGCTTATGATGAGATCAGCTCGCCACTGGCCCTCGCCCTAGGCAAAGATATCGGCGGAGCACCGATCGTCGCGGACTTGCAGCGGATGCCGCATTTATTGATCGCGGGTACCACGGGTTCGGGTAAATCTGTCGGCATCAACGCCATGGTGCTGTCGCTGCTCTATAAGAGCACGGCGCAAGATGTGCGATTGATCATGATCGACCCGAAGATGCTCGAGCTTTCTGTGTACGAGGGAATCCCGCATTTGTTGGCGCCTGTCGTGACCGACATGAAACAGGCGTCGAATGCGCTGCGTTGGTGTGTGGCAGAGATGGAGCGGCGCTATCAGCTCATGGCTGCGATGGGTGTGCGCAATATCGCGGGCTTTAACCGAAAGGTCAGTGATGCGATCGATGAGGGTAAGCCGATCAAAGATCCGCTCCTGATGCAGCGAGCGGCCAACGATCCGAGTATCGATCAGTCGCAGATTCCGGATCTGGAGCCGCTTCCATTTATCGTGGTCATCATCGATGAGCTCGCGGATCTCATGATGATCGTGGGTAAAAAAGTCGAAGAGCTGATCGCACGCCTCGCGCAAAAAGCCCGCGCGTCGGGTATCCACCTCATTTTGGCGACTCAGCGCCCATCGGTGGATGTCATTACGGGCTTGATCAAAGCGAATATTCCCTGCCGGATTGCGTTTCAGGTGTCGGCGAAAGTCGACTCACGAACTATCTTGGACCAAGGTGGTGCAGAGTCTTTGCTCGGTCATGGCGATATGCTGTATCTCCCCGCCGGCACGTCGATGCCGACCCGCGTCCATGGCGCCTTTGTGGCGGACCATGAAGTTCACAACGTGGTGAAGGCACTGCGTGCAGCCGGTGAACCCGAATATATTGATGAAGTGCTGTCAGGACCCAGTGCGGCGATCCCGGGTCTGCCGTCTGAAGATGGGGCGGGTGGCGATGGCGGCGATGCGGAACAGGATGCGCTCTATGACGAAGCCGTCAAAATTGTGATCACCGAGCGTAAGCCGTCGATTTCGTACGTTCAGCGACGACTCAAAATTGGCTACAACCGCGCAGCTCGGTTGATCGAATCGATGGAAGCGGCGGGTCTTGTGGGGCCCTTACAATCAAATGGCGGGCGGGAAATCTTAGTCCCGCCACCTAACGGCGAATGAGTGGCCTCACGCGCCGAGTAGGGCGCTGGGCGGTGCTCATCGCGCTCTCTGGCACGGTGCCCATCCTGAATAGGGCACTTGCGCAAATGCCGCCCGCTCCGCCTGCGCGGGTAGCCGAGTTGGCTGCTCAGTCCGTCACGACGCTCGATCGTTTTCTCTCGAATCTACGTAGCTGGGAGACAGAGTTCGAGCAAACCATCACCGATGCGAGAGGCCGCGAGCAAGTGCCTCAGGCCGGTCGGCTTTGGGTACAGAGACCTGGACGCTTTCGTTGGCAGCTGGGGTCACCTGAGCCGCTACAAGTCATGGTGGCAGATGGCGCCAATCTTTGGTTCTATGATCGTGACTTAGAGCAAGTGACGGTGCGTCGTTCGAGTGAATCTCTGACACTGACGCCCGCGAGTTTACTGGCGGGTAGTGTGCCCTTACGTGAGGGGTTTTCTTTGGAGCCCATGCCGCGACGATCGGGGCTTGATTGGGTGCAAGTGACTCCGAAGGCCGAGGATGCCGAGTTTCGAGAGGCGCGTCTGGGCTTTGAAAAGGACATGCTCAAGCGCATGGAGCTATTCGATAAGCTGGGTCAAAAAGTAGTGCTGGAGTTTTCCCGTAGTCGTCGTAATCAAACCTTAGATGCGGGTGTCTTGCGCTTTGTGGTGCCCGAGGGGGCGGATTTGATCGGTACGCCGGTTGAGCCTTAATCGCGATGCGCCCTCTGCACTATCGGTTTTTTTGGCTCGCGCTTGGTGTGGTGCTCCTCGCGCTGGTCTTGTATTTCACACTCTCGGCGCCCGCTTTTGAACGAGATTTACCAGGCGGGGATAAGCTGGCACATGGGGTTGGTTTCTTTGTACTGATGTTCTGGTATGCCGCGCTCTTTCAACGTCGCTACTACCTCTGGCTCGGGCTCTTTTTGCTTGCGGTGGGCGGTATGATTGAGTTAGCTCAGGGTTGGATGGCACTGGGTCGGCGCCCCGAGTGGAATGACTTCTGGGCTGATGGGGCAGGGATTATCGTCGCCGGGTTGCTCTCTATCGGGTATCAACGCTCCTGGCTAGAATGGTTGGAGCAGCGGGTGCTAAAACGCGCCGCGCCCCATCAATCGGCGGAGTCTCCGTGACGAGTGCTCCATGGGTGCCGCTCGCCGAGCGTATGCGCCCGCGTAATCTCGACGAATTTCTCGGTCAAACGCAGGTCGTCGGCGAGGGCAAGCCGCTGCGGGCCGCGATTGAATCAGGGCAACTCCATTCGCTGATTCTTTGGGGGCCACCGGGTAGTGGAAAAACCACGCTCGCGCGGCTATTGGCTCGCACGGCAGAAGCAGATTTTATTGCGCTCTCGGCGGTCATGGCCGGTGTCAAGGATATTCGAGCGGCGGTGGAGCGTGCTCAGGAGGCGCGCCGGGAGAAGGGTCGTCGGACGGTGCTTTTCCTGGACGAGGTACATCGGTTCAGTAAATCGCAGCAAGACACCTTTCTACCTTATGTTGAGGACGGCACGCTCATTTTCATTGGTGCCACCACTGAGAACCCTTCCTTTGAAGTGGTGAGCGCCTTGCTATCGCGTGCGCGCGTTTACGTGCTGCAGGCGCTGACAGCGGAAAGCTTGGCTGAACTTTTACAATCTGCGCTAGCAGATCCTGTCCGGGGTCTCGGTGAGCGAGGTCTTCGCATCGACGCTGAGGGCCTGAACATACTCGCCCAAGCGGCTGATGGGGATGCTCGGCGAGCGCTCAACATGCTCGAAATCGCGGCTGATTTAGCAAGTGGCGGAGTGATCACCGCAGCGCACGCAGCCGAGGTCGCAGGCGGTACATTACGGCGCTTCGATAAGGGGGGCGAGCAGTTTTACGATCAGATTTCTGCGCTACACAAGAGCATGCGCGGAAGTGATCCTGACGCCGCGCTTTATTGGCTGGCGCGGATGCTCGATGGCGGCTGTGATCCGAGTTATCTCGCACGGCGTATGGTACGTATGGCGATTGAAGATAGCGGTCTTGCTGATCCACGTGCGCTGCAGATCACGCTTGATGCGTGGGGCGCCTATGAGCGACTCGGTAGTCCCGAAGGCGATTTAGCACTCGCGGAAGCGATCGTGTATCTCGCCTGTGCTCCCAAAAGTAATGCGGTCTACCGAGCCTTCGGTGCTGCCCGTAGTGATGTCAAAGAATTCGGAAGTCTTGAGGTGCCGCTGCGCCTGCGTAATGCGCCCACGCGACTCATGAAGGAGCTTGGGTACGGGGCGGGCTATCGCTATGCCCATGATGAACCAGACGGGTTCGCGGCGGGCGAGCGCTACTTGCCCGATGACCTTCCGGATCGGCGCTACTACCAACCCGTCGATCGAGGGCTAGAAATTAAGATCGGCGAGGCGCTCGCTCGGTTTCGGGCCCGCTCCAAGGCCAACTGATTCGGTACAATGCGCGCCCAGCGCGTGTGACGGAGACGATGTGTGCTCGATGTCAAAAACCTAAGATCAGCGACCGAGGAAGTCGCCCGTAATCTCGCCCGTCGAGGGTTTGAGCTCGACTTAGAGGGGTTTCGTGTACTCGAAGAGTCGCGTAAGTCTGTGCAAACGCGTGTGGATGCGCTACGCGCTGAGCGTAACGCGAACGCAAAGGCCGTCGGGATAGCCAAGGGGAAGCGTGAGGATGCTTCTGCGCTTTTGGCGCGCGGCGAAGCACTCAACGCTGAGATGTCCGCCGTCGAAGTGGAGCTCAATGAAATCCAAGCTCAGGCAGATAGCTGGTTGCTCGGGTTGCCGAATCTTTTGCATGACAGCGTCCCGGATGGTGTCGACGAGACGAGTAATGTTGAAGTGCGTCGCCATGGCGATCCGCGTGAGTTCGCGTACACGCCACTTGATCATGTGGCCTTGGGTGAGGGCTTGGCCGGTCTCGACTTTGAGGCTGCCAGTCGTTTGTCGGGAGCACGCTTCAGTGTGCTCAAAGGGTCGCTTGCGCGGCTACATCGGGCACTCGCGCAGTTCATGCTGGATTTACATGTCAATGAACACGGCTATCAGGAAATTTATGCGCCCTATCTTGTGAGCGCATCAGCGCTGACAGGTACGGGGCAGTTGCCGAAGTTTGCCGAGGATCTTTTTAAGATAGAGGGTGAACGTGAGCTCTTTTTAATTCCCACGGCCGAAGTGCCAGTGACCAATCTGGTACGCGATCAAATTATTGATGCTGCGCAACTGCCTCTGCGCTATGTAGCACACACGCCGTGCTTTCGTTCTGAGGCGGGAGCGGCCGGACGAGATACCCGCGGTCTTATCCGCCAACATCAGTTCGAAAAGGTTGAGCTCGTGCACATTGTGCGTCCCGCTGACTCCTATGCCGCCCTCGAATCTTTGACGGCTCACGCTGAGACGGTCTTGCAACGCTTGGAGGAGCTTCCGTATCGTGTGATGGCGCTCTGCGCAGGGGACATGGGGTTCTCGAGCGCTAAGACCTACGATCTGGAGGTCTGGTTACCGGCGCAGGGTAAGTATCGGGAAATCAGCTCCTGCAGTAATTGCGAGGGATTTCAGGCCCGTCGGATGCTGGCGCGTTGGCGTAACCCCGAGACGGGTAAGCCCGAACCCGTGCATACCCTGAACGGCTCGGGGGTGGCGGTCGGCCGGGCGATGGTGGCGGTACTCGAGAATTACCAAAATGAGGACGGCTCGGTGACCGTGCCGGTTGTCTTACGCCCCTATATGGGGGGGCAGGAACGCTTAGAAGCTGTAAACTAATCATACGGAGAGGTGGCAGAGCGGTTGAATGCACCGGTCTTGAAAACCGGCGTCCCCTCACGGGGATCGTGAGTTCGAATCTCACCCTCTCCGCCACTAAACCAATAAAAACAAAGGGTTAGAGCTTAACTTAGCTTTTGCCCCACACAAAACCCATCATAGGATGAGGGACTCTCGACGGTTTCCACTAATTCGCTAGGGTGCGTACAGGGCGCTGCTGAGCGCCGGTAATTCCCCCACTGAGGTGAGGGTCTGAGAAGTAGAATTTTCTCATTGGAGGAGGTTCCCCATGAGGCGATCGAGATTTACGGATAGCCAGATCTTGGCGGAGCTGAAGCAGACTGAGGCGGGGACGGCGGTGCCAGATCTGTGCCGAGAGCAAGGGATCAGCACGGCGACGTTCTATCAGTGGCGCAGCGAGTACGGTGTCATGGACGTGTCGCGGATGACGCGGATGAAGGCGACGCCCCCCGGAAATTAGTTAAGGAATTGTCTAGCGTTTGACCCTGAAGCAGGAGGTCTGACGACCATCACGGCAATAATGCGGGCGCAGGAGAGATATATCCCATGAGACTGTGGTTGCTTTTCTTCATGCTATTCACACCTACCGCCAACGCTGCTCCACCGGCGCAGCCATTGCCCCGCGACGGTTCGTGCCCAAGCGGCTACTACTCCAGTAATCAGTACTGCGTCCCTACGAGTTCCGCCAAATTCGCAATCAAACGCGATGGCTCATGCCCCAGCGGGTACTTCGCGAGTGGTAACTACTGCATCGCCTCGACCGAATCTGCAAAAGCAGTGATCGCACGGGTTGGTAGCTGTCCGTCGGGTTGGTTTGCAAGTGGCAATTACTGCGTCTCTATCAAGTAGCAGCTAACGTGGTGTGTCGACTCCGATAAGGCTTGGCGACCTACACACGTATCTTGCTTCGGACGTAGCCAAGCTATCTTACGTTTGGATGATGGCCCGGCAAAAAGATAAAGACGCGATACTGAGGGAAGCTAGCCAAGACAGATCGCTAACGCTAGATCTATAACGCTCTGCATGCTTACCCAAACTCCGCTTTGAATCTGTTATAAATCGCTCCGCGATCGCGCCCGTAATACTGAAACAAATAATCATAAGAACGAAAAACTCCAGTGCACCCAGCATTTGAAAATGAAAAATGCTCTCCAACATAGGGTAATGAGGGCTGCATCATTCGCCGATGATAGTGAGCTGTGAGTCGTCGCCTCGATCCGCGAAGACCGTACCAAAGATTCGAGGGTGGTCACTCCCTTGCGGAGGATTAGCTCGGTCGGGTGCATTGAGTATTTGCGTCGATTCACACAGGATAGCGGGGGTTTGCTATTGGGGAGGATGCAGCTGTGACAAGGACAAAACGCTTAGGTTCGTTCGCTTGGTTAGGAGCCTTATTGATAGCGGGACTTCCGCTTGCGGGACTCGCTCGTCCGGTGATTGCGCCGCCCCCGTCGCTGACAACGGTGTGGTCAGAGGCGAACTATGACGCTGCCATCCCCACGACGAATTCAATACTCGGTTTTGAGATCGGTCGCGAGATGGCACGCCACGCCGAGGTGACGCGTTATTTTGAAGTTTTATCGGCGGCTGCTCCGGAGCGAATGAAGGTCTTTGAATATGGCGAAAGCTGGGAAGGCCGTAAGCTGATCTATGGTGTGATTTCGAGTCCAAAGAATATCGCGCGTTTAACCGATATTAAGGCGGCGATGAAGCGCTTAGCGGATCCGCGAAAACTTGCCAAGGGTGAAGCGGAGACGTTGATTCAGGATAACCCCGCCGTCGTGTGGCTTGCGTATTCAGTGCACGGTAATGAACCCGGCACCACCGATGCCGCCTTAATGACGGCCTATCACTTGCTGGCTTCGCGCGGAGATGCGCGAGTCGCCAGAATGTTGGATGAGACACTCGTCGTCATCGTGCCACTACAAAACCCCGACGGTCGTGAGCGCTTTATTAACAGCAATCAGGCGGCGAGGGGCCTTGAGCCCGATCCCTCACCGCTTTCAGCTGAGCGTGATGAGCCTTGGCCGGGCGGTCGCATGAATCACTATATTTTTGATATGAACCGTGACTGGTTCACGCAGACTCAGCCAGAGATGCGTGCGCATGTGGCGATAATGCTCGAGTGGATGCCGGTGGCTGTAGCCGACGTGCATGAGATGGGAACGAATCAGACGTATTTCTTCCCGCCCGAGGCGGATCCGCTGAATCCGAATTTGACGAGCACGCAGCTGAAGAACGTGGAGCGTATTGCGCGCAATCACGCCGCGTGGTTCGATCAATTTGGACTACGCTATTTCAATCGTGAAATCTTTGACGGGTTTTTCCCAGGATATGGCAGTGGCTGGCCGAATTATCAAGGCGCTATGAGCAGGGCTCCTCGCGTGGCTTGGTGGCGCAGCGCTCAGATGGGTCTTTGCTGCACTTTGCTGATACAGTGAAAAGCCAATTCATCGCCTCGCTCTCGACCATCGAAGTCGTTGCGAGTAATCGCGAACAATTTTTACGCGACTTTGTGGATTTTCGCGCCAGCGCGATCCGTGAGGGTCAGCGTGAGGCGATCAAGTCTTACGTGATCCCAGCGGAGCCCGATGCCGATATGGCGGCACGACTCGCGAGTACGCTGGTACGTAACGGGATTGAAGTGCAGTCCGCGGTCGAGCGTTTCTCCGTTTGCGGGCGCACATTTTCGGCCGGTAGCTACGTCGTGTCTGCCGCGCAGCCTGCCAAACGCTTGATCCGAACGTTGCTAGATGAAAAGACGGAAATGGATGCCGAGTTCATCAAGCAGCAGGAGCAACGCGTCAATCGCGGTTTGCCGGATGAAATCTATGATGTGACCGCGTGGTCCTTGCCGTTGATGTTCAACGTGCCGGTGGTCGCTTGCAATACCAATCCAATCATCGAGGGCCCGATGGTGGATGCTGACTGGCGTCTTGCGGGCGGGGTACGCGGCGGCCAAAGCGCAGTCGGTTTTGTAGTGCCATGGGGCAGTACTGCATCGGTTCGGTTTCTGACGGCGGGCTTACGCGCAGGGCTTGCGATCAAGTCAGCGAATAAGCGCTTTTCTTTGGCGGGGGTCGACTATCCGGCCGGTTCCTTATTTATTGACGCCGCGGTCGAGCCTTCGAGGGTCGCGACTCAGGTTGCGCAGATTGCGCAACAAGCGGGCGTGCAAGCCGTTGCGATTGATGAGAGCTGGGTCGATTCGGGCATCAGCCTCGGGTCGCCGAATATGCTCAACATGCCGACGCCGCGTATTGCGCTCGCCTGGGATGCGCCGACCGATCGGTATTCGGCAGGCCACGCTCGGTTTGTACTCGAGCGTCAATTTGGCTATCCCGTGACGCTGATACGTACGCGACGCCTCGCGTCCGCGAACCTGGATGGGATTGATGTGCTGGTGTTGCCCGGGCAGAGCGGTAGCTACACGAGCGCGCTAGGTAAAAAGGGCGCTGAGAATCTGAAATCCTGGGTGGAAGGCGGCGGGGTATTGATTGCTCTTGGGAGCGGGACTCGGTATCTCTCTGAGGCACAGGCTGACTTATTGCCCTTGAAGCTCGAGAGCGCTTTAGTATCGGACGCTACCAGTGAGCAAGGCTCAAAGAAAAAGTCGAATGCAAAGGCAGAGTCCGATAAAGACGAAAGCTCGGGTCGAGTCGCCGGCACGGCGATCACTAGCGTGGATGAGTTAGAGGCGGCGGAGCGACCCCTCGAGGCGCCGCCGCGCCCCGTGGCTGGCGTACTGGCACGGGCGACAACGGAGTCTGATCATTGGTTAGCAGCCGGCGTGCAGGATCGCTTGCATGTGCTCGTGACGGGGAATGACATCTACACGCCGGTGCGACGCGATGAAGCCGACACAGTGGCTCGTTTTGCGGCACCTGAGGATGTGCTGGCCTCAGGTGTGCTGTGGGAAGAGAACCGCAAGCAGCTTGCGTTCAAGCCATTTGTGGTGAGCAAACGCAGCGGACGAGGACTTGTGATTGGTTTCACCGCAGACCCGAATTTTCGGGCGCATATGGCAGGCTTAAACCTGATTTTTATGAACGCGATCTTTCGTGGTGCCGCAATGACCCACGAGGCGAGTCGGTATTGATCGAGACGCGCTGTGAGGCCATTAGCCGAGCGGCCAGACCTTTAAAATCATTGGAATACCTACGGCGAGGACGATCAGCTCGATGGCCAAGCCGAGCCGCCAATAGTCGCCAAAGCGAAAACCGCTCGGACCCAGAATCAAAGTATTGTTCTGGTGTCCGATCGGTGTGAGGAAGGCACAAGAGGCGCCCACTGCGACGGCCATTAAAAAAGGATCGGGGTTCACGCTCAAGGTGTTTGCCGTGCTGATGGCGATCGGGCACATCACCGCCGCCGTGGCGGCGTTGTTCATAAAGTCCGAGAGTGTCATGGTGACGATCAATAAAACGACCATGGCGATCACGGCATTGCCTTGGGCGAGCACTTCCAGTAAACCGCGGGCGATTAGATCGGCGGTGCCGGTGCTCGCCATCGCATCGGCCACGGGAATCATCGCGCCCAAAAGCACGATCACGGGCCAATCGATGGCATCGTAAATACGTCTCGGCGGGATCACACGAAACACCATGGTGGCTAGCAGTGCCACGGTAAAAGAAATCGCAGCCGAAGCGATCCCGAGCGCTGCTGAGGCGATGCCACCTGACATGATGAGGGCGGCAAGCCAAGCGCGTCGTTTGTCGGGGAGACGCAGCGCACGTTCTGCTAGAGGAACGCAGCCATACTGCGAGGCAAAACGGGCAATCGCCTCTTCAGTGCCCTGCATCAAGAGCACATCGCCGGCTTCAATCGCGGTGGTGCGCAAGCGCGTAGTGGACCGATCCCCTTGCCGCGACAGCGCCAGTAAATTGATGGCAAACACCGTGCGCAAATCGATTTCGGTAGCGGATCGACCGACCACACTGGAGTTCGGTAATACGGCGAGTTCGCGTAAAACGCTTTCAGCATTATGAGTCGCGATACTTGCGGTATCCGCTACATCATTCTTTGAGTTAGGTTCTTCAGTACCGTCTGGGTCTTCCTCAGCGGTAGTCGCGACGAGCGTCGAGTCACTCGTAGATTCTTCGAGTTTGAGATTCAGCACCGAGAGGGCAGCCGTTAACATTTTGGGTTCAGACTCGATCACTAGAATATCGCCGCCCTGAACGATGCGAGATGGGGTGGGCGCCACGATTCGAACGTCCTTACGCACGAGTCCGACGACCTGGGCGCCAACATCATCCAAGATCGTATCGATCTCACGTAGGTTGAGCCCAACGACTTTGCCACGCTCAGGGACGCGGGCTTCCGTGAGATAGCTCCCCGTATCAAACGTTTCAACTCCGCTGCCTTTACGCATTGGCACTAATCGCCAGCCGAGGATGACGATGAAGAGCACGCCTGCGGCCGCCACGGGCACCCCTACTTGCGCGAAATCAAACATCGCAAAGCCATCGATCCCTTCACGCTGACGAAAACTTGAGACGATGAGATTGGGGGGCGTGCCAATCAGCGTTGTCATGCCACCCAGAATCGAGCCGAAGGCGAGCGGCATAAGTAAACGACCCGGCGGTAGCCCTTGACGTGCCGCGAGCTGCAAAGCGACCGGCATCAGTAAGGCGAGTGCACCGACGTTATTCATGAAAGCCGACAACAGAGCAGCGAGAATCGTCAGCGCTGCGATCGTCAGGAAGGGGCCGGTGCTGGTGGGGATCCACCGGTCAGCAATCACATCGATGGCCCCCGAGCTTTGTAAGCCCTGACTGAGCACGAGAATACAGGCGACGGTGATCACCGCAGGATGTCCGAAGCCGCTAAAGGCACCCGCAGAGGGGACGACTCCTACCGCCACGCAGAGTAGCAACGCAGCCAGCGCCACCATATCGTGCCGCCAGCGGCCCCAAATAAAGAGTGCCACAGCCGACATCAGCACGGCGATGATCAGAAATTGGTCTAGCAACATGTCGACTTATCCCGGTCAGTCCCGCAGGGATTTAAGCCGTGACTATGCCAGAACTGGGCTCCCCAGACGCAGAGCCGCTTGATTAATCGCCTGAGCCTTCGCGCATCCGCGCCAGAAAATCTTCGGTCAGCGCATCGAGATGGCGCTGTAGGACTCGGGTTCGCTCGACACCTTGGTGAGCCACCGCCGCCACGCCGTGACTGTGCCTATCCGGGTTGGCGGCTTGCAGGTGCTCATCCAGAAGTTGTAGCACCCCTGAGAGATAGTCCATCCCGTCGCGTAAGGCGAGCAGGTGGTCCTCGACATGCATTGCGCTCGGATCGAGATCTTCGATCGGCAAGCTCGGTGTGGGTGACGAAGTGGGACGATCCGAAGGAAGAGCGTCCAGTCTGGATTCCTGGGACCGATCAAATGAAGCACGCTCGGGGTACAACACGGTAGGACGGGTTTCCATGATGTGACGAAGCGTAGAATCAGTTTGTCGCAGCCGTGAATCCTTCAGGTGCATAGATGATTCATCGCCGCACGAAATGCGTTACCTTTGCAACATACTCCGGATGACGATCGAGGGGGCGCTCGGTTTGCAGGTATTGAGGCGCTATGTTTGGTGGCTGATTTTCTTTGGATGGCCTGCGGCCCTCTGGGGCGCTGAGCCTGTTCAGTTTTCGGCGCAATGGTGTGTGGCGCCGAACGCAGATTCGATTGAATCCATTCGCAGTACCGCGTGTCGGTGGCAAAACCTCACCCAACCTTCAGGACTACTCTCCCAAGGGGAGGCAACCCTATGGGTTCGTTTGACTGTGATTAATAAAGCTCCCGAACCCATCGAGCGTTGGCTGACGCTCGGCAATAACCGAATGCAGAGTGTCGCTCTCTACGCACCTGATGCCACGGGTGCTGGGCACTGGCAACAAGGTGGAATGGCCTACCCGCGTAATCGCCAGTCCTACGCGATGCGTGAGGCTGCCGCATTTTCTTTGATGCTACCTGCGATGAGTTCGACAGATGTGTGGCTACGTATCCAATCCGACACACTGGTCGCACTCAGTTTACGTCTCTGGCCGGTGGAGGACCTACGCGCTCTACGAGATCGCTCCGATGGCCTGTGGGTGTTGTGGCTGGGGATGGGTCTCGCACTGGTGATGCTCGCACTCATTTTTGGTTTTTACGCGCGAGAGTCGACCTACGCCCTGTTTGCCATAGCGTTTCTCGGTCAGCTGGTGATTGAAATACATTTTTCCAGTGTCTTGCAGCGGACGCTCTGGCCGCCAGATTGGCCGATGCGATCGTGGGTCGTCTTAGTGGGCGTCGCGGCGTTTTCCTGGGCGGGGACCGTCTTGGTTCGAAAGAGTTTGGATCTCGTGTCGGTGAGTTCTGGGCTCTCTGGCGTATACGTCGCGATGACTGTACTCGGTAGCATGGGTCTTTTTTGGTCTACGGGGGTTTCGTTCGCTGCGGGTGCACATCTATGGTTGTTTTGTGCAGCGCTCGCATCGGTCTTCGCGACAATCTTAAGTGCTCGGGCCTGGCAACAAGGTAATGAGCTTGCGGGTTACTTATTTATCCCGCTTCTCCTGTGGTCAGGTTCGGTTTTATTTAGAGTCCTATTAGCCTATGGGTTGTGGCCAGAGAGTGAGACGAGCGGTCTCTGGTTTCTCCTGATCAGTTTGATTCAGGGAGCGTGGCTATTATCGAGTCTCGCGATCCGTAGCTTACGTTCCCGCCGCGAGATCGAGGGACTCCAGGCGAGTGCTCGCTCGCAGTTGGCGATGTTTGCACGAATTAGCCATGAGTTGCGCACGCCGCTCGACACGATTCTGGGTAATGCGCAACTACTCTTGCGCCAGCGTGATCGCCCGCCGGAGATCTCAGTTCTCAAAATCATGCTGGATAGCGGCCGACATCTCCTCGGAATGATTGATGAGTTGTTGGACTACGCACGGGGGCTCACCGGCGTGCTTAAAGCTGAGCCCGTGGCCACTCGGCTCGATGTTTGGTGGGCGGGCCTTGAGCGTACGGGCGAAATGTTAGCTGCCAGAAATCGCAACCGCTTTGTCTCTCGTTTTGAAGACCTGTCGGCTGTTGATCAGCCCCCTATTTTTAAGATCGATGCCGGTCGTCTGCGGCAAGTGATGGATAACTTATTGGTGAACGCAGCGCGCTACACCCGGTCTGGTGTGATTACGCTCGGTGGATCGCTGGAGGCCATGACGCGAGCGCCTCATCAGCAGTACTTACACTTATACGTCGAAGATACGGGCTGTGGGATCGACCCTAAAGATCATGAGCGTATTTTTGAGCCTTACCAACGTTTAGATCGATCTAGACTGGCTGGCGGGGTCGGCACCGGCATGGGGCTACCCATTGCGCGGCAGTTGACGGCCCTCATGGGCGGAGAACTAAGCTTGATGAGCGCGTCGGGTCGCGGCGCCCGATTTTCAGTCAAAATCCCCATTGAGCGCTCAAGTGAAACCGTCAAAGAAAGCGTAGACGCATCGCTCACGTCGGTGCGAGGCTATGCAGGATCACGGCAACGATTATTGATTGTGGATGATGATGATCACTCAATAGAGATTTTGGCTAATCTTTTGAAAGGTGTCGGCTTCGAGATTGAGATGGCTCACAGCGGGCAGGAGGCTGAGCAGATTTTAGAAAAAGGCCAGTGCTTTGATGCTGTAATCACCGATCAGTTTATGGCCGATGGGGACGGTTGGTGGGTGCTATGGGCGGTCCATGAACGCCAGCCTGACACGCCCGTCTTGCTGGTTTCGGCGGCGTTACCCCACGCGCCACCTGGCTGGACGGGTTCGGCGCGTTTTGCCGCGACGTTTTTACGTCCGATCAAGCATGTGGAGGTGTTGCGCAAATTGGGCGATCTATTGGATTTAGAGTGGACCTTCGACCCATCGCCAAGCGCTCCGTTGACAGATTCTTTGATTCGACCTGATACGCGATCGCTCAGCCAGTTGCGTGAACTGGTTGCATTTGGTGAGGTCACCGCGATTCGTAACGCTGCGGCGTCGCCCCGCTCAGCCAGCAGAGTCGCCGACCCGAGAAGCAGTTCCGACACCATGCCGGGCACGCGATCAGCCGGCAGTCCGACGGATCGCGCGGCCTCGATGAGACCTTCGGCGAAGG
>RFOD01000030.1 GCA_009926865.1 Gammaproteobacteria bacterium | reverse complement strand
TCAACGCCGCCGTCAACGTCGTCTTACCGTGGTCCACGTGACCAATCGTCCCAACGTTTACGTGCGGCTTGCTGCGTTCAAATTTTTCCTTGGACACGATCGTCTCTCCTGGAATGAGGCAATTACTTCTTGATGATGGTCTCAGCGACGTTCGATGGCACTTCCATGTACTTTTCAAATTCCATGGTGAAAGTGGCCCGGCCTTGGCTCATTGAGCGTACGGACGTGGCATAACCGAACATCTCTGCGAGGGGAACTTCGGCAAGGATCTGCTTGCCCGACGGGCCATCTTCCATGCCCGTAATCTGGCCGCGCCGACGGTTCAGGTCGCCGATAACATCGCCCGAGTAATCCTCAGGGGTCACGACCTCAACCTTCATGATGGGCTCAAGGATCACGGGCTTCGCCTTGCGGAAGCCTTCTTTGAAGCCCATGGACGCGGCGATCTTAAACGCCATTTCATTGGAGTCAACGTCATGGTAAGAACCGTCAAATGCGGTGACTTTGACATCAACCACCGGATACCCGGCGATCACACCCGTGTTCACGGCTTCTTGAATGCCCTTATCGACAGCAGGCAGGTACTCACGCGGCACCGCACCACCGACGATCGCATTCACAAATTCATAGCCCTTACCTTGCTCGTTCGGCTCCAGACGCAACCAAACGTGACCATACTGACCGCGACCGCCCGACTGACGAACGAACTTACCTTCCGCCTCAACGTTGCCGCGGATGGTTTCGCGATACGCCACCTGCGGCTTACCGACGTTGGCTTCCACCTTGAACTCGCGCTTCATGCGATCCACGATGATTTCGAGGTGCAACTCACCCATTCCCGAAATAATGGTCTGACCCGACTCTTGATCGGTATGCACGCGGAAGGAAGGATCCTCTTTGGCGAGACGCTGTAGCGCGAGGCCCATCTTTTCTTGGTCGGCCTTGGTCTTCGGCTCAACGGCCACCGCGATCACAGGATCCGGGAAAACCATCTTCTCAAGCGTAATCACTTCTGACTGCGAGCACAGCGTATCACCCGTAGTGACATCTTTGAGACCCACGGCCGCGGCGATATCACCTGCGCGTACTTCTTTGATCTCGGTACGCTCAGAGGCGTGCATCTGCAACAAACGACCGATGCGCTCGTTCTTGCTCTTAGTCGGCACAAACACGGTGTCGCCCGAATTGAGAACGCCCGAATAAACTCGGAAGAATGTCAGGTTACCGACGAACGGATCGTTCAAAATTTTGAAGGCCAACGCTGAAAACGGTGAATCATCTGACGAATCGCGCGTCGCGGGCTCGCCTGATTCATCAAGACCATTAACCGGCGGCATGTCGATGGGCGCTGGCATGAACTCGATGACAGCATCGAGTAGCGCCTGTACGCCCTTGTTCTTGAAAGCCGTACCGCACATGCACAGCACGATTTCATTGCGCCAGGAGCGCTCGCGTAGACCCGCCTTGATTTCGTCCTGAGTCAGTTCCTCGCCTTCGAGGTACTTGTTCATGAGTTCTTCGTTGGCCTCGGCGGCGGCCTCAATCATGTTCAACCGATATTCTTCGGCCTGCGCCTGCAGCGACTCGGGGATGGGCTTGTACTCAAAGTTCATGCCCTGAGTGCTCATATCCCAATAGATCGCCTGCATGCGAATGAGATCAATCACGCCTTCGAAGGTATCCTCAGCGCCGATCGGCAACTGGATCGGTACCGGGTTACCGCGCAAGCGGGTTTTGATCTGATCCACGCAACGCAAGAAATTAGCGCCTGCACGATCCATTTTATTAACGAAGGCGATACGCGGAACCTTGTAGCGGTTCATCTGACGCCACACCGTCTCAGACTGTGGCTGCACTCCCGACACGGCGCAAAACAGCGCGACGGCCGAATCGAGCACGCGCAAGCTACGCTCCACTTCGATGGTGAAGTCCACGTGGCCTGGAGTATCAATGATATTGATGCGGTATTCAGGGAAGGACTTGTCCATGCCCTTCCAGAAGCAAGTGGTTGCCGCGGAGGTGATCGTGATACCACGCTCCTGCTCTTGCTCCATGTAGTCCATAACGGCGGCGCCGTCATGGACCTCACCAATTTTGTGTGACACGCCGGTGTAGAACAGCACACGCTCGGTGGTCGTGGTCTTACCGGCATCGATGTGCGCAGAGATACCGATATTGCGATAGCGCTCGATGGGAGTAGTGCGTGGCATCAGTCTGTCACCCAAAAATTAGAGAATTACCAACGGAAATGAGCAAAAGCCTTGTTGGCTTCGGCCATACGGTGCGTATCTTCGCGCTTACGAACCGCGGCACCACGGTTTTCTGCGGCTTCCATCAGTTCGTGAGCCAGCCGAAAAGCCATACTCTTCTCACTGCGACCACGAGCGGCCTCAATGACCCAACGCATGGCGAGCGTCTGACGACGCGGCGCGCGTACTTCGATCGGCACCTGATAGGTAGCACCACCCACGCGGCGAGACTTGACCTCGACCACGGGCTTGACGTTGTCCAAAGCCAATGACAGCAATTCAATGGCCTCATCGCCCTGCTTGCCGGTCTTCTCAGCGATGCGATCGATCGCACCGTAAATGATGCGCTCGGCAGCGGATTTCTTGCCGCTCTTCATCACCACGTTCATGAACTTGGCGAGCATTTCGTTGTTGAATTTGGGATCCGGTAAAATATGACGGACCGGAGCCTGCGTACGACGTGACATGCGACGATCTCCTAATTATTTCTTCGGTCGCTTGGCGCCGTACTTTGAGCGGCTCTGCTTGCGATCGTTGACACCGGCACAGTCCAGCGTGCCGCGCACCGTGTGATAACGCACCCCTGGCAGATCCTTGACGCGTCCACCGCGGATCAGCACCACCGAGTGCTCCTGCAGGTTATGGCCCTCACCGCCGATGTACGAGGTGACTTCAAAACCATTCACCAAACGTACGCGACACACTTTACGCAGCGCGGAGTTCGGCTTTTTCGGGGTGGTGGTGTACACGCGGGTGCAAACGCCGCGCTTCTGCGGTGCCGCCCCTAGGGCAGGTACCTTTGTCTTCTCGACGCGCGTACGACGCGGCGCACGAATTAGCTGACCTGTGGTGGCCATGCAGTCTCCAGCTCGTTATCCAAAAACCCAAATAAACCGGGCAGGAGACAGCGATCGCTCGATCCGCCAAAACATCCAGGAGGGTATCTTGCGACACCACCCGGAGAACCCGGATCTACGACCGCAAGCTCGACGACCGGCTGCGGCGGGCAGATTGCGCAAAACCCTGCCACCCCTCCCGTTCGGAAGCGGCGCTGGGTACTACGTAACCTGCTGTTTTATCGAACTTCCGGTGAAGGACGTCCGAAAAAGGAGGCGCATTCTAGGTAGCGGGCCGAACCCTGTCAACCAAGGTTTCAGAAAAGGGCGGGCGCCTCTCGTGAATCTTGCTCCCTTGGCCTAGAACCAATTGAAATTGAACGAAATACTCACTCGATCGGCACGGGATTGATTGACCGGCACCTCATGACGCAACCAACTCTCAAAGAGGATGCACTCGCCTGCCCTCGGCCGCACCGTCCGCCAAGGCTGTAACGCGGGCGCGGCATCGGCGCGCCGCGGAGGTGCCGCCATAAATCGATCCAGACGAGGATCCTCGAATTTCAATGCAGCAGAGCTTGGCGGTGTACGCACGTAGTAAATGCCGCTCACTGTTGAAAGAGGATGCAGGTGCAGACTGTGCCCCACCCCCGCCGGCATGATGTTCACCCAACAATCAGTCATGACCAGCTCGCGCGCGCGAAGATCCAAGGCGAGTTCACGCGCGTAGCGCTTGATGTGCCGACCGAGTAATTGACCGAGTCGGGCAAATGTCGGCGATACCGTCTGCAAGCGGCATAAAGATCCATACGAGGTGTAACCACCTGGGTAGTTGCGATCCGACCAGCGCTGCCCCGCCTCATCGTCTTCGGCAAACTGCATCGCCTCGCGCAATAACTGCCGATTGAGTTCACGCGTTGCGACGGCTTTCGACTGCAGCGGAGCCTGATAAATCAGCGTCGGGAATAAACTTTGAATTGCTCCCATGACTCCTCTCAATTCGCCTCGCGTCAGATCGCGTCGCTGCAATCAGCCTGCAATCAACCGGGCTCGGGCCGCGCACGATAAGCCCGGCTGGTAAGAAATCGAACCAAGCCTGGGAAGTGTCGGCTCAAAAATACGATGACCTTGCCATGACCCGTGACGATCACTTCAGCCTGCCCCCGATCTACCCCTCGAAGCAATGAGCGCACGGCCGGCTCAGTCGGTACTCGTAACCACGCTGGAATCGGATCTTTGGCTTCCGCACGCAACTTGCCCTGATTGTTCGTTCGCCGAATATCCGAATCGACAAACCCCGGCGACACCAGCGTCACCGTGATGCCCTCAGCCGCCAGATCACCGCCGCAAAGATTCCGCGAGCGCTCGTACCGCAAACTTACTAGCGGAATAAGCTGATGCGCCCGGCGCCGATACATGCCCTGCGACGCTACCGATTAACACCAATTGACCACGCGATAGTCGTAAAGCAGGCAGGCTTTCATAGATGGTGGATAACAGACCGAATACATTGGTCTCAAACTGCCGCCGATAGTCCGCTAGCTCTATTCTTTGAATCGCTCCTGCGACGCCAAATCCAGCATTCGCATACACCCGATCAATGCCCACCCGCTCATTGGCCAGCGAGGCGATGGCTGCTGCCACATCCCCCTCGCGCGTCACATCCGCAGCAAAGACCCAGGCTTTACCCCCTTGCTCGCTAATTTCTTTAGCCAGCTCCTGAAGACGATCGGCACGCCTTGCCAAGAGCACTACGGCATCACCACGACGGGCGTGCGCACGAGCAAGCTCCGCACCAATGCCCGAAGACGCCCCAGTGATCAGCACTGTGCTCACTGGTAGGATCCACTCGCCGCTTGTCGCTTAGCACGATGCGCTTTGCGATATGCCGCTTCGCGCATCGTCGCCACCCAAGCTAACATCAACAGCATCAAAATATTAAAACTTCCGCCACCGCCTGAGCCCGACGAGCTCGGATTGGTTGGCGTAGGAGTGGGGGTCGGCGCCGGGGGCGCTGGGGCAGGACCTGCATTGATCGCAACCGGGCAGGCAGATCCCGACGCGCTACGCGCTACATCAGTACTGATCGCCGAGGGCGTCACTTCGATGCGGCGCCGCTCGACTGCGGCCGCACTATCCGTCACCGTCAACTCCAAAGTCAGCGCGCCCGAACTCGGTACTAGCACTGTGGCTTCGGCGCTCGTCGCTCCACTCACCAAGGAGCCGCCCCCACCGGCATCAATCATCCGCCATTCAAACCGACTGAGGCTGCGTTCGCAGGAGGCAGACGATCCGCTCGCGTCTAAGCGAATATTTTGACCGGCTGCGATATTGCTAACGGGTGCCAGCACGATCATCGGGCGCCGTGCCTCGCGTACTGCCCCAGCGGCATCGAGCATCCCCGCCCCGCACCACTCGGGCGTACACGCACACTCGCGATCTTGCGCACCGCTCACGGTCGACGGATCCCGGCAAAGCGGCACCCCAGCGGGTGCAGCGGGATACGGCCTCGCACCCAGCTGTAAACGACGCGTCACTTCCGATGGATCGAGTCGTCCATTGGCAGACAACATCAAGGCGGTGACCCCTGCCACGATGGGCGCAGAGAAACTCGTCCCCACATTAATATCAAATTGATCGGTATAGCTCGCCGCCGCAGGTCGGGTCAGGCCTTGGTTACTCGTGGTGTCGATCGAATACAGGCACGGCTCGCCGGCGCCCACGTTGACACAATTCCCACCTGGGGCACCCACCGTGGCGGTTGCGCCCAAATTACTGAAGCCCACCTTCGTACCGGCATGACGCAAGGCGACCACCGCGACCACCCCCGGGCAATTGGCGGGTGTGCTGACCTCACTGCCCTCGTTGCCTGCCGAAGAAATGACGACCACGCCCGCGGCCGCTAACTCGCGCGATACCGAGGCATAGCTGGCGGAGCAACTGCCCTCCGACCCCAGACTAAGATTCAAAATTTTTGCAGGGTAAGGATTATCCGGGGTACCCGCTTCACGCAGTCCCGCGGCCCAGCGCATACCCGCGAGAATGTCCGAGTCGTAGCCCCCGCATTTCCCGAGCACTCGCACCGGCAATATCCAAGGTGACCAACTGGTGCCGGTAATACCGACGCCATTATTGCTGCGTGCACCGATGATGCCCGCCACGCGCGTGCCATGCCAGGAGGAGCGATCTTGTGCCTCGCAGGCATCCCCAAAAATTGGCAAATTAGCCTCATCCTCGGTCATCCAATCACCGGGATCCGAGGCATCGTCATCACGGCCGTCACCATCATTGGCGCTGACAAAAGAACCGTCTGGATCTGCGCGCACAAAATCATAGCCGGGCAGCAGTTTGCCGCCATCTGCGGCGCGTGCGAGATCGGGGTGATCAAAGCGAATGCCGGTATCCAGTACCGCCACCACCATGCCATTGCTTCCGGTGGGATTGGCGCCCTCGGTAGCCTCCCAGGCGGCATCGGCACGCACCGCCGAAATCTGCGCTCCCTTCAAATACCATTGACCACTGAATAAAGGATCATTGGGTGTCACGACGTGGGGGTAGCGTTTTTGATCGAGCTCAGCGAACGCAATGGCAGGGTCCGCCCTGAGAGCCGTTAGCGCCGCCTCCAAATTGCGCTCAGTGGCGGGTGCCATCAGCCGCGCCATTTGGATCTGCGGCCCAATCGACCCCGTAATACGCAAAGGGATGCGGGCGCGCTCAGCCGCCTCGCTCAACTGCTGCACGCTCGTACGCGGCGCACGACCCCAACTGCCATCGCCGATTTCTTTGACCCCAATCAGCAAGCGTCCCGATAATGGCTGAACTCCTTTGGGCTCTCGTAACACGGGATTGAATTCGGCCCCCGGCACCCCGGATGCGGCAAGCCCCGTCGAGGACCCCATGAATACGATAAAACTGGCGATGAGGCCCGCCACACACCACCCAGCACTGTTCACTGCGTGACCCGAGTGGCGCAAACCCCTTCTTTTGCCGTTGACACATGATCTCATATGGGGAAGATACCTAAAGAGCGTGGGGAACTGCGACTTTTTCGCAGATGCGCTCAACCGCCGACTGCGTGTCGACGACAATTTATTGGGGGCAAGTCTATGGGCAAGCTTGCAATCTCCGCGTTCCTGGCGAGTGGTCTCATTGGGCTATCGCTGCAGTCAGGGGTCACTCGGGCTGAAACACCAGCCACCGAGATCGCGGTCGAGAGTGAGGAGGCGACGCTCTATGCGCTCGGTCAACTCATTGCGCGTACCTTAGGTGATTTTCAGTTGGACGCGCATGAGCTCGATTGGGTCATTCAAGGCGTGGAGGATGGCGTCTTTGGTCATCCACCCAAGACAGACCTCGCGGCTCAGGTACCCAAGCTACATGCCATGCAAGCGAGTCGTCGTTCGGGTCGGGACGTCATCGCCCTCGAAGGTGGGATCCTGGTGCAATCCTTGCGTGCGGGCGAGGGGCAGCAGCCCAAAGATACCGATCACGTACAAGTACTTTATGAAGGCATGTTGGCAGATGGGACCGTCTTTGAACGCGCGATGGATATGACTCGACCGGCAACCTTCCCGGTCAAAGGGGTGATTCCCTGCTGGACGACCGCGCTACAAGCGATGAGAGTGGGACAAAAGATACGACTCACCTGTCCACCCGAGCTGGCGTATGGCGCTAGAGGGGTACCCCCCAAAATTGAGCCCAACGCGCTACTGGTTTTTAATATTGAACTGCTGAATATTCTGTAACGGGAGATACACGATGCACCGACTGACCTCGCCCGCCGCGCCGATCTTACGTCCTCATTTGAGTCGCAAGTTTTGGCTAGGGCTGCTCGGTTGTTGCACAACCGTCGTGGCGGCTCCCTTTGCTTCCGCGCAAATGGGTAGCCCTGCCCCGAAAAGCGAAACCGTCCTAAAAATTGAAAAAGCATTGGCGAGCCCACTGCGCTCAGACGAAGAACGCGCGCGCGATGCCCGAGAGCGAAAACCCGTGCAGACGTTGGAGTTTCTCGGACTTGAACCCAATATGCGGGTGCTGGAATTACTCCCAGGTGCAGGCTGGTATACCAAAATTTTAGGCGAGGTCTTGCGCGACAACGGCAAGCTCTATGTCAGCTTCGGCGCCTCTCGTCTGGCACCCCGATTGAAAGAATGGGGCATGGATCATGTTGAGTTCGTTGACGATAAAAGCGTCCTAGGCCGTGCGCCCGGCTTGCCGCTCTTCCAAACGGACAGCATTAATCTGCCCGTCTCAGATCTCGATATGGTGCTGACATTTCGTAATGCTCACAATATGACACCAGAAACTCGCCAGCTCCTGAATCGCGCGGTGTTTGCCGCGCTCAAACCCGGCGGAATCTATGGCGTGGTCGACCATACTCGGCGGCATAACGAACCGACCACCACCGCTAATTGGCGCCGTAGCGACCCCGTTCTCATTATCAAAGAAGCGCTGGACGCAGGATTCGAATTCGAGGCCTTCAGCAATCTTCATTACCGACCGGATGATGAGCTTCGCTATGACACGCAAGCGCCCTCATTGGCCGGGCATAGCGATCGGTTCGCACTCAAGTTTCGCAAGCCCGCTCGCTAAGGAGTCACGGCGGGCGCCCAAACTGACTTAAGCCAAGAAGACAATTTTCACAGGCGGCGTGCCCTCAGTGGGTGTCCTGTTGGCTAAGGCCGCTGGCGCTCGCGTAGTCGTCACCTCATCGAGCGACGATAAACTTGCACAGATGCGCGAGCTCGGTGTGGAACTCAAGGTTAAATACCGACGTAACCCAGAGGGACGCCAAGAAGTCGCTACTCTCACAGGGAGTGGCGCCGATGTCATCCTTGAAAATGTGGGACGCCCAACGCTTGATCAATCGATGATCGCCAGCGCACCGCAAGCCACCATCGTCCTGATGGGTATCGGACCATTACTCAAAGCGCTACCAAGCATGCCGAGCTTTTATGAAAAAACATCCTACCGAAAGCTATCAGTAATGGCAGCAGACGGATGTTCGAGGACCTGCTGAGCGCGATGTCGGAGACCGCCTGGAGCCCATCATTAGCGAGCGCTATCCGTTCGATGAGGCGATCGCTGCCTTTCGGGACTTGGAGCGCGGCGAACACCCGGGCAAGATCCTGATTACCCACGCGTAGCGGTCGCATCCACTTCAAGCAAGAGTCGTTGCGACACAGTTACATTACGGGTCGCGCTGCATCGCGCCGCGTCATCGCGCAGTTAACCAGGATCCATTTTAGGTTGACAGCGATACGCTCGGCATCCGGGTCCGTAAAGACATACCCATGATCCTTCAACGAGCCGTCCGCCATTTTCTCCATCACGTAGAGCACCAATGAATTACGATTGAAATTACCATTAGCCTCGTTCAAAACGTGCCAGGTTACTCGCCGAAGAGAAAAACCCAAGCGCCGAGATGTTTGCTCGCGGGTATCGAACCAATAGGTGCCACCTTTGTCATTGAGCAACACATCGTCATATCGCTCAAAGGGAATATCGATACCGCCACCGACACCTGGCATATCTGCGTAACAATGAAATGGGCGCGATCGCTCTAACCAATAGGGCTCGGCACTCGATACACCGGTAATACGCCGCCCCTCTTTGACCGTCCACTTATGGTCATGAACCCAAAGTTCATCACGCGATAAGGCGATCTCGTTATCGGTGTAGACCCGCTCACCTTGCCAATCGAACTCGCAGGCTCGAGTACGCTGCTTACCCTGGAAGTGCTCGGCACGGCGCTTGAAAAAGTAATCACAACCTGGAGTACGTTGCAGACGATCCGGTGTCCAGCTTGCAAGATCTGTCGGCACGGGCTCAGATCCCATGTGCAGATAATGACGCATGGTGACCTCGTCATCGCCGGGGCCGGGCGCGAGCGTCGCCACTCGCCAACTGCGTTGAGCCGACTCACCTGTTCCGGTTTCATTGACCCACAGAAAAACATGGCTGCCGAAAGCGGGGGCCTTGATCGCCGTGATCGTAGTGGCCACTCGCGCATGTCGATCGGACTCCTGAAGCCCACGTCGACCATCAAAATAATGTTGATTCACGTTGTCATAATGACCGGGGAGTAATTCGGCCATTACCAATAAATTGCGCTCACCTGGCGTGGAATCTTGACCCTGCGCCCACGCTCTGGTTAGACATGTGAATTGCAACAAGATGGCGCAAACGCCGATCCAAATATGACTAAATCGGCTTGGCGCTGCGCTCATGATCTCTCTTCTCCCTGGTCAGCGCTAGCTGACGATGATTCCAAACTGAGTTGTTCGGGTAAGGCTCGCGGTACGATCTCGACTTCGGCTCTCTCGACGAGTCGACGCTCATCCAAGGCCGGATCCAATTCGCGGAACCGCCGAGCGGTGACCAATACGCGACTTTCGAGAGAACTCGTGGCTTTGTTATAGCTCTCCACGGCTCCGCGCAGACTGTGACCGACCTTCGCCCAGTGGTCCCCCATGGTGGCGAGGCGATCATAGAGTTCTTTGCCTAAGGCGCTGATCTGCGCAGCATTACGGGCGATCTGCTCTTGACGCCAGCCATGTGCCACGGCTCGCAGCAAGGCGATCAAAGAAGTGGGCGTCGCGATCATCACATCCTGCTCTACACCCGCCTCAATCAAGGATGGATCTTGCTCTAATGCGGCACTGAAAAAGACCTCGCCGGGCAAAAACAGCACCACAAACTGCGCACTATCGCGAAGCTCTGTGGCATAACCTTTGCGTGAGAGCGCTGTGATATGGGCTTTAACGGCACGTGCATGTTCAGCGAGTCGCACCCGCCGCGTCGCATCATCCTCAGCCTCTAACGCTGCGAGATACCCTGAAAGTGGGACCTTGGAGTCAACGATGACGCAACGCCCGCCCGGCAATTGCACCACGAGATCAGGCCGCAACCGCCCCTCTTCCGCCGCGAAACTATGCTGCTCCAGAAAATCGCAATACGGCAGCATGCCAGCCAGTTCCACCACCCGTCGCAGCTGAATCTCACCCCAGCGTCCGCGCACTGTCGGCTGTTTCAGTGCGCCCACCAAGTTACGAGTTTCGTTGCGTAACAAAACTTGCTCGCGCATTAACTGTTCAACTTGTTGGGTCAAAGATTGATAGGAGCCGACCCGCTGCTTCTCAATCTCCTGGATTTGCGCATCCACTTTGCCCAAGGATTCGGTGATGGGCTTTAAGGTCTCGCCAATCTGTTGTTGCCGATGCTCAAGATCTGTTTTCGCTTGTTGTTGAAAACGCTCAAGCTGAGTACGAGCAAGATCCAAAAACTGTTGGCTATTACTCTGTAAGACATCGGTCGACAGCGCTTTAAAGGCATTGAGCAATTGCTCTCGCGCTTGATCCAATTCCGCAAGTCGCGCCTCGCCGGTCGAGCGAGTTTGTTCCAACGTCGCCTGTAGTGCGGCGTTCTCAGCCGTCAACGCGAGCAGCTTCTCCTGACTCGCGGCGAGGGCCTCAGCGTGCTCGCGCTCAGAGTGACGCCGGCTACGCCCAACGCCGAGTGCAAAGCCGGCGACCGTAGCCAGCACGATCAAAACCAGGGTCACCCACCACTCAGTCATTGAGGAAATCCGCGAGGATCGTGGCAAATTCTTCGGTCATTTGATCCATAAATCCGTGTGCTCGCCCTCGTAGGTCAAGTAGTCGGCCATTCTTCAATAATGCAGGTGCGCGGCGAGTTTCCTCGACGAGATCATCCTCGGGATTGATGATCAGCACCGGCTGTTGGACTTGAGGCAGTTTGTCAGCCAGAGGATAGCCGAAGGCTGCTTGATGCCCCCAGTGCGCCATGGGTCCGCCACGCAAGCCCGAGGTGAAATTACGACCCATCACCGCTTGCGGCACATCGTCGCCGTAATAGGTTTGCAGACTGCGCCAGGCGTTCACCAAATGCGACCCGTCGAGCTCCAGCTTGCGAGGTTGATAATGTGCTCGCGCGGCCGCTTGCTCATCAGGCGTATAAACGGGCGAAGACACCTGAACCACGTGTTTGATCCGTGTGGGTGCTTGTAGTGCCATCTCGATGGCGGTCATCGACCCCGTGTGATAACCCAAGACATCGACCTCGGCCAACGCCAAGCCATTGAGTAAGTCGAGCATCGCTGCAGCAAATTGTTCTATCCCCACTGGCGCCGAGGGCGCTTCGGATTCCCCGAAGCCCGGCGTGTCGACGGCGAGGACGGGACGCGTGCGCGCGAGCACGGGTACGAGCGCATCAAAGACCCGGCTAGAGTTGGGACTCATGTGGAGCAGCACGATCGGTCGCTGCGCTCCCTGCGAGGGACCCTTCGCCAGTCGATAGTGCAGCGGACCATAGGGACCAGCATGGAAACCTCGACCTGCGATCGGGCTGGGCGTCGGGGCCTCGGGGATCGCTAGCGGCACCGTCTGATCGCCACGATCCTCAGCCTCACCATCGAAAAAATCACGCAGTAGTTGTCCGCATTCCTCGGTGTGCACATCGAGAAAGCCATGCGACCAATGCCAACGCTCAATGAAGCGCCCGTTACCAATCAAAGATTTTGCGCGGAGTGTAGCCTCTCTCAGATCGTCCCCCGGACAAAGAATCATCACGGGATGACTGACGAGCGGCAATTGTTCAGCATGCTGGACGGCAAACGCCGCAGTGTAAGCGCGATAAGATTGCTCGAGATTGTGTAGTCCCTCGGCGACTTCACGCTGCACAAACCAAGTACTCGTGAGCTCATCACGCCAACGCCAGTGATCCTGCCAGCGACGCCGCAGGGGCTCACCGTGCTTCGGCCAAGGATCATCGGGCGGCGTTGCTAAGCCCCTTTTCTGCGCTGCGAGCTCCATCTCTGTGTAGACCGGCGCCGACACCAGTGCGAGACGACGAACCGAGCTGCGTCGTTGACGAGCCAAGATGAGCGCAATCTTTGACCCCGTGTGATAACCAAAAAGATCCACTTGCGAAAAGCCGTAGCGCTCAGCCATCTGCTCGATGAATTCCCCCATGCAGGCGGCGTAATCACTGATGCTGGGGTTAAATGACGGCGCATCTGACAAACCGAAGCCGGGTGTATCGATCGCAAAGACCAATCGATCACGCCCCATCTCGCGCAGTAGTGAATTGTAAATTCGGCTGGAATTGGGGGTCAGGTGAAAACATACAAGCGGCACCCGCGCGGCGTCACTCGCCGATGTCAAAGCGCCGTCCGCGTGTCGTACGCCGGCGAAACGCTCACCCGCAACACGATAGTGCAACTGACCAAAGCGCCCGACGGTGTACTGTCGCGTCACCTCAACGGGTGTCCGCCAATACGCCTCGTCCGCCATTCGGGGATCCCCCGCTACTGAGCCCACAGCCATGACACAGACGATAGAATGACTGCGATCTGGCAGCAACCGATAATCCGAGAGGACCGCACCATGCCCACCCAGCGCTCAAGCAGCAACCATTGGGATATCGTCATCATCGGCGCGGGCTCTGCGGGTCTACCTCTGGCCATTCGTGCCGCCGAACGTGGCCAACGCGTGCTGCAACTAGAGGCGGATTACCGTATCGGCGGCACACTGCATTGGTCGAGTGGACAAATCAGCGCCGCTGGCACTCGCCTGCAAAAGTCCAAGGGTATTGAAGATAGCCCAGATGAACATTTTCGTGATGCGCAACGCATCGCGCACGGAACCATCGACCCGGTGGTCTTGCGTCTGTTTGTCGACCATGCGGCGAATACGATCGATTGGTTGATGGATCAGGGGTTTGAACCCGCACCCGGCACACCGGTCGCTGGTGAAGCCCACGAAGCCTACTCCACTCGGCGATATCTTTGGGGGGCTAAAGCAGGGATTTCAATTCTGGAAACCTTACGCCCCGCGCACGATAAGTGGGTCCGCGCCGGGCGTATCGATCTACGCTTGCAGCATCGCATGCGTAAGCTGATCGTGGATCGGAACGGTGCGGTGAAGGGGGTACGCGCAGAGACTCCAAATGGTGAATTTGAATTTTTTGGCAATAATATTGTGCTGGCGTCTGGCGGATATGCCGCCAATCCTGAACTCTGGAGCCAACTGACTCCCAAAATTCCACTGTGCTCTTATGTCAACCCCTACTCCCGCGGCGATGGCTTGGTGGCCGCGAGAGCGCTGGGCGCGACTGTCGATGGCGCAGATAAGTTTTTATGCACCTTCGCCGGTGTCTTGGAAGATGCTAATGATCCTCGGTCCGGCGCGTTCTTAGCTTTATCACCGGGCTCACGCAAAATCTGGGAAATCTTTGTCGATCACAATGGCCGGCGCTTCATGCAGGAAGATCATCCCAGTATTGATTACCGTGAGCGCTCGTTACTCAAGCAACGCGGCACAGCTATGAATATCGTGCTGGATGAGCGGATTTTGCAGAACGCCGCGCCGATCACACTGGAGTCCGCAGAAATCTATCGACGACGCTTTGGTCGTCATCCTGCGTTTATTAAAGCTCGCTCAATCGCGGAGCTTGCGAAGAAACTGGGGGTGCCGGGCGCGAACCTGCAGCGGACCATCAAAGAGTACAACCAAGCGGTCGATCGCCAACAAGATCAGCGCTTCGATCGCCAGTTCCTATTGCGTCGCATTGAATCGGCACCGTTCTACGCGATCAAAGCGCAAGGCATTACCGTGTTGAGTCCCTGCGGCATCAAAGTGGATCGCCAACTTCGCGTGTTGGGGGCAAACGGACGCCCGATCCGCAACCTCTATGCCGCCGGTGAGGTACTGGGATTTACCCGAACTTCTGGCAACGCTTTCGTCGGGGGTCTATCGCTCACCCCAGCCCTGACGTTCGGTAAATTATTGGGCGAACGTCTCTGAGGCGTTTACGCCGTGCGCCCGACCACGACGTCTTGAAGTAAGGGTAGGAGGCGCTTGCGGGCTTCATCAAATGATACGGCCGATAGCGCAAAGCGCACCGCCAGTGCCGCCACCGGCTCACCATCCACCATCACGGGGATCGCGAGGCTCCCTTGCTCGGTCAGTCGTAGCGGACGCGTAGCGCGAGCGAACCCTCGCTCGCGTGTGACCGCGAGTTCTCGCTCGAGCGCAGTACGGTCCGTCCAGGTCATTTGTGTTTCCTGGGGCCGATTGGGCCAAAGATAATCGAGCAAAGTCTCGCGGATTCGTGGACTTGAGAACGCGAGCATCGCGCGTCCGGATGCTGTGGTGAGCACCGGAATAACCATCCCACGCTCAAAATATTCGACGGCAAAACCACTTTCGCGATCGGTCGAATCCTCAATGAACATATCGGGAAAATGAAACCGCATCAGGCTCATCGGCCATTGCACGCGGGTAGCGAGCGCATGCATCCCCAACCGGACCGGCTCGATTCGCTCTAACGTGGTGTCATAGCCATGGCTCAGCGTCCGACACTTGAGGGTGAGCCGGTAGCGACGATTGGGCAAGCGCTCGACGAAGCCTGTGGACTCAAGTGTCGCCAAGCAACGATTGACGGTGGTACGCGCCAGTCTCAATTTCTGGCTCAAGGCCGCGGTCGTCAGCGGGCCCTCGCTATTGAGTACCTGAATGAGCTCAAGGCCACGCAATAAGACGCGCACCGGGGTGGGGTGCCCCGGTGGCATACGATGCGAAGTTTCCCCCTCATCTCCCAAGCCTTGGGGCTCGCTCAAAGCCCCGCTACCCGGCTCGTCATCCATTCGTCAAAAACTCCTCAGGTCGCCGAGCGCTCTTCCTCGCTGCTGACAGTCTCTTCACTCTCAACAGGGGCCGCTGCTGCGCCCACATCCTCATAACCCGCTGCCGCTTCGGAGATCTCCGCGCGGCGACGACGTTGTTGATGCGCCGCAAAACCGGTACCCGCAGGGATCAGTCTGCCCACAATGACGTTTTCCTTCAAACCGCGCAAATCGTCTTTCAGACCACGAACGGCCGCTTCCGTCAACACGCGCGTGGTTTCCTGGAACGAAGCCGCCGAGATAAAGGACTCAGTCGCCAGCGACGCTTTGGTGATACCCAATAAAACGTGCGCAAGGCTGGCGGGCGTCTTGCTTTCTTCAGCCATCCGATCATTGATGTCGTAGGCCCGCGAGCGATCCAGCTGCTCACCTTTGAGCAATGGCGCCTCGCCCGGATCCGCCACTTCCACCTTACGCAACATCTGGCGAATGATTACCTCGATGTGCTTATCGTTGATCTTCACGCCCTGTAAGCGATACACGTCCTGAATTTCACGGACGAGGAAGTTAGCGAGTGCTTCCACACCCTGCAGACGCAGGATGTCATGCGGGTTCGGTTCACCGTCAGCGATCACTTCGCCGCGGGTCACCTGCTCACCTTCAAATACGTTGAGCTGGCGCCACTTCGGAATTAGCTCTTCGTACTTCTCACTCGTCTCATCGGTGATCACCAAGCGGCGCTTACCCTTAGTTTCTTTACCGAAGCTCACGGTACCGCTCTTCTCAGCCAAGATCGCCTGATCTTTGGGCTTACGCGCTTCGAAGAGATCCGCCACACGCGGCAGACCGCCGGTGATATCGCGGGTCTTCGAGGACTCCTGCGGGATACGTGCAATGACGTCACCCACCGACACCTCAGCACCGTCTTCCAAACTAATAAACGCGCCCGCAGGGAGCGTATAAGCAGCCGGAATCTCGGTGTTCGCAAACGGCACTTCTTTGCCCTTCGCGTTGACGAGCTTCACCATCGGGCGCAATTCTTTGCCACCGCGTTGCTTCGTCCCATCCAGCACCACCACCGACGACAAGCCGGTGACCTCATCCACCTGACGCGTGACGGTCAGGCCATCAATGAAGTCTTGGAACTTGAGGAAACCCGCCACTTCCGTGACCACCGGATGGGTGTGCGGATCCCAGGTGGCAACCGCCTGACCCGCCGCAACCGAGTCCCCTTCGCGGTGACTGATTTGTGCGCCATACGGAATTTTGTAGCGCTCGCGCTCGCGACCGAACTCATCGACCACCCCAATCTCACCGGATCGTGAGACGGCGACCAAGTAGCCCTTTTGGTGGGCCACGGTCTTCACGTTATGAAAGCGCAGCGTACCCTTGTTGCGAACCTCAACGCTGGAGGTAGCCGCCGCTCTGGACGCCGCACCACCGATGTGGAATGTACGCATGGTCAGCTGAGTACCCGGCTCACCGATCGACTGCGCGGCCATCACACCCACGGCCTCGCCGATGTTGATGATGCGTCCACGCGCCAAATCGCGGCCGTAGCAGGTTGCACACACCCCATAACGGGTCGCGCAGGTAATGCTCGATCGGACTTTCACCGAATCGACGCCCTGCTGCTCCAGCACCCGCACGAGATGCTCATCGATCAGCGTACCAGCCTCGACGAGCACGGCACCCTTGCCACCTGGCTGTAGGACACCTTCGGCCACCACACGACCGAGCACTCGCTCACCGAGACCTTCGACGACGTCACCGCCCTCAACAAGCGGCGTGACCGTCAAACCCTCGGTCGTCCCACAGTCAACTTCGGTGACCACCAAATCCTGGGCCACATCGACGAGACGACGAGTCAAGTAACCCGAGTTCGCGGTTTTCAAAGCGGTATCGGCCAAGCCTTTACGCGCACCGTGAGTCGAGATGAAGTACTGCAACACGTTGAGGCCTTCACGGAAATTCGCCGTGATGGGCGTCTCAATGATTGAGCCGTCTGGCTTAGCCATCAGGCCGCGCATACCGGCGAGCTGACGAATCTGGGCCGCGCTACCGCGCGCACCGGAGTCCGCCATCATGAAGATCGAGTTAAAGGACTTCTGGCGTTGCGCCACACCTTTGCTGTCGACCGCTTCTTCCGTGCCGAGCTTTTCCATCATCGCCTTGGCGATCTGGTCATTGGCGCGCGACCAAATATCGACGACCTTGTTATAACGCTCGCCGTTTGTCACCAAGCCCGACGCGTACTGATCCTGGATTTCTTTGACCTCGCGATCAGCCGCAGAGACGATCTTGGTCTTCTGCTCCGGAATCACGATGTCATCCACACCAAATGAGACCGATGCACGAGTGGAGTAATGAAACCCGGTATACATCAATCGGTCGGCGAAAATGACCGTGTCTTTCAGGCCTAAGGTGCGGTAACAGGCGTTGATGGTGGCCGAGATCGTCTTTTTGGTCATATCCTGATTGATGAGATCAAAGGACAACCCGATCGGCAGTACATCTGACAAGAGCGCACGACCGACCGTCGTTTTGACCAGTCGACGTCGCTCAACCCATTCGCCATCTTGGGCAACGGTTTCGCGGATACGTGCATGGATGCGCGCTTGCAAATCCACCTCGCGAGTCTCGTAGGCGCGATGCACCTCGCCCACGTCCGCAAACATCATGCCCTCGCCTTTCGCACCCACGCGCTCACGAGTCATGTAGTAGAGCCCGAGCACTACGTCCTGCGACGGTACGATGATCGGATCGCCGTTGGCCGGCGAGAGGATGTTGTTCGACGACATCATCAACGCACGGGCTTCGAGCTGCGCCTCCAAAGAAAGCGGCACGTGCACAGCCATCTGGTCACCGTCGAAGTCCGCGTTGAACGCCGTACAAACGAGCGGATGCAGCTGGATGGCTTTACCCTCGATGAGCACAGGTTCAAACGCCTGGATACCGAGACGGTGCAAGGTCGGGGCGCGGTTGAGCAGCACGGGATGCTCGCGGATCACCTCCGAGAGAATATCCCACACCTCTGGGCCTTCGCGCTCAACGAGACGCTTGGCCGCTTTGATGGTTGACGCGTCGCCACGTAACTGGAGCTTTTGGAAAATGAACGGCTTGAAGAGTTCGAGCGCCATTTTCTTTGGCAGACCGCACTGATGCAGACGCAAGGTCGGGCCGACCACGATCACCGAACGACCCGAGTAATCGACACGCTTTCCGAGCAGGTTCTGGCGGAACCGGCCTTGCTTGCCCTTGATCATGTCGGCAAGCGACTTCAACGGACGCTTATTGGTGCCCGTGATCGCACGACCGCGGCGACCGTTATCGAGCAAGGCATCGACCGCTTCTTGCAGCATGCGCTTTTCGTTGCGCACAATGATGTCTGGCGCGTTGAGCTCCAGAAGTCGACGCAGACGGTTGTTACGGTTGATCACGCGACGATACAAATCATTGAGATCCGAGGTCGCAAATCGACCGCCGTCGAGCGGCACGAGCGGACGCAGATCCGGCGGCAACACCGGCAGGATCGTCATCACCATCCACTCGGGCTTGTTGCCCGACTCAATAAACGATTCGATCAGCTTGAGGCGCTTGGAGAGGCGCTTGAGCTTCGTCTCCGAGCTCGTGTTGCCCATGTCCTCACGGGCCTTGCCGACCTCAGCCCGTAAATCCAGCGAGTGCAACAATTCGTGGATGGCTTCGGCACCCATGCGCGCATCAAATTCGTCGCCATGCTCCTCGATCGCCTCGAGGTACATTTCGTCCGTGAGCAACTGCCCGCGCTGTAGCGGCGTCATACCCGGATCAATGACCACGAAGGCTTCGAAATAAAGCACGCGCTCAATTTCGCGCAAAGTCATATCGAGCATCAAACCAATGCGCGAGGGCAAAGATTTCAAAAACCAGATATGTGCAACGGGCGAGGCCAGATCGATATGACCCATGCGATCGCGACGTACCTTGGACTGCGTCACTTCGACGCCACATTTTTCGCAAACGACGCCGCGATGCTTCAGTCGCTTGTACTTACCGCAAAGACACTCGTAATCCTTGACTGGGCCAAAGATTTTGGCGCAGAACAAGCCGTCACGCTCAGGCTTGAACGTACGGTAGTTGATGGTCTCCGGCTTTTTGACTTCGCCGTAGGACCAGGACTTGATCATGTCCGGTGACGCCAGACCGATCTTGATCGAGTCAAAGTGCTCGACCGGTGCGTGTTGCTTAAAGATGTTCAAAAGATCTTTCATGACTGCACCCCAATCATTCCTGTTCCAGTTCGACGTTGATCGCGAGGGAGCGAATCTCCTTCACAAGCACGTTGAACGACTCGGGCATACCGGCATCCATCTGGTGATTGCCGTCGACGATGTTCTTATACATCTTCGTACGACCGTTCACGTCGTCGGATTTGACCGTGAGCATTTCCTGTAGCGTGTAAGCGGCGCCGTAGGCCTCGAGCGCCCAGACTTCCATCTCACCGAAGCGCTGCCCGCCAAACTGCGCCTTACCGCCGAGCGGCTGCTGCGTGACCAACGAATACGGACCCGTCGAGCGCGCATGCATCTTGTCATCAACCAAGTGGTTGAGTTTGAGCATGTACATGTAGCCCACCGTCACTGGCCGCTCAAAGCACTCTCCGGTGCGTCCGTCCGTAAGCAGGGCTTGCCCTGACAGCGGCAGATCAGCCAACGCCAATAAGCGTTTGATCTCAGCCTCAGAGGCACCGTCAAACACCGGCGTTGCGATCGGCACACCCCGCGACAAATTGCCCGCAAGCTCAACGAGCTCTTTATCGCTCAGGCTATCGATCGCTTCTTTTTGACCGCCACCCTCGTTATAGACGCGACCAATGAAGCCACGTAAATCGGCGAGCGCCTGTTGTTGCTCCAGCATGCGCCCGATTTTGTGGCCGAGGCCCTTTGCCGCCCAACCCAGATGGGTCTCAAGCACCTGACCCACGTTCATACGCGAGGGCACACCGAGCGGATTGAGCACGATATCAACGGGGGTACCGTCTTCCAAATAGGGCATATCTTCAACCGGAACGATGGTCGAGATCACACCCTTGTTACCGTGACGGCCCGCCATCTTGTCGCCCGGTTGGATACGACGTTTGACAGCGAGGTACACCTTCACCATTTTCAGCACGCCAGGCGATAAATCATCGCCCTGAGTGATCTTGCCGCGTTTGTTTTCAAACTTGGCTTCGAACAGCTCGCGCTGTGATCGCACGCGCTCGGCGGCGGCTTCCAATTGCGAGTTGGCATCCTCGTCGTCGAGACGAATTTCAAACCATTGATCGGGCTTGAGTTCGCTCAAGTATTCGGCTGTGATCGTCGTCCCCGCCTTGAGCTTATTCGGCCCACCCGCGGCAAGCTTGCCCACCAACAAGCTGCGTACGCGCTGGAAGATGTCATCTTCAAGAATGCGCTGCTGGTCGCCGAAATCTTTGCGGACCCGCTCGATTTCAGCTTTTTCGATTGAGAGTGCACGCGCGTCTTTTTCGACGCCATCGCGGGTAAACACTCGCACGTCAATCACCGTACCGTCCATGCCGGGCGGAACGCGCAGCGAGGTATCTTTGACGTCGCTCGCCTTCTCGCCAAAGATGGCGCGCAGAAGTTTTTCTTCCGGCGTCAGCTGGGTCTCACCTTTCGGGGTGACCTTGCCGACGAGAATGTCGCCCGAACGCACCTCTGCACCGATGTAGGCAATGCCTGACTCATCGAGCTTGTTCAAAGCCTGATCGCCCACGTTCGGGATATCCGCCGTGATTTCTTCGGAGCCAAGCTTGGTGTCGCGCGCGACACACGTGAGCTCTTCGATGTGAATCGTGGTCAGGCGATCTTCCTGAACGACCCGCTCCGAGATCAGGATGGAGTCCTCAAAGTTGTACCCGTTCCAAGGCATGAACGCGACCAACATATTTTGGCCTAGCGCAAGTTCACCGAGATCGGTCGAGGGACCATCGGCAAGTACGTCGCCACGTGAAATGACATCACCAGAGGAGACGAGCGGACGCTGGTTAATACAGGTGTTCTGGTTAGAACGCGTGTACTTGGTGAGGTTGTAGATGTCGACACCAGGCTCAGACACCGTGGTCTCGTCATCATTGACTCGCACCACGATACGCGAGGCGTCGACCGAGTCAACGATGCCGCCTCGTCGGGCGACTACGGTCACACCGGAGTCGATCGCGACGGGTCGCTCCATACCGGTGCCGACCAACGGTGCCTCAGATCGCAGCGTCGGCACGGCCTGACGCTGCATGTTTGATCCCATCAGCGCGCGGTTCGCATCGTCATGCTCCAAGAATGGAATAAGCGAAGCGGCCACCGACACGATCTGCTTGGGTGACACGTCCATGTAGCCGATACGCTCTCGCGGCATCAGCGTGAACTCGTTCTGATATCGGCAAGACACGAGCTCTTCGACCAAGGTGCCGCGTCCATCGACGCTGGCGTTTGCCTGCGCAATGGCGAATTCGCCCTCTTCGATTGCCGACAAATAGTCGATTTTGTCCGTGACGCGACCATTCTCCACACGACGATACGGCGTCTCGAGGAAGCCGTATTCATTGGTGCGAGCATAGACCGACAAGGAATTGATCAGACCGATGTTCGGGCCTTCTGGCGTTTCAATCGGACAGACACGACCGTAGTGGGTCGGGTGCACGTCGCGCACTTCGAAGCCTGCGCGCTCACGAGTCAAACCACCCGGGCCCAAGGCTGATACACGACGCTTGTGAGTGACCTCAGACAGCGGATTGTTCTGATCCATGAACTGACTGAGCTGCGAAGAGCCAAAGAATTCTTTGACCGCTGCGGCGACAGGCTTCGCGTTGATCATCTCCTGCGGCATGAGCGGCTCGCTCTCAGCGATATTGAGTCGCTCTTTTACCGCACGCTCCACACGCACTAGACCAACTCGGAAGGCGTTCTCGGCCATCTCGCCGACCGAACGTACGCGTCGGTTACCGAGATGATCGATATCATCCACCGAACCGTCGCCATTGCGGATCGCAATCAACACCTTCAGGACGTCGAGAATGTCTTCTTTCGAGAGAACATTGTCGCCTGTGATTTCTTTGCGGCCGACACGGCGATTGAACTTCATGCGGCCAACGCTCGACAGATCGTAGCGCTCGCCATTGAAGAACAGGTTAGCAAACAGGTTTTCCGCCGCATCACGCGTCGGCGGTTCGCCTGGACGCATCATGCGGTAAATCTCGACTAAGGCCTCGAGACGATTTTTGGTCGGATCAATACGCAGGGTATCCGAGACGTACGGACCACGATCTAAGTCGTTGACGTAAAGCGTACGCAGCTCGGTGATGCCCGCCTCGATGAGCTGCTCACACGATGCCGCGGTCAGTACTTCGTTGGCTTTGGCAATGATTTCACCGGTTTCGGTATTGACCACATCGTGCGCTAACACTTTGCCGTAAATATAGTCACGCGGGACAGCAAGGCGAGTTACGCCGGCGTCTTCAAGCTGACGGACGTGACGTGCCGTGATGCGACGGCCCTCTTCCACGATGACTGTGTCGCCGACGCGGATTTCGAAGCTCGCTGTCTCGCCACGCAGGCGAGCCGGAACGAGCTCTAGCCAGGTTTCTTGGCTGGAGATGAAAAAGGTGTTCTTTTCAAAGAACGTGTCGAGGATCTCATCCTCATTCATGCCAAGGGCGCGAAGAATGATCGACACCGGCAATTTACGCCGACGATCAATACGCGCGAATACGCAATCTTTGGCGTCGAATTCAAAATCGAGCCATGAGCCGCGGTAAGGAATGATACGGGCGCTGAACAACAACTTGCCCGATGAATGCGATTTGCCGCGATCGTGATCAAAGAACACGCCCGGGCTACGGTGTAATTGCGAGACGATGACACGCTCGGTGCCATTGACGACAAAGGTGCCATTGTCTGTCATTAACGGCAGTTCGCCGAGATAAACCTCTTGCTCGCGTACATCTTTGACTGGCTTTTTGGGGCCAGATGCTTCTTTGTCATAGACAATGAGGCGAACCTTGACTCGTAAGGGAGCAGCGTAGGTCAAACCCCGCAGTTGGCACTCCTTGACGTCGAATCCGGGCTCACCCAAACGGTAGCTCACGTATTCGAGTACGGCATTGCCGGAGTAGCTCGAAATCGGGAATACCGACTTGAACGCGGCGTGCAGACCGATGTCTTCTCGCCCGTCATCCGATTTTTCAGCCTGCAAAAACTGCCGGTAAGAATCGAGCTGAATCGCCAGCAGATAAGGCGTCTCAAGAACGCTACCTTGCTTGCCGAAATTCTTGCGGATGCGCTTTTTCTCTGTGAAGGAGTAAGCCATCGGTCACCTCTATGTACAAACTAAACACGGACACGTAAGCAACCGGAGCCTTGAGACTCCGGTTGCCACGTGCCGGGCGATACGCTGGTAATCACCACCGGTAAAGGCGGGATTACTTGATCTCGACCTTCGCGCCGGCTTCTTCCAGCTTTTTCTTCATCGCGTCGGAATCGTCCTTGCTGACACCCTCTTTGATGGTGCCAGGTACGCCCTCGACCAGGTCCTTCGCCTCTTTGAGGCCGAGACCGGTGAGTTCGCGAACGACTTTAATGACGCCGACCTTCTTGTCCGCCGGATACTCTTTGAGGATCACGGTGAACTCGGTCTGCTCTTCCGCCGGCGCAGCTGCCGCAGCGGGACCCGCCACAGCCGCCATGGCCACCGGAGCGGCCGCGGTTACGCCGAACTTTTCTTCCATCGCAGAGATCAGGTCAACGATCTCCATGATGGTCATATTGGAAATTGCTTCGAGGATTTCGTCCTTGTTAACAGCCATTGTTTTGACTCCAAAAAATATTCAAAGGCAACAAGATCAAGCGCCAGCGCCCTGCTTCGCGTCGCGGACAGCCGCAACGGTACGCACGAACTTGGTATGCGGGGCAGCGAGCGTACGCACGAACTTCTCGATCGGTGCCTTGAGCGTACCCAAGAACATCGACAGGGCTTGTTCGCGCGTCGGTAGTGAAGCCACACGCTCGAGCTCTGATCCCGGCAGCACTTGGCCACCGAGGGAGACGAGGCTGGCTACGAGCTTATCGTTTGCTTTCGCGAATTCTTTGACCACACGCGCCGCAGCACCTGGGTCGTCTTTCGAGAAAGCCAGAACGAGTGGGCCCTTTAATTTGGGACCAATCGCTTCAAACGATGTGCCTGCCACGGCTCGGCGGGCCAGCGTGTTTTTGACCACACGCATGTACACACCTTGCTCGCGGGCTTTGGCACGCAGCTCGGTCATCTGCGATACCGTGATTCCACGATATTCGGCAGCGACCACTGATTGCGACTCAGCCGCAACCTGCGCCACTTCCTGCACCAACGCTTTCTTGTCTTCTAGGTTCAGAGGCACTAGTTGATTACTCCTCTCCTGAAGATCACACACCGATCCGCAACTTGCGTCACGAACCGGACCCTATGACGGCGACCTTCACCCGAGGACGATCCTCGTTTGAGCGGCGCACCATCTGCGCAGGCGAGCATTAAGGACGGGCGGGATGCATCAGCCATCTCCCCTTCCGCCTGCGGTCTTCGATGGAACCCGGTACGTTTCGCTACCGGGCCCGCATCAACCCAAAAACACTCCATCAAATATTCAACGTCGACTTGTCGACGGCAACGCCCGGTCCCATGGTTGAGGACAAGGTGACGCGCTTGAAATAAACACCCTTAGAGGTCGACGGCTTGGCCTTGGCCAAATCTCCGAGCAACGCCATCAGGTTTTCCTTGAGCTTGTCGGCATCGAACGCGACTTTACCGATAGTGCAATGCACGATCCCGGCCTTGTCGACGCGATAACGCACCTGACCGCTCTTGGCGTTACGTACCGCACCGGCCACATCGGGCGATACCGTACCCACCTTAGGGTTCGGCATCAGGCCACGCGGACCGAGAATTTGACCGAGCTGACCGACGATGCGCATCGCATCGGGGCTGGCAATCACTACGTCAAAATTGAGATTCCCTGCCTTAACCTGCTCGGCGAGATCTTCGAGGCCGACGACATCGGCGCCCGCTTCGCGAGCGGCATCGGCATTACGACCCGAAGTGAACACCGCGACACGAACCGTCTTACCAATGCCGTGCGGCATCACGGTCGAACCACGCACCTGCTGATCCGACTTGGTGGCATCGATACCGAGGTTTACCGCAGCATCAACGGATTCATTGAACTTCGCCTTAGCGAATTCTTTGATGAGCTTCAAAGCCTCATCAATCCCGTACTGCTGACCCGGGGGGAGCGCCTCTTTCCAAGGCTTCATGCGCTTACTTACGGCCGACATGTTCAAACTCCTTCCACATCGACGCCCATCGACCGGGCACTACCCGCGATGGTGCGCACAGCTGCTTCCAAATCGGCAGCGGTCAAATCTGGGGTCTTGGTCTTGGCAATTTCCTCGATCTGCGCACGGGAAATCTTGCCGACCTTGCTGGTATTCGGCGTGCCGCTACCTTTTTCGATACCGATCGCCTTGCGAATCAACACCGACGCCGGCGGCGTCTTCATGATGTAGGTGAAGCTGCGATCTGCGTAGACCGTGATCACCACCGGGATGGGCAGCCCCTTCTCAAGCTTCTGCGTCGCCGCATTGAAGTGCTTGCAGAATTCCATAATGTTGACGCCCTGCTGGCCCAACGCGGGACCAATCGGCGGCGACGGATTAGCAGAGCCCGCAGGCACCTGCAGCTTGATATAGCCCTGAACTTTCTTGGCCATTGCCTTAACTCTCCTGGGTACCAACGCCTGCTATCGCAAGCTCCCCATGCGCTTCCTTGCCGTTACGCCGGGTAAATCCTTTACCCGGTCGACTCTTCACCACCTCAGGCTAATGCCTCAGGCTTTCTCCACCTGCGAGAAATCCAGCTCCACCGGCGTTGAGCGCCCGAGGATCTGCACCGCCACTTGTAGGCGGTTTTTCTCGTAATTGACATTTTCCACTACGCCGCTGAAATCATTGAAGGGACCATCGGTCACCCGAACAACTTCACCAGGCTCGAAAATCACTTTTGGCCGCGGCTTCTCGACACCTTCTTCGACGCGACGCAAGATCTGGCTCGCTTCGCGATCGGTAATCGGCGCCGGCTTTTCTTTGGTGCCGCCAATGAAGCCAAGAACCTTGGGGACATCGTGCACGAGATGCCAAGTGTCCTCATCCATCTCCATCTGCACGAGCACGTAGCCAGGATAGAACTTGCGTTCACTCTTGCGCTTCTGTCCATCTCGCATCTCGACCACCTCTTCGGTGGGCACGAGAATCTCGCCGAATTTGTGTTCAAGCGCGGCACGCTTGATGCGCTCTCTCAAACCCTCAGCCACTCGGTGCTCAAAGTTTGAGTACGCATGGACGACATACCAACGCATCGCCACGATCAGCCTCCCAAATCCGTGCCGGTCCCGAGCAGCGCACGCGTCGCCCAACTCAAGACCGAATCCACGCCCCAAAAGAACAGTGCCATGACGATCACAAACACAAACACCACGAGCGTCATGGTGCCCGTCTCCTGCCGGGTCGGCCAAAACACCTTGTAGAGCTCAATGCGCGCATCGAGCACAAACTTGCGTACATCACGACCATACTGCGACAAAAAGAACACGACCGCGGCGAGCAACAACCCCGCCACAAACGCGATCCAGCGGACCCAATCGTCCTGCTCACCTTTCAATACATAAAACGACGACACGCCCGCCGCAGCGAGCGCAAACGCTATCCAGGCTTTGGCCTTATCGGCCCCGGTTGCCTGATCTGTTTTGACGACTTCGTTCATGTACGCTCGGATCTCTCACGCGACGTTTAGGTTCCCCAGCGGCTCCGATCTGTCTCGGAGCTGGCAGGCCAGGAGGGAATCGAACCCCCAACCTGCGGTTTTGGAGACCGCTGCTCTGCCAATTGAGCTACTGGCCTATAACGTTGCGTGTTCGACCTCTCGAATAGTCCTTACGAGGGCAAGCCCTTACTGAATGATCTTAGAGACGACGCCGGCGCCGACGGTACGACCGCCTTCGCGGATCGCAAAGCGCAGACCATCTTCCATCGCGATCGGGGCCAACAA
>RFOD01000029.1 GCA_009926865.1 Gammaproteobacteria bacterium | reverse complement strand
GATGCGCTCGGCATTGAGCGAGCGGATGCCTGAGGCGGATGATGAGGCTCTTGGGCGTGAACGAAGCAAGGCGTTCCGATCCCCGATATTAATCGTGGTAGCCGCGGTAGCGACACCGCACCCTAAAGTTCCAGAAATTGAGCAATGGGTGGCTGTTGGGGCGGCGATTCAGAACATGTGGTTACGGGCGCGAGAATTGGGTTTAGGGATGGCGTGGAAAACGGGTAGTCACGCCTACCATGGTGGTGTTAAAGCGGCGCTAGGGATTGGTGCCGAAGATCAGATTATCGGGTTCCTGCATCTAGGCTACGCCACGAGTGCTGCACCTGTGAGGGAAGGGGACTACTTGAGCAGGACTCGCTGGTTTGGCGAGTGATGTAAGTAGAGCAATGACGTTTTTCTTCAGGAAATTGGCGTTGGGCTGACAATAATTCCGTTCTCATCCGCATACAGCCAAGCGCCAGGCTTAAAGGTGACGCCCGCGAATGTCACCGCAATATCGACTTCACCTGCGGCGGTCTGCTCTGGCTTCCGGGGACACACATTGAGGGCGCGGATTGCAACGGGCATATCACGCAGGTTTTCGATGTCACGGGCGGCCCCATTAACAACGATGCCAACCCAGTCATGGTGCAACATGAGTGCTGCGAGTTTGTCGCCGATAAGTGCTCGACGGATAGATCCGCCTCCATCAACTACCATTACTCGCCCCTCACCCGGTGTAGACAGCACCTGTCGCAGCAGAAGGTTGTCCTCGTAACAGCGGAGCGTCGCAATCGGTCCGTGAAAACTTTTGAGCCCCGCGTAGTCGCGAAAAATAGGATCGGCTACCTGGACGAGATCGCGATGATCATCAGCCATATCGCATATGCTACGAATCATTATCTATCCCACCAACGTGATATGAATCTTGGAGTATCTCTTTGGTTGATTATGCACGAACGGAGTGGAACGCTGTGAGTGGTGCCGAGGGTACGGGGTTAATTATTCGAGCCGCACAATTTTCGGCATGGAAGCACCGTCACCAACGGCGAAAAAGTCAAGCAGCTGAGCCCTATATCAATCACCCGTTGGATTTGGCGCATGTCTTGTGGTTTGAGGGGAAAGTGCACGATCCAACAGTGATCGCTGCGGCGTTATTGCACGACACTATTGAGGACACCCAGACGACATTTGGTGAGCTGCAGGGGGAGTTTGGTGACACCATTGCATCGTTAGTAATGGAAGTCACCGATGAGCCGTCGGTTCATTGGCGTCTTCGTAAACGATTGCAAATCTCTCGTGCAAAGGGCTCAACGTGGGGTGCCAAACAGATTAAGTTGGCAGACAAAATATGTAATTTACGCGATATGGTGGCCAGTACTCCAAAGGGCTGGTCTATAGACCGGGTTCGTAATTACTTTGATTGGTCGAAAGAGGTGATTGACCAGATCCGCGGTGCCAACCCCTTGCTGGAGCGGAAGTTTGACAGTATCTACTTGCGCAGGCCTTGAAGCCCGCGCAAGTAGATATCTGGTGTTATGAGGTGATTGTTTACGCTGCTTTGCTGTATCGCTGCGCCATCGATTCAAGTGAAATGACTCGAATCTTTGACGCTTGACCTGCGCAGCCAAACGATTCATAGCGTGCGATGCACACTTCACGCGCAGCTGCCATCGCCTCTTTCATATATTTGCGCGGATCAAACTCGGACGGATCCTTGGCCATGGCTCGACGGATAGCGCCAGTCATCGCGAGGCGAATATCGGTATCAATATTTACCTTACGTACGCCGTGTTTAATACCCTCTAGAATTTCCTCGACAGGGACTCCGTAGGTCTCACGTAAGTCGCCGCCGTTCTCGCGGATGATCTGTAGGAGCTCTTGTGGTACGGACGATGAGCCGTGCATGACTAAGTGGGTGTTAGGAATCTTGGCGTTTATTTCTTTGATCCGTTGCATCGCCAAAATATCACCAGTGGGCTTGCGAGTGAATTTATACGCACCGTGTGAGGTGCCAATCGCAATAGCCAATGCATCGACGCCGGTCTTGGCAACGAAGTCGGCGGCTTGGTCGGGGTCGGTCAATAGTTGATCATGTGAGAGTTTGCCTTCTGCGCCACTCCCATCTTCCTCGCCTGCCATCCCGGACTCTAGTGAACCCAGACAACCTAACTCCCCTTCGACTGACACGCCAACGGCGTGCGCGATTTTGACGACATGCGCCGTGACATCCACATTGTATTCATAGGAGGCGGGAGTTTTCGCATCTTCGCCTAACGAGCCATCCATCATGACGCTCGAAAAACCAGAACGAATCGACTGCACGCAAACAGAGGGGCTTGCGCCATGGTCTTGATGCATGACGATCGGGATGTGCGGGTACGTTTCAAGCGCTGCCTCAATGAGATGACGCAGGAAGGCTTCCCCCGCGTATTTTCGAGCACCTGCGGAGGCTTGCATGATCACGGGGCTATCCGTTTTGTCGGCTGCCTGCATGATGGCCTGAACTTGCTCTAGATTATTGACGTTGAAGGCCGGTACGCCGTAGCCATTTTCAGCCGCATGATCGAGCAGTTGACGCAAAGATATCAGAGCCATTTTATTACCCCTTGAAGTTTGTCAGGCCCCAGAGCAGATCGCTGAGGACTACGCCTAGGCTATATCTTAGCGAAACTCATCATTGATGCGCAGGCGCTTAAGGGCAGCCGCTGGCATTTCGGGTGAGTCTTAGCGGTGGATGGGGAGGGAAAGCGCGGTAAAAAGCGCGTCAACGTCCAGCTGTGTCTCGCTACGCTCGGCTTTGTGGATGGTGGGACGGTCCAGATGTGGGCCAACCAACTGAATGAAATCGAGCACATAGCGCCGCAAAAATGCACCTCGACGGAACCCGACCCAAGTGAGGTGGCGGGGAAATAGCTGCGAGGCGTCAAATGATACGAGATCACTGTCCTGCTCTGGATCTAGAGCCATGGCAGCGACGATACCTACCCCAAGCCCTAACCGTACGTAGGTTTTGATGACATCCGCATCGCGTGCGGTGATGGCAATATCTGGGGTCAGTCCGGCTTTGGAAAATGCTTCCGGTAGCGACGCAGGGCCACTTAGGTTAAACACGTAAGTCACGATCGGATACTGGGCGAGCTTCGCGAGGCTAAGCACTTTGTGCCGAGCAAGCGGATGGGCTTTTGGGACAATGACTCTGCGATACCACTCATAGCAAGGGAGTAATACACAGTGTGGGACCTTATCGCGCGCACCCGTGCTGATCGCGATATCGACCTGCCCATCATTCAAAAGCTCAGCAATTTGCTCGGACGTTCCTTGTTGTAAATGCAGTTTGACTTGCGGGTACCGCTGGCGAAACTGCGCGATCACGGACGGTAAGACATACCGCGCTTGGGTATGTGTCGTGGCGATGGATAACGAACCCTTAGTTGGGTCGCGCGCATCGAGCGACATGGCTTTGATCGATTGCGCCTCGCGCAAAAGTCGGCGGGCTTTTTCTAAAACGCGTTGGCCCGCCGGCGTTAGTCGTTGAAGTTGGCGACCGTCGCGGACGAATAACTCAAAGCCTAGCTCGTCTTCCAATAGTTTGAGTTGCCGGCTGACACCCGGTTGGGAGATATGCAAACGTTCGGCGGCGGCCGAGATGTTGAGGCCGCTATCGACAATCGCAGCCAGATAACGAAGTTGCGTAAGCTTCACGGCAATCGTACCGACGGAGTGATCTAGCGCTGATCACTCCGCCGGCTGGTGACCTCAGTCCTCGATGAGGAAACTACGAAGCTGCTCGGAGCGGCTGGGATGACGAAGCTTACGCAGCGCTTTCGCCTCGATTTGACGAATGCGCTCCCGAGTCACATCAAATTGCTTGCCCACTTCCTCAAGGGTGTGGTCGGTATTCAGGTCAATACCGAATCGCATCCGTAATACTTTGGCTTCGCGCGGCGTCAGTTGCGCAAGCACTGCATGAGTGGTTTCGCGTAACGATTCGGCGGTGGCTTGATCGATCGGTGAAGCCACTGAGGTATCTTCAATGAAGTCACCCAGATGCGAGTCCTCATCATCACCAATTGGCGTCTCCATTGAGATCGGTTCTTTGGCAATCTTGAGCACCTTGCGTACCTTGTCTTCTGGCATCTCCATGCGGACCGCCAATTCGTCTGGCGTGGGTTCGCGTCCCATTTCCTGGAGCATTTGCCGCGAGATTCGATTGAGTTTGTTGATCGTCTCAATCATATGGACGGGGATTCGGATCGTACGGGCCTGATCAGCGATGGAGCGCGTGATGGCCTGGCGGATCCACCAAGTCGCATAAGTGGAAAATTTGTAACCGCGTCGATATTCAAATTTGTCCACGGCTTTCATCAAACCGATATTGCCTTCCTGAATAAGATCCAAGAACTGTAGCCCTCGATTGGTGTATTTCTTCGCAATCGAAATCACCAAACGAAGGTTGGCCTCGACCATTTCTTTTTTCGCACGACGGGCTTTCGCCTCGCCGATAGACACCTCGCGGTTAATATCTTTGATTGCTGTGATGGGCAAAAACATGGCGGTTTCAAGTTGTGCTAGCGTGGTTTGACGCTCTAACACTTGGTCCTGGAGTTCTGCTAATGGGGCAGACCATTTTTTGCCCGCCTGAGTGTGGTTGACGATCCACTGCGGATTGGTTTCATTGCGAGGGAAGGTCGCGATGAAGTCCTTGCGTGGCATCCCAGCATCCTTGACCGCGATCGACATAATTTCTTTTTCGAGGCGGCGAATCTCGTTGACGAATCCGCGTAGATTTTCGATCAACGCATCGAACATGCGCGGCGAGAGCTTGAGCTCCATGAATTCGGCGGAGAGTTTTTCACGCAGCTTGAAGGTTTTAGAATCATCCAAGCCTCCCTTGCCTAATGAGGTGATCCACTGCGCATGCAATTTTTGTAGCGATGCGATACGACGAGCTGCCTCTTCTGGATCAGGCCCCGTGTCAGGCGTTTCTTCGCCGCTATCTCCATCGGCAGTCTCTTCTTGGTCGTCATCGCTCGACTCGTCATTGTTATTCGCGTCGGGCTTCGTGGGGTTTTGCGGCTGCGCGATAACGTCTGGCGCATTCGGATCAATAAATCCGACTAAGATATCTGCTAACCGGCCGGTACCTGCTTGCACTGGCTCATAAGCTTTGAACAGAAAATCGTAGGTGGCTGGATAGTATGAGATCTGTAGTTTGACGGCATCGAGACCTTCCTCGATACGTTTGGCAATACTGATTTCGCCTTCACGGGTGAGTAGCTCAACCGTACCCATCTCGCGCATGTACATTCGCACTGGGTCAGTGGTTCGGCCAAGCTCCGCATCGAGCGCAGCTAAGGCAGCTGCAGCCTCCTCAATCGCCTCTTCGTCGGAAGGAGCGGTGGTTTCGGGTGCAAGCAGCGACTCGTTTTCAGGGGCCTTCTCGTAAACAGGAATCCCCATATCGTTGATCGTGTTGACGATCTCTTCGATTTGCTCGGGATCGACGATCTCGGACGGCAGGTAATCGTTAACTTGGGAGTACGTCAGATAGCTCTGCTCTTTACCCAACGCAATGAGCTGCTTGAGCTGAGACTGTCTTTCTTCCGGCAGGGCGCTCGCGCGACGATCCGGCATATTCAAGACTTTTTGGCCCTCAGCGTTGGCTTCTTTCGCGCGCGCTTTTTTCTTTGAAGATTTTTTTGATGTTGCGGGCGCAGCAGGAGTTTCTGCAGCGCTCGGCGCTACAGTCTGATCGCTCGCTGTGGCTTCACTGCTGGGCGGAGCTTTGTCGGCGGTAGCAGCGTCTTTAGCGACGACTTTCTTTTTTCCGCTGGCAGGTTTGGTTGCCGCTTGCGCAGTGGGCTTTTCATTGGCTTTTGCCGTCGACGCTTTGGCTGCAGAAGGTTTAGCGGCAGCTTGGGCCGCCACAGCGGTCTCTGTTGGCTTCACGCCCTTGGCTGTTTTGCTCTTGGGCGTCGCTTTTGCGGGTGCCTTCGCGCTGGATTTAGCGGTCGCGTTGGTGCTTTTTTGGGCCGCTTGCTTCGCAACGCTCGAGATTTTGGAGCTAGGCGATTTACCGCTGACTTTTGCTGAGGGCTTGTTAGCGGCCTTCGTTTTAGTGGCAGGCTTAGTAGCGAGTTTAGCTGCGGGCTTGACCGCTGACTTAGGCGCAGGTTTCGCGGCTGGCTTAGCGGCTGGCTTAGCGGCTGGCTTAGCGGCTGGCTTCGTTACGGGCTTGGTTGCAGGTTTCGCGGTAGGCTTCGCTTTCGCGCTAGGTTTCGCGCTAGGTTTCGCACTCTTCGTGGCAGGGGCCTTTTTGGCTTTGGCCACGGCGACTACTCGCTTTACGGTCTTCGCGCCCGCAGGCCGGCCGGCCGGCCGAGCGGCTTTGGTGGACTTCGTTGCCTTGGTGGGTTTCTTGCTCATGGGACTGCCTAAAAGGGAATGTCTAAGAAAATTTTGCCGACACCAAACTGCCCGGAATCATCGCCGGGTGAACGCGCTGGCGAACCGGCAATTTTACCAGATCAGGGGCCGGATTGGGTCGTTCGACTCGCCATCAACTCGCGAAGTTCCAGTTTTTCCTCGGGCGAAAGTTCTACGCTGCCCGACTTGGCGACTAATTGGTCGAAACGCCGCAAACGATGCTCTGAAACCAGCCGTTGAAGGGCGGTGGTCAGTTCGCTCAGAGCGCTCGCGGCGTCCTGTATGAGTGACTCCTCGGTTGCGAGGCGCACTAGGCGTTCGTATTCGGGGCGGTCGCGCCAACGCTCGAGAACCTGTGCGGTGTGTTCAGCAGGATCCTCACGAAGTTCATTCAGCAGACCTCGCAAGATCTCGATACCCGATTGGTCGAGCGCATCCAGTGACTCCAATTGCGTGAAGCTGATCTGCCCAGCCACTTTGGGATGATGGAGCAGCACGAGCACCGCCTGTCGCAGAAGGCCGCCGCGTCCCGCGCCGCGCGCTCGGGTCGTCCGCTCGTTGCGTGCGGCCCGATCCTGAGGACGTAACTGCACTGATGAGTCGTCAGCCCAAATCGCCGCGAGCCTTTCTGCGCTAAGCCCGATACTCTCCGCAATTCTTGCCAATAACAGTTCACGATAGACGCCCGTTGGCACGCGGGCGAGCAGCGGTTTGGCAAGTTCAGCGAGGCGCGCCTTGCCGTCGGCGTGACTCAGATCCGCTTGTGCGCTGAGTTCTTGAATCAAATATTCCGACAATGGCATAGCAGCCGCCACGCGTTGTTCAAACGCTTCGCGACCCTCTTTGCCAACCAGACTGTCGGGGTCCTCTCCATCAGGCAGAAACAAAAAGCGCAGCTGACGGCCTTGCTTTGCTTCGGGTAACGCATTGTTCAAGGCCCGCCAAGCCGCTGCACGGCCTGCTCGATCGCCATCGAAAGCGAACACCACTTCGCTGACCAAGCGGAAGGCGCGCTTCAGGTGCTCCGGAGTCGTCGCGGTCCCAAGTGTCGCAACGGCGTAGTACAGGCCAGCTTGATGTAGCCGGACCACATCCATGTAGCCCTCCACAATCAAAAGCCGATCGAGCGTTTGGCGACTTTGGCGAGCTTCGTAGAGTCCGTACAGTTCGCGTCCCTTTTGGAAAAGAGGTGTTTCCGGCGAGTTGAGATACTTCGGTTCGCCTTGATCGATCACTCGGCCGCCGAAGCCAATCGTACGACCCCGAGCGTCACGAATCGGGAACATGATGCGGTCGCGAAAGCGGTCGTAAAGTCGTTCGTTAGTCCGACTCCCGTCGCTTTCTCGTTCGATCACGAGACCGGTCGTCACGAGGGACTCTCTCGACTTTGTATCTTTAGAGAAACGATCCAGCACGTCTGACCATGAATTGGCCGAATATCCGATATTAAATTGAGCGAGCGTGGCAGCTTCGAGGCCCCGCTCTGCGACGTAGCGTGCGGCTCTAGGTTCACGTTGTAGCTTGCTGTGCCAATAGGTCCCAACCTGATCCAGAAGGGGGCTTAAGGCAGGGGTGGGATCGGCAGGTCGTCCATCATCCTCGCGGGGGACATCCAAGCCGGCCCGTTGCGCGAGTTCTTCAACCGCTTCAGGAAAGCTCAGTCGGTCGTAATTCATGAGAAAGCCGATCGCAGTGCCATGCGCACTGCAACCAAAGCAGTGGTAGAACTGCTTGTCAGGGCTTACCCAAAATGAGGGGGTTTTTTCATCGTGAAAAGGGCAGCAGGCGCGAAATTCGCGGCCCGCTTTTTTGAGCGGTACCCGCGACCCGATCAATTCGACGATATCGGTTCTGGCAACCAGCTCGTCGATGAAGTGCTGAGGAATGCGCCCGCTCATGGGCGGCAAGCATAAAGCCTCAGCCGGCGCTGAGGCGTTGCTTAATGGCGGCGCTGACCGCGCCCATATCGGCGCGTCCAGCGGCCGCGGCCTTGACCGCCGCCATGACCTTGCCCATATCCTTGATGGACGCGGCGCCCGTGCTTTGGATCGCCTGCTCGATCAGTGCGGCGACTTCCTCTGCCGCCAAGGGCTCTGGCAGGTACGCGGTTAAAACTTCAATCTCTTGGGCTTCTTTGGCGGCGAGATCTGCGCGCCCGCCCGCTTCGAACTGGCTAATCGCTTCTTTGCGTTGCTTGACCATCTTTTCAATGACAGCCAATACATTGCTGTCATCCAAAGTGATTCGCTCATCCACCTCGCGCTGCTTAATGGCCGCCTGCAACATACGAATCACGCCGAGCCGGTCCTTATCACCAGCCCGCATGGCGGCCTTCATGTCATCGGTGATGCGCTCTTTCAGCGCCATCGGTCAGCGAGCCCGCGCGCCTACGCGCAGCGGTGTCGAGCGCTTTTGGTGGCGCTTGACGGCCGCAGCCTTCTTGCGCTTTCGCTCTTGCGTCGGCTTCTCGTAAAATTCGCGACGACGCAGCTCGGTCAGCACACCCGCTTTTTCGCACGCACGGCTTAAAACGGCGCAGGGCGGCATCGAAATATTCATTTTCACGCACTCGAACGCTGGGCATTTAAACCTCAACCCCTTGATTAGTAAGGATTTCCAAAAATCCCCTGCACGGACAGGGGCGGCGATTCTAATGATCTGGGGCGCAAAACGCAAAATTTACTGACTATGCGCATTCTCGCGATTGAATCTTCCTGTGACGAATCAGCCGCTGCCGTCTATGACGGCGAGCAAGGTTTGCTCTCGCATGCCTTGTTCTCGCAAATCGAGTTACACCGGCTCTACGGTGGGGTTGTGCCGGAGCTCGCCTCCCGAGATCACATCCAGCGCCTTTTGCCTTTGATTGACGAGGCGTTGGAGTCGGCCAAGACCTCTGCGTCGGCCATTGAGGGTATCGCGTATACCGCGGGACCAGGCCTGATTGGTGCGCTTTTGTGTGGCAGCGCCCTTGCGCGCTCCTTAGCAACAGCCTGGCGCGTGCCAAGCCTCGGGATCCATCACCTTGAGGGGCATTTGTTGGCACCGCAATTGGAGCCCGAGCCCGCACCCTATCCTCATGTGGCGTTATTGGTCTCTGGGGGCCATACCTTACTGATCGAGGTCAAAGGTTTGGGTCGCTATCGGATTTTGGGCGAAACGCGCGATGACGCAGCCGGCGAGGCGTTTGATAAAAGCGCGAAGCTATTGGGCTTGCCGTATCCGGGCGGCCCGCAGCTCGCAGGTCTCGCGCAGCATGGTCGGCTCCGCCGGTACAGCTTTCCGCGCCCTATGCTCGATCGGCCGGGGCTTGAATTTAGTTTCTCGGGGCTTAAAACGGCGGTGCGTCAAGCGGCCGCAGCCGTGGAGGCGCTTCCTGCTGAGCATCGTCCCCAACATCGTGCCGATATCGCGCTGGAGTTACAGGAGGCGGTCGTGGAGACCTTGGTGCGCAAATCACTACGCGCGCTTGAGGCAACCGACCTGCAAACTCTGGTGGTCTCAGGTGGGGTCAGTGCCAACCTCAGTTTACGCGCACAGATGGCGAAGGCTGCGCAGCAACGTGGTGTGCGCGTGTACTATCCGCGCCAGGAATTTTGCACAGATAACGCAGCGATGATCGCAGTGGCTGGCCACGCTCGATTAAGTGCGGGTGAGCGCGATGTAAGCGCAATGGGCGCACGAGCGCGCTGGTCGCTGGAGAGCTTGGGTGTGCCCACCGCCACTTGATTGAGCCTCGGTGGCACTCAGATTTCTAATATCTTTGAAGGTAGTGAAAGAAGATGACGCGACAGCAGGACAAAATTTTTATTCGCGGCTTAGAAATCGAGTGCATTATCGGCTTCATCGACTGGGAGCGTCGCGTCAAACAAAAAGTCGTGCTCGATATTGAGCTACCAGTGGACTGCGCTCACACCGCAAAGACCGATGCCGTTGCCGATACGCTCGATTACAAACAGGTGGTTGATCAAGTCGTTGAATTAATTGCTGATTCAAGCTTCATGTTAGTGGAGACAATGGCACAGAAAGTGGCGGAACTCATCATCCAAAATTTTTCGGTGAATTGGGTGCGAGTGGTCGTCAACAAGCCCGGTGCGATTCGTGAGTTACGCGACGTGGGTGTGAGTATCGAACGCTATCGCGATGACGGTGGATTGTTGGCAGATAAGTGATCTCTCGCTAAGGCCTGTGGAAATCCCAGCGAAAAACACGGCTTGTCATGTCTGGGTGGCGCTTGGTAGTAACCGCGATCCATATCAGGAATTTCCTCAGGCTATTCAGAAGCTCGCCGACAGGTTTGGTTCCGTTAGCGTATCGACCGTTTATCGAAGTCCTGCTGAAGGCTTGGCGGGGCCTGATTTTCTCAATTGTGCAGCGGGCTTTTACACCAACTTGTCGGTGGACGACTTAGTACGCGAGCTCAAGGCGATTGAGACGCTGTGCGGGCGTCAACGCGGTGATGCAGTCGAGGGGCCGCTCGGCTTGGATATCGATCTTTTGCTGTATGACGATGTGGTTCAAGACCCTCCGCAGCGCGAATTACCTCACCCTGATATTTTGACCAAACCCTATGTGTTGGCGCCGCTAGCTGAGATTGCGGGTCAGCGCCTACATCCGCGCCTTCGGCAGGAACTCTCGAAACTGTGGGCGCGGATGCGCCCTGATGTGATGAATTTGCAATCCCTTGACTGGGTGCCTACCAGCCCACACTGCGGCCGCCATCCACCGGCATGATGTGGCCCGTGACATATGGGGCGTCGATGGCAAAAAATAAGGCGGCTTTGGCAATATCTTCTGGTGATCCGGCGCGTTTTAAGGGTGTACGGGAGAGGATTTTTCTTTGAGCCTCTGTGTCAATCAACCCATCTTCCGGCCACATGACTGGCCCGGGAGCGATACCATTGACCCGAACACTCGGGGCGAGTTCGCGGGCCAAGGACTTGGTCAGCATGATGAGGCCGGCTTTGGCGACCGAGTAAGTGGAGTACTCTCGCAACGGACGCACTCCGTGAATGTCTACGATGTTGATGATCAGCCCTGCGCGTTGCTTCAAGATTGGTGCGGCCGCTTGCGACAGGAACAACGGGGCTTGCAGATTGCTGCCCATCAAGTCTCGCCAATGCTCAAGGGTGATTGCACCCATCGGCGTCGGATAGAACGTCGAGGCATTATTGATCAGAATATCGAGGCCACCGAAAATTCTTTGGGCATCGTGAATCAGTGAGTTAAGTTGGTTAATCTCAAGCAAATCCAGGCAGGTGACCGCGGCGCTATCTGGGCGTCTTTGATTCAGTTCGTCTGCCAACGCTTCGGCGGCGCTCGTCGATCGGTTGCAGTGAATCAGGACTTTGGCGCCATGCGCATGCAGCTCGCGCACCATCGCAGCGCCCACTCGCTTAGCACCCCCTGTAATCAGGGCTACCTTTCCGTTGAGCGCCTGGTGGCGCAAGTTCTGTGCCTCATTCATGGTTCGGTATTATGACCGTTGTCCGAGCAGGCTCAATGCCCGATGTTACCCCTGCTGAAGCCGAGCATAGCCTTTTGCTCAAACGGCGTATTGCAGAGGCCATGGCCAACGCCGGTGGTTGGTTGTCATTTGAGCAATATATGAGGCTTGCGCTCTATGAGCCGGGTCTTGGTTATTACAGTGCGGGCGCCGTCAAGTTTGGCGAAAGTGGTGATTTCATCACCGCGCCAGAGATTTCTCCATTTTTTGCTCGCGCGTGTGCGCAGTTCTTTGATCGATCACTGCGAGCTTTGGGTGGTGGAGATCTACTCGAGTTGGGGCCCGGTAGCGGTCGATTCGCCGTCGATGCGATTTTGGCGATGCAGGAGCTCAAGACGCCGCTCAGTCGCTATCAGATGCTGGAAGTCTCTGCAGACTTGCGCGCGCGTCAGCAGGCGCTGCTGCAACAAATGCCTGTACAGACCGACTGGCTATACACACTTCCGATCGATTTTTCAGGTGTGATCTTCGGTAACGAGGTGATTGACGCGTTACCTTGTGATCGCTTTGTGATTCGCAGTGGTGAGATGTGGCGGCTTGGTGTCGGCCAAATGGAGGCGGAGCAGGCGGATCAATCGATCGCGTTTGAATGGCGTGCCCGTCGCGCGGACGGTCGCTGTGCTGGAGATGAGGAGTTTTTGATACAGACTGATCGCTTGTGTCGATCATGGGGGTCCTGGGACTTGTCACCTGCTGCTGAGACGCTGCCTGATGGCTACTGTGGAGAATGGCAACCCACCCTCGCGGCGTGGATCGCAGCGCTTGCCCAATCTTTGTCTGCAGGAGCGTTGGTGCTGGCAGATTACGGGTTACCACGTAACCAGCTATACCATCCGGATCGTGTGGTCGGATCGCTGAGGTGTCATCAGCGACATCATGCCCATACGGATCCTTTTCTTTGGCCGGGCTTAGTCGATATCACCTCTTGGGTGGACTTCACTGCGGTGGCTGAGGCGGCGATGGCGGCTGGTTTGACCGTGAGTGCGTTCACAACCCAAATGGGCTTTTTATTGGCGTCTGGCGCTGATGCAACGCCCCACAATGCCAGAGAGGCGCAAGGCCTTCGCCAGTTGCTCTTGCCTGGAGAGATGGGCGAGGCGATCAAGTTCATTGTGCTCAGCCGTGACTTGGATTTAACCGAGTACTTCGCGCAGGACCTCCTCGTTCGACAGGATTTACGCGACTCGTTAGGGATCTGACGGAGGCGCTTGCAAGGCTTGTAGGCGTTTTTGATGTAAGGCTTGGCCTAGCGCAGCGCCTTGCAAGTGCTTGGTATCTTGTGGCGTTAATTTGATCGCGCGGGTACTCGTAAGCGCTTGTGCGAGGTGTCTACAGAGGGTGGCTGCCCCCTTGGTATTCTCCTCGAGTGCGTGGTAAGCCTCTAGTAGACTAAGAAATCGTTCCGGTCGGCGGAAAGCATCGGCTGCCTCTAGTATCGCTAATGCTTGAGTGGCTACAGCCTGCGTAACAGGTAGCGAATGCTGGGTGTCCGCGAGTGCGACAGCGGCCGTATGCAGCTGCGATTGCATACGTTTGAGTAGTTCCACTAGTTCCCGGTATTCATTGGGTACTCGCCATCGCGCGCAACAGTCGCTAATGCCTTTGTCAGTTAGAGGTTGTAGCAGGATTGAGAAGCGTGCGGGCCCCGAAGCGCCTTGCTGGGCGGCATTTTTTAGGGCTGTGAAGATGGCAGGCGGAAACTGACCCTCGGGTAGTTCAGGCAATAATACTGACCAAGCGTTACAGTCTTGCAACACCAATAACCCATCGCTCGGTGCGTCGGCGCAGAGCAGGCGCTCGAGTTCGCGCCATACCCGTTCAGGGACCAAGGCTTTCGCTTCGCCGTTAGCGATCATTTGCCTCATTAAGGCCTGTGTCTCGCGCGCCACCTCGAAACCGAGTGGCGCAAAGCGTGCAAGAAAACGTGCGACTCGTAGGATACGTACAGGATCCTCCACAAAAGCATCGGACACATGTCGGAGTTGGCGCTGAACAAGATCTACTTGTCCTCCGTATGGATCAATGATTTGGCCATCGTCATCTTGGGCCATCGCGTTAATCGTGAGGTCGCGGCGTTTAAGATCCTCTTCTAAGGTCACTGTTGAGGAAAATTCGGTGACGAAACCGCGGTAGCCAGGCGCCACTTTACGCTCGAGTCGCGCGAGTGCGTATTCCTCGCCTGTATCGGGATGTAAGAACACAGGAAAATCTTTGCCCACTGCTTTAAAGCCTTGAGCGATCATGGCCTCTGGTGTTCCTCCAACCACGACCCAGTCTTTTTCTTTTACCGGTAGATTGAGTAAATCATCTCGTACCGCTCCGCCAACTAAGTACGTTTTCACGGTGCGTGGGCCCGACGCAAATAAGTCGGCGCAATGGTCTCGAGTGCGGTGGCGGTGATCCCGAGCCTTGCAAGGCCAGACTCTTGGCAGACATTATCGACAGTCAATGAATTGAAGTTATCCGTCGAGAACGGTTTCCCCGGGACAAAGTCCATGATCGCTGCCTGCGCGCGGCCAACGGAATCAGGCAAGGGCAAAACCTTGCTACGGATGCCAATTTGTTCGCCCGTGAATTCAACTAGTTCGCGCAGCGTCATGACGCGTGGGCCGCAAAGATCAAAGCTTTGTCGACGCGTGGCGCTGCCCTGTAGGCATCGCTCGAAGGCCTCGGCCACATCCGTCACCCATATCGGAGCAAAACGTGCTTCGGCGCGCGCGAGCGGCATCCAGCCGTGCGATAGCCTAAGCAATTGGGCGAAGCGGTTCAGCAAAGAGTCTCGAGCGCCGAAGATGACGGATGGACGTAGCAAAGACCAATCCAGCGTAGCCGGTGCAGCACGGATCAACGCTTCGGCGCGGCCTTTGCTTCGTAGGTAATGGCTGGGCCCGGAAGGATCAGCGCCCAGAGCGCTCATTTGCACGAGCTTAGTGACGCCCTCTGTTAGGCAGGCATCTATGATTTTTTCGGTCAGCGCCGTGTGGGCGTGGGTAAAGCCTTCTCCAGAGCGACCGCGTTCGTTCAGGATACCCACCAGATTAATTGCAACGTCACACCCCTGTAGAAGTTGGCGTAACGCGGCGGGCTGATGGACATCCAGCCGTAGACGCTCAACGGTGGGCAGTGGAGCAAGGTGTTGGGTGCGTGACCAATGCCGAGAGGGCACTCGCAGTCGATGCCCGGCAGTCGCTAGGCGCCAGCTCCGTGCCGACAAAACCGCTACCGCCAATCACTGCGATACATAAAGTCGAAGCCATGGCTGAACTGTACCTGAGCGACTCTGATGACGGCAGTGAAACCGCCATCAGAGGGTTATCGGCCGAATGTAGTCATCAACCACGAGCACTCAGGCTGCCTGGATTTGAATGCGTCTTGGTGCTGACTTGGCTATCTTTTTGACACTGATTTCTAGCACACCGTGCTGGCTACGGGCATGAATGGCATCAAGATCAGCATCGTCCGGCAGCGCAAACCTACGCTGCAACCGCACGCTACGTTCCTCGCTCTCAAAATGTCGCTCCGCCTTTAGTGTGAGCAGCCCTTCCTCGGCGGTGATCTCAATCTGCTCTGGCAGTACGCCGGGAAGGTCTGCGCGCAGCACATATCGATCCTCGAGCGCTTGGGATTGCGCTCGGGTGATTAGTGCGGTCGGGCGCTCGTTCAATGCCTCCAGGTTGTATCGAAGTTGGCGGGCTAGGGTCCACTCGTAGGGGGTTAAGGTCATGTTCGGTCTCCCATTGGGATAGTCGTTGCGATGACAAGAGATATGCGGCTGGCGCGGGCTGTTTCAAGGCGTCGCCTAGCCGTTGTGCTATCGAGGCGTCAAGTGGATAACTTGTGTACAGGGTGTTGAGTGTGCCTAACACAACATATGGATGTGTGAGGGTTCGCGATGAGGTGAGAACGAACTGTGCTGGAGGTCATACAATAGGCGCTACGAATTGCCGCAAGCTATTGATTTCCCGAACATATTAATGTTTTGTAAAAAACTCGATTAAGCCTTGACGCTCCGCAGGAGGCTGCTTAACCTTCCCCCATCGACACAACATCTTGTGTGCAAGTTTTGCGCGGGAGTTGCTGTCGAGACGGGGGGGCTTCGTAGGTCGCCAGCGATCACGATTAAGACTCGAACAACAACAGCCCTAGCAGCGCTTGGCCGTCTTAGGGTGTGTCATCGAGTTCTGAACCCCGTGGATACAAGGCGTCAAAACTCTAAAGTTTTGATGATCGGTTTGGATGTTGCGTGGTGATGACACGGACAGGGCGTGGCATTGCCGGGACCAATGAATTCGAGGGGGCTGCAGGCCGCATGAATAGCGTCGTAAAACTCAAGGCAAGTGACGTGGACAGCATTCCGTTCCAGGATGCGTCGATCGATATTTGGGAAAAGAAATATCGCTTGGTGTCCAAAGATGGTCGGGCCGTGGATCAGACCATGGATGACACCTATCAAAGAGTCGCTCGCGCGTTGGCCGACGTCGAGGAAGAGTCAGTCCGCGAGCATTGGTATGAGCGTTTCGTGTGGGCGCTACGCCGTGGTGCGATTCCTGCGGGCCGTATTACTTCGAACGCGGGCGCGTTGGAGCATAAGCCAGCGACCTCGACAATTAATTGCACCGTGTCAGGCACCATTCAGGATTCAATGGATGACATCCTCAATAAAGTGCATGAAGCAGGTTTGACGCTGAAGGCCGGCTGCGGCATTGGTTATGAATTTTCAACCCTGCGACCGCGCGGCGCTTACGTGTCGGGTGCGGGGGCATACACGTCTGGGCCGCTATCCTTCATGGATATCTACGACAAGATGTGTTTCACGGTCTCATCGGCGGGTGGTCGTCGCGGTGCCCAGATGGGTACTTTTGACGTGGGTCACCCGGATGCGATGGAGTTCATCCGCGCTAAGCGAGAGGATGGTCGGTTACGACAATTCAACTTGTCGCTTTTGATCACTGATGAATTCATGCAGGCCGTACGTGAAGATGGCGAATGGCAACTCGCATTCCCGATCCTGCGCAAGGAATATGAGGCCGACAAGCCTGACTTGAATGACAGTTCACAATACATTTGGCGTGAATGGGCCTACAACGCCAACTTCGTGACGAACGAGTCGGGTTTGGTGGCTTGCAAGATCTATAAGACGTTGCCGGCAAGGCGGATGTGGGACGTGATCATGTCTTCCACCTACGACTTTGCGGAGCCCGGCTTTATTTTGATCGATCGAGTCAATGAAATGAACAATAACTGGTGGTGCGAGAATATCCGCGCCACCAATCCGTGCGGTGAGCAGCCCCTGCCGCCCTATGGCTCATGTTTGTTGGGCTCAGTCAATTTGACGCAGTTCGTGCGTAAGCCTTTCACGGAAGAGGCGGAGTTCGACTGGGCTGAATATCGCGAAGTCGTCAAGGTTTTCACTCGGATGCTGGATAACGTTGTTGAGATCAACGGCTTGCCGCTTGATGGTCAGCGCAATGAGATCTTGCGCAAGCGTCGCCACGGCATGGGCTTTTTGGGTCTGGGCAGTACGATGACGCTACTGCGCATGACTTATGGCTCGCAGGAGTCAGTTCAATTTACAGAAGACGTCTCGCGTGAGATGGCCTTGGCGGGATGGGAAGCTGCGCTTGAGCTCTCACGTGAAAAAGGCCCTGCCCCCATCATGAATGAAGAGTTCACGGTGACGGCCGACATGTTGCGCAAGCGCCCGGAGATGGCGCGTGACGGTTGGAAGGTCGGGAGCAAGATCCCAGGACGTGTCTTGCATGCGCGCTATAGCCGCTATATGCAACGCGTCGCAGAGGTACAACCAGCGCTGGTTGAGCAATTGGCTTTGGTGGGCGCGCGGTTTACACACCACACGTCGATCGCGCCCACCGGGACCATTTCGTTGTCCCTCGCGAATAATGCGAGTAATGGAATTGAGCCCTCTTTCGCGCATCATTACTTCCGTAATGTTATCCGCGAGGGTAAAAAGTCCAAAGAAAAGGTGGATGTGTTCTCGTTTGAGTTGCTCGCTTATCGGGAGCTCATCAACTCGAAAGCGATGCCGCACGCGACGAGTTCAGCTGAGAAGCTCCCAGATTATTTCACGACGGCGGATGACATCACGCCGACCGAGCACGTGGACATTCAAGCCGCTTCTCAGAAGTGGATTGATTCGTCGATTTCGAAAACTGCGAATGTGCCAACAGATTTTCCTTACGAATCGTTCAAGGATATCTACCTTTACGCACACGAAAAGGGCCTGAAAGGGTGCACCACATTCCGCTTCAATCCCGAGGCTTTCCAAGGCGTGCTAGTCAAGGAAGAAGATCTCAAGAACACGACTTACGTGTTCACTCTGGATGATGGCTCTGAGGTGTCTCTCAAGGGAGACGAAGAAATTGAATACGACGGCGAGCTCCATACCGCCGCCAATCTGTATGACGCCTTGAAAGAAGGCTACTACGGAAAGTTTTGAGGAATGTGTTGAATGTCTGCGATCAAAATAGAAAAGAAGATTTCCAAGTACCGAGTGGTCAAGCCGGGTGCTGAGTCGGAGGTTCCCGTTGCCGCTAAGGCCGCTGAACTGGCTACCAGTCACGGCGGTAAGGTGGTTCGCCTCACCGAAGAGGTGCAGCGACCGGAGGTCCTGATTGGCTCAACCTATAAGATCAAGACTCCGGTCTCTGATCACGCAATGTATGTGACCATCAATGACATCATCCTCAACGAAGGGACTGAGCATGAACAGCGTCGGCCCTTCGAAGTCTTCATCAATTCCAAGAACCTCGATCATTACCAGTGGATCGTGGCGTTAACCCGCATTATTTCTGCGGTGTTTCGTAAGGGTGGTGACGTCACCTTTTTGGTCGAAGAGCTCAAGGCCGTATTTGATCCGCGCGGTGGCTATTGGCAGCCAGGCGGTAAGTTCATGCCGTCGATCATTGCTGAGCTCGGCTATGTGATCGAGAAACATTTGCAAACCATCGGGTTACTACAGCAGCCCGGGTTAGATGAGCACCAGCGCAAGTTGATCGAAGAAAAGCGCGCCGAGTTTGAAGCGCGTACAAATCAAGCCGATGCTTTCGCAAACTCGCACTTTCCAGAAGGCGCGCAGCTATGCAGCAAGTGCAGCACGGCCGCAGTCGTCATGATGGATGGGTGCATGACTTGCTTAAATTGTGGCGATTCGAAGTGCGGCTAGGCTGACGGGAGACGTCTCCCGCCACCCGATTGCCGCGCCGTTGCGCGAGGCGATCGGTCGGCTGATTTGGGTTTCGCTTGCGTTGGTATTTGGGCTGGGTGTTGCCGTTGCGGATGATAAAGCGGCGACACCTGATGCGACCACAGCAACGGTAAGTGCGGCGACTTCGACGTCGTCAGACATTTCTTCGAGCGCCGAAGAGCTCAATGTGCCGATCAGTCGCGAGATTCCTTGGCCTGAAGGTCTGCAACCCGATATCGACTTTTGGATCCGGGTTTATAGCGAAATCACCACCCGCCAAGGATTTCTGCATGATGAGCAGAATCTTTCCATGGTATACGGCGCCATTGACGTACCCGATCGTGCGCCCGGTTCAAAAGTACGTCGTCAGGCGATCGAAAGCGGGCGCGAGCGTTGGCAAGAGGCGCTTAATGAAGCCGCGCAAGCTCGTGCAGCGGGCCGAATTCCAAACGGGGCTGATGCGCAACGAGTGCTTGAGTTGTGGGGCGAGAAGGCGACGATCTCTCAGTTGCGCGCCGCCGCTCAAAGAGTTCGATTCCAATTGGGGCAGGCTGATCGATTTCGTGCGGGCATCGTGAGATCGGGTACTTGGGAAAATCACATCGCGCGCACGCTAGAGAGTAAAGGCCTGCCCCGTGAGCTCGCGTCATTGCCACACGTCGAGTCCTCCTTTGATCCCACCGCGTACTCGAAAGTGGGTGCTGCAGGTTTATGGCAGTTCATGCGCTCGACGGGTCGCCTCTACATGCGTATCGATGATGTCGTCGATGAGCGTATGGATCCTTTCATTGCAACGGAGTCTGCCGCTCGCTTGCTACAATCCAATTACCGGGTGTTGGGTTCTTGGCCGTTGGCGATTACTGCTTATAACCATGGTACGGCCGGTATGCGCCGCGCACGCGATCGCTTGGGTACTGATGATTACATGGTGATTTCGCGGCAATATCGTGGGCGCACTTTCGGTTTTGCTTCGCGCAACTTTTATCCCTCGTTTTTGGCGGCGGTCACTATCGATCGTAATCCCGAGAAATACTTTGGCCCGATCTCTCGTGCTGAGGAAGCCGCTTTTCATGAAATCCAATTGCCCGCCTATGTGCAGTTATCCTCATTGACAGACGCATTGCAAATTGAATCTCAAAGATTACGCGAGTTGAACCCGGCCCTACGGCCAGCAGTGTGGGCGGGTGAGTTACGAGTTCCGAGAGGTTATCGCTTACGTTTACCGGGTGATATGCCGTTGACGGTTGAGCAATTGCAGGCACGTATTGATCCTAGCCGCTGGTATACCGCCCAGATAAAACCCCAGGTCCATCGAATTAAAAAAGGCGAGACGCTGAGCGAGATTGCTCGCCGCTACGGTGTGTCGATGCAGACGCTCGCAGAGCTCAATAATATCCGGGTCAACTCCGTGATTCGGTATGGTCAGACCCTCAAGCTACCCGCGTCGGTGGAGGGAACCCCTTGAGAGGCTTCCATCGTTGGCGCGGCGTGTTGATAACCCGTGATTGGCGGCTGCTCGGTGTGGCGCTGCTGGCGCTACTCTGCTCTGGGGTTACTCGAGCAGACATTGCGCTGCCTGCAGCAAAGCGGGACTTCAGTGATTTGCCGCGCGCAAATCGGGTGATTGTCTATAAGGCCGAGCGTCGCTTGGAGCTTTGGCATAACCGTGACCTCCTGCGTAGTTACAAAGTTGCGCTCGGTCTCAACCCCGAAGGCCATAAACAAGAAGAGGGGGATTTTCGAACACCCGAGGGCCGTTATCGCTTAGCGGGTCGCAATGAGCGTAGCGATTTTTTTTTGTCAATTGCGGTGTCCTACCCTGATCAGCGCGATAGAGCGCGCGCGCAGGCGGCGGGCGTTAGCCCTGGCGGATTGATTATGGTGCATGGTCTACCAAATCAACCACGTTGGCCCCCTGAGTATTACGCGACTCGCGATTGGACGGATGGTTGTATCGCGCTCAGCAACTCGGACATGATGGAGCTCTGGATGCTAGTGGGCGATAACATCCCAATCGATATTCGTCCCTGAAGCGCTAAGCGCACGGCTGAAGTATGGAAACCAGCATCGTTATCCCTGAGTTTGTGGATGCTCGAGTCGCTCCGAGTGGGGCGCTTGAGAGCTTATCTCAGGAGGAAATTGAGCAGTTGCTCTCTACGGGGCAAGGCGGACTTTATCCGCTGTTTCGCGCCTGCGCGCTCGCGGTGCTCAATGCGGGAAGCGACTCGGATGATGCGCGCGAAATTTTTGATAAGTTCCGCGACTTTGAGGTTGAGATCCTGCGTCATGCATGGGGGGTACGGCTTGATATCCGTAACGCACCCGCTCAGGCATTTGTCGATGGGCGTATGATTCGGGGTACTCAAGAGCTGTTGTTTGCAGTGTTGCGGGATGTGGTCTATACCGCCAATGAAATCGTAAATAGCGGTCGATTCGATCTGTCGAAACCTGTGTCAATTACCAATGCGGTGTTCCATATTTTGCGGAATGCGCGAATCTTAGATCATAAGCCGCGCCCTAATCTCATTGTCTGTTGGGGTGGGCACTCGATCAACCGCGTGGAATACGAGTACACCAAGCGTGTGGGGTATCAACTCGGCTTACGAGGGCTTGATGTGTGCACCGGTTGCGGACCGGGCGCCATGAAGGGCCCGATGAAAGGCGCTACCATCGGTCACGCTAAGCAACGTATCACGACTGGGCGTTATATTGGGCTCACTGAGCCCGGCATTATTGCCGCCGAGCCGCCTAATCCCATCGTAAACCAATTAGTCATCATGCCAGACATCGAAAAGCGCCTTGAGAGCTTTTTGCGATTGGCGCACGGATTGGTGGTTTTCCCGGGCGGGGTGGGAACAGCCGAAGAGATTTTTTATTTGATGGGCGTATTGTTAGATCCGGCGAACGCGGATCAGCCGTTACCCGTCATCTTGACTGGCCCACGACAGAGCGCCGAATATTTTGACGTTATCCGAAGATTTCTGGTTGGGACGCTGGGTGAGTCGGCGCTCGAGCGGCTACATATTGTCATCGACGACGAGGCGGAAGTCGCACGTATTCTCGATCGTGGCGTTGATGCCGTCAGAGACCATCGACGCAAACATTCAGATTCCTTCAACTTCAATTGGTTGCTCCGCATCGATGCGGATTATCAGCGGCCGTTTGAGGCCACTCATCAGGCCATGCGCGAGCTACGTTTAGATCGCGCGCAACCTGTGCATGCTCTGGCCGCGGATATGCGTCGGGCGTTTTCCGGAATCGTGAGCGGCAATGTCAAAGAGCAGGGTATCCGCACGATCGAGCGGCACGGCCCGTTTGAGTTGGTAGGGGATCCCGAGCTTATGCGCTTGCTGGATGAGCTTCTCGGTGGGTTTGTGGCGCAGCAACGCATGAAGCTGCCCGGCGCCCGCTACGAGCCCTGTTATCGCATTGTCCGGCGATAAATTGCCCTTGAAATGGCGTGACTCCGTCCCCACCCAACGGGGTCGGAAGTGATGGAGGTGTCGATTCATGAGTGAAACCCCGGAAAAGCACGGATTTCAGGCCGAAGTGCGCGAGCTGCTACAGCTCATGATCCATTCGCTCTATAGCCATCGCGAGATCTTCTTACGGGAGCTTATTTCCAACGCCTCTGATGCGAATGACAAGTTGCGCTTTAATGCGCTCGCGACGCCTAGCCTCTTGGAGGATGACGCTGAGCTGAAAATCTGGATCGACTACGACGCTGACAAGAAGACGCTCAGCATTCGCGACAATGGCATCGGTATGGACCGGGAAGACGCGATTGCGCATCTCGGTACGATCGCTAAATCCGGTACCGCAGAATTTTTCAAGAAGCTTTCTGGCGATCAACAAAAAGATTCGCAACTGATCGGTCAGTTTGGCGTTGGATTTTATTCCTCGTTCATAGTTGCCGACGAGGTGGAGGTCTTCTCCCGAAAGGCGGGTGATGCGACGTCGGCAGGAGTTCGGTGGGCATCGAAAGCTGACGGGGAGTTCACGATTGAAAATACTGAACGCGCCGAACGAGGTACTACCGTAATTTTGCATCTCAAAGACGATGCCAAAGAATTCGCGGATGGCTGGCGTCTGCGCTCGCTCGTTAGACGTTACTCAGATCATATTGCTTTTCCTGTGTTGATGCGCAAGGAGGGCGAGGCGAATCTCGATTTTGAGTCTGTTAATCAGGCAAAAGCACTCTGGACTCGCGCGCGCACTGAGATTCAAGATGAAGAGTATCGTGAGTTCTACCAGCATATTGCCCACGATTTTGTAGACCCGCTGGCGTGGAGTCATAACCGTGTAGAAGGTAAGCGCGAATATACGTCGCTCCTATATGTGCCATCGCGTGCTCCATTTGATCTTTACCAACGAGAGGCGAGCCGTGGTCTTAAGCTCTACGTGCGACGCGTATTCATTATGGACGACGCAGAGCAGTTCCTGCCCATGTATCTGCGCTTTATTCGCGGAGTGTTGGATTCCAATGATTTGCCGCTGAATGTTTCGCGGGAGCTTTTGCAAACGGATAGCGAGGTCGAGGCGATGCGCTCAGCGCTGACCCGCCGTACCTTGGATTTGCTTGCGAAAATGGCTAAAGATGAGGTTGAGAAGTACGCCACATTCTGGAAAGAATTTGGGCCCGTGCTGAAAGAAGGGGTGGGGGAGGATCCTACCAATCGCGAGCGAATACTATCGTTGCTGCGCGTTGCTAGCACTCATGAGGAGGGCGATGAGCCCAAAGTCTCCTTGGCCGACTATGTGGGGCGTATGCAGAGTGGCCAAGAGAAGATCTATTATTTGATTGCCGATAGCATCACTGCAGCACGCGGTAGTCCGTATCTTGAGCAACTGCGGAACAAAGGCATAGAAGTGCTTTTGCTTGCAGATCGTGTAGATGAATGGATGATGGGCCATGTGCGCGAGTTTGAAGGCAAATCCTTCAAAGACGTTGCGCGCGGTGATCTTGAGCTCGGTGCGCTCGAAACAGCCGAAGACAAGGCGGCTGCTGAGCAGGCGGTGAAGGGCAGTAAGAAGCTCTTGAAGCGCATTAAAGATACATTGGGTGATCGCGTGGATGAGGTGAAAGTCAGCGTCCGCTTGACTGACACACCCGCTTGTCTCGTGCTCTCTGAGGGCGATTTGGGCGCGCAGATGCGACGAATTTTGGAGGCAACCGGGCAAGCGGCGCCACCAAGTAAGCCATCCCTAGAGGTGAACGTGGCGCATCCGCTACTGAAGCGGATCGACGAAACTGAGGGTGAGGCGGAATTCAACGATTTATGTCTGCTCGTCTACGACCAAGCCAAACTGGCTGAGTCGGGATCGGTGAGCGATCCAGGTGAATTCTTGCGGCGCTTGAATCGCTTGCTGAGTAGCGTGATGCCCTGATTTTGGCTCACAGAGCCGTGTCATAATTCGGCGTTATGAGTAACAAGCCAAAACCGGATCCCGCCGAGTTGCGAGCTCGGCTATCGCCGACTGCCTACGCCGTTACGCAGCACAAAGACACCGAGCGCCCGTATACGGGGGAGTATCTCGATAACAAGACGCAGGGGGTCTATCACTGTATCTGCTGTGGCGAGCCTCTTTTTCATTCGGCAAGCAAGTTTGACTCTGGCTGCGGTTGGCCGAGTTTCTTTGAGCCCTGCGATTCTCAGCAGGTAGCTGAACATCTCGATATGAGTCACGGCATGATTCGTACTGAGGTCACCTGTCAGCACTGCGGCGCTCATTTGGGTCATGTGTTCAATGATGGTCCAGCACCAACGGGTTTGCGTTATTGCATCAATTCCGTGTCACTGGATTTTTCGGCTATCTCAGATTCTGATTCGGATACATCATCATGAAATCTACGCTCTGGGCGATACTCGCCGCGTTGACGGGTTTTTTGGTCTACGTTGCAATTTTTCCTTTTGGGCAGCCCGCCGCTGCGGAGGTCGATATGTCTGAACTCATCATCGAAGATTTAGAGCCGGGGAGCGGCGAAGCGGTCACCGCGGGACAACTCGCGGTCGTCCATTACACCGGTTGGCTCTATGACGAGACGGCAGAAGGTAATAAGGGCGATAAATTTGATAGCTCCTTAGATCGCGGCGATCCGTTCGGGTTTAAAGTCGGTGGGGGTCAAGTGATCCGCGGTTGGGATGTCGGGGTTGAGGGCATGCGTGTGGGGGGTATGCGGCGACTCGTCATTCCCGCATCGCTTGGTTATGGCTCGCGTGGGGCCGGTGGCGTGATCCCGGGCGGCGCCACTTTGCTATTCGAAGTCAGCCTCGTGGAGATTCGATGATGCGCGGCGCGGTCTCGGCTGCTGCGTTGGTCGCATGGGTTGCACTCGGCTCGACGGTGCAGGCGGCCACACTGATTCACGCAGGGCGTGTGATCGATGGCGTCTCGGCGCGGGCTTCAGTGAAGCAAACGATCGTTGTGGAACAGGGCCGTATCGTAGCGGTGGAGGCGGGGTATCGAGAGGCACAGGTCGGTGATCAGTTGATCGATCTACGTGAAGCCACAGTGATGCCTGGTCTAATGGATATGCATGTGCACATCACGAGCGAGTACAGCCGTAGCAGTGAACTGGATCGCTTCAAAAAAAATGCAGCGGATGTCGCACTCGACGGGGCAATGTTCGCTGAGCGTACGCTTCAAGCAGGCTTCACGACCGTGCGCGACTTGGGCGATAGTTTTACGGCGAGTCTTGCACTTAGAAATGCCATCAATACGGGCAAACTTCCGGGGCCACGAATATTTGCCGCCGGTAAGTCCATTGCGACGACTGGTGGACATGCGGATCCGACTAATGGGTGGGCGCAGCATCTCGGCGGGCAGAATGTCGGGCCGCGGGAGGGGGTGATTGACGGCGCCGACGAGGCGGCTCAAGCGGTACGCCAACGTTACAAGGACGGTTCTGATGTCATCAAAATTACGGCGACGGGTGGTGTGCTCTCGATCGCAAAGAATGGCTTGAACCCGCAATTCACTGAGGAGGAGATCCGCGCGGTCGTTACGACTGCCCGGGATTACGGTTTTACGGTTGCGGCTCACGCGCATGGTGCGGAGGGGATGAAGCGAGCAGTACGTGCAGGCGTCGACAGTATCGAGCATGGAACCTTCATGGACGAAGAGACAATGCGCTTGATGCGAGAGCGAGGGACGCATTACGTGCCAACGATTACCGCGGGACAGTGGGTCTTTGATCGCTCGCAAGAGGACGGGTTTTTCCCGCAAGTAGTCCAACCGAAAGCGGCGATGGTGGGTCCACAGATTCAATCAACGTTTGCGAAGGCGTATCGAGCCGGCGTCAAGATCATGTTCGGTACAGACACGGGAGTGTCGGCTCACGGAGATAACGGGCGGGAATTCGTGTTGATGGTTGAGGCGGGTATGCCAGCGATGGAGGCTATTCAGTCTGCGACCATCGTCCCTGCTCGATTTTTAGATATCGAGGATCGCTTGGGCAGCGTGCAACGCGGCAAGCTAGCTGATTTGATCGCGGTACCGGGCGATCCACTCACAGATATATCTTTGATGAGGCAGGTAAACTTTGTGATGAAGGATGGCGTTGTTTACCGACATCCCTGAAACCTTAACCACCAGCCCCTTTTTACTGGAGGGGCCGGTGGGGCCCATTGAGGCCGTTTGGGATTTACCGCCTGCTGGGTCGGCCGAGCCTGCCGCGATCGCGCTGTGTTGTCATCCACATCCACTTTTCGGTGGCAGCATGACCAATAAGGTCATTCATACCGTTGCGCGTAGCTGCGCGGCAGCTGGGGCTGTCACGCTACGTTTTAATTTTCGGGGTGTGGGTCGTTCAGCTGGCTCGCATGATCACGGTAACGGAGAAGCTTCGGATATCGAGTATTTGGCAGTCATTCTTCGGCGGCGTTGGCCGGGGTTACCTTTGTGGCTCAGTGGGTTTTCGTTCGGTGCATGGGTCTCTTTGACGGCCGCCTCTGTCATCGCACCGGCGAGGCTCATAAGCGTCGCTCCGCCAGTGGGTCGCTGGGATTTTTCTAAGATTAAGGCTCCGGCGTGTCCTTGGCTAATCGTACAGGGAGATCGTGACGAAATCGTGGATGCAGCCGCCGTGACTGCTTGGGTAGAGGGGCTGAGGAGCGGTGCGACACTAGTACATTTGGCAGAGGCAGAGCATTTTTTCCACGGCCAGCTTATTGAATTACGAACGATTGTCAGTGATTTTTTGGCGCCGGCCGTGATTTAGTCACTCGTTCTTCGTAAAGTATAGCCAATTCCGCGAATAGTATGAATCAAAGAAGTTGAAAATTCTTTGTCTACTGCCTGGCGTAAACGACTGACATGAACATCGATAACGTTGGTCTGTGGGTCATATTGAATATCCCAGACATTACGTAGCAGCATCGAGCGCGTCACCACCTGCCCCGCGTGACGAGCTAGAAATTCCAGCAAGCGGTACTCCCGCTCAGTTAAATCGAGAAGTTTGCCGGCGCGTGTCGCTCGCTTATCCAACAAGTCGAGCTCAAGATCATCCACTGTCAACACGCTCACTGAGATTGATTGGTGGCGTCGCAGTAAGGATTCGACACGGGCCAATAACTCCGCTGTCGCAAATGGCTTACCGAGATAGTCATCACCCCCCGCGCGTAACCCCCGGACTCGTTCATCGACCGAGTCGAGCGCCGACAGCACCAAGATAGGCATCACTCGGCCGGCTGACCGCAGGCCCTCAATAATACTGAGTCCGTCCATGGCTGGCAGCATTCGATCCGTGATCACCAGGTCATAGTCGCCTTGCAGGGATCGTTCCAGCCCAACGGCTCCGTCGTCGACGTGGTCGACTTGATGGCCAAGAGGCGTGAGCGCCGCTTGGATATCGGTTGCAAGCTGAAAATCATCCTCTATGAGCAGAATAGACATGATACCCCTCGGTTATGGCATGCTCGCACTGTGAACGTCAATGTTTTCGACCGCCGGGCCGTGATCGCCAGCCTTCTTGCGCTGGCCGTCATGGTATTAGCCTTTCTGGGGGCTTTCATTTGGCTGCAATACCAGATGATGCTGACGCACGACCAGTCACTCTATAACTCATTACAACGAGAGTTACAGCTACGCCAACAGTTTGATGAGCAGCTCGGTCGAGACGAGTTGATAAGAGGCCTTAAGTTTCGCAACCGGTTTATCGACAGTGATCGCTATCTGATGTTGTGGTCTTCAGAGGGCTCGGTTCTTGTGGGTGACCTCCAGCAGATGCCAGGTGGTCCTGCGATCTTTGAGGCTGAGAATGATCAGGTTCGGGTGCCGCTGGCCGATGGCTCACACGCTTTTTTAGTTCGCCGTCGTTTGTCGGACGGCGCGACCCTTGCGATGAGCTATCGTGATGTGGATCGCATGGCGATTGCGAAGTCCCTCGGGCGAGTCGCTATCGCCCTGATGGTTGCTTTGTTACTGGTTGGGGTAGCGACGGTCTTAGCGCTCAATCGCTACGTGCTTGATCATGTGCGTGACCTTGCAGGTACTGCACGCCGCATTATGCGCGGCCAGATGACCGCCCGCGCGCCGGGTCGGCAGCGTCTGGATGCGATGGGTGAGTTGACCACCACCTTCAATGAAATGCTAGAGCAAAATGAGGCGCTCATTACTGGCATGCGTACGGTAACCGAGAGCTTGGCGCATGATCTGCGGACGCCACTCATGCGCGTACAGCGAGAAATCAATGCTGCGCGTCAGTCAACTGACAGCCAAGACCGCGAGGGTCATCTAGGGAACGCGGAGCAGGAGTCGCAGCGGGCATTGCAAACCTTCAATGCACTGGTCGATCTGGCACGTGCTGAGGCAGGTTTTTCTCGAGACGCCATGGAGAATATCGATCTGGCAGAGCTTGTACGGAATCTCGTCGAATTATTTGGGCCTCTCGCTGAGGAGCGCGATCAAAGACTTTCCGTGAAAATCTCTTCCATCATGGTCATGGGTCATCGGCAGATTCTGTCGCAAGCACTGGGTAACTTAATGGAGAATGCGATCAAATATTCTCCAGCGGGTAGCGATTTGCGAGTCATCGCTCGCTGGAACGATGACGACGGCTTACCTGAAGTGGTGGTACAGGATTCTGGTCCGGGAATTCCTGCGCGCGCCCGTGAACAAGTCTTGCAGCCATTTGTACGCCTCGGTAATCCTGGCGAGCCAGGCTCTGGGCTGGGCTTGGCGATTGCTGCGGCTGTCGCAAGACTGCATCGCGGTAAATTATTGCTCGAAGATGCGGCGCCGGGGCTACGTGTGCGACTACAGTTTGGTCTCGGGTAAGCGTGGCCAGCGTAATTCCATTTTTACGCCGTTCGGCCCATCAGCGGTGGCTGGGATGTTATGTGCGTAAATAGAGCCGCCATGAGCCCGTATGGCTCTCGAGGCGATGGCGAGACCTAAACCGACTCCACCAGAGTCGCGAGCACGGTCTGGTTCGAGCCGAAAAAAAGGCTCAAAAATCTTTGATAGTTGATCTTCTGGGATATTTGTCCCAGGATTGAAGACCTGTAACAGGTATTCACCATCAATTTGTGTAAAGCGCGCACGGACGGTTCCGGCAGGCGGAGTGTGCCGAATCGCGTTCCGAAGGACGTTCTCAATCGCTGCCGCGAGCCAGTCACCAGGCGCTCGGACCAGGA
>RFOD01000028.1 GCA_009926865.1 Gammaproteobacteria bacterium | reverse complement strand
CGCCATGATCGTAAAAAATTTCACTGCAGGGGCCGCAAGGTCCGGTATCGCCCATTGCCCAGAAATTGGATTTTTCTCCAAGGCGAGTCAGGCGCGCCTTCGGCACACCGATTTCATTGATCCAGATATCGGCTGCTTCGTCATCGTTTTCATAAACCGTCACCCAAAGACGCGCCTCCTCCGTCACGAACTGCCAAGCAAACCGAATGGCGTCTCGCTTGAAGTAATCTCCAAACGAAAAGTTACCGAGCATCTCAAAAAAAGTATGGTGACGCGCCGTGTAGCCAACGTTCTCCAGATCGTTATGCTTGCCGCCCGCACGTACGCAGCGCTGTGAACTCGTCGCGCGCACGTAATCACGCTGATCTTTGCCCAAAAAGACATCTTTGAACTGCACCATACCGGCGTTGGTAAAGAGCAGCGTCGGGTCATTGCCCGGCACGAGCGAGCTTGAGGGGACGATACGATGCCCGTGACGAGCAAAATAATCGAGGAAAGCGCGGCGCACATCGGCGGCCGTCATAAAGGGCGGTGGTGTCGAAGTCATTCGTTCAAGTCTATCTCGGAGTCTGCCCAATCTGGGTTCTGGCCCAATGCCAGCCGGATATGATCCGCTGAAAAGCCCCGATACTGCAAAAATCTCGCTTGGCGAGACTTTTCGGCCCAGCTTGCGGGCGGTCGGCGGCCAAACTTGCGCTCGCGCACCGAGCGGCACAAATGCCCGAAATCAGGCCCCTCGGCTAAAGCGCCCTCGATCGCTGCGGCATCCAGACCCAGCGCCGCTAATTCGCGTCGGATCCTCGCCGGGCCCTGCCCTCGTTGCGCGTGGCTGCGGATGAAAGACTCAAGAAAGCGCCGATCGTCCAATAAGCGCTCGGCCCGTAAAGCGGCTAAGGCCTGCTCGATCGCCTCAGCACGATAGCCCTTGGCTGCGAGCTTGTGAGTCAGTTCTTGGCTCGCATAGTCACGGCGCGCAAGCAGTAATAAGGCGGCCCGTCGGGCCGCCTCGGCGGACTCTGGATGTTCGGCGCGGCCCCACTCGCCCTTAGCACGCGCAAAGGGCCGAGCAGACCGCTTCGAATCAGTTGGATCCTGCGGCATCTTCGCCGCGAGCCGCCTTCACTGGCAGCAATTTAGCGCGAACCTGCGCCTCGATCGCCTCGGCGATATCCGGGTGGGTCTTGAGGAACTCGCGAACGTTTTCCTTGCCTTGACCGATCCGCTCGCCGTTATAGGAATACCATGAGCCCGCTTTTTCGATCAGACCCTGAGCGACGCCGAGTTCAATGATTTCGCCCTCGCGCGAAATACCCTCGCCGTACATGATCTCAAACTCAGCTTCACGAAACGGTGGCGAAACTTTGTTCTTAACCACCTTGACGCGTGTTTGGTTACCCACCACTTCGTCACCATTTTTGATGGCGCCGATACGGCGGATATCGAGTCGAACAGAGGAATAGAACTTGAGCGCGTTACCGCCCGTCGTGGTCTCGGGGTTACCAAACATGACGCCGATCTTCAGACGGATCTGATTGATGAAAATCACGATGGTGTTCGAGCGCTTGATGTTACCCGTGAGCTTGCGTAGCGCTTGCGACATGAGACGAGCGTGCAAACCCACCTGCAGTTCGCCCATCTCACCCTCGATTTCCGCGCGTGGGGTGAGCGCTGCGACCGAGTCCACGACCACCACATCGACTGCGCTTGAGCGCACCAGCATGTCGGTGATTTCTAGCGCCTGCTCACCCGTGTCGGGCTGCGAGACCAAAAGATCATCCACATTGACGCCGAGCTTGGCGGCATAGGCGGGATCGAGAGCGTGCTCGGCATCCACGAATGCGGCGGTGCCGCCTTGACGCTGCACCTCCGCGATGACTTCGAGCGTGAGCGTGGTTTTACCTGAAGACTCAGGGCCATAGATTTCGACCACGCGACCCCGCGGTAAGCCGCCGATGCCGAGTGCGATATCGAGCCCCAAAGATCCGGTCGAGACAGCCTCGACGTCGTACATGGCAGCACTGGCATCGCCCAAGCGCATGACCGAGCCTTTGCCAAATTGCTTTTCGATTTGACCCAACGCAGCGGTCAGGGCTTTTTTGCGATTGTCGTCCATGATTCCCCCAGCAGGATGATGTCGAGATGGCGCGCATTATCCCATAGGGGTTCGCGTGAAATACGATTCCAAAAACAGTCAATTGAGGAAATTTGTCGTCGCGTTCACGCGCTATACAGGGTCGATCGCTTGGCCATACTGTATAAGCCGTTCAGCGCCGCGAGCACCGCACGAGCGCGGACGGCCGATCGATCCCCACGAAAGCGCTTGCATACGGCTGCCACGCGTACCCGCGACCCCTCGCGGCGCGCGAATCCCAACCACACCGTTCCGACAGGCTTTCCCGGTACCGCCCCGCTCGGGCCCGCGATCCCGCTAATCGCGACAGCGACATCGGCGCCACTGCGCAGGAGTGCCGATCGAGCCAGCTCGCGTACCGTCGGCTCACTGACAGCACCGTGGCGCAATAAAGTCTTGGCCTGAACCCCGAGATCCCGCTCTTTGGCCTCGTTGCTGTAGACCACCCAACCTGCAGCGAACCAGTGCGAGCTTCCCGGCAAGGCCGTCAATGCCTCCGCCAGCGCCCCGCCGGTGCAAGATTCAGCGGTGGCGACTTGCAGATCCCACTGCTGCAGATACCGCGTTAAACGCCGCAACGCGCGCTCAGGCATCGTGATCGTTCTCGCGGATGAGGGGGTCGATGAACGGCGCATGGTCGCAGGAGTATCGCATGAACGATAATCGCATCATGAGCGCTCCGCACACACCCGTTATGCAGCAATACCTGAAGCTCAAGGCTGAGCATCCGGACGTGCTGCTCTTTTATCGCATGGGCGATTTTTATGAGCTCTTTTTCGAGGATGCACGACGCGCCGCGAGCCTGCTCGATATCACCCTGACCTCGCGCGGCCAGTCAGCCGGCAGCCCGATCCCGATGGCTGGCGTGCCCTATCACAGCGCGGAGAATTATCTCGCTCGCCTGCTGCGTAAAGGCGAATCGGTCGCAATCTGCGAGCAGGTGGGCGAAGTTGGCAAAACGCGTGGCCCCGTCGAGCGGGCGGTGGTGCGAATTTTAACCCCCGGCACCGTCACCGATGCGGCGTTGCTCGAGGAGCGACGCGAGAATTTATTGGCTGCCTTGTACGGCGTGTTCGACGGTAACGAAATTTCACAATTTGGTCTCGCCTGGGTCGATCTCGGTCGAGGTCGATTAACCGTGCTCGATGGCGAAGGTCCTGCATCGCTCCTCGCTGAGCTCGAGCGCTTGCAGCCCAAAGAAATCTTGTTACCCGAACTGACCTACGAATCCATCACGAGCACCCTGGCTCGCGGGGGCGCCTCGCTTGGCGCCTTACAAGCCGTGCCTTGGCGGCCTCGCCCCGACTGGCAATTTGATCTTGAATCGGGCGAGCGGGCGCTCTGCCAGCAACTCGGTACGCAGGATCTCGCAGGCTTTGGCGTCGCGAAGTGTGGCCCCTCGCTTGCGGCAGCGGGCGCTCTTTTGCATTACGCGCGCGACACTCAACGTACCGCTCTACCGCATCTCAATACTTTGCACTGCGAGCAACGAGATACGGCACTCCATATCGATGCGGCGACGCGGCGCAATCTTGAGATTGATGACAGTCGGTCAGAGCGCGAGGGCGCCAGTCTCATGGCCCTCCTCGATCACAGTGTCACGGCGATGGGTACCCGTGAACTTCGGCGTATGCTCAATCGACCCCTGCGTGATCAAGCAGCGCTGCGCGAGCGACACGAGGCGCTCCAAGATATTTTGGACTCGCAGGTACTCACCTCCGTCCGGGAGTCTCTTCGGCCCATCGGCGACATGGAGCGCATACTCGGACGCGTCGCGTTGCGCTCAGCACGCCCGCGTGATCTGACAGGTTTACGCCACGCACTGTCGGCGTTGCCCACCTTACGCGCAAGCTTCGCAACCTGCTCACAGACACATTTGAAATCGCTAGGCGAGGCACTCAAAGATCATGCGACAGAGCTCGCCTTGCTACGCGCAGCCATCGCCGAAGAGCCCTCCTCGCTGTTGCGCGAGGGCGGAGTCATTGCCCAAGGCTATGACGCTGAGCTGGATCAATTACGAGCGCTTGCGACCGATACCGATAGCTTCTTACTAGAACTTGAAGCTCGCGAACGCGAACGCAGTGGGATCGCTCAACTCAAACTCGGCTATAACCGAGTGCAGGGCTTTTTTATTGAGATCCCTCGGAGTCAAGCCGAACGTGTACCGGCAGACTACCAGCGTCGACAAACCGTCAAAAACTCAGAACGCTATATCACCCCGGAGCTCAAGCACTTTGAAGATCGCGTGCTCGGCGCACGAGAGAAATCACTGGCGCGTGAGCGAGCGCTCTATGAGGCGATCCTCGATCAGTTGGCAGAGAGCTTAAACGCACTGCAGTACACGGCTGCAGCGATCGCAGAGCTCGATGCACTCACGACGCTCGCTGAGCGCGCCCAAGCCCTGCGTTGGAATAAACCTGAGCTCGTGAGCGAGCCTTGCCTTGAGATCAAAGCGGGACGGCATCCGGTCGTTGAGCAATTTTCACAGGACCCTTTTGTCCCGAATGATCTTGCGCTCGATGCGCAGACACGAATGCTCGTGATCACGGGCCCCAATATGGGCGGCAAAAGCACTTACATGCGCCAGATCGCACTGATCGTACTCTTGGCGCATATCGGGAGCTTCGTACCGGCCGAGGTCGCTCGGCTGGGACCGATTGATCGCATTTTCACGCGCATCGGCGCAGGGGATGATCTGGCTGGCGGGCGCTCGACCTTCATGGTTGAGATGACCGAAGCGGCGAATATTTTGCACAACGCCACGCCACAGAGCTTAGTACTCATGGATGAGATCGGTCGTGGAACGAGCACCTATGATGGGCTGTCCCTGGCGTGGGCCACTGCACGGCATTTGGCGACCGAGGTCGGTGCCTTTGCACTTTTTGCCACCCATTATTTTGAGCTCACCACATTAGCGGATGAGCTCCCTGGCGTCTCGAACGTCCACCTCGATGCCAGCGAGCATGGCGAATCGTTGGTGTTCTTACATGCCGTCAAATCTGGCCCCGCTAACCGAAGCTATGGGCTTGCGGTCGCAAGATTAGCGGGTATGCCAAAAGTGGTCGTCGCTGCCGCCAAAGATTATCTGCATCAGCTTGAGATGAAGGCGACGCGCGTGTCAGATGCTGATCAAGCCCCCGCGTTGAGCCAGCAAGTGGAACTCACCTGGGAGTCACCGCCGCCGACGCCCCACCCTGCGCTCAAGGCACTTGCGGCGATCGATCCCGATACGCTCTCCCCGCGTGAGGCGCTTGAGGCGCTTTATCGTCTGCGCTCAGAGCTCGATCGCGAAGACTGAAGCGGAAAGTGCCCTGACCGACAAAAAGTCGCGATCGCCTCAACGACTGACTCCGATACCAGCATGCCAAGATGACTCACCGGCAAGGTGATTTGATCGGTCGCTGCCGCGAGCGTGGTTTCACTGAGCGCGACCGTCCCATCATGGGGTTCATCAAAACTTGCGAAAAGCCCGCCGACGCCAAGCGGAAGAGTCCCCGCGATGACACCGACCTCACAAGGCAGCGTCGTAACCTCAGCATCGCTGACCAATAACTGTTGCAGGGCCGCTTCCCCGATGATTTCGCGACCCCACCGATGGGCGGCAAGGACGCGCGCCGCGCGACTCCCACCGACCGGTGAGCCCATGAGCACGGCGCGTCTGACTGCATGGGTAGCGGCCCGCTGCAATAAATATTTGAGCGTGATACGACCCCCGAGACTATGACCTAGGAGATAGGTCACCTGATCGCTAGGGGCGATGAGCGCCTGCAAGCGATCCAGCACGGAGTCCAAAGATTCGACACGCGTGCCGTAGCTGAATACCTCAAGCTCGTAGCCATAGTGCTGGGTCAAGCGCCGCCGCAGCCACAGGGATTCAATCCCCGTCAGCCACAGGCCGTGAACAAAGATTATCCGTTCTCGGGCGCCTGCCATGGCCGCACCCGGATGTGCAGCTCGCGCAGCTGTTTATCCGATACCTCAGTAGGCGCATCGGTCAGCGGGCAAGCAGCTGTCTGGGTTTTGGGGAACGCGATCACTTCGCGAATGCTATCGGCGCCGCAGATCAACATCGCCAACCGGTCGAGACCAAAGGCGATACCGCCATGCGGCGGAGCACCATATTTCAATGCATCGAGCAGGAAGCCGAATTTACGCCGAGCCTCCTCAGGATCGATCCCCAGAAGATCAAAGACTACCGATTGCATGTCGGCACGATGGATACGGACAGAGCCACCGCCGATCTCCGAACCATTGAGCACCATGTCATAGGCGTTCGCCAGCGCCTCACCCGGTGACGCCTTGAGCGCCTCGTGATCTGGGTTCTTGGGCGAGGTAAACGGATGATGCATCGCAATCCATCGACCTTCATCGGGATCGAACTCAAACATCGGAAAGTCCACGACCCAAAGTGGCGCCCAATCGCCGCTCACGAGCCCCAAATCATGCCCTACGCGTAAACGCAACGCGCCGATGGCATCGTTGACGACCTTCACTCGATCGGCACCAAAGAAAATCAAGTCATCAGCCACTGCGCCCGTGCGCGAAAGAATGCCTGCGAGCGCCTCATCCGATAGGAATTTGGTGATCGGCGACTGCAAACCCTCTCGCCCCTGCGACGGGTCATTGACCTTAATATACGCGAGCCCCTTGGCGCCATAACGCGCGACAAAGGCTGTGTAATCGTCGATTTCTTTGCGAGTGAGCTTATTGCCACCCGGCACACGCAGGGCGGCAACTCGTCCCGCTGGATCCTTAGCAGGTCCTGCAAAAACTTTAAAATCACAATCGGTCACGAGATCCGCGACATCGACCAATTCCAGTGGAATCCGCAAATCAGGCTTATCGCTCGCGAAGCGGCGCATCGCCTCGGCGTAGGGTAAACGCGCAAAAGGCTGCGGCAGTTCAATACCCGCTGAGTGCTTAAAAACGTAACAAATCAACGATTCCATCAGACTCATGATCTCTTCCTGCCCGAGGAAAGAGGTCTCGATATCAAGCTGAGTGAAATCGGGCTGTCGATCCGCGCGCAAATCCTCATCGCGAAAACAACGCGCAATCTGATAGTAGCGCTCAAAGCCTGCGATCATGAGCAGCTGCTTGAAAATCTGCGGCGACTGCGGCAATGCAAAGAATTTACCCGGATGGGTACGTGAGGGCACTAAGTAATCTCTTGCGCCCTCGGGTGTCGCCTTGGTGAGCATCGGGGTTTCAATGTCGATAAACCCCGCTTGATCCAAAAATTCGCGCATCGCGCGCGTCACGGCATGACGCTGACGCAACTTACGGTTCATGACATCTCGGCGTAGATCCAAATAGCGATAGCGCAGTCGTACCTCTTCGGAGACTTGCTCATCGAGCTGGAAAGGCAAGGGTTCAGAACGATTCAATAATTCGATCGCGGTCGCGAGCACCTCAATCTCACCGGAAGCGAGCTGAGCGTTCACCGTCCCCTCGGGACGCGGCCGCACGCGACCGGTGATGCTGACCACGAACTCATTACGGAGTTTTTCCGCCTCGGCAAAGATCTCAGGTGCATCAGGGTCGAAGACCACCTGCACGAGACCCTCGCGATCACGCAGATCGACGAAGATGACCCCGCCATGGTCACGACGGCGGTGCACCCAGCCAGCCAGAGTGACGGATTGGCCGGTCAGGGCCGCGTTGACTTGTCCGCAATGATGAGTACGCATGAGGGGCGAGGATGTTACGGAGCGGCTGTCAGCGACGCAACCGATTCCCGTGACGAACGCCGCGAGAAGCCTTAGAGTTTGGTGGATGACCACCCACCCTGACGACGAGACCCCACTACCGGTACGTATCAAAGCGATGTGGGCGACGGGGGCCTTCGGGGTCGCCATCCTCATGAACGGGATTTCGGCGCTGGCGCTCTTTTACTTTGTCAGTGTGTTGCAGATCCCTGCGGCCATCGCGGGATTTTTAATTTTTCTCTCCAAAATTTACGATGCTGTCTCCGACCCGCTGACCGGGGTTCTGAGCGACAAAACCGGTGGCGACAGCGGTCGACGCCGACCGTGGCTCTTTTGGGGGGCTTGGGTCTCGGCCATCTCGTTTTTAGGTGTGTTCACGGTTCCCTTTATCGGCCCGTGGCCGAGCATGACCGAGGGCCCAGGACTGATCGCGGCGCTCTACGTTCTTGCCGCCCTCTTGCTCTACACCACGGGCTACTCGCTATTTAACGTGCCCTATATGGCGATGCCGGCGGAGATGACCAACGGCTACCACGAGCGCTCATCGATTCACGGTTGGCGAGTGATGTTCGCCTCGGTGGGTGGATTCCTCTCACAATCGGCGGCCGGCGCAGTGCTTGAGATCATGGGCAAAGATTGGGATGCCCATGCGGCCGTGGGCGCCCTAGGCGGTTCACTGATTCTCGCAGCGATGCTGACGGCCTGGTGGGGCACCCGTGATGCCCCCTCTCATCCACGCAGTGAGGTGAGCCTACCCTTTCGCGAGCAGTGGCTCGGCTTGTGGCGTAATCGTCCGTTCCAACAAATTCTCGCAATTAAGCTCGTACAACTCATCGGTGTCAGCGCGAGCTCGGGCGGTTTAATGTTTTTTTTGGTCAATGTCATCGACATGCCGCTGACCCTGCTTCCTGTCATTGGCGGACCGATGACGCTCGCGGTGATCTTTGGCACCCCATTACTGGTGCGACTCTCCAAGCGGGTCGGTAAACGCGGTGGCTACGTGTTCTCGGCGCTGCTCACAGGCTTGGTAGGACTGTCCTGGGCACTCGCGCAACCGGGCGAGCATTGGGGGCTCTTAGCGCTACGTGGCGCGGTGAATGGTCTCGCTTTTGCGGGGAACGTCGTGTTTGCCATGTCCATGATGACCGATGCCATGGAGCTCGATTACCACCAAACAGGCATGCGTCGCGAGGGGATGTACTCCGCACTCTATAGCTTTGTGGAAAAACTGGCCTCGGCCCTGGGGCCATTGATTCTCGGGCTTGCGCTCTCGGGTGCTGGCTTCAACCCTCGCACGCCGCCGTCCGAAGTGACGGAAGAGGTGCGTCAGGCGGTCTTACTCTCGATCGGCTACATCCCCGCGTTGATGGCTATCCTCGCCGTCATCATCCTCGCTTTTTATAAGCTCGATGAAGAGACACTGCGCGGGCTGCGATCAGGTGCGCGACGCAACACATAAATCCCGCCTAAGCTACCCGCATTGATCCGCAGTTCGTCATCCAAATAAATGACGTCCGAGTGCAATCGAGGTGGTTTAAGCGTCATGGTCAAAGATTGCGTCGAATCAAACCCGAGTGCCGCACGCAAGCGGCCCTCATCACTCTCGGGCGAGGGGCGCAGTTCCACCGTGTGGAAATCCACCGCAAACCGCTGCCGATTGTCTGGCTCTTCGCGAAAGCGGCCATGGACAATGATGATTCCTGTCGTCACGCCATCAGCGGCCACGAAATCGACCACGTTGTTATAAGCTGAACCCTCTCGGGCAATCTCCTGACAAAGGTTCAGCACCCGAATCGGGATCGGCCCAAACGCATTGAAGCTTTGGACCTTTAAATTCGAGTCATGTACCTTGGGCTTACCCGCCGAATGTTTGGCGCCAAAGTGCGCAAAGACCGTCTCCCAAACCCCCTCGACCTGCTCAAGCGCGTCCATCGGCGCGGGAACCGGGCTCAGCGGACGCAGTGCCTCAACCATCTCGGCAAGCTGCGCAAAACTTTCATCGGTGAATCCACCTGACGCATCCGCCTGCTCGATAAGGTTTAGGAGATTTTCTTTGGCGGTCGCGACTGCATTCATCGTCTATGAAATCCTTAGCGATTTAAAGTTGGAACTGATTTAGCTCGCACGGCTACCCCGCGTCCCTTTTCGCGTCGCGCGCCCAGACGCCGATCGCGCAGGCGTTTTGCTGGTTGAGCTCTTGCGTGTTGCGACTTGGCGTCGACCCGTTGCGGCGGACCCAGCGGACGAAGCGCCATTTGAGGTCTTACCCCGGGCTTCTTTGCCGCCTGAATCTTTGCTGGCTGCGTCCTTGCTGCCGGAGTCCTTGCTGCCGGAGTCTTTACTCCCCGACTCTTTTGCAACAGCCTCTTTGGTTGCAGCAGACTCTTTGGTGTCCGAATCGCTCTTAGCCGTATCGCGACTATCCGCATCCTTAGCCGCTGACTCCGAACCCGGAGCATCTGCAAGATTACGTTTGCGATCCTGGTCAGTCTTGAAATCGGTTTCGTACCAACCGCCGCCTTTTAAGCGAAACACCGGGGCGGAGATAAGCTTGACCAGAGCGTTTTTGCCACACTCAGGACATTTTTTGAGCGGACGGTCCGAAATCTTTTGCATGACTTCGGTCTGTGCTCCGCACTGACGACACTCGTACTCGTAAAACGGCATATCAGCGACTCCCTGCTGGCGAGACTATACCGACTTGCTGAATTCCAAGCGACCCTCGCCATTCACCTTCACGGCGATTCGATCGCCGCTCGTGAACTGGCCCTGCAAGAGCCGCTGCGCCAGGGGGTTTTCGATCTGCTGCTGGATCGCACGCTTCAGAGGCCGCGCCCCATAGACGGGATCAAAGCCCGCCTCACCCAGAAGATCGCGCGCCGCATCATCTAAATGCAGATCCATCCCGCGATCGACGAGCCGTTTACGCAACTGTCCAAGTTGAATATCAACGATTGAGCGGATCTGCTTCGTCCCGAGCGGATGGAACACGACGATATCGTCGATCCGGTTGATGAACTCCGGTCGGAAGTTTTGCTGCACGATATCCATCACGGCCGACTTCATCCGACTGTAGTTCTGCTCACCCGCGTGCTCTTGGATCGCCTGAGAGCCTAAGTTTGAGGTCATGATGACGACCGCATTACGAAAATCCACCGTGCGCCCCTGACCATCGGTCAAGCGACCATCATCAAGCACTTGCAGCAATACATTGAACACATCCGGATGCGCTTTTTCGACTTCGTCGAGCAAGATGACCGCATAGGGTCGTCGACGTACCGCCTCGGTCAGATAGCCGCCTTCCTCATAGCCGACGTAGCCCGGAGGCGCGCCGATCAGTCGCGCCACGGAATGCTTTTCCATGAACTCCGACATATCGATCCGCACCATCGACTCTTCGGTATCAAACAAAAACTCCGCCAGCGCCTTACATAACTCGGTCTTACCCACGCCCGTCGGGCCCAAAAATAAAAATGAACCGTTGGGTCGCCGTGGATCAGACAAACCCGCCCGTGAGCGTCGGATGGCGTTGGACACAATGCGCACGGCTTCGTCCTGACCGACCACGCGTCGAGCCAGTGCTTCCTCCATTCGCAGGAGCTTTTCCTTTTCGCCCTCCATCATTTTGGCAACCGGAATACCCGTCCATTTGGAGACCACTTCCGCGATCTCCTCATCAGTCACCTGATTTCGGACTAACTGCCCTTGCTGACCTTCGTTCGCCTGCGCCTCCGCTAGCCGCTTCTCAAGCTCTGGGATCCGGCCGTACTGCAACTCCGCCATCCGCGCCAAATCGCTGCGTCGTCTTGCAGATTCCAGTTCGAGCTTGACCTTCTCGAGCTCTTCTTTGATGCCCGAGGCGCCCTGTAAATTTGCCTTGCCTTTTCGCTGCGCCAGATCTCCTCGAGATCGGCGTACTCACGTTCGAGTTGCTCCAGCGTCTCTTCGAGTGTTGCCAGACGCTTTTTAGTCGCCTCGTCTTTTTCCTTCTGTAGTGCCACCTGTTCAATTTTGAGCTGAATAATACGGCGCTCGAGCTTATCGAGGGCTTCGGGCTTGGAGTCCATCTCCATCCGAATGCGCGCTGCTGCCTCATCGATCAGATCGATAGCCTTATCCGGCAACTGCCGATCGGTAATGTAGCGATGCGACAAGGTCGCGGCCGCGACGATGGCAGGATCAGTAATTTCGACCTTATGGTGATTTTCGTAACGCTCCTGTAGACCGCGCAGGATCGCAATCGTGTCTTCCACCGAGGGCTCATCGACGAGCACCTTCTGAAAGCGACGCTCGAGCGCCGCGTCTTTTTCAATGTATTTCCGGTACTCATCCAGCGTGGTGGCCCCCACGCAGTGCAACTCGCCGCGCGCGAGCGCTGGCTTTAACATATTGCCGGCATCCATGGCGCCTTCGGCCTTACCCGCGCCCACCATGGTGTGAAGCTCATCGATGAAGAGAATCACCTGGCCTTCCTGCTTGGCTAAATCATTGAGTACGCCCTTCAGACGCTCCTCAAATTCGCCGCGAAACTTGGCGCCTGCGATCAACGCACCCATGTCGAGCGCCAAAATTCGCTTATGACGCAGCGACTCAGGGACCTCCCCGTTGACAATGCGCAGGGCCAAGCCCTCTACGATCGCGGTTTTACCGACGCCAGGCTCGCCAATCAACACGGGGTTATTTTTGGTGCGACGCTGTAGCACTTGGATCGTGCGACGAATCTCATCGTCGCGACCGATCACGGGATCGAGCTTGCCATCGATCGCTCGCTGCGTGAGATCGACCGTGAACTTCTCCAAAGCTTGTCGCTGCTCCTCAGCGTTCGGATCGGCCACCCGCTCACCGCCACGCACGTCCTCAATCGCACGCTCAAGCGCTGCCCGGCTCACGCCCGCATCTTTAAGAATCCTCGCCAGTACCGCCTTGTCATCAAAAGCGGCAAGCACAAAGAGCTCGCTCGAAATATATTGATCGCCTCGCAGCTGGGCGAGCTTATCGGTCACGTTGAGCATGCGCTGCAGATCATTCGAGACATGCACCTCACCCGGCGTGCCCTCCACCTTAGGCAATTGGCCGAGGACATCTACGAGTTCGCTGCGTAGGCGCTGTAGATTGCCGCCCGCCTTACCCATCAATGGTTTGACGGTCCCGCCCTGTTGGTCGATGAGCGCAAGTAGCACATGAGCCGGCTCAACGAAGGCGTGGTCACGCCCCACCGCGAGCGACTGCGCTTCGGCGAGGGCTTGTTGGAATTTAGCTGTGAACTTATCTGGGCGCATTAGTACGCCTCCTGCTCAAAGAGTAATCATGTTGAGCCATTAAGGTTAGGGCAAACCCGGTACTTTCAAGGGACGTTGGGACGCAGACCGCTTCGATTAGCGCCGAGGGATAACACGGGCGCACAGGGGCGATGACGGCGCAGAGCGACGATTTAGTGCACCTGTGATTCGGCGAACATGATCAAACCCACACCAATCCCGATCCAGAGGATTTGTGCGACGCTCGCGCGCGCATCGGTGTGGCGATGCAGACCCGGTATCAAATCGGCCACGGCGACATAGAGCAGGCTCGCCGCGGCGACCCCGAGCGCGTACGGCAGCCAAATCATGACCTCGCGCAGAGCAAAAAAGCCCACTACCCCCCCGAGTACGGCAGTCAAACCCGAAATGACATTCCATACAAGGGCCTTACGCCGACTAAAGCCCGCGTGTGTCAGCACCGCGATGTTACCAATCTCCTGGGGAATCTCATGCGCCATGATGGCAATGGCAGTCACGACACCGAGGTGAAAATCCACCAGAAAAGCCGCCGCAATTAATACGCCATCAATGAAATTATGCAGACCGTCCCCGACCGTCACGAGCCAGCCTGAGGTCGCGTGATGGTGCTGGGCGTGAGCGGCGTACGACTCAACGGCTTCCGTATGACAGTGCCGCCAAAGCAAAAATTTCTCGAGTACAAAAAAGAGGGCAATGCCCGCCAGCAAGGAGACCCCCACGCCGTGGAAACGAAATGGCCCCGCCGCAGCCATCGCATGCGGAATCAAGGCCAACAGCGCAGTCCCGAGGAGCGCACCAGTGGCAAAGCTCACCATGTGCGGCAGTAAACGATCACGCAGACGATCCGGTAACCAAAGAAAACTACCGGCAATCAACGCACTGAGAACCCCGCCCAGGGCGGTAAAGAGCAGAATGGCAAAGAGCGTTGACATGAGATGTTATAGTCTAACAGCTCGACGCCATAAGAGCGCCACCATGCGACCGCTCGCCACCCCTGCGCGACTCTCGCGGCGATGCGAGAAAAATGTCTCAGGGCACGACGCGGTACACCAGTTGCCCCCAGTCATCGACTCAATGCCGCAGCGAATTAAGCGCTGACGTGCAAGCTGCGCAAGATCAGCCTGCCATCGCCCATGTTGATTGGGCGCAAAGGCCTCAGGGGAGTCGCCCGCAGCGAGAAACGTCTCGCGCACCTCTGGCCCCACTTCAAACTCCAGAGGCCCGATACAGGGACCGAGCCAAGCTTGCACACGTTGCGGCACCAGCGTTGGATCAGCCTCGCACATCGCCGTCCAAGTGGCCTCGATCACCCCGGCTGCGAGTCCTCGCCAGCCTGCGTGCGCAGCGCCTAAGACACGCCCATCCTCCGACGCGAGCAAAACAGGCAGGCAGTCCGCCACCTGAATGGCGAGCACCACATTAGGGTCTGTTGTGATCGCGGCGTCCGCCATCGGGAGCGCCTCGGTCTCGCTCGCCTCATGGTCTGAGTTGTGATCGGCTAGACAGCGCAGCACCTTGGTGCCATGCACTTGCGATAACCAACGCGGACCGGCCGGCAAATCAAGCGCCTCGACTAAGCGACGACGATTTTCTTTGACATCCAGCGGATCATCGCCCACATGTAGCCCCACATTAAGCGAGGCATAAGAGCCTTGGCTCACCCCCCCTTCACGTAAACTAAAAGCGGCACCGACGGTGTTCTCTACCGCCCACTGTGGAGTCAAAAAATTCATGAAATCGCCATATTCATTGAGCAAGCGCTTGTAGCAGCTGCGTGAAATCTTTGGGGATCTCAGATTCAAATTGCTGCGGTATTTGCGACATCGGATGCACGAAACTTAAGCGCGTGGCATGCAAGGCCTGCCGCCGAAAGGCTTGTAGCCTCTCGCGTTGCTCGACCGTTAAGCCACGAGGCAAACGCGCACGACCCGCGTAGACGGGATCACCTACTAGAGGATGCCCGCGGTGGGCGAGATGCACGCGGATCTGATGGGTTCGCCCTGTTTCCAAACGTACGCGTAGCAAAGTAAACCCCAGTAGACGACGCTCGATCCGATAGTGAGTCACAGCCTCGCGACCATCTTCGCGGACCGCCATGCGCGTGCGCTGACTACGGTGACGACCAATCGGCGCATCGATCGTGCCGCCCGCGGTCAGCTCACCCTGGCAGAGCGCGAGGTATTCACGACCGACCTCGCGGGCAGCAAGCTGACGCACGAGCGCCGCCTGCACCTGCGGCGTACGCGCGACCACCATCAAGCCAGAGGTGTCTTTATCCAATCGATGCACGATCCCTGCGCGTGGTACACAAGCCAGAGCGGGGTCCGCCGCGAGCAACGCGTTTTGTAAGGTCCCCTCGCGATTCCCAGCACCGGGATGAACGACAAGACCCGCCGGTTTATCAATCACCCACACAGACTCATCGGCGAAAACGACGGTGTACGGCAACGCGGCCTCGCCCGCCTTGACTTGTTCATCCGCCACAAACTCCGCTTGGACGGTGACCTGATCCCCGACCTGCACCCGCGCACGGCGACTCACCGCGCTCCCGGCGAGCTGTACCCGCCCGTCGTCGATCCACGTCTGCAAGCGCGCGCGCGAGTACTCGGGCAGCAAGCGCGCGAGCGCCACATCGAGACGCAGACCCGCTAACTCGGGGGGGATCGTCAAGTCGTAGGCGGTGCCAAAGGGGCTGTCGAGAGTGCCGGACACGTTGGAAACTCAGGGTTGGCGGTCGGGTCGGATATAATGCCTGTCTTTCGTCGCGGGATTGCAAGCACCATGAGAGCGAAGCTGAGCCAAGATCCGAAGTCCTCGCAGGGATATTCCCTGCGCGCTACGGGGCGCCTGCTCGCCCTGCTCGCCTTGGCGAGCGCCTTGCTGCCGCTCAGTGCCTGTCGCAGCAATCGCGGCGATGAAGATCGCGCTCGCGGTGCACCCGAGCTCGTCTACGAACGGGCGCGCGAGCAACTGAACCAACAAGATTTTAATAGCGCGATTCGAACCTATGAAGCGCTGATCGCCCGTTACCCATTCGTGCCCGAGGCGCGTCAGGCGAGTCTCGATTTGATCTACGCGTACTACCGGGGTCGCGAACCGGAGTCCGCTCTCGATCAAGCGGATACCTTCATCCGCGAGAACCCGACCCATCCGCGTATCGATTATGCGTATTACTTGAAGGGGCTGACCGACTTTGAACGCTCAGCCAATTTCCTTGAGCGCTGGTTCTCGGTCGATCTCGATGCGCGCCCCCCGCAAACCGCGCGTAGCGCCTACAACTCTTTCCGTAAAGTCGTCGAAGATTTCCCGCGTAGCGCCTACGCCCATGACGCACGCCGCCGGATGATCCACCTGCGAAATCGATTGGCCGACTATGAAATTTATGTCGCTCGCTATTACCAGCGCCGCGAGGCCTGGGTCGGCGCCTCGCAACGCGCCAAACTCGTGCTCGAACAATACGATGGCGCGCCGGCCGTACGCGAAGCGCTCGAAATTTTGATCGAATGCTATGAAGCGCTCGGCATGACCGAGCTTGCCAATCAAAGTCGCGAGGTCTACGCCTTCAACTACGGTGGCACACCCGCTGACGTAGTGCCGATCAAAAATCAGTGGTGGAAATTCTGGAATTGAAATTCTGAACGTAAACGGCTGTCAGTGGACAGACGACTGATTCAAGGTCGATAGCCGTTAGTGATCGGATAACGCCAATCACGACCGAAAGCTCGTCGACTGACGCGCACCCCAGGTGGCGCCTGACGTCGCTTATATTCATTGCGCTGCACCATCGACAAAACTCGCAAAACAGTCGGCCGATCAAAGCCGCGCGCAACAATGTCTTCGACCGATAAGTCGTGCTCAATGAAACACTCGAGAATCGCATCCAGCACCGAATAGGGGGGTAGCGAATCCTCATCCTTTTGATCTGGACGCAACTCCGCTGAGGGCGGCCGATCTAAGACACGCTGAGGAATCACCGGTGAAAGCCCGTTACGATACGCCGCCAAGCGATAGACCCAAAGCTTATTGCAATCTTTGAGGGGCGCAAAACCGCCTGCCATATCGCCATAGAGCGTTGCATAACCCACCGCCATTTCACTTTTGTTGCCGGTAGTCAGTAGCATGCGACCTGTTTTATTGGAAAGACCCATCAAAATCAGCATCCGCGATCGCGATTGCAGATTCTCTTCGGTTGCATCCACGTCGCGACCCGCAAACGACGTCTCGAGCGCAGCTAAGCTCGCCTCATAAATACCCTCGATCGAGATCACATCGTAGCTGACACCGAGCGCTGCGGCCTGCTGCGCGGCGTCTTCTAAACTCATTTGCGAGGTATACCGCGAGGGCATCATCACCGCGTGTACCTGCTCAGGACCCAGTGCGTCCACCGCAATCGCTAACGTTAAAGCCGAATCAATGCCACCTGAAAGCCCGAGCACGACGCCTGGGAAGCGATGCTTTCGCACATAGTCACGCACTCCCATGACGAGCGCCTGATAAGTGCTCGCTTCGACATCGAGTAGCGGCGCCTGCGGCGTCTCATCCATTGGCCGCACGCAAAGCTCGCCCGACTCGTTACGCTCAAACTCAATGATTGCCAAGCACTCGGTAAAAGCTGGCGCACGTAAACGCATCTCACCGGCCGCATCGACGACGACGCTCTGGCCATCGAAGACGAGTTCGTCTTGTCCCCCGACAAGATTGAGATAGACGATGGGTACCGCAAGGGCGCGAGCACGCTCACTCAATAATTGCTCGCGCTGGCGTTGCTTGCCCTGCTCAAAAGGCGAGGCATTGATCACTAGTAGCAATTCAGCGCCCAGCTCGACCAGCCGCTGCGCAGGCTCAGGCTGCCAAATATCTTCGCAAATCAACACCCCGCAGCGCACACCCTTAATTTCAAAGAAATCAAAGTGAGTACCCGGTGTGAAATAGCGCTTTTCGTCAAACACGCCATAATTAGGCAGGCAGTGTTTGCGGTGCGTAAATACGACCTGACCCGCGCGACACCATGCCGCCGCATTAAAGAGACCCCCGTCCTCACTGCCAGCGAGGTATTCGGGATAGCCAAGCAAGATATCAATGCCGTCAGCCGCCTCGGCCACCGCTCGCAAGGCGCGCGTGATGTCTTGTTTGAAGCCTCGATGAAATAGCAGGTCCTCAGGCGGATACCCACTCAAGACGAGCTCGGGGAACAGGACGAGGTCCGCCGACGCATCCCGCGCACGACCGACGCTCTCTAATACACGCTCGACGTTGCCGGCCGCGTCACCGACCAGCGCATTGAGCTGACCGAGTGCGAGGCGCAGCGTCAAAGGATTCAAGCGCTCCGACTGGACTTGCGTAGTTGCTCGCTGATCGCGGATCCCAACTCCGCGGGCGATTTCACGGTGCGCACACCCGCGGCCTCAAGTGCACGATACTTATCCGCCGCAGTGCCTTTACCGCCCGCGATCACCGCGCCTGCGTGACCCATGCGCTTGCCGGGCGGCGCCGTCACCCCGGCGATATAGGCGACCACAGGCTTCGTCACGTGTTGGCGAATGAACTCGGCACCCGCCTCTTCATCACTGCCACCGATCTCGCCCACCATCACGATGCCCTCCGTTTTGGGGTCTTGCTCAAAGAGCGCAAGGACATCAATGAAATTCATACCGCGTACCGGGTCACCACCGATACCCACGCAAGTGCTCTGGCCCAATCCATTATTGGTGGTCTGGAACACCGTTTCATAGGTGAGTGTGCCCGAGCGTGAGACAATGCCAATACAACCTGGCTTATGAATGAACCCTGGCATGATGCCGATCTTGCACTCGCCCGGCGTGATGATGCCTGGGCAATTTGGGCCGATCAGTCTAATCGGTCGCCCCGCCAAGGCCGCTTTGACGCGCACCATATCATTGACGGGAATCCCCTCGGTGATACAGACAATCAGCTCGATCCCCGCATCGGCAGCCTCAAGGATCGCATCGGCGGCATAACCCGCCGGCACATAAATCATGCTCGCGTTCGCGCCGGTCGCGGCGACCGCATCATTGACCGTATCAAACACTGGACGATCCAAATGCGTAGACCCGCCACGCCCTGGCGTGACCCCTCCGACCAGCTGCGTGCCGTAAGCAATACATTGCTCGGAGTGGAAGGTGCCTTGTTTACCAGTGAACCCCTGACAAATAACGCGGGTATTTTTATCAACCAAAATGCTCATACTAAAATCCTGACTAGTGAAATAGTGGGCGAGTGATGACGGCTCGCTTGAGATTCTTTCAGCGATACGCCTTAGCGCGCCGCCGACACGACCTTTTGCGCGGCATCCGTCAAATCCGCGGCTGCGATCACCTGCAAACCGCTGCTCGCGAGCATCTCGCGTGCTTTATCGGCATTGGTGCCCTCGAGACGCACCACCACCGGCACCTTAACCCCGACATTGCGCACCGCCGTGATCACGCCTTCGGCAATCAGATCGCAACGCACAATGCCACCAAAGATATTAACGAGGATGGCCTTGACGCGAGGGTTAGATAAAATGAGGTTAAAAGCGACTGTCACGCGCTCGGCGGTTGCGCCACCCCCCACATCGAGAAAGTTAGCGGGCGAGCCTCCGTGTAGCTTGATCAGATCCATGGTCGCCATGGCGAGTCCCGCTCCATTGACCATGCAAGCGATATCCCCATCAAGCGACACGTAGTTGAGATCGTGCTGGCTCGCCTTCAGCTCCATCGGATCTTCCTGCGACTCATCGCGCATCAGCGCTAAGCGCTCTTGACGATAGATCGCATTGGCATCGATGTTGATCTTGGCATCAAGAGCCACCAGTGAGCCCTCTGCGGTCACGATCAAAGGATTGACCTCAACGAGGCTGGCATCCTTTTCGAGATAGAGCTTGTACAGCGCCATCGCAATTTTTTGAAACTCACCGATCTGCGCGCCAGACAAACCGAGTGCAAAACCCATCCGGCGGCATTGATAGGGCTGCAAGCCCGCGGCCGGGTGAATATTGACCGTGGTGATTTTCTCCGGCTCGGTCGCCGCCACTTCCTCAATATCCATACCGCCCGCGGCGGAGCCGACGAGCGCAATCTGCCCAAGCTCTCGGTTAAGCGTCATGGAGAGATAAATCTCTCGCTCAATCTTTGAGCCCTGCTCAACATACACGCGCTCAATCGGCAAACCCTCGGCACCCGTTTGCTTGGTGACGAGACGCGAGCCAAGCATTGCCGCGGCGGCATTACCCACGCTTTGGGTATCGCGCGCGAGTTTGACGCCACCGGCCTTGCCACGACCGCCGGCATGGACCTGGGCCTTGACGACCCAGACCTCGCCGCCAAGCCCTTCTGCTGCGGCGATCGCCTCTTCAGCCGAGGCGGCCACTTTGCCTGCGGGCACCGGAATGCCGTAGGCTGAAAACACTTGTTTGGCTTGGTATTCGTGCAGATTCATTCGTCGTCCCGCAGTGTGATGAAATCGAAGTGGTATTCTCGCCAAATACGCCTCTTTAGGGAACCGCCCACCACACCGAACAGGTCACACTCGTCGAATGGTCGATGATCTCAGCTTGATGTTGCTTGCGACGCTCAGCGGCCTCGTGGTGGGCAGTTTGCTCAACACCGTGATTCATCGCTTGCCGCTGATGCTTGAGCAGCAATGGGCAAAGAGCGAGACCGGCCAGGCGGAGCTTGAGGCCGCCGCACCCACGCGTCCATTTAACCTTTGGTGGCCGCGCTCACATTGCCCGCATTGTCGAACGACGCTCGGCATTCTCGAACTGATACCCGTGCTTTCATGGCTCTGGCAACGCGGCCAATGTCGACATTGTCAGCAGCCCATCTCGGCTCGATATCCCCTCGTTGAGGGTCTCACCGCCCTCGCCTTTCTCATCTGCCTGTGGCGTCTTCCCCTTGATGCCACCTTACCGCTCGCCTGGCTTGTCACAAGTGGTCTAATCGCACTCGCGTTCATCGATTGGGAAACACAGTATCTGCCCGATGCGCTCACACTGCCCCTTATGTGGCTCGGACTCTTGGTGAGTGTGGGGGTCGAGGCAGGACTCCTCGCGCCGTCCACGGGCCCCGCCCCGGTGAGCCCGACACTCGCGATAGTCGGGGCGAGCGTCGGCTACCTCTCGCTCTGGAGCGTGTACTGGCTCTTCAAGTGGGTGACCGGCAAAGAAGGCATGGGCTATGGGGATTTCAAGTTACTCGCCGCGCTCGGCGCGTGGCTTGGTCCGGCTGCCTTGTTACCGATCATTCTGCTCGCCTCGATCGCGGGGACGGTGGTGGGAGTGAGCAAAATTTTCTTGCTGGGCGGCTCACGCCATCAGCCGCTCGCCTTTGGACCGTATCTTGCGCTCGCAGGCTGGTTAGTGTGGCTCGCATGAAAGCCGTGGCACTCACCGGCGGTATCGCAAGCGGCAAATCACTCGCCGCCCAGCGTTTTGCTGAACTCGGCGTCACCATTATCGACAGCGACGTGATCGCGCGGGAAATCGTCGAACCGGGTCAGGCTGCGCTCGAGGAGATCGTGCAACGCTTTGGCGAGACCGTGCTGCAAGCAGATGGCCGGCTCGATCGTCGCGCCTTGCGCGAACGGATCTTTCAGGACCCGCAGGCGCGAGCCGATCTTGAGTGCATCACCCATCCACGGATCCGCGCCATCATGCGCGCTCGGGCCGCTGACGCCCACGGACCCTACCATCTGCACGTCATACCGCTCCTGGCTGAGTCAGGCCGCGCCAGCGAATTCGATCGCGTGCTCTTGATTGACTGCGATCCCGCTGTGCAAAAGGCGCGCTTGATGCAACGCGATGGCAGCTCGGCGGAGACCGCCGAGGCGATCTTGGCGGCGCAAGCCGGCCGCAGTGAACGGCTGGCGATCGCCGATGATGTCCTCGTGAATGACGGCAGCGCAGAGACTTTGCGCGACGGCGTCGAGCGTTTGCACCAGCAGTATCTTGCACGCTGGGCGATTGAGTGCCGATAATTGGTTTACGACCACCCAGTGGCTGGCTCAGAATAGCCCGATGAGCGAGGATGCCTCAGCCTCACCAACCCTCACCGAGCTCGCCTCCGGCGACTGGCTCGTATTTGAGCAACCGCTCAGTGAGCGCATGCGCGCGTACCTGCGCATTGACTTTCTTTATAACCAAGCGCTCTACCATGCGCACGCCCAAAGCCAGTGGGGTAGTCGCGCCTCGGTGACGAGTCTGCTCGACATCTTAGCGATCACCAGTCGTGCAGACACCCGGGCGGATGTTCTCAAAGAATTAGAGCGGCAGATTGCACTACTGAATGACTATCGGCGCCGCAGTGAAGTTGATGCCGATCGGTTGCAATCTTTGATCACCAACCTCACGCGACTGCGCAGCGAGCTATACGGCTCAGGCTCCGCCTACTTACAACCCCTGCGCGATTCTGGGTTTTTATCTGCGATCCGCCATCGCAGTGCAATCCCGGGCGGCACCTGTGATTTTGATCTACCAGACTATTCGTACTGGCTGAACCTCTCCAGTGAAGCGCGCGAGACCACTTTGAAAACTTGGCTCGTGATGCTGCGCCCACTCTGCGATTCGATCGCCGAACTGTTATGGCTAACCCGTCAAGGGGGTCGCGTCAGACATGAGACTGCCGCCGGCGGGGTGTTTAACATCACCTTTGAACGGGATAACCCCGTACATTTACTGCGAGTCGCAGTGCCGCGCGAGCTAGGTATCTTTCCTGAAATTAGCGGCAGTCATTATCGAGCCAGTGTGCGCTTTGTACGATGGCATGGAACGGACAATCGACCCCAGCAAGCGACCGAAAATGTCCCTTGCCAAATCACGAGCTGTCATCAACTCTAGATCCACTCACGCTTGATCCATTCACGCCACATCCACTCATGCTGAAGCTCTATAACGATCCCTTTGCCCCGAGTCCCCGACGCGTACGGATGTTCATGGCGGAAAAAGCGATCGAGTACGAACGCATTGATCTATCGATCGCGGCGGGTGAGACACAAAACGCTGGGTTTCTGGCGCTCAACCCCTTGGGCGAAGTACCCGTACTGGTGTTAGATGATGGTCAATGCCTGACCGAATCTTTGGCGATCTGTCGATATCTCGAGCAGCGCTTTCCTGAGCCGCCCTTGCTCGGTGTGGACGCGCTGGAGCAGACGCGTATCGACTCGGTCGTGCAACGCATCATGTTTCGCGCTTATGTACCAAGCACCCTCGCCTTTCGGCACACTCATAAATTTTGGCAAGGGCGTATCGAGCAAGTACCAGAGTTTGGTGCCATCGCCAAGCAGCAAGTCCTCGATGAATGGCAACTGCTCAATGACACCCTCGCCGAACGCCCCTTTATGGCTGGCGATCAATTTAGTTTTGCGGATATCGTCGCGTATACGACCCTGGAATTTGGCAAACCCTCCGGGATTCGGGTGAACGACCACCAAACTCACCTCAAACGCTGGCAGGCAGAGATTGCCGCACGCCCAAGCGCGAAAGCCTAACCCGATGGAAGCGTCTTTTTGGCACGAACGCTGGCAACGTCAGGAAATCGGTTTTCATCAAGCACAAACGCATCGTGCGCTCGAGTCACATTGGGCATCGCTCGGTTTACAGGCTGGCCAGCGGGTCTTCGTACCGCTCGCCGGAAAGTCACTCGATATGCTGTGGCTGGCTACACGCGGGCTTGAGGTAGTGGGCATCGAGTTATCCCCGTTGGCGGTGGACAATTTTAAGGTCGAGCACGGAGATAGCCCGCATATCGATTTACGCTGCGGCGATATCTTTGATCTGACACCAGAATCTTTGGGACGTATCGATGCGATCTTTGATCGCGCGGCATTGGTAGCACTGCCCACTGAGATGCGCAAACGCTATGTCCAGCAGCTTGATCGCCTATCGACTCGCGGGACTCGCAGTCTGCTCGTGACTATGGAGTACGATCAAAGAGAAATGCCGGGGCCGCCCCACGCGGTCAACCCTTCAGAGGTTCAGCAACTCTTCGGCGAGACCCACGACATCCTGCAACTCGACTACGTCGACTTACTACCGGAGTCGCCTAAAATGGCAGCGCGAGGGGTCAGTCGGCTGGGCGAGCGGGTGTATTCCCTGAAGCGTCGCTAAACGGATCAGCAGGCATTCCTAGCGCAGCCGCGGCAAAGGCCCATTGGTCTGCGAAATCTTCGATCTGCATCCAAGTCGGCTTGCCTGCACCATGGCCTGCTCGCGTCTCGACCCGAATCAGGATCGGGTTATGACAACCTTGCGCGTGCTGCAGGGCCGCTGCGAATTTATAGCTATGCCACGGCACGACGCGATCATCACGATCAGCCGTTGTCACGAGAGTCGCCGGGTAACAGCGCCCCATCACCGCGTTGTGCACTGGTGAATAGTCTTTGAGCGCAGCAAACTGATCCGGATCCTCTGATAGCCCGTAGTCCGAGCTCCACTGACGCGCGTTCGCACTCGCGGTGTGATAACGCAGCATGTCAAGCACACCCACAGCCGGCAAGGCAGCGGCGAATAGGTCGGGTCGTTGCAGTAAGGTCGCGCCGACCAAAAGCCCACCATTACTACGCCCCGAAATCACTAAACGCTGCGAGCGCGTGTACTCTTCCTGGATCAAATACTCCGCAGCGGCAATAAAATCATCGAAAACATTTTGCTTACGCGTTTTCGTACCCGCAGTGTGCCACGCCTCGCCGTATTCACCGCCACCGCGTAAATTTGCTTCGGCATAAATACCCCCCATTTCAAGCCAAGCCACCACAGCGGGACGAAATGCAGGGGTCAAGGAAATATTGAAACCACCATAGCCGTAGAGCAAGGTCGGGGTATCCGCGTTTTTTACAAGATCACGTCGCCGCGTGATGTACATCGGCACTCGTGTGCCATCTCGGCTAATAAAAAACACCTGCTCGGTGACATAAAGGCTGGTATCGGTTGCGATCCGCGGCGTCCGAAAATCACTCACGCTCAGATCCGTCAAATCAAGTCGCATGACTCGCCCTGGACTCAGGTAATCCGCATAGGCAAAAAATGTGGCTTGATCTTTGATCCCACCCGAGAAACCCGCCAAGGTGCCAAGTCCCGGCGTGGGCACCTCACCCAGCATGCCCCCGGCTAGATCGAATATTTGAGCAATGCCATGGGCATCGCGCACATAGCGAGCGATTAGTTTTCCGCCCACCAAACTCGCCTCTTCGAGCGCGTTGGTTTGCTGCGGTACCACTTCGCGCCAAGCTGAACGCTCGGGTTGGTTCAGGTCCACGGCAATAATTCGGCCGAGCGGCGCATCCGCCGTCGTCTGAACATAAACGATATCGCCATCGTTGCCTAAAATCGTGTAGCGCGCGTCCCAGTCATTGAAAAGCGGTCGCGGCGTCTTGTCGGCACTCGTAAGCGGGATCACATCGATGCCGTTCGTCTGATACCCATCAAAAAGCGAAATGAACAACCACGCGCCGTCCTCGGAGACGCTCGCGGAAGGTGCGCGCGTAGGATGATCGGTCACCGCATAAACCACCTCATCCTCTGACTGCGGGGTACCGAAACGATGGAAGTGCACCACGGGTTGCTGCAAACCATCACCCTGCGCAGGATCGTCCGTCGAAGCGGGATAGCGGCTGTAGTAGACACCGCTACCATCCTTCGCCCACGAGAGCTCCCAAAATTTGGTGTAGCGAAGCTCATCCGACATCAGGTTCCCGTCGCTCACGCGCATGAAACGCCAGATCTCCCAATCCGTCCCGCCATCTGAAATCGAATACGCCAACATGGATCCATCCGGTGACGGCTCAAAACGCGCCAAAGCGACGGTCGCATCTTGACGACTCTCGTTGGGATCAAATAACACACGTGGTGTGGCATCCAGAGCGTCAGTCACATAAAGGACGCTTTGATTCTGCTTGCCGTCGTTACGAACAAAGAAATAGCGCCCCCCTTTTTTACGGGGTACTCCCACTCGCTCGTAATTCCACAAGCTCTCAAGGCGACGACGAATCGGCTCACGCTGCGGCAAAGCCTCAAGCCAGGGCTGCGCCAATGCATTTTGTGACGTCACGAATTTGCGCGTCGCCTCAAGCTCGACGTCCTCGAGCCAACGATAAGGATCGGCAACTTGGGTACCGTGATAATCATCTACCTGTGAGCCACGCTGAGCCGCCGGGTATTTCAATGCGGTCGCCGTAATCTTTGAGCGGAGTGCTGATTGCTCGCGGGTGGAGGCATCATGAGTCATGGGTATCGCTTTTTCATTTACCAGGGTGTTAGGTGAAGCGCTGGGTGCGCTCGGGGTGGCGCAAACGAGACTCGATGCGAGGGCTAGAGCTGTCGCTAGCGACCACTGAGCAATGGTTAACCGACGCCCCGTGATAGGCCCAGTTTGGTGATGGGACCGAGGGTCGGTGAGCGTCTGAGCTCGATGCTGGCGATGCTGCATATACCTCTCTACACTGGCCTGATATAACGGGACTTTCGTAAGGGGACACGATGTTAACCGGACCGCGCATCAAGGTGCAGCCCATCTTGCTGGGACTACTCACCGCGAGCCTGCTCGCTCCTATGCCGAGCGCTATCGAGGCAGCGGAGGCGAACCCCGCTCAGGGCCTTTCCATTGAGCGGCTATTTGCGGCACCGGATCTCTCGGGCAGTAGTCTACGAAGCCCACAGTTTTCGCCCGACGGACGACTCGTCGCCTTCCTACAAGGGAAAGAGACCGATAAAGACCGTCTCGATATCTGGGCTTACGACTTACGCCGCAACCAACGCTTTTTATTAGTCGACTCCAATGATCTCGCGGCCGATGAGGGAACTCTCTCACCAGAAGAAGAAGCGCGCCGCGAACGCGCGCGGACCGCAGCGCTCAGAGGAATCGTCGACTACGAGTTCTCTCCCGACTCTCGACAGATCTTGATTCCTCTGGCCGGTGATCTCTATCTATATTCTTTGGCAGCGGGTGCAGCTCAGGCAGATGCATCCGTCAAACCCCGCGCCCGCGTCCGGCAATTAACGCAAACGGACGCCGCTGAGACCGACGCGCGCTTCTCGCCACAGGGCCGCTTTGTCAGCTTTGTTCGCGAGCAAAATCTCTACCTGATTGACCTGCAAACAGGGACCGAACACGCAGTTACTCGCGAGGGTGGCGGTACACTCTCCTTCGGCATGGCTGAATTCATTGCTCAGGAAGAGATGGACCGTAGCACGGGTTACTGGTGGTCTCCTGATGAGAAATCCATCGCTTATACCCGTGTGGACGAATCCGGGGTCGATGAACTAGAGCGCTTTGAAATCTTTGCAGACTCTGTTCAAGTTGTTAAGCAGCGCTATCCGGCAGCAGGGCGCCCTAATGCAGCGGTCACGCTGTATCTCAGTCAAATAGATGCGGTCACGCGTTCGGGCGCTTCAGGTCTGCCGCAGGGTCAAGAGCTGAGTGCGGGCGCCTCCCAAGATGGCTATCTCGCGCGGGTCGATTGGTTCCCCGACGCACGGCACCTTGCCGTGCAGTGGCAAAGTCGAGATCAAAAATATTTAGTACTGCGACGCATCGACACGTTGGATGGCAGCGCACGCGATTTGATTGAAGAGCGCAGCGACAGCTGGGTCGAGTTGCATGATGAACTGACCTTCCTCAAAGACGGACGCTTCATTTGGGCGTCAAGCCGTAGCGGCTACAAGCATCTTTACCTGTATGACTTTGAGGGTGGACTACTGCGCCCGATCACCGCCGGCTCATGGATGGTCGTGGGCGATAGCCGTGAGCGAGCCATTGAAGCCGTTGATGAGCGCTCAGGCTGGGTATATTTCACTGCCAATCGCGCCACACCCATTGAGCGACATCTTTATGCCGCCTCGCTTGAGGGTGGCACCGGTACGGATGCGGCGGCGATCGAACGCGGAATTCGACAACTCAGCACGGAGGCGGGCTGGCATTCGGTGACGATGTCAAAAGACGGACGCAGTTGGCTCGATCAATTTTCCACCCCGACCCAACCGCCCTCGCTCACGCTGCGTGACACGCGCAGTCGCCGATCCGTTGAGCTGGTACCGAACACCTTGGATCACTCGCACCCGTACGCACCGTTCACCGCTGCACACGTATCGAGCGAATTCGGCACGCTACAGGCTGCCGATGGTCAGCTCATGCATTACGAACTCCTGAAACCCGCCAATTTTGATCCCACGCGACGCTACCCAGTGATCGTGGACGTGTACGGCGGCCCCGGCGCGCAACGCGTACGACGCGCCTGGGGTGGAGCCCCTGCGGGACTCTTCCGTCAAATCCTGGCGCAACGTGGTTTTATTGTTTTCACACTTGATAACCGGGGATCAGGCTTTCGCGGTCGACAGTTCGAATCAGCGCTTTATCTGCGCATGGGCAGCATCGAGGTCGAGGATCAAGTGCTCGGCGTACAATTTTTACGCTCACAGTCTTGGGTGGACGCGGAACGGATCGGCGTGTTTGGCTGGAGTTACGGCGGCTACATGAGCTTGATGAGCATGGTGCGCGCACCAGAATTCTTTGCCGTAGGCGTCGCCGGTGCACCGGTTACGGACTGGCGACTCTATGACACTCACTACACCGAGCGGTATATGGGTACGCCGGAGTCGAACCCACAAGGCTATTCGGAGGGCATGGTGATGACGCATGCTCCAGCGCTCGCAGGTCCCTTGCTCATCATGCATGGCATGGCGGATGACAATGTACTTTTTAGCCATGCGACTGCGCTCTTTAAGCAACTACAAGATCTAGGCAAGCCCTTCTCCGCTATGCCCTACCCTGGTAGCAAACATGGGCTGTTACGATTTTCGGATACGGGGCCACATGCCTATACGACAATACTTGATTTCTTTGAAGATAAACTCAAATCAATGCCAGCTTCGCCAGAAGCAAAACCCTAAACTCTCACGCATAAAACTCCCATATGAGAAGTCTTTCTAATCTCTTTAATCGTAATCGCGAGTGGTCTAAGCAAATCAGCACGGAAGACCCCCAGTTCTTTCGTAAGCTCGTTGATCAGCAGTCGCCCGATTACCTGTGGATAGGCTGCGCCGATAGCCGTGTCCCCGCCAATGAAATTGTTGGGTTGCTACCCGGTGAGCTATTCGTCCATCGCAACGTCGCCAATGTCGTCGTCCATACGGATCTGAATTGTCTCTCGGTACTGCAATACGCAGTCGACGTACTCGATGTTGAGCATGTCATCGTCTGCGGCCACTATGGGTGTGGTGGCGTGCAAGCGGCACTACAAAACAGCCGTCTCGGGCTAATCGATAACTGGCTGCGTCACGTTCAAGATGTGATGCGCAAACACCGTAGCCGTCTTGATGAACTACCCGATGATGCGAGCCGCTTGCGTAGACTCTGCGAACTGAACGTGATGGAGCAAGTGCTCAACGTCGGGCAAACCAGCATCGTGCAACAGGCATGGGACCGCGGCAAACGGCTAGAGATCCACGGCTGGATCTATGATCTCTCGGACGGCCTGCTCAAAGATCTCTCGGTCTGTGTGCAAACGGCCGAGGAGTACGCCGAGGTGTATCGGCAGGTTACGGAAGTTTGATTCCGCTGCTACCGGACATCGCCTGACCCATCGCGGCGCCACCCTCTGGCACTACGATGCGCGACGCCGCTTCGCGACGCATTTGCTGCGCTTCCTCGATCGCTTGCTCGAGGGCTTGTTTGACCGCATCGGGAAACTTATCGAGCGCTTCTTGCAGCGAGCTCGCTTCGATCTCAAAACCCAAGGGCAGCACACCACCCGGCGTCATAAGCTGCGTCTGTCCCAGATAGAGCACGGGCCGAGTGGCATCATCGGCGCCCTCCACCGTCACGGGCGTCAAGCGTCGAACGGAACCCGCCTGACGATCGGTAAAGACTTCTTCGCGATACAACGCGGTCGTGTCGAGTTTGATGTCCGGTAATCCGCTGGGCATATTCATGACGCTGATCCTTTCTGTACTGCATTGGCTTCGGCCATATGGGCCATGGTAGCAGGCTCACCATGCTGACGAATCAAAACCTTGCGACGGAAAAAGCGGGTGTAGCCTGCAGGGCCCATACGGGACCCACCCATCCCCGATAGTTTGAAACTGTGTTTTTCCATCTCGTGACACATCGCAGTCAACGAGCCATCATTAAGGCTAATACCCCCCGCGTCAATCTCGCGACCAATTTGCTCAGCCTCTTCCAAGGAGCCTGCAATCACGCCCGCGGATAAGCCGTAAACGCCTTCGTTTGCCCATTCGATCGCCTGTTCAACGTCGTCATAGGCCATGACAGGAATCACGGGACCAAAAGTTTCTTCGCGCATGATCGCCATCTCATGGGTGACATCCACGAGCACCGTGGGACGCAGCCATTTACCGCCGTGATCTTCAATCTCACCGCCGGTTAACACGCGAGCACCTTTTTGTACGGCATCGGCGAGTTGTCCCGCGACGACCTCGGCTTGTTTTGCAAAAATAAAGGGCCCAATCGTGCCTTGATGT